>NZ_FQTQ01000172.1 GCF_900128525.1 methanotrophic endosymbiont of Bathymodiolus puteoserpentis (Logatchev)
CTCGAACTCGGAAGTGAAACCGTTTAGTGCCGATGATAGTGTGGATTTATCCATGCGAAAGTAGGGAATTGCCAAGCGCTTATTCTAAAAACCCAGTCTAATCACTAGACTGGGTTTTTTTTTGCCTTTTATTTTGCTAGGAAAGGTAAAATGTTCATTTTCTACTCATTATTTTAAACAAATTCTCCTAAATACCTATGATCGATAAAAAATCAGTTCATACACCAATGATGCAGCAATATCATCGTATTAAAGCAGACTATCAAGATACTTTGGTGTTTTATCGTATGGGAGACTTTTATGAGCTATTTTTTGATGATGCTAAAAAAGCGGCTGAGTTATTAAGTATTACTTTAACGGCTAGAGGAAATTCAGCGGGTAATCCTATCCCAATGTGTGGCTTACCTTATCACGCGGCAGAAGGGTATATTGCGAAACTTATTAAAATTGGTGAGTCGGTTGCAATCTGTGAGCAAATTGGTGACCCAACTACATCAAAAGGTCCAGTGGAACGGCAGGTAGTTCGTGTTGTAACTCCAGGAACAGTAACCGATGAGGCTTTACTAGAAGAGCGGCAAGATAATTTGTTGGTTGCGATTGTTTTTTTTAAAAAGGTCTATGGCATAGCCTGTTTAGATTTAACCAGTGGACGTTTTGTCTTGCAGCAAGTCAATTCAAGTAATGAATTATTAAGTGAGTTAAGTAGGTTAAATCCTGCTGAGCTTTTATCTGATGAAGATTGGGTTTTGCCCGAGGTGTTAAAAGAACGAAAAGGTCAAACGAGAAGACCGTCTTGGCATTTCGATGAAGAAAGTGCTCGGAAGTTAATATTAAAGCAATTTAAAACGCATGATTTAAAAGGTTTTGGTTGTGATAATTTGTCCGCTGCTATTTCTGCGGCAGGTTGTTTATTGCAATATGTTAAAGATACACAACAAAGCGCATTACCGCATATCCAAGGCATTAGCGTAGAAAATAGTGATGATAGTATTTTATTAGATGCTGCTAGTCGCCATAATTTGGAGCTGGATTATCATCCGTCAGGGAAAATACAGTTTACTTTATTAGGGGTACTAGATAAAACTATAACTGCGATGGGTAGTCGTTGTTTACGTCGTTGGCTTAACCGCCCTTTACGTGACCAAAGGCTATTGAATAATCGTTATGATAGTATTGATGCTTTATTAGCTAATCAGCTTTACCAAGAAATACGTGATTTATTGCGTTCTGTAGGTGATATTGAACGTATTAGTTCACGGGTCGCTTTAAAATCAGCGCGTCCGCGTGACCTATTAGTATTGCGTAGCACTTTTGCTGTTTTACCGGCTTTACAAAAGCAGTTGGCTCGGGCAAATTGTGCCATTTTAAGTGATTTAACACTTAAAATGGCTGAACAACCGGAATTATTGAATTTATTACAGAAAGCAATTATTGATAATCCGCCGGTATTAATTAGAGATGGCGGAGTAATTGCTTATGGCTATAATCAAGAATTAGATGATTTACGCGATCTTAGTCAAAATGCTAATCAATTTTTATTGGATATGGAAAGCCGTGAAAAGGAAAATACGGGAATTACAACATTAAGAATTAAATATAATCGTGTCCATGGCTATTATATTGAAATCCCTCGCTCGCAATCCGATAATGTGCCAGATACCTACACGCGTAAGCAAACTCTTAAAAATGCAGAGCGGTTTTTTACTACTGAGTTAAAAGAATTTGAAGATACAGTGCTCAGTGCTAAAGAGAGGTCATTGGCGTTTGAGAAGAAGCTGTATGACGAATTATTAAATGCCATTGCCTCCGTTTTAATCCCTATTCAGCAATGTGCTATGGCTTTGGCTGAATTAGATGTTTTGGTTAATTTTTCTGAGCGTAGTCAAAGCTTGAATCTAGTACGGCCTGTTTTACAACAAGAAAATGGTTTGAATATTGAAGGCGGCCGACATTTAGTGGTTGAACAAGTTTCTAATATTCCGTTTGTTGCTAATGATTTGAATTTTTCACCTGAGCGACGCATGTTGATAATAACCGGTCCAAATATGGGTGGTAAATCAACTTATATGCGCCAATCTGCATTGATTGTGTTGATTGCACATATCGGTTGTTTTGTGCCTGCAAACAAGATGAACTGTGGCCCGATCGATAAGATTTTTACGCGTATTGGTGCCTCGGATGACTTAACCAGTGGACGATCTACTTTTATGGTAGAAATGTCGGAAACAGCGAATATTTTACATAATGCTACAGCAAATAGTTTGATTCTTATGGATGAAATAGGGCGGGGGACAAGTACTTTTGACGGCCTTTCCTTAGCTTGGGCATGTGCGGATTATTTGGCTAAAAAAATACAGGCTTATACCTTATTTGCAACGCATTATTTTGAGCTGACTAGTCTGCCTGAAGAGCAAAGTGTTATTCATAACGTGCATTTAGATGCCATGGAGCATGGTGATAAAATTGTTTTTTTACATGCAGTAAAAGAAGGCGCAGCAAGTCAAAGTTATGGCTTACAAGTTGCTTCTTTAGCGGGTGTGCCGAAAACCGTTATTGAGCAAGCTAAGTTGAAATTGAGGCATTTAGAAAGTTCTGCTTATAAAGAGCAGCAGACTGAGATAGGCAGCACGCAATTAGATTTGTTTGCTATTAATGAGCCGCACCCTGCTATTGAATTAATAGAAAAACTTGCACCTGATGAGTTAACGCCTCGTCAGGCATTAGATTTTCTTTATGCCTTAAAACAAACCATTTGAAGAATTTTAATGATTTAGGGTAATGCTGGTTTTTGTTAGAGTAATTCGTCTTTCTTTATAGAGTACGCCTATGGCGTGCTTAAATACTTTTTTACTGACCCCAAAAGCGGCATTAATTTCTTCAGGTGAGCTCTTATCTGATAAATCTAAATGCCCATTATTTTCTTCAAGACGAGTCATAATTTGTTGGGTGAGTGGCGCAACATGGGTATGGCCGGTTTTATTTAAACTTAAATCTACTTTTCTATCTTCACGAATTTTCTTAATATAGCCGGTCAGTTTTTGCCCTTCTTTAAGAGGCTGAAAAACTTCGTTGTAATATAAAACGCCCCAAAAAGCATTATCTACTACGGCTTTAAAGCCTAAGTCTGTCTTCTTAGCAATAACAAGTGAGACTTTATCACCTTCTTTTAAATAACTGACTTCATCAAGAATAAAGTTATTTAACTCGGTTGATGCGGCAATACGGTGTTGTTCATCCATATATACTTTAGCAAGACAATAGTCGCCTGCTTCAAGCTCATAATCTTGTTCCGCAAAAGGCACTAACAAGTCTTTTGCAATTCCCCAATCTAAAAAAGCTCCCGCCTGGTTAACAGACACTACTTTTAACCAGGCGACACCATCCATTTCAACAAAAGGTTTTTTGCAGGTAGCCAGTATCTCAGAATTTGAACCCGTATAAATAAACACATCAAGAGAATTGCCGACTTTAGCACCTCTAGGAGCTTGTTTATCAGTAAGTAATATATCGCCAAACTTATCACCTTCAAGGTGTAATTGCATGCCGTTGTAAGATTTTATAGTGAGGGTATTAAAGTGACCAATTTCAATCATAGTCTTTGTGGGGTATAGAATAGCTGTTTAATAATAGGTTGATTATAGGGTGTTTTGTAGAGAATGTGTAAAAGAGTATTAGACGACAGCAGTTGAACCCTTCTATAATGCTTGGGATTCAGGCTCATTTGTTAATTGGAAAATATTGGGTAGGCGTGAAAAGTTATGTTTCAGGAGTGGTGTTTCTCTTCGCAGGAATCTATATCAACAAATAGCTCCCCGATTAAACACTTTGGGAATGATGATATTTTTATGAGGGTCTATGAGCAGTTACAAGAGAAGTTTTCTTAGCTGACTTATTGTTATTTCTAAGCCTTGTTCAGTGTAGGGCAGGACGTCAAACTTCCCCCAGATAGGTTCGGGCCAAGCTTTATCTTTTTGGTATCTCACTACATGGTGGATATGTAATTGAGGCACTCTATTACCGAGTGTGGCGATATTCATTTTGTCTGCTTGATAGTGTTCAGCTAATTTTTTTGCTACATAACACGACTCGTGCATTAATAGCTGCTGATCATCGTCAGAAAGTTGGTGTATTTCCTTGATGGTTTCTCGTTCTGGAACCAGTATTAGCCAGGGAAATTGGCTATCATTCATCAGTAATACTCGGCATAATGCTAAGCGGCCAAGTTCGATGCAATCTTTTTTTAGTGTGGGATGAAGGCTAAATGGCATAGTGCTAGGGCTTGAAATGTTAGGGTAAAACAGTGTACCAGTTAGCACTGGACAATAACAATAATAATTTAGTTCTCCATGAATAGCATTCACTCTCAAACGAACACGCCGCTGGCTGTTTCTTTTAAGTTGCTTTTAGCTTTATATGCCATTATTCCGTTGTGCTTGCTTGCACAGCTTATGGATAGTTTTGTGCTAAATGGGGCTTTATTGCAATATTTACCCAGTAGTCCCAGTCACTTTTTGTTATTTCAGGTGTTATTTGGTACGCCGCATATTCTTGCCAGTACCGTGCTGTTGACTACGAATAAAGATTATTTTCAGTTTTATCAAAAGAAAATTATTATTATGACTTTGGCTATTATGATGTTTTTTGCCATCGCTAATCAGTTAGTTTCTTATTATGTCTTGTATATTTTGGTCGCTTCATGGACGGTTTATCATGTCTTAAAGCAGCAGCATGGTGTCGGGCGTGCAATTTATCAACTCCCTAGTTGGGCATTTTATTTGCTGTTATGGCTGAGTGTTGCTGCTGGAATTAGTATTTATATTGGGATTTTTCTTAAAGATACTTTAACACCACAATATGCTGAATGGGTTAAACAGCTTGCTGCAAGTTTAACGGTTTCTTTATTTTTTAGTACTATTTTATGTCAGCGCTATGTTAAAACGCGCTTTGGTGCCATCTTTATTTGGGCTAATTCCTTATTGATTATCAGTAGTTTTTATTTTTATGTGCAAGAATATTACTTTCTAGCGATTTTAATTCCACGCTTAGTGCATGATGCTACGGCTTATGTTTTTTATGTGACTCATGATGTGAATAAGCATCTAGGGCATCCACAGAACTTTATTTATCGTTGGGCGAAGAAGGCTAAACTTAATGTTTTTATTGTTTTACCTTTAATCTCTTTTGCTTTGACTTATGTTTTACAGGTTTATGGTGATCAGTGGGTAAATGTCATCACTCAGTTTCTCTTTGGTATGGAAATCAGAAAAGCAATTAGCTTGGGTTTGATTGGCTATTTTTCTTTAATGCATTATTATACCGAGGCTTTTACTTGGAAACATGGCTCGCCATATCGGCAATATATACGTTTTAAGCCATAACGCGCATTTTACAAACCTTTACATATGAATCCTATATTGTTAGCCCGTTGGGGGCTTATCCCGCTTTGGTTGTTGTTAACCTTGAGCATTTTTTTTCGCACACCAACACCGATTGATGAAACCCGTTATTTAACCGTGGCTTGGGAAATGTGGTTACGCCAAGATTTTTTAGTGCCTTATCTAAATGGTGCTACTTATAGTCATAAGCCGCCTCTATTATTTTGGTTGATTAATTTAAGCTGGGGCATGTTTGGTGTGAGTGAGTGGGCGGCGAGAATAGTTGGGCCATTATGTGCTTTACTTAATTTATATATGACGCGTATGCTGGCCAAGCAGTTATGGCCGGATGAGCCAAAGGTTGCTTTACTTGCTCCGTGGGTGTTGATAGCCACGCTATTATGGACCTTGTTTGCTACGGGGACGATGTTTGATATTTTACTGAGTAATTGTGTGTTGCTGGGTATTTTGGGCTTAGTTTGGGTGAGGCAAGATAAAGAGGCGCTAGGTTGGGGGAGTTTTGCACTGGCTATTGGCCTAGGTGTGCTCGCTAAAGGTCCTGTTATTTTAGTGCATTTAATGCCTATTGCTTTATTGTTTCCTGTGTGGCGACAAAAAAATATTTCGGTTAATTATTATCGTTGGTATGGTTTTACCTTTTTAGCCTTGCTGGGTGGTGCTTTGATTGCTTTAAGTTGGGCAATACCAGCTGCAATACAAGGCGGAGATGCTTATGCGAAGGCTATTTTGTGGAGTCAAACAGCTGATAGAGCGGTGACTACGCAGATTCATGCTCGGCCTTTTTGGTGGTATTTGCCGTTTATGCCGTTATTCTTATTTCCCTGGATAACTTGGCCGCGCTTTTGGCAGTCATTACGACCTTTGTCTTGGCATAATGATCAAGGCGTGCGCTTAACATTGCTTTGGTTTGTCAGTGGCTTACTTATTTTTTCTTTAATTCAAAGTAAGCAAGTGCATTATTTAGTGCCTTTATTGCCTGCTTTTAGTTTGTTAATGACACGCTTGTTGGTTAAAAATGAAAAGCCACGTCGCTTATCTTCGGAGCTAGTTTTACCTTTATTTTTGTGTGTGGCGGGGGGATTTTTATTACTGATGCCATCATTAACGGTCTTTGCTAAATTGGCTTGGGTGCAGGGAATGGGGTATGAGTGGGGTTCAAGTGTCTTACTTATTGGTTTAGTTTTATTGGCTTTTACTTGGTATCAGCGGCAGTTATCAGTCTTTGCAGTTAGCATTTCGATAGTTTTAGCTATTTTTATCGGGTTTATCTACTTTTTTAAATATACTGGCTTGGCTTATAATTTGCAGCCTGCGGCAGATAAAGTGAGATTCTTTCAAGAACAAGGGATTCCCGTCGCTTATGTGCATAATTATCAAGGACAGTTTCATTTCTTGGGGCGCTTAACGCAGCCTATAGAGGTGGTACCAAGAGATGGCAGAGTGCAGTGGGCTGCAGATCACCCCGAGGGATATTTGATTTCTGTACAGCGAGATGCTGACCCATTGGCGAGCTATAAGCAAAGGCAGCGCGAGCGTTGGTTGACTTTTAGAAGTGCTCGGCAGGTGTTGACTGAAGTTAAGTAGGAATACTCCATTCTTCAGTTAACACTTTAAGTGAGAGCGGCTTTAGCCGCGATAGTGGTATGAATGATCGTGGCTAAAGCCGCTCCCACAAAACCTATTAAATAGGCACTATATGAAGCAAGTCAGTATACCTGAGCGTATATTGGCTTATCTTTGGTGAGAGGTGTTATTTTTCGCAAACACCACCTTTACAGCCACAGTTTTTGCCACAGCCTAAACCTTCTTCTTTAGCAGCACCAAATTCAGGGTGTTTAGCAGCATATTTTCTGGCGGCTTGTTGTACGTATATCCAGCCCATCATAAGTCCAAAAATGACCCCCATTGCAATTAGGAAATTAAGCATTTGTCCCTCCAAGGCCTGCAAAGCCCATAAAAGTCAGTGATAAAATGCCTGCTAACATCATACTTAATGCTGCGGCTTGAGTTATATTAGGCAAGTTAGATAATTCTAGTTTTTCTCTTAGCCCGGCCATTAAGACAATGGCTAAACCAAAACCTGCTCCTGCCCCTAAACTAAAAGATACTGACTGTAAAAAATCATATTCACGAGAGGTTTGGAACAAAGCAACGCCTAAAATTGCGCAGTTAGTGGTAATCAGCGGTAGAAAAATACCTAAAGCACGAAATAGTGCTGGGCTAAATTTCTTTAGTACCATCTCTACTAATTGCACTGATGAGGCAATTAATGCAATGTAGCTGATTAAACGTAAAAATTCTAAATCAAATGCTATCAGTATCTGGTTAATGCCATAAGAACAGGTTGAACTAACAAACATCACAAAGGTGGTTGCTAGACTCATGTTAAATGCGGTATCGCGTTTTGCCGAAACCCCAACAAAAGGACATAAGCCTAAAAACATAGCGAGCACGAAGTTGTTAATTAAAAATGCACTGAGAAAGATAAAACTAAGAGATTCTGGATTCATATCGGTTCCTTATTTCTTGGGTAACGAGAAATCTCATACATTAAGGCTTAACTGTACAATGAGCTGTTGCATCTGCGGCAATAATTTGTCCTGTTTTACGTTGCTGAATATAATTAATCAACAACAGCCAGGAGCCCAACACAATAAAGCCGCCTGGCGGTAAGATCATTACCACCCAGGGTTCGAACTGCGTACTAAAGACTTGATAACCTAATAACTGTCCAGCACCGAGTAATTCTCTTACGCCACCGAGCATGACCAGGGCCAATGTAAAGCCAAGCCCCATACCTAAAGCGCTAACGACAGATTTGGTAAAAGAGTTTTTAGAGGCGTAAGCTTCGGCGCGACCTAGAATTAGACAGTTTACCACGATCAATTGAATAAATGCGCCAAGCTTATTGTATAAATCTAAGCTAACGGCTTGAATAATATAGTCAACCAAAGTCACAAAAGTGGCAATAATAATAATATAAGTCGTAATACGGACTTGTTTAGGGATGAAATTACGTAGTGCAGAGACTAAGGCATTGGAGCAAACCAGTACAAAAATACTGGCAATACCCATAGCCAGTGAGTTAAGTACGGAGTTGGTTACGGCTAATACCGGACAAAGCCCTAGCATCATGACAAAGACAGGGTTTTCTTTCCAGATACCTGCGGTAAAGACATCGAGTGTTAAGGGCGTTTCTTTTTTTGTGGCTTGAGTCATAAATCACCTTATGGATTATTTATTCTTACTCTGAATTTTCGCTGTTTCTAATAAACTCAAATTCTTAGTAATGATAGGATGTAATGCTTGACCGCTTTTATTCAACATTCGGCCAATCGCATTCGAGGTAATGGTTGAGCCAGAAATAGCATCAATTTCCCAGGCATGTTGTTTTGTTCCGTGACGAACGGTTTTAATGGCATGAATTAACCCTGATTGCTCTGGATTTACTTTAGCATCTAAGCATTTAAAATTAGCTAAAAAGTCAGGATCAGTCGTGATTTTAGTGCCAAACCCAGGTGTTTCTGTACTTTTTAGTACATCAAACCCTGTAATACAGCCGCTATTTGCTTGATAACCATAGAGTAGTTTAACTGTATCTTGATAACCTTGAGCGGCTGCATTTAAAGCAATACCGACTAATTGATCGTTTTTATCGTAACCAGCGTAAACCAACTCACCAACGGTTTTATCATCCGCTGGGGTTAGTTTGTCGTTCTCGACAACAAAGGTGAGGCGACTGACGGCTTTAGGTAGTACTTTAAAAATAGCGCGTTCAGTCGCTAAGCGTTGGTTCTCGGCAATAATGGGTTTAGTAAATTCATAAACTAAGACGACTAATAAGCCTGAGATCATAGCAACGACCGCTAAAGTGCTAATCAATTTAGTGCTGGAGGGCATTTCTGGTACTTGATTTTCAGGCGTACTCATGATTTTTCCTTGGCTTTTTTGCGTGCGCCATAAATGCGTGGTTGAGTATAGGTTTCAATAATGGGTGTTGCGGCATTGCCGAATAAAATGGCATACATCACGGCTTCTGTTAGGCCGCCAAATAAACGAATAATGACCGTTAAAAAACCGACTAAAACGCCAAAGACAAATATACCTAAGGGGGTTACAGGGGATGCAACCATATCGCTGGCCATAAACACGGCAGCAAACATCAAGCCACCTGAAAATACCATAAACGTAGGAGAGGGGTATTTATTCGGATCTAAAAAATAAAATAGTTCAGCAGAAATGACTGTGCCAAAAATAACCGCGGCGGGAATGCGCCAATCGAGCATTTTTTTGTATACTAAATACAGGCCGCAGACGAGAATTAATAAGCTGGATGTTTCACCCGCTGAGCCAGTGACATTACCGATAAATAAATCATAAGAGTCGGTCATAATGCCTTGGAACTTCATTAATGCCAGTGGTGTCGCACCACTAAATCCATCAATTGCAACCTGAGCCGTCCAATCTGCGGTGGCTGCGGGTTTCATAAACGGTAAGGCTAATGTCGAAGGGATAAATTCAACAAAGCGGTCTACAGCGAGTGCGGGAGTCCAAGTGGTAATTGATACTGGGAAGGCCGCCTGCACAAAAGCACGGCCGACCAAAGCAGGGTTAAAGACATTAAAGCCCAGTCCACCAAATAAGGTTTTACCCATAGCGATGGCAGTAAAACCAGCAACAGCGCCCATCCATAGGGGAAAGCCTGGGGGTAAGGTCATAGCTAATAATAAACCGCTGACAGCGGCACTGGCATCGAGAATGGTCGATTTTTTATCAGACATCCAACAGAAAAAGTGTTCAGTTGCCATGCAGGACAAGGTGGTTACCAATAATAAAGCTAAGGCGCTAATACCAAACTGATATACAGAGTAGGCTGCTAGGGGGAGTAAGGCATAAACGACATTGCGCATAATTTGCGCGACGCTGGGTGCTTTGCGAATATACGGGGAGGTGCGTATATCAATTTTTAAATCAGATTTAGCCATTTTGTAAATGCCTTTCGCGGTTTAATACTTTTGCAATTCTAAAATACTGAACGAGTGGAATATTGGATGGGCAAACATAACTACAGCAGCCGCATTCAAAGCAGTCGTTTAGGTGATATTTTTCTTCCATTACATCGTACTGGCGTTTAGCTGCCAATAAGCCGAGTTCGGAAGGGTTTAAATTAATTGGACAGGCTTGTAAGCACTGAGTACATTTTATACACGGTAAAATCTCGTCATTTTTCGTGGCCCGTTTGTCTAAAACTAAAACCGCTCCTGTGCCTTTGGTGATTGGGACATCCAGTGAGCGAGCTGGCATGCCCATCATTGGGCCACCTAAAATCAATTCTGCTTCTACGCCTTGAAAACCAGCAAAGTCTAATAAATAACGTAAGGGTGTTCCAATGGGCGCTAAATAATTACCTGGCTTCTCTAGGTCGTCACCGGTAATTGTAATGATGCGCTCAATTAAACCTTGCCCTTTGGGTAATAAAGCACCAATTTCTGCGAGTGTAGCGACATTAAAAACGGCCAAGCCGACATCAGAAGGTAATCCGCCTGATGGAATTTCTATATCTAATAACGAGTAGGCGAGCATTTTTTCTGCGCCTTGTGGGTATTTAGTTTCCACTGCCTCTATGGTGATTGTTCCGTCACTCGGCAAATGCGGTTTTATTGTCTCTAGAACATCTAGCTTATTATCTTCAATGCCAATAATCGCTTTTGGTGCGGCGACACATTTCATGGCAATACGAATGCCGAGTAATAAATTGTCGATATTTTCTAACATCACCCGATGATCGGTGGTCAGAAATGGCTCACACTCACAGCCATTAATTAGCAAGGTATGAATAGTACGGTCGGCAGGTATATTCATTTTGACATGGGTTGGGAATGCCGCACCGCCCAAGCCAACCATACCGATATCTTGCACGGCTTTGATGAGTTCTGCGCGTGACATTTGCTGATAATCATAATAACGATCAGATGCTGGCACTTGTTGTCCAGAGTCTAATGAGGTTGTGATGATAATAGCCGGTTCTTTGCCACCTTTGGGATTGGGGGCAATATCAATTTCTTTAATAATGCCAGTTACTGGCGCGTGGATAGGTACCGACATAAAGCCATCCGCTTCAGCAATTACATCGCCACGGGTCACAAGCTGGCCTTTGAAAACAATCGCTTTTGCGGGTTTACCTATGTTTTGCGCTAAGTGTACAATTATTTCAGGGGCAAAGGGGAGCCGTCGTGTTGGTTTAGCGTTAGTTTCAGCCTTATACTCATCAGGGTGTATTCCATGAGGAAAGGTTTTTGTGCTAAATAGATTCAATAAATTCATAAGCTATTTTAACCGGAAAACCAGTTATCTGTTTTATTGACTTACAAATAAAAAAGGACATCTCTTTGTAAACCAGATTTAGCCATCCTGCAAATGTCTTTCACGATTGAGTGTTTTAGCTATTCTGAAATACTGTACCAGTGGAATATTGGAGGGGCAAACATAGCTACAACAGCCGCACTCAAAGCAGTCATTTAGGTGATAGGTTTCTTCCATTTCTTGGTAACGGCGTTTGGCGGCTAACAAGCCTAGCTCGGACGGGTTTAAATTAATAGGGCAAGCTTGTAAGCATTGTGTGCACTTTATACAGGGCAATATATCAGTATGCTTAGTTAGCCGTTCATCCAATACCAGCACTGCCCCCGTTGCTTTAGTAATAGGCACATCAAGTGAACGTGCGGGCATGCCCATCATCGGGCCACCTAAAACCAAAGAGGCTTCACCCCCTGTAAAACCAGCATGATCCAGTAGAAAGCGTAATGGTGTCCCAATAGGCGCTAGATAATTGCCAGGGTTGGTCAGGTTATCTCCGGTGATGGTGATAATGCGTTCGATATAACCTTGCTTGGCAGGTACGAGCAAACCAATTTTAGCTAAGGTGGCGACATTAAAAATAGCTAAACCTGCTGCTGATGAGCGACCACCTGAAGGAATTTCAACGCCTAGTAAAGAATAAGCGAGCATTTTTTGCGCACCTTGTGGATATTTAGTGACGACGGCTTCTATGGTAATGCTGCCATCGCTAGGTAAGTGCGGTTTAATTTCCTGTAAAACATCGAGCTTATTGTCTTCTATGCCAATAATAGCTTTCGGTGCATCAAGGCATTTCATTGCTATATGTATGCCGCAGATTAGCTGATCTACCCTCTCCAGCATAAGGCGGTGATCGGTGGTAAGAAAAGGTTCACATTCACAGCCATTGACTAATAATGTATGTATCGGAGTATCTTCTGAGGCCGTCATTTTGACATGCGATGGAAAAGCCGCACCGCCTAAGCCCACAATGCCAGTTTCTTGTACTGCTTTAATCAGGTCTTCACGGGATAGTTGTTGATAATCTATAGTGCTCTCTGTTGTTAAAACATGCTGGCCAGAGTTCAATGAGGTGGTGATAATAATCGCAGACTGTTTGCCTCCTTCTGCGGTTTTAACCAGGTCAATCGCTTTTATAACGCCAGTGACAGGAGCATGGATAGGGACTGACATAAAACCATCAGCTTCAGCAATGACTTCGCCACGCGTAATGTGCTGGCCTTTAAAGACAATAGCTTTTGCGGGGCGACCGATATTTTGTGCTAAAGGGACAATGATTTCAGGGGCAAAAGGCAAGCGACGCGTAATTTTAGCGTTAGTCTCGTCTTTGTATTCCTCGAGATGAATGCCATGTGGGAAAGTCTTTTTGCGGAATAGTTTTAGTAAGTTCATAAAGCATTTTTACCGGCTAAATAAAACTTAACACGCTGTACAGGAGTTGATTTTAGGTGGTCAATGCACTGGACATTGTTGGTAGTGGGCATGTATAAGTCCTTTTCATGCGTTGAGAATGGTGCGTAATACACTTAAAAATCAAGTGTTTCCCTTTTACAAGTTAATAGCGAAGATCATTGCATATGAAAGTGAAATTAACTAAGTGGCTATAATATTGCATTGAGTGTGTTGATGTCAAAAGAAATTTATGATAAAGCATATTTTTTAATTTTGTACCATAAACTACGTTCGCTAATATTGAGCTGTTGTGCTGCTTTGGCTTTATTATTCTGGGTTTTATCTAGTGCTTGTTTAATTAAACGTCGCTCTAATTGCTCTACATGTGCATTGAGGTCTTGGACGCTGTCAGTGAGATTTTCTGTTTGTTTGTCAGCTGCAACTAAAGGGGCTTTTTCTTGTTGAATATTAAACGGGAGGTGCGAGGTTTCAATAAGACGCCCCCCACTTAGAACGATGGCTCTTTCCATCATATTTTCCAGTTCACGTACATTGCCAGGCCAAGCATAGTGTAGTAAAAATTGCTTTGCATCCGTACTGATGCCTGAATAGGGAAAGCCAAATTCTTGGGCGTGCTTTTGTAGAAAATGCTCAGCGAGGATAATAATATCCTGCTCTCGTGCGTGTAAATTAGGTAATTCAATGGTAAAGACATTGAGCCGATAATATAAATCTTCGCGTAGTTTTTGTGTCGCTATTGCCTGTTTTGGGTCACGGTTAGAGGCAGCAATAATACGAATATCGATAGCAATGCTGGTATTACTACCTAAACGTTCTAAACGCCGCTCTTGTAATACGCGTAATAATTTAGCTTGTAGGTTAAAGTCCATTTCAGTGATTTCATCAAGAAATAGCGTACCACCTTCAGCGAGTTCAAATTTTCCTACTTTATCTTTATGCGCCCCCGTAAAGGCACCTTTTTGATAGCCAAATAGCTCGCTTTCCAGAATGTCGGCGGGAATGGCTGCACAGTTAATGGCGACAAATAATTTGTCTCTTCTTGGTGAGGCTCGGTGAATGGCGCGTGCTACTAGCTCTTTACCTGTGCCTGTTTCCCCTTGAATTAAGACGCTGGTTTTCGTTGCTGAAACTTGTTGAATAAGTGTATAAATACTCTGCATGGCAGAGCTATTACCGATAAATTCCCCCCAGCCTGAATCTAATTCAGAGCGCAGGTAACTGTTCTCTTGCTCTATTTTCGCGAGTTTAAGTGCGCGTTGTACCGCAGCTTCTACTGCTTCTAATTCAAACGGGCGCAGAATATAATCGCTAGCTCCGTATTGCATGGCTGTGACGGCTGTTTCTACCGTGCCATGAGCGGTTACCATAATAACAGGTACGGCATTACTCTTAGCGCGTAATTGTTTCAGTAGGCCTAAGCCATCTAGGTTAGGCATTTGTAAATCGGTGATAATTAAATCGATCTGCTCATCTTGAGTGACTTGTAAAGCCTTTAGGCCGTCCTCCGCTTGAAACACATTAAATTCCATTTGCTGCAGCATGATTTCTAAAATGCGGCGCATTTTTGCTTCATCATCAACAATTAAAATATTTTTTTGCTTCATGTTTTATCCTTGTTATTGAGCGGTAGATGAATAGTAAAGCACGCACCGCCCCATTGGCTGTCGCTAATCTCTATCGTACCTTGGTGTGTGCTAATGATTTGTTGTACCACCGTTAAACCTAGACCAATACCTTCTTTTCGGCTAGTGTAAAAGGGTTCAAAAATATTTTCTTTTTGTGTGTCGCTAATGCCAGAACCATCATCAGCGACTTGAATCATTAAGTGACTGTCAGTTGATAATATACTAATGGCAATATGACCATTTTCTTGCATATGTTGCATCGCATTCATCATTAAGTTTAAAAACACTTGTAGCATTTGATCCCAATCATAGTTTAATTCATCATCAATACAGTGTTTATCTAAGCTGATTGTGATATATTTTTTTTCTGCTTGGGTGCGTAATAGCTCGATAGTATGCTCAATAACGGGGGTGAATGCACGGCGGCTAAAGTGAGTTTCACGAGGGCGAGAGGATTCCAGTAAACTGCTGACCAATTGATTAAGGCGTGTGGTTTCACTGCTGATAAAGCCAATCATTTCTGCGGCAATAGGCGATAGATTTTTTTCGCGCCTGAGTATTTGGGCTGATGAGCGTAAAATTCCGAGCGGAGTGCGAATTTCATGTGCCATCGTGGCAGCCATTTCAGCGATGACTGCAAATTTAGCCATACGCACTCTATCTTGTTGCGACTGCTCTAAATTGCTGACCATCAGCATGAATTGCTCATTTAATTCAGCTATTTCACCACTGGCTTTGATCAGGGGAGGGGCGGTTTTTGGGTCGAGCATGAACTCACGCGTAAAACGTGCTAATTGGATAATAGGCGCGGCTATTCGGTGAGCCATCCAGAGAGAAACCGCGGCAGCAAGCAGCGTGGTAAAGGCAAGAAAGCTAAGTAATATGTGCCACATTTGCCAAACAGGTTTTAAGGCATTATCAAGCGGGTGCATAACAAAGACTTTCCAGCCTAAGCCTTTATAAGAGCGGTGCCCAGTTGATTGTGCCCAAGCGATCATCCAGTCTTGGTGATGTAAAAAAGATTGATTAATTTGTTGAACCCCTTTTGCGGTATTTTTTAAATTCCAACTTTCTGGAACTTGGGTTAATAAAAGCCCCGCCTTGCGCAATGCATGAGAAGCCGCAATAATATTATTATTTTGATCAACAAGCATTGTGTATGAGTGACTCTTATTTTGTAAAAATGGCAGCGGGGACTCTAATATGCGGTAGATGGTATCCCACTCTACCGCTGCACGTAAATAACCTAATAGGCCTAGCGTAAATTGATCTGAAATGGTGACGGCAAGCGAAAAAAAGCTGCTTTTAGGGTCGCTGGTCTGAACATAAAGTGGCTGGTTATCTGTGATAGTCGACTGCCATGAGTGGGAGTGAAGGTTCGAAATCATGGTATTGAACTGTCTATCGCTAGCGGCAATAAACTGTTGGTTTTGATCGGTGACTAAGAGAAATTGATACATGCCTTGATAGCCCGTATTCATTTCCTGTAAAAAGCTAGCAAGGCGCTTATCTATATCCTGTATGCGAATATCTTGCATAATTTCTAGATTTTTCCAGGTCATAATATTTTGTATGCGCTCAAATAAATGCAAGTCAATTTGCTGCATCATGGATAAAGTCTCAATCTTTAAATCACTTTCGACCTCTTCTGTTAATACGGTGCTAAAATGCATAAAAAACATTAAAGTGATAAGAAGAGTCGAGGCTAAACTTATCAGCATATAGGAAAGTAGTAAGCGATAACGAATGGTCATTTTAAATTCTTATAAGGCTCGATTTAGACATGCTGGTTGGCAGTGTGGCAGTAGGCTTAGTGTGTTAGTCATTCTATTATTGCTCACTATGCGCCCAGTGCAAGCTGAAGACACTTTGCCTCCCTCATATCAGTGGGGTAGAGGTTATCATATACCCGCTTATCATTTAACGCTAGGCGGCTATACTAAAGCGTCTTATAGTTCTTTTAAAGACGGCGTACAGCAAGCAGGGCTGGAAGATTTAAGTCTATTTATTTCTTGGAATCCTTTTAGTCGGTTACGACTATTTTCAGAGTTAGAATTGGAGGACTTATTCACTTTGGGGGGGGTTGCATCTTTTACAGATGCATTTAAAGTAGAGCGATTATATGCCGATTTCTTAATCAACCATGAGTTTAAATTAAGATTTGGTAAAACGCTGACTCCATTCAGTCGTTGGAATATACTTCATGCCGCTCCCTTGGTGTGGACTAGCTCACGCCCGATGATTACCAAGGGTAATGTTGTACCACAGCATAGCACTGGGCTCTCTGTTTTTTATAATAGCTCACTTTTTGAGCATGATTTTAATGTCACTCTGTTTGCTGATGATTCGGCAGATTTAGAGCTCACCAAGGATGAGTATGAGTTTAATTATGCTTTTGGTGGGCGAGTTAATTATCAGCTTAGTCGTGACTTAAATATCGGTAGTTCTTTCGTTGCTGCGCAAATAGATGTACAAAATGGCGTTGATTGGCAGCATACTTTGGGTGTCGATTTTTTATGGCAGAAAAACCAATTTGAATTACAACTAGAATCATTCTTTAATTTAGCTCCAAATTATAATACTCATAATCACTACGGACTCTATTTACAAGGAGTGGTACCTTTGTTTGAGCAGATATTTGCTGTAGGTCGTTATGAATATATGTATGGTAATAAAAATAACCATGCTGTCTACGAGCGATCTCAAGCCGTACCGATTCATGTGGGTGTTGTAGGCCTAGCCTGGCGGCCTGCTCCTCCATTAGTTTTGAAGGTAGAATATCGTTTTGGGAAAAATAATCAGTTTAATGCGCCAAGTGGCGTATTAACGTCAATTGCGATGTTTTTCTGATGATGCTTGGTTTTTTGAAAAGGTTACTTGCCCGTGTTGTTATATTTATTCTGGCGTGTACCTCCTCTAGTTATGCGCAAGATATAAGTATCATTGTGAATGAGCGCTCAGAGATATCGTCATTAAATGCGGAACAAGTAAAACGTATTTTTCTGTGTAAACAGCAGTTAACTGAACAAGGGGATCGATGGATTCCTATCAATTTAAGTGCGGACAATTTAGTACGTAAGTCGGTAACTGAGCAATTTTTACAGTTCACTTCTTTTGAATTAGAGCGTTATTGGGATGCGCAATATTTTAACGGGGTATCACCACCTTATGTTTTAGCATCTGAAGAAGCAGTCCTACGTTTTGTCAGTAAGACACCTAATGCCATTGGTTATATCTTGAGTTGTCATGTCAGTGCGGGTGTTAAAACCGTTTATACTTTTAATGACAATAAGCTTAGGAATGTGCATGAAATAACTTAGGCAACTTATAAAGTTGTTGCGTCAGGAATGGCAGTATAATTCCATTGCCTCAGGTGCTCATCAAATACAATTCGCATTGACTCTTTAAAACCCTCTGCAACTTT
>NZ_FQTQ01000173.1 GCF_900128525.1 methanotrophic endosymbiont of Bathymodiolus puteoserpentis (Logatchev)
TTATGAAGCTTTTGAAGAGCTAACTGGGGTAGATATAAAAAATTTACTGGGTTATGCACTTATGACTTGAATTCAGGGATGTTGAATTGCAGTTATTTTTAAATTACTCCGTGCTTCCCATTTTGCATAATCACATAACATGCTGGCATAACACGTGCGCCAAAACCCTTTTTGTAATGATTTATCGAGCAGTGACCTATTTTTGCGTAATACCCTGATAGCACTGATACGCATAGTCTCTAAGTGTCTACTCATACTGTCAGGGCGTTTGGTGATAATGGTTAGCGTTTCCGGTATGCAACAATATTCAGCCAAGGCGGCGTAGCGCATCCACATATCAATATCTTCAAGGCTATTTAAAGATTCATCAAATAAACCGGCTTGTTTTTGTAAGGCTTGCGTCACCATGACTCCTGAACCACTGCCTGTGATCGCGGCATTTTGTACAAAAATGGTTTGCAGTGTGTTGCCTGTTATATCGGGGCAAGGCCAGTCATTCAGAAATTCGCCTTCGGGAGTTTCAATACGTGATTGGCTGGAACAAAAACCTAATGCGGGGTTTTGCTGTAATAAGGCCACTTGTTTTGCAAGCTTTGTCGGTGCCCAGTAGTCATCGGCATCCAGAAATGCCAGGTAATCCCCTTGTGCTGTTTGAATACCCGTATTCCGGGCATTGCTTAAGCCGCCATTAACTTGGGTAATAAGTTTGATTCTGGCATCGTGGTAATTGGCGACGATGGCGGCAGTTTGGTCGGTGCTGCCATCATTAATGATTAGTAGTTCAAAGTGGGTATAGCTTTGTGCTAAAACACTATTGACTGCTTTGCCGATAAAGGCTTCTGCATTATAGGCCGGAATGATAACGCTGACTAAAGGCTTAGTATTGGCTTGTGTTGTCATGATTGATTATTGATAGCCTAATGTAGCTTTGTTGCGTAAATCAAATGCGTAAAAAAATAATAAAATAAATGAGTTAATTTTTTCAAGTGGCGTTATTTTGTGAAAAACCGAGTTTTTAGTCATCATTTTTAGTATGAAAATTTGATTTTAATAAGTTTTATTTGTGCAACAAAGCCGTCTAATGTCTATGACTTCTGTTTAAAGAAGTTTAATAATGGCGACTCCACTATACGATAAAATATCAAACCTATTATAACGGGAGATATTATTAATATAATGAATAATAAATTCAGTTCTATTGCTAAGTTTCATTCATAGTACTATTTATCCATTTTTGAACAGCATAATGAATAAGGTAAATGGAGTAAGATGCATTGCCAAGTAAAAGTAAAAAAAAACGATTTGATGCCCATATTTCAATAGTTTCAGAAGCTGTTCCAATCATAAGAAAAAATGCAGCCACACCAAAGATAAAATTAAATGAGCTCCAATGAACGTAACCTAAGCCTGAATTTAGCCAAAGAACGCAAGCTATTATAAAGAGGGCAATGCCAATTGTAATTGAAATTTTAGCAATAACCTCTCTATGTGAGTTAACTAATAATAGCTTCATAGCTAGATAAGACAGCGCACCAATAAAGAATAATATATTAATTGACTGGCTTGCTAGGCGAAACAAGTTCGTAAAGGCTCCATATTCGATACCTGTTATTTTTGTCAAACTATAGGGGGGGCATAAAAACTGATCCAGTAGCTAAGTAGTAAATTATAAGAAGAGTCCAAAAACAAATTACAATAGAACCAACTGTACGATTTAATATTAATACGAAAAATATAGCATAGAATAAAACTTCATGTGATAACGTCCATGCTACTGCAATAATCTTGTCGTGGTTAGATACACGAAGAAGTGTAATATTCTCGAATATATGGTAAATATTAATGGAATTAATACTGCTTAGATATGCGGGAATGAAAATAAGTAACACAACCCAATAGACTGGATATATTCTGGTAAACCGTTTATATAGGTACTTCCCCGCTCTACTTGGCTTATTGATATCTGAAAAGTGAATAAAGCAAATAATAAATCCACTTAATACGAAAAAAATATGGACACCACTGTAACCCCAAGATAGCAACTCCCAAAAGCTGTAAAACTCGTCATTATTAAAAATTATCAATATAGCATGATAGAACACAACAAATAAGACAGCCAAACCACGGTAAACTTGTAGTATGTGTAATGTTTGTTTTTTCACTTGTTTTACACCTTTATTATGTCTATGTAAGTCGCGAAAAATATATCAATACTTATTGACATGATTGCTTATTGATAACCTAACGTTTGCATCATTGGCTCTATTGTTGGCAGTATTTTTTCTATGGCTTCCGGATTTTGGCTTTTCCATTTTTCTTTTTTAGGTGGCCCGTTGACGATACTGGTAGGGCGTTTGTTTAATGTCGCACACCGTGATTTTAATTGCTCAGAGAAAGGTAATTGCAATTGTGCAAAAACATTTTGAAACATAGCCACCGGGTCATCAAAAATATCTTCGTAACGCATATGAATCCATTTTTCACTGGGAATCAGTGCTTTTGCATCCAGTGCCATTTGATTGGCTGTAATCCATTGGTACGCACAAACCTCTTCGAGCGATGCCTGATTATAATCTCGCCAATCAGGGGGGAGAAAAAAGCACCAGTCATTATATTCCCCTTGATTAATTTGCACGTCGGCGGGTAGTTTGCCTAAATACTGATGCAAATCAAAACGTCCGCGTTGTTTCCAGCCCTCCATTAAGGAGCTGATATTATCACGCCCATCACGTTGCAGGTAAATAAAGTAAGCATTAGGAAATAAACTATGTAGATAACTTATGCGCATGACATTGATACAGCTCTTATCTAGCATAAGTCCTTTGCCTAAGCGTGCATAAAAATAAGCCAATGCTTTGTCGCGGTGTTCCGGCTGTGCATCGTTATGCGTGGCAGCTTCAGAATGCCAATTATCATCCCAGGGACCGACTAAGCTATGCCAAAATTGCGGAATTTCATAAGGAAACGAATTTAAGTCAGTTGAACTGCGAATGGTTTCAAATGTGACGGTTGTTCCCGCACGCGAGCAGCCAATAATAAAAACAGGGTCGGGCATGTCAGGGTGAATCAGTTGGTAAATGTGCTCCCTAGCTTGATAATTACACTCCGCCACGTTTTTTGCAATAAATTCACGGTCAAATATTTTTTGTAATAAGTTCATATTGTTTCTGGTTTTGCCATGAGAAAGCCTTTGATTTCGCCAACGGCTGCCGCTAATCTGACGAGATAAAATCGACGTGCATTATTTGAAATGCTAAACAGGCTGTAGAGAAAATAGGTTATCAGTTTGCGCAGTAGGTAGCGTGGAAATAAGCCGGTAAAATTTTTGGCTTCATCATTAAGCCGAATGGTAGAAGAGGAGCGTTCATAGGCTTTTTTGATAACATAAGCCAGTGTCATACGCTCTGATTCTACGTAATGATATTGAACGATTTCAGGGATATAGTATAGTTGCGCACCCGCTTTATACGCTCTGATAATCCATTCAATATCTTCAGCGCCGCCTAAATTATGCCCAACTGGCCCATAGGCAGTCGAAAAATTGCCAATTTTAGTCAATAGTTCTTTTTTGATGACAAGATTGCCGCCGCCCGGAACGGCAATATCCTGTGTGATGGTAATAGAGTCTTCCCCTAAATCAAAGCGCGGGACGGGAAGGGGATAGATGCGATATTGGCCTTGCTCATGTACCCAGTGCGGTTCACTGCCATCCCAATCCGGAATGATTTTTCCACAGAAAAAATCCGCTTTGGGATATTGGGTTAGTGCGTGGCTAATGGCCATAAAGTAATTTGCATCCACACGGTGATCATCATCAACCATAGCAATGATGTTGGCTGTCAATTTGGGGATGGCACTGTTTAAAGCATTGGATTTACCGGGAACAGGTTCGCTGAACCACTCCAAGTTTAGTTGCTCATGTGTTTGCGTGGCTTGATATTGTGCTAAGTATTGAGCGGTGGTATCAGTGCAAGCATTAGCAACCACAAAAAGCGATATTTTATAAGCTTTAGGTCTAGTGGCCTGATTTAAATAATGGATAGCACGCTGTAATAGCTCTGTACGATTATGGGTACAAATCAGGACTTGCAAGGTTTTATTTTCAAATGACATAGTTTAATGTGTCTGCTTTTCATGACGCGCTAAAAATTTCCCATAGATGCTACCGAGCGCATGGGATGCATTCATGGCTTCACGTAAGACACCCGGTTGGCTGCGTAAAAACATGCCCAGTGTTTTGCCTATTTTTTGAAATAATTGGGGCAACATAAATGGAGGGACACCCAATATTGTGCGTGCATAATTTTCCATTTGGAATTGCCCATATTTGCGGCCTGCAATAAAGTGTAGTTTTAAAAAATAGCTACGTCGTATTTTCCAATCTTCGATAAAATGATCAACGGCCATATCCGGTTGGTAGCGAATTTTTACTTTCTGTTGGAGTAATTGCTGAAACATGATGCCATCTTCGCCGCCACCAATGCCTTTACCTTTGCGATTATAACGCGAGTCAAAGCGTAGTTTAGGGTTGTTTCTGAAGAGCGTCATTCGATAAGCTATTATACTAGTCCAAACAGGGGTAGAGCTATTTGTAATCCAAAATGGAGTGTTACCATAATCAATTGCTGCAAAGAAAGGTAATAGTTTATCTTCTAGCCATGCAGGGCGAACGGATGAACCAAAATTAATATTGACTCTCCCGCCGACACATTCTGCCCCTTCTATGTCAAGAGAATATATTGCGGATTCAATTGTTTTAGGCCATGGCAATTCATCGTCATCAATAAAGAGCATGTAATCACTTTGCATGCACTCTTCTATGGCTCTATTGCGGGCAAAAGGAATGCCTTGCTGTGTTTCAATAACAGTTCGAAGTGGTGCTCCTTCTAATTTAATTAACTCTGCAATAACTGCTTGCGTATTATCAGTACTATTATTATCAATAATTAATATTTCAAAAGGTATAGGAGAGGCCTGCGCTCTTAATGCTTGAATAAGCTTAGGAAGTCGCTCTGACCTATTATAGCTACATAGGCAGATAGTTAATTTTTTCATGAGGACGAATCCATTTTTTTAAGCAGTTTTTGGTGTAATGAATAAGGCAGTAGAGAGGGCAACATATATTTCCAGTCACTCAATGAGCCATAATGATGCTGCATAACGGCTTTAAAAATAGTACGTGCTGCAACAAGGTCTCTTTGCCAGTAACAATCATAGCCACGCCTTAGTAGTTCGCCTATCGTTAAATCACGAATTTTTTCATTGCCTAGAGCATCAATAACGTCTGGGTGTTGTTGAATAAAATTCTTTTGTACCTGCCAGTGATTAAAGGCAATTCTCGCTTTATTTTTGGTAATTTGCTCGCCTTCATGATGCAAATAAAAAGATAAAACCTGAGGAACTAAGTGGATTTTATGGCTTGTTGCAATTTTTAGCCATAAGTCATAATCCATACAGGAGCTTAAGTGATTATCAAAACCACCGACTGCATCAATCGCAGCATGCCGAGTTAATGCGCCGTGAATTGGCCAGCGGCAACCTTGTAAAAAGGATTCGTATTTATGTTCATTTTCATAATCAGGGGGTATAAAGGGTTCGCCGCGACCGCCTTCAAGACCAATATTTTGCCAGCCACAATAAACTAAATCGGTGTTGCTTTGTAGTAAAGCCGATTGCATTATGTTTAAAAAATCTTTATCCCAATAGTCATCGGAATCAAGAAAAGCAATGAACTCACCTGAGGCATGTTGTAAACCATAATTTCTGGTAGGACCTGCCCCTTCATTAGCTTTACTAAATACCTTGATGCGTGAGTCTTTACCTTGCAGTTGATGCAAAATTGTTAAGGATGTATCACGCGAACCATCATCGACAACAATAAGTTCAAAGTGAGCTTCAGTTTGCTGTAAGACACTGAGAATACTATTTTCTATATTGGCTTCTGCGTTAAAGCAGGGCATTATTACTGAGATAAGATCTTTAGTATAGGAGCTCATATTTTTCCAGAAAATTTAGAACGAATACGGTTAATGCCATAGTTCCCCATCTTTTTCCAGTTAACATCACAATCTGCAAAGGCGAGTTTACGGGCAAAGGTTGAGAGAGAGTCATCAAGGTTAATACATATTCTACGTAATAATAATGGGTTCTTTTCATTATTAAACCAGCCTGGCCTGACGCTACAGGCAAATTGATAACCCGCTTGTTGTACATACTTTAAGCTACTGTCGTTATACAAACCATAAGGATAAGCAAACGATTTGACTGGTCGATTTAATAGTGATTCTAGTTGTTGTTTGGAATCTATGATTTCGCTTTGTTGTTTTGCATCAGAAATATCAGAGAGTTTTGCATGACTCATGGTATGTGAACCTATTTCCATGCCTGATGCTGCCATGGTAATTAACTGCTCTGTATCAAGCATTGCGGTTTCGCCTGAAGTGCGCTCTAACCAGTCTGCCTGTTTGCCAATAACCTGCGTGACAATAAACCACGTTGCCGTCATGTCTCTTTCCAACAATGGTAAGTAAGCCCTTTCATAGTTATCGAGGTAGCCATCATCAAAGGTCAAAATAACGGTTTTATCTGGAAAACTATCAATATTGGGTAAGTCAGCAATACATTTTGTTGTCCAGCCATTATTTTTTAATAAGTCCAATTGCTGTTGGAAGTTATTAGCGGTAACGGAGTAAATGGAGCTTGCAGGACTTTTTGTAGCAGGCGTGCCGTGATACATTAAAATCAATGGGCCGCGACCACCGTTTGCAACGGCAGTATGAGCGGAATGAAAGATTTTTTTAGAAAAGGGGTCTAACATGATTTATTCTGCCGGATTGATGACTTCATTACGAATCGCTTCTAGGTAGCCATGTCCAAATTTCACATCCGGCTCGACATAATTGCCTTCTGCCCATTCGTTCCATGCTTTCAGAAAAACAATGCTTTCATCTTTTGGCCGACTACTTACGCGGGAAACAGCTTCATGTAAGTGTTTTTGGAATAATTCAGGCGTAGAGCCGTTAAAGACAATACCACGCATACCACTGCGCGGCGTATTGTCCCAATTAGGCAGTACAATTGGATAATCAGGCCAGTCAACAGTATTACTTCTTAACAGAATGGGGGCGATTTCTTCATAGTCCCAAATCGTTAATTCGTGTTTATTGCCTTGCAAGGCCAGTTTTAATTTTGTACTCAAATAGCGTCTGGGAATACGGCCATCTCGATTGGGTAATGCTTGCATAATCGACGCATCAAGCCCCCGTGTGCGCGGATCCCAGCTTTCATCTCTATGGGATACGCCAATTAAGTAAAGCCCGGGAAGGCCGCTTTTAATAGCACATTCACGCCAGAATTCCATGACATTTTGCACTTCAGGAATATCATCTGGTTTGTAAACAACAAAAATGGGTTTACCATCAACCGTGAGATAACGTGAGTCTTTGAAGGCTTTGAGCAAATAATCAAAATGTGCTTGATGGTCTGCGCGTCCAGGATAGGTTTGTTCGACTAAAGTTTTATCAGTCCCTTGCCACGCAGTATTCCAACTATGATTAGCCCAACAAAGACAAAATGGAAAGTCAGGTTCTTGTGTGGCCAGTATTTCATCAACAGGGCGCTCTAACATGCGTTTACCATCCCCCAGCCAATAATGGTAGTAACAAAAACCTTCAACACCATATTGTTTCGCTAATTCAGCTTGGGCGTGGCGTGCCTCGGGTAAACGTAAGTCATAAAAGCCCAAGTCTGCGGGTAGATGAGGTTGGTAATGTCCTGGAAAAAATGGTTTTGCTTTGACAACATTTGTCCATTCGGTAAAGCCTTTCCCCCACCATTTATCATTTTCAGGGGTCGGGTGAAATTGCGGCAGGTGAAAGGCAATAATGCGGGCTGTTTTTTCCATAATATATTTTTAATTAAGTAACGTAGATATTAATGAATAATTGTTTTCCATGCGCTTATAAGAGCTTGTTTTTCATTCTCAAGAGAATATACTTTACTGATAAAATCAGCGGCTTGCTTCCTTTCCTTCAGGAAAAAAGAATTATCATTATTATATGCTTGGATGACTTTTTCAATAGTATCTGCAAAATGAATAATATCACCATCATTAATTGGAAAAGAATGTTCAGATTTAAAAAATTCTTCACCTCCCCAACCATGATAACCAATTGTGATGCAACCACAGGCCATTGCTTCCGCTGGAGGGAGGCCAAAACCTTCACGATTGCCTAAGCTAATAAAAATTAAGGATTCTTTCATTAATTCGGCAACTTGGTGTTCACTAATATTTACAAAAGGAACAAGTTCAAAGTCAGCAAGTGCATTCCTAAACTTTAAAATATTGATGATTTGCATCGCATCAGCACTGTTTTTAACCTGAGAAAAACAGATTTGTTTTTTCTTTTTTTCCTGATACGAAAATAAGGCAGGATCAATTGATAGATAAAATCGATAGAGTTGAGTCTCAGGGAAGGCATATTTTAAATAATCTGCACAATGCTCTGAGTTAACTAAAGCCCCTAGGGTATCTTTATCTGTATAAGGCGTAATCAAGCGATCTTTTACAAAAGAATAGCCTTGGAATGTCATAAAGCCATTTTGATTAAGAATGATTTTTTTAATACCTTGGCCAAAATGCACAATATCAGGGCCATAAAATTCAGGCATGACGAGAATATCGTTTTCATCAATAAATGATTGTTTACCCTGAGAAAGAGGGATTTTACGTACAGCTTCGGGGTGAAGTATTTTTCCAGCTTTATTGTAGATACGACGATAAAGCTCAGGTTTTAAGTAGGCGATACGCGTTTCATTAACAAACCAATCACAGCGAAAGCCATTTTTATGGTGCAGAACATAGGCGGAAAAACCATTAGCATTTAACAAGTCGACATGCCGGTAGATTATTTTAATACCACCGCAGGCGTGTTTAATGTCGGGACAAAGATAGTAAATATTCAACTGAATACTCCATTGTTTTAATGTAAAAGCTGTTTTTAGTAAAATTAACAGAGATTATAAGTATTATGGGAATATATTGTATAGCCGTAATGAACATTCGGGGGGGGGGGGTAACTAAATAAACACTTTTTTGTATTTAGAAAATAATGTTTGTTAATTATACTTTGGTACACGTTGTTATTTAGTACTTCTACAATTGATAAGGCCATTTTAGTCATAACTAAACTCTAGGAACGCCCGGCGCCATGTCGGTCATGGTGGGGCCATAAATTTCGGGCAAAACCAAATAGTCAGTTGATGTTAATTTTTTTATAGGTGTTTCATTTACTAGATGAATTTCATGCGGCAGTTCTTTCTTTAATAGCTTTAATATTTTAGATGAGACTTTGCGCAATAAACTTTTATCTTGATAGGCAATTGGGGGCGTATTAGCAAACCATTCGCACCGAAATCCAGGTTTGGTATGTAAGACATAGGCTTTCATTCCGTGTGCATTCAATATATCTACATGTCGGTAAATAACGTGAACGCCACCAGATGGATGAGTATAGTCAGGTGTTAGGAAGTAAATGGCCATATATAGTCGTAAGTTGTGGAGGTTAAATGTTGTTTGTTGTTACGCAAAAATCTTATTTAATTGTTGGGAAAAATTAGGTTTTGAGCTAAATAAACATTTTTTATCATTTAGATGATAATGGTTAATTGTTTGTGTAATTTTGTTATTATCATTTAATTCAACAATTATATTGGTTGCTAATTTAGACATTAAAAATTCCGAAACTTTACGTATCACCCACGTTTCGGATGGGTTATTTTCTGGGTGAAGTACCCAAACAACTTGAGTTCCATGTAATTTAAGGGATATAAGGCGTTGGAGCATTTTCAGAAGAAATAAAAGATTTTGTACGTGTGATGTTCTTAGTTTAAAGTTGGGCAATGGGACTTCATCTGTGACCCATAGGCGTGGTGGTACTATTTTTTTATTTTCAGTTAGTGTTTCTGTAAAAGATAATGCATATGATTTCTTTCCATTAGCAATGGCATCAAGGATTTCATTGTATAACTCTCGGTGATGCCTAGATTCTAGTAGTAGTTTTGATAGGTTGAGAGATAATGTTGCATCATTGTATGGTAAAGCATAGCCATAGTGTACTAGCTCATGGTAGCTAATCATCAAGGCAGTCTTTTGTAATTGATGCGAGAGAGTTTGCTTCCATGTCGCTAATTTATTTTTGTCGATAAGCTTGCCGACTTGGCTTTTGTGTTTGGCTGTTTTTTCTATTAAAGCATGATCCGATGATTGAGGTTCAAGCATAGAATGAAAATATGGGACAGATAAAAAATGGCAGATTTGACGGGTTGTCTCTTCAGGGTTGGTAATAAGATTTTCGTATTGAATTGAAAGTGTATTATTATCTTGGTGTTCAAATTCTCTTGTTTTTTTTATGATACTTAACCAGAGCAAAAGGTTTTCGAAATATATAATACTGCCGAATTTTACTTTAGTAAGTGAGTAGGCAACATCACGTCCATCTCTAATGATATTAATAATTGGGGCTTTTGGGAAAAGTTGGCGAATAAAGGGTAAGCAATGTACATGGTTTGGTGTTTTTTCTATCCATAGTGGCTTATTATCCTTATTTGCAATTAATTGTCCTAAAACTAAAAAAGCATCTTTTCCTGTTGTGGGCTGCCCATTCAGTTTGTCATAAATTTGTTTTGCGGGCTTGCTCCAAATATCCGTAGGTGCCATGGAATCGGCTATATCGTATAGAGCTTGAGGCCAATTCTCTTTAAATCCTTCATTAGTATTGGGTATTTTGGATAGTAAATATAGAAAGTTAGTTTCAGGTGTGACACAAATATCGGGGTGCCGATTTAAAACTGCAGAGAGTAACGTCGTTCCACTTCGAGGGCAGCCAACAATAAAGGCAGGTGATTGAAATGGTTTTTTACTTGTTATTTTTTCCATGACATTAATTTTCTGAAAATCGTTTTGGTATTTAATGTAATAAGTTTAAGATCAAACCTTGATTAAATTTTAATAGTAATATTTTCTTATTTAACCACCAGGGGAATTTGCGCAATTTATTGGGTATATACTCCAGACATTATTTCAGGTAATTTCCCCATATCCCGTAATAGCTTCACTATATCATGACCTCCATCATCAAATTCATAAATATTAACACCATGAATGTTGTCAATATGAGATGCATGAATATGGTCAAGTTTATCTTTTGTTGAAACGAAAATAGAAATTTTACGTCCCGTATTCAAACGCAGCAATAATGGCCTTAAATCCCAAATATTGCGTTTCAAGAGGCTTTTTCTATAGGTGTTTATGATTTGTTTTTTCCATCGAGAATCTTTATGTTTAATACGTAAGAAAGGAGAAATGAATGTTTGAGGTGCAAATGCAATTACTTCACCAGTACCAACTAGACTAGAAAATGCAATTGCAGCATATCCACCCATTGAGTTTCCGACAAAAAAAACTTTATCTGGTTTTATTCTTTCTATCAGGGTACGAATATGTTGTGCTGTAGAATAGATATCCTTACTTATCCCAGGGAGTCCATTCTGGTACCAACACTGAGTGAAATCCCTGATAAATATCTTATTTTCATCAATTATTTTTGATGCGTTATAAAATTCAAATGGAGGAATTACAATTCCGGCAGCAATTCCTCCGAAGAAGATGTAGAGCTTGTTACAATTAGAAGATAAGTTAATTTGTATTGATTTGTTCATGTGGCTTTCATCTTAATAGTTCAACTTGAAATTATAAAAAAACATTTCTCGGTCAATATATCTGCTAATTATAATAATTTCCCTCAATGCGGACGAATAAAAAGGAGTGTTAGTAACTGCCTTACTATCTTTAGTTTGGGGTATATTGTTCATTTGATAATTTTGTTGTTAATTACCCAGTTTGAAGGTAAGTCAAGCGTTCTTAATCCAGCTTCTTTCATCTCATTACTCTTAGGTGAAACTGTAAAGTGTTTTAGTGTTTCTCCTGAGTATATATCTCGACGGTTTTGGTCAAAAATTGATAGTCGTATGCAATATATGCCTGGTGCTATTGGATATGAAGGTATTATGCAGTGAACAGTGTGTAAGCCAGCAGTGAAATCAGGGCGTTCATCATAGATGGCAGTCGAGCATGCAGTTAAATATACAAAGTCAGTTGTGTGTGTACCAATGACTATTTCTGGTTTTTTTAATGGAGAGTTAAATTTTAGTGTTAGCCTTATATTCAAAGGGTCTTGGGATTTTATTTCACTCGTTATCTGGTTATTAATATCTAATATTTCTATTGATTCTAGTTCTACTTCACCTGATGTTTTGATTTCTGTATGCTGAGTTTGTTTGTTAGTGGTGTTAAAAATTTTGTTGTTACTTTGTTTATAAAATTGGTTACAAACCGTATCAGGCTGCCCATCAGCAACTATTTGTCCATGACTTAGCATAATTGTTCTGGAGCACAACCTTTGAATTTGCCGAATATTATGACTAACTATTAATACAGTTTTCCCCCGTCGTTTAATTAAATCTTCCATACGATCAAAACATTTACGTTGGAATGCGAGATCACCGACAGCAAGGACTTCGTCAACGATTAAAATATCTGCTTCCATACTAGTGGCAATGGAAAATCCCAGTTTCACGGTCATACCAGAACTATAGCGTTTAACCGGTGTATCAATAAATTGTTCTAACTCAGAAAATTCAATAATCTCGTCTAGTTTGCTTTTGATGATTTTTTTAGGAATCCCTAAAATAGCACCGTTTAGAAAAATATTTTCTCGGCCTGTCAATTCAGGGTTTACGCCCGCTCCAACTTCAATAAGAGGTGCTACACTACCCTTTACAATCACTTCGCCTTTAGTGGGGTTGCTAATATTGGCTAGGTGTTTAAGCAAGGTGCTTTTTCCAGCGCCATTATGGCCAATAATTCCAACGACTTCACCTTCATTAATATGAAAATTGACATCATCTAGGGCTTTGAATTGTTCTCTTTTTTGGGTGGGCTGAAAAGCCATGCGCCTTAAAGTATTTAATGCGGTATCTTTTAGGCTACTGATATGGCCTAGTTGGTATTCTTTGGTGAGGTGATTGACTTCTATAATCGGCATAATTTTAGTTATATTAGTAGAGTGGACTTCAGTCCACTTTTTTAGCTAGGCGCGCCACTAGCGCACGTCGGATTGGCAAACTTCCCTTTGCCTACCGCGGACTAGTAGCCCGTCTGGGGCTGACTGCGAATGGCGGACTAAAGTCCGCTCTACCATTGGAGTCTATTGGTTTTGTTCTAGCCAGTTATCAAGGTCATTTTTTGAGCTAAAATCCAGTAAATTATCACTTAGTGCTTCGAGTTGTTGGTTATTGAGCGTTTGAATTTCAAGTATTGTTTTTTCATTTAATGGGCCCAATCGGCGCTTGAGTATTCTTAAGATAATAGTACTTTCGCCTTCGAGTTTGCCTTCTTGAACCCCTTCACTAAAGACATCTTGATAAAATTGAGTTTGCTTTAATTCTATATCGTTATAGCCTAACATTTCTTGAATCTCCTGACGGCTGAGTTTGGGGAGTTTGTAAACCATAATGGTTTCTACCCACTCCTGCCAGTACGCTATTGTTTCTTGGTTAGCATGAATTTTAATATGATTTAATAATTTTTGTGCTTTTTTTATGGCATTTTTTTCTTCAACGACGATTAATTGTATTAATTGCAAACCTATTGGGTTTGAAGGCGCGTCTATCAGGTCCTCAAGGTAGATGCGTTTGACTCGCTCAGTTTCTAATAGCTCAGCATAGTGCAGATTGCCATTTGTTTCAGTTTTGTGGGTTGGATAAATAATAACTGCTCGCCAGGCTTGGGTAGGTTTGTTTTGATGCAGGTAGAAAAATATCTCGCAAAAGAAACGGCTATAAAAATGTTGATCTGGCTGAAATTGCACTTCTATAAAAATAATGGGTAAGTGGGTTTTGTCCTCAGGCGGTGTCAGGATACCGTCCAGGCGAAACGCAGTCTGCTTGATTTCTTCGGAACTGAAGCGATAGCCTTTTGCATCGGTGTAGTCTAATTTTGCTAGTTCCAGCACGAGTTCGGGTGCATTTTTGAATAAGCGATAGAACAGGGTATCTGTTTTCATGAATTATCTATCTGCATGTGATTCCGCATGGAGAATGGATACCTTAAATGACATCCGCAAACCAGTTTTCTGCGCGTTTAAAAAATAGGTAACTGATGGGAAGTATGACTAAGGTCAGTATGAGTCCTGGGTATATGGCATCAAAATCAGGTGGAATACCTTTCAGTATAACACGCTGAAAGCTATCGATAATACCGGCGAGAGGATTGAGTGTGTATAAGGTATATAGGTCATTAGACCAAGCGCCTGCGGCTTGTTCTTCGATTAACTTTTTGTGAACTAAGGTAAGCGGGTAGATGACAGGTGAACCGTACATTAATAGGGATAAAGCAACCGGTAAAGCCTGGGCAACGTCACGGTAATAAACATTCAGTGCTGCACCAAAAAAACTGATCGTGAGAGCGATTAGCATGGTGTAAAGAATAATGGCAGGTACCCAAAGTGCATAAATAGTGGGCATCATTTGGTAGTAGATCATCAAACCGGCAAGAATAATAAAGCTAATAGCTAATTCTACTAGTTTGGTGACCATCGCTGTTAGCGGGAAGACTTCGCGTGGGAAATAAATTTTTTTAATTAATGATGTGTTGGCTGTTATGCTGTTTATGCCTTCTGAGCAAGATTCTTGAAAGAATATCCAAGGAAGTAAAGCGGCAAAGGTTAGGATCGGGTAGGGGATATCACCTGTTTCAATACCAACAAAGCTTCTGACTAGAGTGAAAATCAGCATCAGCATCAGGGGTTTTAGTACCGCCCATAAAAGCCCTAAGTAAGCTTGTTTATAGCGTACTACGATGTTTTTCCAGACTAAAGCAGCGATAAGCTCTCGGTAGGCGAATAGATTTTTTTTGGTAGTCGGCATTTGTTTTCAGAATTTAGGTGATTTTAATGAGTGCTTGATAATTAATGTGTTTATTTAATTAAGTGAGCAATTTTTCAGGTGCTAGGAGTGAACCATTTGATCCTTGTGGGCAAGTTGAGGTTTTTTAACAGACCGTTTGCAAGTATTTGGTTTAGTTTTTGTTCGTGCTTTAATTCCCTGTCTTTCACTTGGTATAAAGTACCTTTTTCTGATTGGTATTTACCAATTGCTTGATTTTTTTCAAATTTATCCATTAATTCTGCATAAATATTTGCACTGTCTTTGACTGCGCGCCAAAATAGCGTGAGTTCATCATCCGTTGCTTTAACTTCGGGAGAAATATGAGCAATTAATTTTCCGGTATCTATACCTTCATTGATAAAATGTAGAGTGCAACCAATTTGCTCAGGTTCCTCATTATAGAGTGCCCAGAAAGTGCAATCTGCCCCTCTATAGTGAGGTGATAGACCACCATGTAAATTGACGATGCCATACTTACCCATTTTGAGTAAAGGGCCTTTTATCAGTGAGGTGCCAAATACGGCAATGACATCTGGCTTGGTTTCTTCTGCTAGTTTAACCACATCAGGGTGGTTGATATGTGGCACATTGATGACTAAATCAGGGCGATCAAGTTTTGCGTTTTGATCGCCAAAGAAAAACGCTTCTTCTTTGTTGCCAGTGTAACGTTTACGGTCTCTAATCCAGCGTGAAGCTTTATTGTAAAAGTTGACCGGTTTTAACAGTTTTAAAATTTTTTTGAGTGTCCAATTCGTTCCGGTTTCTTGTACTATGGCGATGGGTTTACCGGCTTGGCAGAGTTTGTTTGCTATGTATAAATGCCGAGGCGAGCTACCGCATAGTATAAGAATTGATAAATTTGACATAGTGGTCATCTAGTTTTTTTGTATTGATGTTTGTTTGCGTGTTGCATCAGCTATGAGTGCATCGGCAAAAAATTTAGCAGCCCAGTTAGGGTATTCAAACATGGAATATCGACCCCATATAGGAAAAGATCCGGCAATAGCTCCGTCGTTAATGCTGGCATTGTTAGTAATCTGTTGTTTTTGCTTTAAGTAGTTGAGTGCTGAGTCTATATGCGCTTGAAAGGCTGTATTATTGTTTGCCTGATCTAATTGTGACCAAATGATACTAGTTTGCGCTAAGCCTGTTAGGCAGACATAGTAAGCCTTGCTTTGCCATACTTTATCATAAGTTCCTGCGATTGAGCCGTCCGTTCTTTGTGCGTTAGCTAATGCTTTTGCTGCTTTTTCAGCGGCTTGAATATAGTGCTTGTTATTGAGTAATAAGCCACACTCAAGTATGCCTCTAATGGCATAAGCAATAGTGTGAGTGAAGGGCTCTGCGTCAGTTGTGAAGGCATTGTTTTCGAACCAACCATTATCCAATTGTTGGCTTAAAGCCCAGTCTATATTTTGGGTCGCAGCATTAATGAGGGATTGATCATTAGCGAGTAGGCCTGTTTGCAAAAGCGCCCAAGCTGCCCGAGTATTGTAAGTGTGGATAATGCCGTTATGCGTACTACGACGCCAGCAACCGTCCTTATCTTGTTGTGTGATTAACCATTTTCCGGCTTTGATCGCTGATTCGAGACATTCGTTTCTTTTTAGCTCTTGGTAGCCGCAATTCATGCCGTGCATGATTTGTCCGGTATTAAAAATGACGGGTTTGCTGCTTGCTTCGCCAAAGTGACCAGGAAATGAGCCGTCTTGGTTTTGGATGGAGAGTTCCCAGTCTAGTATTTTATTAGCTCGGTCTAATAGTTTAGGTTGATCTAATAATTTTGCAGCGGCAACGAAAGTTTCGACGATGTAACCACTGGTTTCTGGGTAGCTAGGTAGCCAGTTATCTTCAAAGCTCCAGCCTGCCGAAACGCCGCCGCTGTCTGGCATATCGCTACGAATATCTTGTGCCTTGCATAGCCAGTTTATGGCGGCATTTAAATGTATTTTGTGATCATGTATAACTTGATTCGGCTTGATTAGATCACTCGCTATCAATTTAATATGGTGTGGGTTCCAGATTTTATAACGGAACGGTAAGCTTATTAATTTGGTTAAAGACATATTAAATGATAACTATTTTATAGGGTTGTGGTTTATATATCGTAGTGCAGTTTTAGGCGCGTCTATATTTAAGTTAACAACATTGCGGACTAAAGTCCGCCCTACGGTCGAACCTCTTATTTTACGAGTGGTTTAATAGGGTCGTAGATGTGCTTTGGGCGTTAGGATGAATTATAATTTAAATGTCTGCTTTTTAAAAGCTTGTTGGTAAAGGTACGTGACTGACTACGTAACGATGTTTACCTGATTTTTCAGGAGGGATGGAGTCTAGACAATTAATTTCGATATTAATATTTCCCATACGCTGTTGAAGTTGTTCAATAATTTTTTGTCGAGCTTCTTTTTGCCATAATGAATTAGGGACAATTTGTACTTCAAGTTCCTTTTTTGAGTGCTGAATTATTTTAAAAGATTCGACACCTTTGATGGCTCTTAAAACATAAATAACGGCAAGTGCGTGCAAAATAGTACCGTCTTGTTTTATGATGAAGTCGGTAGAACGCCCGAGCACTTCTCCCAGTACGTGTAGTCCTCGTCCTTCTTTGCATGTTTCATTAGTTGCGGTGATCATATCTCCCGTACGATAACGGATAAAAGGTTGGGCTTGGGAGCATAGCCCTGTTATCACTGCTTCTCCTGTTTCTCCATTTTTTACAGGTTGGCCTTCATTATTAAGTATTTCCAAAATATGACTTTCACTCATCAATAGCATTTGTCCTGCCGGTGATTCATGAGCGGTAAAGCCTATGTCACGACTGCCAAATTCATTGGCAACAGGGACTTGAAATATTTTTTGAATAATTTTTCGTTGATCTGGATAGAGTGGCTCGCCAGTGGTGAAAATTACTTTTAAGCTAGGGATATTGATTTTTTGCTCTGTACTTTGGGCGAACTTGGCAAGTAAAGCAAGACTACTGGCATAACCGTACATGCATTTTGGCTGGTATTGCTGGATTGTTTGTAAGTATTGGGTCATCGTTGTTGGCGACATGTCGAATGCATTGAGCAACACTTGGTTCATTAATCGGTCGCGAACTTGTTTAACGGTGTCCGTTTTGGCTAGCTCTACAGGCGCACCCCAGAGGTAAACTTCTTTGTCGCCTATGTCGATTCCCCAGCCGCGTCGAGCTCGGATTCTACCTGCTGCATCAGATGCTTGGCGCCATTTCCCAAAATGAAAATTGAGTGGTGTGCCGCTGGAGCCGCCAGTCGTGTATTTATAAGCCCCCCCTGGCGCACCCAGCCAAGTCATTGTATCGCCATGAATTTGCGCATCCTGTTTGGACATGGTGGGGATTTTGGTTAAATCTTCGAGCGTCAGTAAATTGTGCGCAGATAAATCTAAATTGGCTTCTATAATTCGTTGTTCGTGCCAAGGGCAATGGGTTGTTGCTAGATTAAGTAGTTGCTTTAATTTCTTGCGTTGTATTAGTTCTATTTCATCTCGGGTAAGCCATTGGGATTTTTCTAGTTCGTCTGCATAGCTAATAGTGGGGCGTTTTAGTAATTTTTCATGCAATGGAAAGGCTATGTTTTTAACGATTGATGAGTGCATAGGTTTAGTTTAGTAATTTGAGCTAAATTTTGTATGTGCTACTTATGGATATTAATAATTTCACTTTTTTCTACGTTAATAGACTCTAAACATTCACCTATCGTTGTTGAGAATTTGACTAAGTCTTCGCCAACACTACAGTAGTCACTACCATGGACTAATATATGTTGAATGTTTTTACAGGGGGTATTAAAAATAGCTTCTCGATATTGATATTTAGTTGGTTTTATACCATAAAAACCGACAATAAGAGTTTCAAACTCAATGTCATTTTGAACATAGGCGGTGAGCTCTATACCAAGGTTACGAATAAATCGTGCCTTTCTATTAGTTAAGGAAAGTCCTATGCGGCAAGAGATACCTGCGTCCCATTTGCCCACTACTCTGAGGTCGACTTTAGTTTTGTCTTCTTTCTGTTCTTTTGTTGTCTTTAAATTAGGTGTTGATCGAGCATATTCCCAAGATGAGTCTCCTTTTAGTACGACTCGAGTGCCTGCTTCAGTCGTTGCATAGATGTCTTGGGGGACAATATTTTTTGTACAAGCTGACAGTATTAGTAATAAGCTTAAGAGGTATGTGGTGCGCATAAAAATTCCTTTAATGTGATGGATTAGTTTTTTAGTTCTTATATATAATAAAAAGTATCCATGCAACTTTTATAGAGTAATAATATTGATTTAAACAGGGTTTACTCTTTATGTATTGCAAATAAGAAGAAGTCACGAGATGTTCAATACCTATAAGTTAAGGGGAGGTAGGGTGTGCTGAGGAACGAAGCGCATCGTTCCTCAGCACACCCTACTTGCTTAACTTAATGGCAGTACCCATGATTCTGCATAGAAACTAGAGTTAAGTTGTTGGCTCTAAAGAAATAGCTTTAGTTTGTGCTTGAAAGCTTTTAATCGCTTGAGATAATAAGTCAGCAATCGCTGATTGGTCAAATGTTGTGTTGGCTGATGAACCAGATTGAGAGGCATAAAATATTGTCATAGGTTTTCTAGCATTCACAAGTAGGTTGAGAGACGTGCTGATCTGGTGAGCAATGGGGTTTTGTATAAACTGCCCATCATAGAGCAGCACATAAGCAACCCGCATTGAATGATCTTCTTTATTAAAAACATGAACAGGTATTTCTGGGTGTTTAGGTAACTGTAGAATTTCTTTTTTACCTAGGTTTTGGGCATAGGATAAAGCAAGCTCTGGATGATGGTATAGGCGTTTATGGTCATAAGCGCGTGCAACAAAGAGCCTGATATTTGTGTGTTGTCTATTTTGATAATTACGTTCAAACCAATCGGTACTCCCAAACATATCTTCTCCCCATTGAGCATTTCGTTTTGCTGGTGTTGAGGTGAAATTGTTCAGTGTGAAAGGAATATTTTGGACTGATTTTCCATCATGGTCAGTTGCACCAATATAGCTATGTATAATGGTTGGAATGAGGGCTAAAGCCAATAAAATAATGACAGGGATTACATAACGAGTGGATATCATAGGGTTATTCTTTTATGGGCGCTTGGCCAATCCAGAAAATAATAGGTAAGGCGATGACAAAGGTTAATAAACCAGAAATTTCATGGGCAGATGTCGCGAGTACATCAAGACCTATCCAGTGGACTAGCATCGTTAGAACAAAAACACGTATTATATTGACACCAATGGCTAGAGGGATGGCAATAAGCAGAACTAATATTCGCCTAATAATACTTGGGCACAAATAAGCGGTCAGTATAGCGATGGTAATCGTGGCATAAAGTATAGAAAAGCCACTGCAAGCATCCGCTACTTGTAGTGAGCCATTAGGTATTTCAATTAATGTGCCTGATGTGAAGCTGGGAATACCAAATTGCCTTAGTAGCCAGCCTACGCTACTTGCAGCTATATGACGCAAACTAAGGTGAATAGACTCTGTAAAGGCGAGCGGAATGGGTAAGGTGAATAATAAGATAGAGAGAGGGAACAGAATAGCTTTTGTGCGTTGTATGCCTAAAAATAACAGGGACAGACCGGGCAGTGCCAAGATCAATGCTATTGCTGAAAGAAGCTGAGTGTGGATACCTGTATCCAGTATATACAAGATTAAAGCAGGAATGAGTAGCGCAAAACCTAAAGGAGAACTACTTTTTTCTAATTCGTTATTTTTTTGTAATTCTTTCCAGGTAAGGTATATGACTACGCAGGCAATAAGAATGCTGTGGCCATTATGCCATACGCCCATGGTCCAGCGCTCGAAAAGCCAAGTTACTGTGGGAGCGAATAGGGCTATTAATAAAAAGCCTGTTAACCAAATGAGGGTTAAGTTAGTGGGTTCTAGAGATATTTTGTTATTTTGACTAGGATTTTCCATGAGTTTTTTAATATCTATTATTTAAAGCTATGGTTTATGTTTGATGTGCTTCCTATCACCAGTTTATCCTATTTAGGCGCTCGCAATAAGTTGCCACTCCATTTTGCTAGCCGCCCTCCTACTGTAAAAAAGTTATATCGCTAGTTATGCGTTGTGCCTAGGTCTTGAAGACAAAAAAAATCTTGGACAATAGGGTGAGTTTATTCACCTTGCGTTATATTTTTTTATCGTTTTAAACTAATGATTAATGTTAGTCTTTGGTATTATGTCTGTCAATGAAGGTGTGAGAAATATGCTCATTGTGCTTAAAGCTTTAAAAAAATAATAAGGATAAGTAGTGAATCTAATCAGGCTAGAAGAGCTTATGTGGCGTTATCGTCGTGTGGTATCTGTATTTATTGTGGTCATTGTTGTACAGCTTTTTGAGTTAATATTACTTTATTATAAGTACAATATTTTTACTGGGGGGTTTTTACAGCCTTTTTGGTATCAGACATTTTTTGAGCGAGCTGAGTTTATTTTTGTTTCGCTTTGGTTTGATACGGTTTTTTTTGGTTTTTTTGCTATTCTTTGGTTTTTTATTGTCGATAGGCTAAACAAGCATGGTATCTATATTTATTATATATTTACAGTTTTCTCTATCTTAATCATGGGCGGGTGGTTAGGGTTCAAGTTTAAAGTCTTATCTTATTTTAATGACACAGTAAATTTTCTTATTTTGCAAAATTTAGGTGGCGGGAGCGTAAAAGATGCTTTTCTTTATGCGAGTAATGAAATTACTTTGTTTGTCGCTATTATTTTTGTTGTGATTGTGCTTTTTATTGCTAGTTTTAAGTTTCTTAAAAAGTTTAATTATGTGCGTTCATTTCCCATTAATACTACGCAGCAAGCAGAGTTACGTTGGTTTTTAATTTTTTGTGTCGTCTTAACGCCGGTCATGACATTATTTATTCTAAGTAAGGATTCTTTACGTTTTGGTTTGCAGAAGAAAACCTCGTTTTATGTGGTTAGCTATGTATTAGATAAGCTCTCAGATGTTGATTTCGATGGTTTTGGTAGTTTCACTTTTCCACGAGATAAAGAAGTTTTTAATGAGAATGTTTATCCTGGCGCTTTAGATATTCCGGGGAATGGTATAGATGAAGATGGTTTTTTAGGTGATGCTATTCTCCCGCATAAGGTAATTGATACATTCGCAGCGATTACGCCAAACAAAGGCAAGCATATCGTCCTTATTATTTTGGAAAGTGCACGCGTTGATTTGTTAGAAAAGAAAGTTAATGGTCAATATGTTGCTCCGGTATTGCGCAAGTTAGCTATGAGTGGCACAGCAGTAAAACAAGCTTATAGTCATACTGGGTACACAACAACGTCTTTGAAAGCGATTTTTAATAGAAATTTAATTGGCAAAAATGATAGTAATTTGCTTACATTTTTGCAGAAGTCTGGTTATCAACAATCTATTCTTTCAGGTCAGGATGAGTCGTTTGGCAATGTTGCAATCAGCACAGGGATGAAGAAAGAGGACGTTTATTATTTTGATGCTAGAACCGCGATTGAAGACCGAACCTATGTTAGCAAGAGTTCGGGCAGTCTGCGCTTAAGTGAGGAGCGTGTTGTCAAACAGTTTAAATTAAGAGCTAATGAGCTGGATTTTTCACAACCGCAGTTTATTTATCTTAATTTTCAAGCGGCTCACTTTCCTTATTCGCACCCTAAAATGACTAAGCGTATTATGCAAAAATTTATTCCTCGTTCTGAAATAAATATTGCAAATAAAGAGTGGGTTGAGGAAACGTATTGGAATGCTATTGCTAATGCTGATTGGGCAGTGGGTGAGGTGATCAATGAGCTTGAAAAACACCATGCTCTTAAGAATACTACGATTGTTATCTTGGGTGATCATGGGGAGTCTTTATTTGATGATGGTTTTTTAGGCCATGGCCATGCGGTGAATGATGCACAAACTCAAATCCCTTTAATCATTAATGATACTAATATTGATGTGCATGAAACTATTGGGCAAGTCGATGTCGCTGAGATAGCTGTGCGTTCCGCTTTAGGATTGGAAAATCAGTGGGTTAACCAAGATAAGACCGTCTTTCAGTTGGTGGGTAGCTTGGGGCATCCAGAATTAATTGCTCACGTAAGAAATGGAGGGGAGCGAATTATTTTTGATTTTCGTTCTGAAGAAGTTTTTTTTAGTGCAGCCAAAGTATGGAAAACTTATAAGGAAGCCATGGCGGATGAGCAGTATAAAGATCGTATTGAGAACTTAATAAGAGATTGGGAGGGCTTGAGGTGGCAGGCTTATTTGGTGCGTAAACATGGTGGTTAAAAGGTATGTTATTTTTTTTACCGTATGCGTTGTAAGCAATATAGAGGGCTTAAGATAAATGAATTGGATAAGGCGTACTTTTGAAATATCACATACTGCTCATAAAGTCATTAGGCCTATGGAGGGAATACGTGGTTTTGCTGTATTTTTAGTATTTTTGGTGCATTATATGACCTTGATTCAGCCGTGGCTTCTTGAAAATTCTATGACATTTCAGGTTGTATTATATACACATAGTATTGGTAATATTGGGGTGGATTTATTTTTTGTTTTAAGCGGTTATTTGATATATGGAATGCTTATTCAGAAACACAGGCCTTTTAAAAATTATTTGTTGAGGCGAGTTCAGAGAATTTATCCGACATTCACTGTTGTCTTTGTTATATATCTTGTGCTTTCATTTTTTTTTGTATCTGAGTCAAAAATTCCATCAGGGTGGGACCGTGGGCTCATTTTTGTTTTGCAAAACTATTTATTGATGCCTGGGTTATTTGATGTGAATGCAATCATTACCGTCGCATGGTCTTTGAGTTATGAGTTCTTTTATTACTTGTTGATGCCGGTATTGATTACAGTATTGTCAATGCGTTCATGGGAAGCAAAATATCGTATTGTCTTTTTTTTATGCGCTTCACTTTTTTTCTTTACTTATTTTTCCTTGTATGGCGGCCCCATTCGTTTATTAATGTTTGTTTCAGGCATACTCCTATACGAAACTATTGAGAATAAATTTATCCAAGGTATGCCGCCATTAGGGTTGCCTGCATTGTTAATAGCAATTTTATCTGTCGTGCTACTGAAGACCTTTGACTCTAATGGTTGGTGGGGGTATGTATTACTTTATATGTTATTTTATGTGTTTTGTTTAGAGTGCTTTTTATCATCAGGCTTTACCTCTCGATTGTTCTCTGTGTCACCGCTTCGATGGCTAGGCAATATGAGTTATTCCTATTATTTACTGCATGGTCTAGTGCTGAAATTTATTTTTATGGTTTTAGGATATTTGTATCCGGCTCAGCAGAGTGAAACTATGATGCTTTGGATTCTTCTGCCTCCTATATTTTTCCTTACGTTAATCCCTTCTTCTATACTATTTATATATATCGAAAAGCCCTATTCATTAGTGCGAAAGTAAAGGACTTAAAAAGTAATAAAATAGTTTTAGCTTTGTGAGTGAGAGGGTTGTTTGCCTTTAATTGTCTTTTTGTTGTATTTTTAGTACTTATTAAAGAAATATAAACAATCATAAAAAAACAACAGAAAAATTGTCGGCTGGTCAAGTGTACTTAACTTACCACCTCTCGCGTAATATCTTTCATTCTTGGAGGGTGTTAACTGTATGGTTTCACCACGTTATACCAGATTTTTAAAAAATAAAAGACAGCCCTGATAACATATTAAGACTTTCACCACAAAGGACACATATGCCTTAAGGCTATCACACGAATGCAACAACAAACCTGCATTCAAGAGAAATTATACAGCAATCTAGTCTGAGTAATACTGAACTAGCAGAGCGCTTTATTGTAATGAGAAGACTGTTTCCAAATGGAAAAACAGAGATCATTTAGAAGATAAAAGCTCGCGTCCCACACACTATTAAATGTTTTAATTGACGCTTACGTGTGTACAGAGCAGTTTTTTAATTTTTTAGTTGTTCAATCTAGGAATTCGTTCACTTTAATGTTTTTTGTAAGTTGTTTTAATGATTAGCTATACCATGCTTTTGAATGCGATACAGTAAGGTATCGCGTGACAACCCTAGTAACCTAGCCGATTTAGCTCTATTACCATTAGTTCTTTCTAATGCTTGATGGATAAGGTCGGCCTCTAGTTTATCTAGGCTGATGCCGGCTTCAGGTAAAGAAAAATCAGTATTACTTGGGTCTAACGAAGTTTTAACAGCGAAAAAATCATGTGGAAAGTTTTCCGCATTAATCGTCTGGCCCGATAACAATATTGAAGTGCGCTCACATAAATTACGTAACTCTCTAATATTTCCCGGCCATTTATGATTTTGCAAGATTTTGAGGGCTTGTTTACTAAATTTTGGCGCGGTTCTATTGTGTACTTTAGAAAAGTGATCTTGGAAATGTTTGATAAGGTGCTCTATATCTTCTATTCTTTTTTTAAGAGGTGGGATTTCTAATGGAATTACATTAAGTCGAAAATACAAATCTTCTCTAAATTCCCCTCTAGCAATTTGTTTTTGTAAATCAGCATTGGTTGCTGAAATAATACGTACATCAACTTTATACGTGGCTACATCCCCAACTGCCAAACATTCTCCGCTTTCTAAGAAACGTAGTAACTTGGCCTGAATGGAAAGAGGTAAGGAATTGACTTCATCGAGAAATAAAGTTCCGCCATCAGCTGCTTGGAAAAGTCCTGTTTTATTGGCAATTGCCCCTGTAAAAGAGCCTTTTCTATGGCCAAATAACTCCGATTCTATTAGGGACTCTGGGAGTGCAGCGCAATTTAATGTAATAAATGGTTTATCCGCGCGATGGCTATCTTTTTGTATTGCGTTAGCTAGAACTTCTTTGCCCGTACCTGTTTCACCTTTAATTAATACACTGACATCGGTAGCAGCAATCATGCGTGCGCTGCGCAGTACATTATCGAAGATAGGAGTATGGCTGATGATGGAATTAAATTGACTCATACGCTGATAATCGCTACTAAGACTAAGAGCATGCCAATAACTTGTTTAGTGGTGCGTAAGCTAGATATGCGGCTTATAAATGAGCTAACTAGCCCCACTCCCATAACGGCTGGCAATGTACCTAAGCCAAATGCTAGCATAGACAGTGCGCTAGTAACAATATCGCCTGAAGTGGCAGCTAAGGCGAGGGCGGTATAGACTAAACCACAGGGAATCCAGCCCCAAACCATACCAAATAAAAAGGCTTGCTTTAATGTTGCGACAGGGATCAACTTTCTGCCATAAGGTTCTATTGTTTTCCAAAAGCGCGAACCGGTTTTTTCTATATAAGCAAAGCTAGGAAACCAACCGGCGATATAAAAACCAGCACCCGTAATAATAAGTGCGGAAATAATTTTTAATATTTGGTGTCCATGCTCTGCACCTAGTGGCATCGTAATAATAGATTCAATTAGTCCTATTATCAGGCCTGCTAACATATAGCTAAAAATACGGCCTAGATTATAACTAAAAATAAAGGTTGCCATTTTAGTTTTGTTACTACGAATTTCTGGTTTTAGGCTGAATGATAACGTGCCAATAATAGAGCCGCACATAGAAACGCAGTGCAAGCTGCTAAAAAGCCCGATAACAAAGGCAATTAAAATGGGGGAGATGATAAGTTGGGTAATTTCCATTTAGAAATTTTAACATATTGAATTAATCGCAGTATAGCGGCTATTTTTTTAGAAACATTAATGTGTTATATAACATGTTTTATTTTAGTTATATAACATAGTTTAATTAAATTTACTTGTGTAAGGGAACTACAAGTTATTGAAGCATTGAAAAATAAATTAATTGGATCAATTTTTGCCTGTAGTTATAGATACTTATTGATTGTGGAGAGGCACTTTGAAGACGAAGTTAAATATGGCAGTAGCGGCTGCGTTGGCGCTACCTTTAGTTGGACATGCAGAAACAGAGCAATTAACAACAATTGTTGTAGAGGGCAGTGGCAGTAGACCGGGGACCTTTGCTTTAGCACCAGACTCATCAGGTTTTAAAGATACAGCTGCTTTATTAGAACGTGTTCCAGGAGCGAATGTTAACCGTAATGGGCCTTTGACAGGGATTCCTCAGTATCGTGGCATGTTTGGTAATAGAGTCAATGTAGAAATTGATGGTGCTAATATCAAAGAAGCCGGCCCAAATTCGATGGATACTGCTTTAAGTCATATTCCAGCAGTATTAACGGAGTCTTTAACCGTTTATCGTGGGATTGCCCCTGTCAGTAGTGGTATTGATACCATTGGAGGCACAATGAAAGTCAAAACTAAAAAAGGACATTTTGCTGAGACTGAGGATGACATTGTATCTGAAGGTGCCGTTTCATCGGGTTTTAGCTCTATTGATAAAGGCTATTTTGTTTCTGGTTTTACTTCACTAGCAAATGAAAATCATAAACTTCATGTCGGTGTCAGCAAAGAAGAGGGAAACGACTATCGATATAAAGAACGTGAAGGCAAAAAAGTTATCCCGACTGAATATGATCGTCGAGGACTTATCGCCGGTTATAGTTATCAACGTAACGGTCATGAGCTAAGCTTTAACTACACGGATAACGATACTCGTAACACAGGATCTCCAGCATTACCTATGGATATTGTTTATATAAAAAGCCATATTTATAATTTAGATTACAACTGGGATTTAGGGCAAGGTTATGAATTGAAAACTAAGTTTTTTTATCAAAATTCAGATCACTTAATGGATAACAATACATTAAGAGTGCCTAGTAAGCCGAATGGGTCTGATAGGTTAATGGATAACACCACTAATGTTCAAGGGGGAGGTTGGGATATTGCTTTATCTATGCCTTTATTGTCAGGAGACTTTACGACAGGATTTACAGGAGATACATCGCGCCACAAATCTAACATCCATATGAATGCGGCAATGGCGCCTGGGGCAATGCCGATGGATATGTATACCCAAAACTTTAATGATGTTGAGCGTTCTCGGTATAGTTTCTTTGGTGAGTGGAAAGGTGAAGTGGCCAATAAATTAAATGCTGAATTAGGTGCTCGTTTAACCTATACCAATTCTGACGCGGGTGACGTATCGACAACGATGATGCCATTAAAACCATTCGCTAATGATTTTAATTCTAAAGGACATAATAAAGACTTTGTTGATGTTGATTTAACGGCTATTTTACGTTACGTCATGCGTGATGACTTAGATTTTGAACTGGGCTTTGCTAGAAAGAATCGTGCTCCGTCTTATCAAGAATTATATTTATGGTCTCCAGCTGAAGCGACTAGTGGACTAGCTGATGGGCGTTCTTATCTTGGGAATTTGGAGCTAGATATGGAGCATGCCTATCAATTTGAATTTGGTATGGATTGGCACACAGATGAAGCATATTTGGCACCACGAGCATTTGTGCATTATGTTAATGATTATATTCAAGGTACACCATCTAGCGTTATGAGAACACAAACAAGCTGTCCAACATCAAATCCATGCCCGGTATTGCAGTTTGAAAATATTGAAGCACTACTTTATGGTATTGATCTTGAGCTAGGATATATCTTTACTGATTGGGTGCGTTTTGATGCAGGCTTAAATTATGTGGGGGGTAACCGTCTTGACGGACCAGAAGGAAATTTATACCGTATTGCACCACTTAATGGCCGTATGCAGTTGACCTTTAATTACTCGGGCTTTACAACGTCAATTGAAGGCATTCTTTATGCTGAACAAAAAAATGTGGCAAGCTATAATAATGAGCAATCAACGCCAGGTTATGAGATTATGAACCTTCGTGCTAGCTATGAGGCATTTGATGGTTTTACTTTTGGCACCGGTATTGAAAATGTTCTGGACTCTACCAACCTTAATCACTTAGGAGGATATTATCGCCCTAATGCTGCTACTGATGCAGGAAATGGTGTTACTACAGGTGACCGTATTCCAATGCAGGGCCGTAATTATTATGCGACAGTATCTTATCAGTGGTAAATCTTTAAACAGGACTGTGTTTAGATAGTCTTAAATTGAAGCAAAAAGTGCAAGCCTGGCTTGCACTTTTTTTATGCCTAAAATAAAGCATCTGAAGTTTCTCTATCTTTAGAAGGGGGATCGACAGGTGGGGATATTTATTCATCATTGCCCCAACCAACTCCAACAAAATAATCGTACAATCGTATATATTGCCATAGTGAGCTTTTCAAATATTAAAAACCTGTAGTAAAGTATTTTCGTTATAATAAAAAGACATTAATCTCTGGTGCCTTCTCAGCATAGCCTATGGTGAAAAGTCGAATATTAAACGCTTTGGTCAAATAGCGAGCCACGGTTTTCTTTTGCACTGCTAGGGTTGGCATTTTCTTGAGTCATTTTTAATAAATCGGCTTGTGCTTTGGTTGCCATAGATGCTGCTTGACTGGCAACTTTAAAATCTTGTGAGGAAGGGGAGGCTGGGGCTAATGCCGCGCGTTTAATCATGTCGGCTTTACGTAAAGTCGCGGCAGGATCACCAGAAACAGCAGAGGTGTCAATCTGGACTTCGCCACCAATCGCGTAGCGTTGGCCGTTAGGCCCTTGTTGATAGCTAAAGCTTGCGCCACTTGTTGCAATGCCGCCAGCCGCACTCAGGTGCGCTTGTTCATGTGCTTTCACTTCTGTATCACGTTGCTTTAACTTTTGAATTTGCGCTAGTTCTTCCGCACTTAAATCTTGCTTGGAAGTATTTTCAGTTTGATTCTCTTTTTTGATGTTTCCTGAATTCAAGTCATAAGTGCATAACCCAGTAAATTTTTTATATCTACCCCAGTTAGCTCTTCAAAAGCTTCATAAGGTGTTTTGTAGTTCAGACATTTTTTAGGTCGATTATTAAGCTTATCAAC
>NZ_FQTQ01000174.1 GCF_900128525.1 methanotrophic endosymbiont of Bathymodiolus puteoserpentis (Logatchev)
AATTAATTTGTGCTCATTCCTAAGCTTAATATCAAAGGCAAATTTTAAGCAAAAAAAATGCGCTAAGTCTATGACTTGGCGCATTAAAAAGACTCTAATTCCTAGTTTGGAGGCAAGGAGTTAATTTAAGAGTTGTAGCTATTCTACAAGCATCAATGCATTCTGAAAATGTGGCATATTGACGCGCAACAGATTGTCGCAACTTCCAACTATAAAGCGCTAAATTTTAAGCAAAAAAAATGCGCCCAGCCTAGTGACTGTGCGCATTAAAATCTCTAATTCCTAGTTTGGAGGCAAGGAGTTAATTTAAGAGTTGTAGCTATTCTACAAGCATCAATGCATTCTGAAAATGTGGCATATTGACGCGCGACAGATTGTCGCAACCTCCCCTTTCCTAGCTAACGCATTATTTCAACGACACCCAGCTACTATAAAAAATATGATTCATTTTTTGCATAATAATAGCCACAAGCTGGACAAATAAGTCCATTACAAAATGACATTTACTCGGTCTAACAATATCCACAAACAAACAGTAACGTGCTTCATCTGTTTGATTAAATGACTGATGCGACAAAGTGTCATCAAAAATAAACATCTTTTTATCACACCAATGGTTTTCCACTGCCCTTACCTTGATATATGACTCTCTACTTTTTATATCATTAATATTGTAAAGCACCCTTAAAGTGGTACGTAAAGGCCCATAATGCTCATCAGTCGATTCCTTCTTATTAAACACAGAAATACCAATGGTTCTAATGTATTTATAGTCTTTATGAAACTCCGGGACTGAATAAAAATTATCAATATTCTTGCCGTACCATTTAAAAAAAATCATACCGCGTTTAATTTTTTCCATACGACTAGACAGTTCATCAACAATATTTTCTGACTTGACCACATCTAGAATATGCTTGATTTCAGCCTGACAATCCTCAGGTAAATCCTCTAACTGATATATCTTCTTATTGATATAAGGAAGTGTAAGCACATCCATTAATATATTAAATGGCGATAATGCCCATGTCGGTACACCATTACCAAAGAAATACCGATACAGCATACGACCATCTATATTGCTGTTACGAGTCACATCATAAAGACCGCAAACAACATAGAACAGCATAACTTTAGGTAAAAAATACGTCAACAATGCTAAAAACACATACCAAATGGCTGACTGCATTAAAAATTTCTTTTTTCTTTTATTAAAATATTCTTGATCCATGCTCTAACCTTGGTAATTTTTATAGGGGCATCCGCCAACTCAGACATCAATTTCACTAACAAAGCCAACTCAATTGAGCTAATTTTCTAAGTAAGATAGTTTGTACATTATGCAAGCACAGCGTAAAATCAACAACATTTTATTAGTTATAAACGCTCACAAAACAGCGTTGCAATATTTTTTCAATCAATAATTTCCTCTATTAATTAAATAGTGAGCTTTAGAAACTTGGAATTTAATAACACCCGAAAGTATGACACGAGCTTTTGGCCTTATAGGCATATTAACTAAAGCCAGCATATAGCTGGCTACGCAACGGCTTATAATGTATCTGCATTTCCAAAAAACTGGCTAGCCCTAACATATTATTATATTCTCGCATCTTAGTTCACTTCACTATCCCACAATTTTATGACCACTCAGCAATCTGCAGCAAAGAAAACACCTCCTAAAATGCCTGGCGCAAAACCAATTATTGGACATATGTTTGATTTTGGGAAAAATCCGTTTGACTACATGATGAAGCTTAGAGCAAAGCTTGGAGAAATTGGTGAGTTTCGCATGTTTCACCAAGAAATGGTTTTATTAACAGGCCCTGAAGGAAATGAAGCTTTTTTCCGCGCCCCAGATGCACAACTGGATCAAAACGAAGCCTACAAGGTAATGACACCTATTTTTGGTAAAGGCGTTGTTTTTGATGCGCCACCGCATATTAAAGATCAACAATTAAAAATGTTGATGCCAGTATTACGTGATAAACCAATGCGCACCTATTCAAAAGTGATTGTGCAAGAAGTTGAAGAAGCGATTAAAAACTGGGGAGAATCAGGGGAAGTTGATTTACTTGAGTTTATGAAGCAATTAACTATTTACACCTCTAGTCATTGTTTGCTAGGTGATGAATTTCGTTATGAACTGAATGAAGAATTTGCCGAGCTATATCACGCACTAGAAAAAGGTATGGCACCGATTGCTTTTATCTTCCCAAATATACCCCTCCCTGTTTTACGCCGCCGTGATAAAGCACGTGTTCGCTTACAAGAATTAGTAACCGGCATTATAGAAAAACGTGCGCAAAAAACCGAAAAAAGTGACGATGCATTTCAAATGCTGATTGATACTCGCTACGAAGATGGTAGTGCGCTTTCACCGCATGAAATCACCGGCATGTTGATTGGTACTTTATTTGCCGGCCACCACACAACGGCGGGAACTGCCACTTGGATTGCCTTAGAATTAGCACGCAACCCCGGAAGCTACGAACAAGTATTAAAAGAATTTGACACCTTATATGGTGAAAATGGTGATGTCACCTTTGAATCTTTACGCGCCATCCCAGTATTTGAACGTGTTATTAAAGAAGTGCTACGCTTACACCCACCGCTTATTTTTCTTATCCGTAAAGTGGCTAAAGACTTACCCTTTAAAGATTACCTTATTAAAGCTGGAAAATATGTTTGCGTTTCTCCTCGTGTATCACACCGTATTCCAGAAATTTTCCCTAACCCAGATAAATTTGACCCTGATCGCTTTACTGAAGAGCGCCAAGAAGATGCAACCCCCTTCAGCTGGATTGCTTTTGGTGGAGGTCGACACAAATGTAGTGGTAATGCTTTTGCCATGCTGCAATTAAAAGCGATTCATGCCATTTTATTACGCCGTTATAAATTTGAATTAGTCAACCCAGCTGATACTTATATAGATAATTATAAAGAAATGGTGGTGCAGCCTAACTCCCCTTGCATGGTTCGCTATACCCGACGTACCGGTGTCGATACGGAAAAAACTAAGACCGAAAACTCATCAAAAAAAACCAACACTGATACACTTAACGCCTTCAAAGTCGAAGTAGATATGGATTTCTGTCAAGGCCATGCAAATTGCATGTCAGAAGCCCCCGAAATCTTTCAAGTTGATGCCAAGGGTAAGCTAACGGTTCTGCAAGATACTCCCGACAATGCATTACTTAAAAAAGCACAAAGAGCTGCAAAATACTGCCCGACCAGTGCAATTAAAATCATTCAAAAATAAGGAACAAATATGGCTACCTACCCAAGAGCTGAATTAGAAGAGATGGTGGAACGTTGGCTTGAAGCTAACCGCCAAGCTGAAAAAGATGGTGACTGGCCAAAACATTTAGGCGCAATGTATACAGATGATGCTGAATATCGATGGAATATAGGTCCCAATGAAGAGTTTGTGGCGCGCAACCGCCAAGAGATTGAGAAATGGGCATTAGGCGAACAAATGGAAGGCTTTGAAGAATGGAAGTACCCGTATCACCGCATCCTCATTGATGAACAGCAAGGCGAGGTAATCGGCTTATGGAACCAAGTATCTCCTGCTAAACGTGAAGATGGCACACCCTACACTGTCGAAGGTATTGGCGGCTCTTGGTTCCGCTATGGTGGTAATTACAAATGGGAATGGCAGCGAGACTTTTTTGATTTAGGTAATACTAAAGCCTTATTTTTTGAACTCGCTGCAGCGGGCAAACTAGACCCAGCTGTTAAAGAAAAAATAGGTAAATTAGCAAAAGGCCATCCACTCCCCGGTCATGAAAAATTACGCCCTGAAGCCAGCCTTTTACAAAAACTAAAGGGTTTTTTAGTCATGGTACGTATTGCTATTTTTAACAAATAAGAGTGCTCATTTCTGCTACAATAACCCTATAAAAACTACGTCATTATTTTTGGAGTATTATGAATACTGAAGAAAAAAAACCTAAAAGCCGCCGCGAGTTAGTCCGCACTATGGGCCAAAGTGGTAATTACTGGTATGCCATGGAAGAAAGCAAAAACCTTAAAAAGGGTAAATCACTGGAGGTTATTTTTTGGAAAAGTCCTATCGCACTATTTCGCGGCGAAAGCGGCAAAGTAAGCGCCATTGAAAACCGCTGTCCTCACCGCCAACTACGACTCACTTCAGGAATTGTTGAGGGCGAAGAAATTATTTGTCAATATCATGGATGGAACTTTGATGGCTGCGGTAAATGTACTGGAATTTCACATGAGCTTGGTAAAGGTAAAGGTAAAAGTGAATTACCCAACATCAAAATCAATTCATACCCAGTACAAGAAAAATACGGTTTAATCTGGGTCTTTCCTGGTGATCCAGCCCTATCAGAAACGGTTAAAATCCCTGCAATTCCTCAACTGGATCAAGCAGAACCTTGGGAATTTATTCCAATTGATGTAAAACTAAAAGCACATTACAGCATGATGCTAGAAAATGTATGTGACTTTAACCATGCCTTTTTACATCGTAAATTTAAACCCTTCACAAACCCTCACTTAAAAGGTTACCGCCGCGAAGGTGATACTATTTGGATTGATTATGAAACAGATATGAGCCAAAGTAGTGCGGTGAAAACTGCGGGAGAAAAGAAAGGGGCTGGCTTAGAAGATATGACTTTATGGTATCAATACCCTTATCAAGGTTCAAATACAGCCGATAAATATTTACACTGGCTGTTTATGACACCGATTGATGAAAAAAACACACGTTGCTTTTTTGTCTTTTTATTAGGCCCTTTGGAAATTCCATTCATTAACAAACCTGTCCCCAAGTTTCTGCGTAAAACAGTTATCTGGATAGCCAATAAATTATATATTATTCCTTTGCTCGGTGAAGATACCTACATCTTATCCGAAGAAATGCTAGGACAAGAGCGTCACCCTGATATTCAACATTTAGAGTTCAACCCGATTGTGGGAGAATTTCAGAAAATGAGCATAGAAAAATGGGAGGAATACGTACACACAGAAGCATTGCGCAAAAAACAACAGAAAGAAGATAAACAGCGCTATGTGTTTACTGGGGCTGGACTCACTAAAAAAGAGCTACGTGACTATAATAAGATGCTGGAAGAAAAAGAAGTAGCTGGTTTATAAGCCTATTTTTCCTTGCCCTCAACCCTGCGTGGGAATGCACCTTGCAACACTCTGAGCTATGGAACGCAGAGTGCGTTCCTTTATGAACTCCCACGCAAGAATATGGGAACTAAAATAAATTATTTATGACAATATTAGTAACAGGTGCCACTGGGCACTTAGGCGCAAATTTAGTACGCACACTATTAAATAGAGGCGAAACAGTCCGTGTACTTTTACGTAAAGAAAGCAATAATACCGAAGTCAAAGGACTCAATATAGAGCATGCTTACGGAGACTTAAAGGATGAAAAGTCCCTTATCAATGCGGTAAAAGGCTGTGATTATGTCTACCACTTAGCGGCTTTTGTCAGTATTCGTAACGGTGACCGCAAAGAACTTTATGATGTAAATGTACTCGGCACGCGTTATTTAATGCAAGCCTGTCGCTTAGAAGGCGTTAAAAAAGTAGTACATTGCAGTTCATTTGGCGCTGTGGGGAATAACCCAGATGGCGCATCGAATGAAAAATGGGCGGTCAGTCCTTATGAAATGACCACCGATTATGAAATATCTAAAACCTTTGCTGAATTAGAAGTTTATAAAGAAATTGCACGTGGTTTACCTGCTGTGATCGTTAACCCATCAGGCATAGTTGGCCCTTGGGACTTTAAACCGTCATTATTAGGCAGAACTATTATTGAATTTGCTCAAGGAAAAATGCGCGGCTCGGTGAAAGGTGGCTTTGATTTCGTCCCCGTCCAAGATGTAGTCCAGGGTCATTTATTAGCAATGGAAAAAGGTATAGTCGGTGAGCGCTATTTATTAACAGGCGAGCAGCACACGATTAATGAAACACTGGACTGGTTAGAAGAATTTACGGGCAAACCCAAACCAAAATTAGTCATTCCAACCTTTGTTATGCAAAATATTGCGATTGTTAAAGATTGGGTTGAGCGCAAATTTTTCCCGCATGTTTATCCACGTTTTAATTACCATTCGATTCGCTTATTAAATTGCGGTAAATTTGGCACGCATAATCGCGCCATACAAGAACTAGGCTTAAAGCCTACGCCTGTAAAAGAAGCGTATCGTGATGCTGTATTATGGTTTAAAGAACACGGTTATATCTAAATGTGGAAGTATAAGTAACTATCTTCGCGCAGAGTACACATTGCGTATCTTACCTGTAATGCCCTGCCTAAACGCAGAGTCTAATTCGCTAAGCCTTTATTGACTAAGAAAAATACGCCTTAATCTTTCTTCAATCTTCCCCATAAAGATGATTTTTCAGATTGATCTGTCAGTAACTTAGTCTCATTAAGTGCTAATTGTTTCTTCCGAGATAAGCGCTCTTGCCTAGCGCGTAATATATAACCACTTAAGCCACTGCCTGAAGCTACGATTACCATAGCACCTATGGTAATCAGCTGACTAAAAATCAGCACCCCACCAACACCTGCAGCGGCTGCAAAAGCTAAGCCCACTTTAAAGTTTGCTCTAGCATGCGCTTTTCTCGTTTCTTGCTCAATTTTTTTATAACTTGCAGCCACTGTATTGGCTTTATCACGCTCAGCATCTAACAATATCTGCTCTCGCTCTCTCGCATGCCTATCCTGTAGTTGAGATTTTTCTTGCACAATACTGGCTTTTTCTATTTCTGCTTGTTGACGAATCTTTTCTCTATCTTGAGCGTGACGTTCTAGTAATGTCGCTTGATCGTCTATATAAATATTCCGCGCAATCGATGAAAACCAGAAAGCTGCTAAAACTGAAATAATGATTGCTATAAATACAATAACAATAATTAATTGCATATCATATGACCAAGTAATCGCCATCAATACCAAGCCGCAGGTCAATAATTGAATAAAAATAATAGCCGGCAAAAATTTAGCCATAATAATACCTATGTCTTTATTACTACAAAGATACCTTCACCTTTAAGCCTAACTGACAAATTCGCCCTGCAAAATCATTAAGTTGCTTCTCAGTAACACTTGCAATCATATTCGCCTCGGGCTGCAAAGATTCACGGGCAAGACTATACAACATAATACCTTGTAAGGTAACCTTCTCACTAACCCGTTGTAATAAAGCTAAATAAGCCTCTTGCTCCGTCATATTAACCAAGCTCGGACCTAATTTAACCTGCAACATACAGGTTTGCAGCCAAGTAGAGCAAAGTCTTGCCGAAATAAGTAGGTTTTCCGTATGTTTTTGTAAACTTAACGCTGAATGGTTGATTAGATTTCGACCTTCGTCAGTCGCACTATCTAACTTAAACCATACCTGCCCATTATATTGATTAAATAATTTTAAACCATCTTGTACATCGCTATGATGAATCAAGCTACCATTAGTAATCAGCACATAGTGGAATGGATCGGGGATTTTTGCTTGCTCAGTAACGCGTATAATTAACTCAATCGCTTTAGCAAAGCCTTTAACACTGGTCGGCTCACCATTTCCAGAAATCGCTATATCTTTAATTATGCGCAACTCTGGATCCATTGCAAAGCGATTATAAAAATCACCGTGCAACACATCCTGCAAGAAAAATGTTAATTCAGTTTCTAAAAGTTCAAAATCTAACTCAGGAGCAGCACCTAAATCTAAATTAGGCACCTGACAATAAACACAACGCCAATTACAGGCATTATTGGTATTAAAGTTAATACCTATCGACAAACCACCCGAACGCCGTGAAATAACAGGATATATATAAGTTAAGCCTGCTGCGTTACGGTTATGATTTTTTACAGTAAGTTCAGTCATGAAACTAAAATTTAGATCAAAAAAATGTTATTCTACTGGGTTCTAGTACAATCATTTAAGTTTTTTGGAGAGAAACATGAGCGATAGAATCATTTTCCGTAGTGGCGAAGCTTTAGTAGCAGGTGGTCCACCAGGCACAGCTGCAGAACCTGAAGTCATCATTGGCGAATTAGATGGCCCTGTTGGTACAGCGCTGGCGACTTTAACTGGCGATCAAGTTAAAGGGCACACTAAAGTTTTCGCTATTTTAAATACTGATGTTCAAGTACGTCCTCTTACCTTAATGGTGAGTAAAGTAACCGTAAACAACAGCCGCTACACCAATATTCTAATGGGTACGGTACAAGCTGCAATTGCTAATGGTGTATTAGATGCGGTTCGTGCGGGTGATATTCCTAAAGAAAAAGCCAATGAGCTAGGTATTATTTGCTCAGTTTGGTTAAACCCTAGTGTATCTACTGATGACAACTTAGATCACCAAATTTTGTTTGATATTCACCGTAAAGCAACGGCTTTAGCGATAAAAAAAGCAATGAATAATGAGCCAGGTATCGATTGGTTACTAGACAACCAAGACAAAATCACGCACAAATACTTCCAAATGGGACTAGACGGCAAAATTTAATTTGCTAATTTTTTCCTAAGAAACAAAAAAGCCCTGCTCAAGTTTTCTTGAACGGGGCTTTTTTTATACACAAACGATCGGGCATTGATAACTCAGCTTACTTTTATTTTCATCCTACCTCTTGAATTTCCCAACCCGATAAACCCATTAACTTCGATGCAAGACTAACAAGCGATTATTAGCCGGCATAGCAAAGTCATCTTTAACACTTAAACCCACCAATTTAGCTAACTTTTCTATCACCTCAAAATCACGAATACCACTTTGCGGATCACGTGATTTTAACCACTGGTCAAAACTCTCATTGCTAGGACTGGTATATGCACCATGATAGTTAAAGGGGCCATAAATACAGACTCTCGCGTCTTGGGTTAAATATTGACCCATTCCTGAAAAAAAGCATTCCACCTCTGCCCAACTCATAATATGCAAAGTATTAGCGCTAAATAAAGCTTCAATTTCCTGACCAGGCCATTGCTTATCGCTAACATTTAAAGCCAAACTTTGAGCTAAATTTTCTAATCCAGACGCTTCAATCCAGCTATTAATACCGTTTAAATTGCTCACTAAATCTGTTGCTTGCCACTGAAGATGCGGGAGGTTGCGGGCAAAATAACAAGCATGCTGCCCTGTGCCACTGCCTATTTCCCAGACCGTGGTAGATTCGAGAAAAATGTCTTTAATTTTATGTAGAATAGGCTCTTTGTTATTTTCACACGCCTGCGAATAGGGTTTATTCATTTGATATGGTTATTAAGCAAATCAATAGTATGACAGAAGTTGATGCTGCCTGCTGGAACAGCCTCGTGCAAAATAAAGATCCGTTTGTGCGCCATGAGTTTTTGCTAGCATTGGAGCAAAGCGGCTCAGTCTGTAGTAAAACAGGCTGGACTCCACAGCACCTATTAATGTTTGAACAACAAGAGTTGATTGGTGCGATGCCCCTGTATTTAAAAAATCATTCCCGTGGTGAATATGTGTTTGATCAACAATGGGCGGATGCTTATTACCAATCCGGCATGGACTATTATCCTAAATTAGTTAATGCGATTCCTTTTACGCCTTGCGCAGGACAACGCTTTTTAATATACAATGATGTTGACCATGCAGCTATAATTAACGCCTGTTTGGAGTACATCAAACAGCACTCAGAACTTAATAATATTTCCAGTCTACACTGCTTATTTCCTACGCCCACACAAACTAACTTACTCGCTGAACAGCTACTCTTACGCGAAGGAATCCAATTCCAGTGGTTCAATCATGGCTATAGTGATTTCACTGATTATTTACAATCCTTCACTTCTAGGCGACGTAAAAATATAAATAAAGAACGGCGTCAAGTACAGGAGCAAGGTATTCGTTTAGACAGAGTTTCGGGGTTAGCGATATCCGAACAACAATGGCAGGTATTTTTTTTATTTTATGAAATGACTTATTTGAAACGTGGACAATCTGCCTATTTGAATCTTGAGTTTTTTAAGCAGCTTGCCAAGACCATGCCTGAACAAATATTATTAGTACTTGCACGCAAAGACAACCGCTATATAGGGGCAGCACTTAGCTTTATTGGCGCGCAAACTTTATACGGGCGTTACTGGGGCTGTTATGACGAATATCACAGTCTGCATTTTGAAACTTGTTATTATCAAGGCTTGGAATATTGCCTAGAACACGGATTACAGCGTTTTGACTCTGGTGCGCAAGGCGAGCACAAAATTTCCCGTGGCTTTGAACCGATAACAACCTACTCCGCCCACTGGATACAAAACAGCCAGTTTGCTAAATTAATTGCTGATTTTTTACAGCGTGAACAAGAGCTTATTCAAGAATATAAACAAGATTGCACGCGGAAACTTCCTTTCAAATAACAAATTGTAGGGCGAACTTTAGTCCGCCAGCCTGGTGATTAATTACATTAGCGGGCTGAAGTCCGCCCTACTTAAGGACAAATATCATGCGGAATATAAATCGTCAGACCTTACGTGTATTATTCTTGATATTAAGCCTACTCACTATTACTCCAGCTATAGCCGCTAACAAGCCCAACCTAATGTTAGCTAAGGTGTTTGACGCTTCGGTAGATGTTACCCAATATTGGGTTAGCGAAAAACTGGATGGCGTGCGCGCGCGTTGGGATGGTCAGCAACTTATTTCCAGAGGAGGTTTGTTATTGAATGCGCCTAAATGGTTTACCCAAAATTTTCCAGAAACCATAATGGATGGTGAATTATGGGTAGCTAGAGGTGAATATCAGCAAACTGTTTCTATCGTCCGCAAACAACAACCGCATTTAGGCTGGAAGAAAATCAAATTTATGATTTTTGATTTGCCCAAGCACTCAGGAACTTTCTCAGACCGAGTTAGCCAAATGCAGTCTATGGCAAAACAATCACCCTCTCCCTTTCTGCAATTTATTGAACAAGTTCAAATAGCATCCCACGAACAGCTTATGCGCCGTTTGCAATTAGTAACCAATCAAGGAGGTGAAGGCTTGATGCTACATCATAAATCAGGCTTGTATCACAGCGGGCGTAGTCACGATATTTTGAAATTAAAACCCTTTTCGGATGCGGAAGCAATAGTTATTGGCTATCGCCCCGGCAAAGGACAATTCACAGGAAAAATGGGCGCGATTCAAGTTAAATCCGCAGATGGAAAAAGCTTTTTTATTGGGAGTGGCTTTAGTCATCAGGAACGAAATAACCCACCACCGCTAGGCAGCATCATCAGCTATCGCTACCAAGGTTTTACTGATAGCGGCATTCCAAGGTTTGCGGTATTTTTAAGAGTGCGCGATGAGCCTTGATTGACCGTCACACTATTTAATACATAATCCCAGTGCTTATATTTTTATAAAAATTGAAGTCACTATATAATATATGAGACATTATTATATATTATCTAGCTCAAGCTATTTATTACCTTTATGTTTACCTTTTATCGGGACAATAATCCATGCCTAAACTTTTAAAGTCTACTATTGGCCTCACCTGAATTCAAGTCATAAGTGCATAACCCAGTAAATTTTTTATATCTACCCCAGTTAGCTCTTCAAAAGCTTCATAAGGTGTTTTGTAGTTCAGACATTTTTTAGGTCGATTATTAAGCTTATCAAC
>NZ_FQTQ01000175.1 GCF_900128525.1 methanotrophic endosymbiont of Bathymodiolus puteoserpentis (Logatchev)
CGCATCTGCGCTTCAATTTCTTTTGAGTAAGGTTTTATCTTGGGTCGATTTTAAATAAAGTTTATGAGTTGCATCATTATAATTCTTAAATTGAACTTGCCTAAATTAATTTGTGCTCATTCCTAAGATATTCAGTGCATTTAACACCAGCTCTTTTTCATTGGTATTATACTGATGGTTTTCTATTTCAGATAAACTTCTGACCACTGATAATGAATTCAATAAATCAACAAGTATATCCTGAAAATCGAGCATATCGACTTCATCTACATCCTTAAATCCCATACACTTATTTACCCGTCATTGTTTTTACTAGTGCGTTTAAATCATCCATTTTTTCAGATAGCTCTACTTTAATAGCGAGCATTTCTGACTCTTTTACCTCTAAAATTTTCATTAAATCAAGACCTTCTCTGGGTATCTGTTCTTCATTATGGCGTATCATTATGAGCAAAACATTAACCAGCCTTAATAAATTAATCATCAGTAATGCCTCACCCTGATAATGAGTATCCGTATAGTGTTTTATCGTATTGCGAAAGATCATGGGCAGCTGCCAGCGTTCCAATAAATAGCCACCCACCTGATATTGATCAATCGCGTAGCCCTGCACCATAAGTTTATCTAAAGTAAACTCACCTTTTTCCTCTAGCAATAATAATTGTTCCATCTGTTTAGGGTAAACATGTACCGCAGCCAATAGCCCTATATGCAACAAAATACCTGACGTATATGCTAATGATGGCTCTAAAGACTCTTGCCTTAATAGCATAGCTAATTTTTGAGCACTGACAGCTGTTAATAAGGTATTAAGCCAAAACCGTTCAGACTCAAAATGAACACACCGACTACTATCCAGTGCCGTACCAAGCAAAATACTTAAACTGAGGTTTTTAACTAATTTCAAACCTAACACATTAATAATAGCAACTTTTAAGTTGGTAACCGTACCAGGATAACCAAAATAAGCAGAATTCGCCAAGCCTAACAAGCGCCCGACAAGAATAGGTGATGTGGATAATAAACTAACCAACTTATCTAACTCAATGTCCGGGTCATTAAGCGCCGTTAAAATACGCCCACTCTCCTCAGGTAAAGGTGGTAAATTCTTTAATTTAGAAATATCCAGCTGCATGAGTTGGGTAGATAACATAACGCTTTTATCCTAATGTTGATGATACTTATTATTCTGTCAGCGATGTAATTTTTAAAGTCACTCTGAGCTGCCGATATATTTCTGCGGGTACAGCATCGTGGAAAACCAATAAGCTACGGCGCGTCTTATCAACCTGTACTTGTAAAATAATAAGCCATGCATTAACGACGCTAGAGCCTAAAATCTGTACTGCTATTTTATCTTGTAACTGCCAAGAGAATTGGGCGCTATACTTTAAAGTAAATAGATAAAACCCCTGCTGATAACGATGTAACTGAAAATACAGGCTATAGATGACTAATATGACTAAGCAAAATATCAAGCCAAAGTCGACTGACAACACTAATAAACTTATTATAGCTAAACTATGCGTTAATATAATAAAAATAAGTAAATAGCGCGATTGCTTAACTTCAATCCATAAAGGCACTTCGGATTTTATCGACAAGTTGCTTTAACCCTTCTGTTTTAGGTGAGCTATTAGCAAAAAAATAAGCCAATAAGGCATCATCCTCCAAAGCTAATAATTCTAAAAATAAACGCTGTTCAGAGCTATTAGCTGTCATATAACAGCTTTCAAGGTAACAACATAAAACAGCATCCAGCTCTTTAGTACCGCGCCGGCACTGCCAACGCAAATGTTTTAGCGCTAAATTCAATGCTTAGCCTTCCTGCCTAATTAATAACAGCTTCTTAATTTCCCCAATGGCTTTAGCGGGATTCAAACCTTTCGGACAAGTATCAGTACAGTTCATAATAGTATGACAACGATACAACTTAAAAGGATCCTCTAACTCATCTAAACGTGCACCAACATTTTCATCACGGCTATCGTTAATCCAGCGATACGCTTGTAATAATACTGCTGGTCCTAAATAGCGTTCACTATTCCACCAATAACTTGGACAGCTAGTCGAACAACAAGCACATAGTACACACTCATATAAACCATCTAATTGCTTACGCTCTTCGATGCTTTGCAAGCGTTCACTATCCGCTGGCGCGGGTGTTTGTGTTTTTATCCATGGCTTAATCGAAGAATATTGTGCATAAAAGTGGGTCATATCCGCCACTAAATCTTTGACTACATCCATATGCGGTAGTGGAAATATTTTCACCGTGCCTTTAATATCAGCAATTGGCTTAATGCAGGCTAAAGTATTTTTACCATTAATATTCATCGAACAAGAGCCACAGACTCCTTCACGACAAGAGCGCCTGAAAGTTAAGCTACTATCAACTTCATCTTTAATTTTGATAATTAAATCTAAAACTTTCGCGCCACATTGGTCCAAGTCAATCTCATAGCTATCAATACGAGGGTTCTCGTCAGTATCAGGATCCCAGCGGTAGACTTCCACACGTTTAATCCGTGTTACGCCTTTAGCCGCTAGAAAATGTTTACCTTTTTGTACTTTTGAATGCTTCGGTAAAGTAAATTCAACCATTAGTAGACCCTCTTTTTCGGTGGAATCATTTCAACATCATCGGTTAAGGTATACATATGTACCGGACGATAATCAATTTTTACTTTATTATTCTCAAGCCACAATAAAGAATGCTTTAACCACTGCTTATCATCTCTTTCAGGGTAATCATCGCGCGCATGACCGCCGCGACTTTCGGTACGGTTTGCTGCCGCGCCCATGGTGACTAAAGACAAATCCAGTAAATTATTTAATTCTAGCGCTTCAACTAAATCCGTATTCCAGATTAAAGAACGGTCGCTAATTTTAATATCTGCAAATGAATCACGTACCTTGGCAATTTCTTGCTCGCCTTTTGCCAAAATATCAGCCGTTCTAAAAACCGCCGCATGATTTTGCATCGTATGCTGCATATTTAAACGCACCTCAGAAACTTTCAAGCTTCCTTGCGCATTACGAATCTTATCAAAACGCGCCAAAGACGCATTATATATGCCTTCAGACAGAGGTTTATGTGCTGTCCCTGGCTTAATTAATTCCGCACAGCGTATCGCAGCCGCTCGCCCAAAGACGATAATATCTAATAATGAATTAGAGCCTAAACGGTTCGCACCATGCACCGAAACACAAGCCCCCTCGCCTATCGCCATTAACCCCGGCACCACCGCATCAGGATCGCCATCCTTTAAAGTCACTACTTCTGCTTTATAGTTAGTGGGAATACCGCCCATATTATAATGTACTGTAGGAATAATTGGGATTGGTTCTTGCGTCACATCAACACCAGCAAAAATCCTAGCCGTTTCAGAAATCCCCGGTAAACGCTCATGTATCAATTCTGGATCTAAATGCTCTAAATGTAAAAAAGCACAATCCTTATTCTCCCCTACACCACGCCCGGCAATAACTTCCATAGTAATAGCACGACTCACAACATCACGCGAGGCCAAATCTTTAGCATGCGGCGCATAGCGCTCCATAAAACGCTCGCCTTCAGAATTAGTTAAATAGCCGCCCTCACCACGCACGCCTTCAGTAATTAAACAACCAGCGCCATAAATTCCCGTAGGATGAAATTGAATAAATTCCATATCCTGCAAGGGTAGACCGGCACGTAAAACCATGGCACTACCATCGCCTGTCACCGTATGCGCTGAAGTACAGGAAAAATAACAGCGCCCATACCCTCCAGTAGCCAAAACTACAGTATGTGCTTTAAATACATGCAAAGCTCCATCATCTAAACACCAAGCCAAGACCCCGCGACACACGCCTTCTTCCATGATTAAATCAAGCACGACATATTCAATAAAAAACTCAGCTTCATGCTTTAGTGCTTGTTGATATAAAGTATGTAAAATCGCATGCCCTGTAACATCCGCAGCTGCACAAGTACGTTGCGCTGTACCTTCACCAAAATGCGTCGTCATACCACCAAAAGCCCGCTGATAAATTTTGCCATCAGGGTTTCGTGAAAACGGCACACCATAATGCTCTAATTCCAAAACGGCAGGGATTGCTTCGCGACACATATATTCAATCGCGTCTTGGTCACCCAACCAATCCGAACCTTTAACAGTGTCGTACATATGCCAGCGCCAATCATCTTCACCATTATTACCCAAAGCGGCACTAATACCACCTTGAGCCGCAACGGTATGACTGCGTGTCGGGAATACCTTAGAAATACAGGCAGTTTTTAAGCCTTTCTCTGCCATGCCAAAAGTCGCACGTAAACCCGCACCACCCGCACCAACAACGACAACATCGTATTCATGTTCAATAATTTTATATTTATCTGTCATTTTTAGCCTACTGAAATAGCGATGCGAATAGCAAAAACCAGCGCAGCAATCGCCGCCCCCATAAAAGTCAATTTGACTAGCCAAACGGTGACAATTTTCAACCATTCAGGACTTAAGTAATCTTCAATAACCACCTGCAACCCCAAAGCCGCATGATAAAAACCAACAAAAGCCCAAGCAATTAATAAGGTAAAATTCAATGGACTAACCAGCCATTGTTTTATTTCAGGATACGAAGGAATGAGCACAAATTAATTTAGGCAAGTTCAATTTAAGAATTATAATGATGCAACTCATAAACTTTATTTAAAATCGACCCAAGATAAAACCTTACTCAAAAGAAATTGAAGCGCAGATGCGAG
>NZ_FQTQ01000176.1 GCF_900128525.1 methanotrophic endosymbiont of Bathymodiolus puteoserpentis (Logatchev)
CCTAGTCTCGATTAAAGACCAATGGGTTAAGTTCCATTATTCATAAGGGCGATGAACCGCCCTGTGCGGAGCCGCACGCAGGGTGGTGTGGGGAGGGCTGGAGAGAAACTAGCCCTTACCCGATTTACATTTCGATATTCGTTAACCTTCAAGCAATGCGCAGTCACTCAACCCACGAATTTTAAATACTTTAACTGTAGCAGGGCTGACTTAATAATGCCACTGACTTTTAATGTAGTCCTGTTAATAAATAATGCCCTGCAAACAGAATGTAAGAGTTTAGCTAAACTCACCGTTTATAACTTAAAGCCCTTCCAAGTAGTAAAATGCTTGATACTTTTAGCCCTGCTACCTCATACTCAACCTTTCCAGCCAATGAAAAGGAGTGAAACAGCGAGGAAAGGATACACGATAACTTATCACAAGCGATTACGCCCAAATAAAACGAAGCAGCAATCCCTCAATGAATTTTGAAATGTAACGACCAAATCAGATGCCATAGGAAGTGGCGGAAATTTTGCGTCTTTTTGCAAAATTTGTGACGCTTTTTATGGTCAGCTGGATTTTTTGGTTATACATCATTCAACAAAAATAGTTATTTAGTTTCTGTTGATTTGTTTATAGAAAACATCGGAAGAATAGATACCGGGAGAGACATTCGTGCACAGGTTGAGTGAGAGTACTCTCTCCAGTATGGCCATATTTGATGGGGTACATTTATTCTACCAAACTCTAAAACAGCATCATGAGGCAATTCTTCATCACATTTAATTGCATATTCAGCAATAAAGACAGCAATTATCTCGGCTGCAACTAATTTTTCAAGTAGCTCTTCATTTTCTAAGCTATCTTTCAGTTCCTCTTGAATAGAACCTTTTAAATAACGCATTCGTGCTTCGGTTTTATAGACTAAGAATTTATGTGTAACGCCATTTTCATCAAGAAGCTCTTTTTTGTTACATGATTTAGTATTGATATTGAACTGCCCAATCAATTCTTGATTAGGAATTAAAGGATCAAAATTATTATGTATTTTTGCTTCTGAGGAATGCAAATATACCATTTGGATTGATAAATTATCTACAGCCTTTTGCAATGCTTCTCTATTCATGCTGTTTGTCTATATTCAAAATACTTTATATCATTAACAGCCATATGATTTGTCGGAACTAAGTATAAGCTAGGTTGTGTAGTTGTAACTGGTTCACTCCATAAAACTTCTTTAGCTCCAAAGTCATCACAAGAGAATTTATCTAAATCTTCTTGGCGTGAAGTTTTTTCTAATGTTTTAGCATTGATTTTTGCAGCATCTAAAATACCACTGCTAAATTCTTCAAATGAGAATTTCACTGTTAAATCAAAAGCTTTAGAAAGTTTGCGCAATGTTTTAATGGTCCAAGCATCATAATCTATATCTTCAAGCGCACAAATTCGCTCTTGTTTCATGCCAGAGGCATCAGCAAGTTCTTTTTGTGTCCATCCGCGTTGTTCTCGTAATACTTTTATTTGCGCTGCAATGGCCATATTAGAAAATTCTTCCATATAAGCATGGGCATATTCTTTATCATTGAATTCTGTAACTAGTGTTTTAACTAACTCTTTCATGAGAGCATCTCCTATTAGGGTTTCCAATGATTATCTTTTTTCTATCGTTAGCTTTTTCATCAGCTTTACGAGGTACAAATTTAGAATCACGTTCTGTTGGTAACCGTCAATTAAACCCACCTAGCCAAACCATTCCATTTACTTTAAAGGCGGAATTTTTTCAGTCATTACCCAGGGTAAAAACTGATCTAATGCTTCTGGTTCATAATGTCGCCCCAGTTTAGGC
>NZ_FQTQ01000177.1 GCF_900128525.1 methanotrophic endosymbiont of Bathymodiolus puteoserpentis (Logatchev)
CGCTGAATATCAGGGAACGGTTAACGATATTTATATCGTTGTATTATACGAAGGCAACTGGTACATGAAAGATAGAAATAATAACTGGCAGTTATGGGATACCCATATAAACTCATTAGTTTCCAATGCTTCACAAACACTTAATAATATTAACCCAGTTACTGTTATTGAGGGCTTGTCTGGCCTGCCCGGTAGTTATGCAGTATTTGTTGGTCATAGCACCAGTGATAGCAATCTCCACTATAACAGCACACCGTTAAATATTAAGGTGCAATAACTTTACAAGTAAAAAGCGCCTTTAACTAGGCGCTTTTTTACTATTTTTATTTGAAAGCACTCACCAAAACTTCATTAAAACCTAAGTTCATACCAATGGGAGAGTAATTATTCAGACACCCTAACATTTGGCAGTGCCGGTACCGGCAACCCTGACCGCTGACTTGCAATAACTTGTGCCAAATAAATCCACGGCGACTGATTTCTTTTACGGTAGGTTTCAATGACGCTGATCAAAATAGCAAACACGCGCGTGGCAATCCAATAGGCTGTGACGCGATCCGTACTGAACACCCATAACCAAAGAAAGGTCGTGTGTTCCATCCAGGAAGTCTCGTCTACATGCAGCAATTCGCTGTTGATAATCTCTTGAATAAACTCATCTTCAAGTGGCATAGCGGCTGCGCCGCTTTCGTGCAGGGTATTGTTAATGGTGCCAACACTTAATTTAATGCCTAACCAGTCATATAAAAATTCCTGAATATGCTCACGCGATGCCCGCATGCGGTAAGCAAGGCAGACGATCATGGCTGCAAGTCCTGGCCCCACTAAGCGCCATTCTGTTCGAGTAATATCTGGCAATTGAGCATGACTACTACGATTGACTTCTTTACGCGTAATATGTCCGTTGGTACAGGCTATCTCATAGAGTGTATGCTTGGTATTGGTGACTAAAATGCCGGGATGATTCACATCTGCCCAATCGACATTGATGGTTTCATACGCGGCATAAGCGATAGCATGACGCGACTCTAATGTTTGATGGCAGCAGTCACACGTTTCAGGATAATGGTTCTGATAATCAGTTATGGCTAGCTTTTGTGTTCGACCAAAGCCTTGTGCGCCAGGTTGCTTTCCTGGCTTCCGAGCTTCTTCATTTTCACCTTCGGACTGTTGTTGGTCTTTTTTAGCCGGAGGTCGTGGTTTAGCTGAGTCTTCGGTTTCAGTTGGATTGTCAGTCTCTTCCTCTGCTTGGTCGTTAGAGGGTTCTAGAGGTGCTTTATCCCAAGGCGCTTCGCTGCTAGGCGGGCGAGAGCTATTGCGAGAATTTTGACTTAAGCGCTCACGCGCGTCTTTTAGATCATTCAGTAACTTAATCGATAGGTGGCGTAACTCCCCTTCCGGTAAATTTAGAAGCTCGTCTTCATCGATTTGGCTTAGGTCTTGGTTACTCAATTGCATGGGATAAATACTAAGGCTTCTTAATGAATTTGTACAATATTCTTGTGCCGATTTGTCAATTATTTTGTATTTTCAGCTAGGGTCTGTGAATATTTACATGTGAGACTGTAATGACCTAATAAAGCAGGACAGCTCTCAAGGCTAACTTTTAATGTTATTAGAGTTTAAGCGTGAGCTTCATAAGAAACCGGCCTAAGAAATAATACCTTCGTCAAATTGACGAGAAAGTTAAACGTAAGAAAGAAGGCCAAGCGTAAAAGTATATTAGACTTGAAAACCACGTTCAGGGCACGTACGGATTATGTGTCGCTCAGCTTAAATTCAAAGAAGTTTTTCAAGCCTCAGAGATTGGTAAAATTCATGCTAATATGGCCTGAATTTTGGCGAAGGTATTGTTAATAAAGCGGCTCTTGATAAAAAATTAAAATCATACCAACCTGAAAAAAAGCAAATACCGAAACAAATCCTGCAATACTTTTTCCTGGATCATCTAGCTTCAACTCCAGCCAGCGCCCCACCGCCATAACTAGAGCAAACAAGCCCATAAAAGTATGTCCAATTTGAATTAAAAATGCACTCTTCACTTGAAACCCTATATGTGAGTGGGTTAGCAGCATCAAGCCCCCAACTGCACACAACAGAGGAAAAACATAAGGCAATTTACTGCTTGGGTTATGTATCATTCTGGCACGTAACTCCATCGAGCCTAACAAAAATACTAATAAAGTTGCAATCCGGTGCTGTAATATCTCCCCATTCTCCAACATACTTTCCCAAAAGCCCATAGTGCCATTTGGCCAAGTTTCTGCATCAGAACGCAATAAAATAAAAATCCCCAAACCGATAAAACCTACAGGCCAATAACGCGCCCATGTAAATGACTTTTTATAAGAAAGCATAGCCAACAGGCTCATGACAACGACAAAAACACCGGCGATATTATGATTATAATCAGACCATTCCGTCGATGCGACTGACGGCATTTGATTAAGAATAGCCGTACGCCCCGCTTCTCCCGCCAATAAAGCCTCATGACTTGGTGAACTAAGGTGTGGTATACGCGGAGCAAAAGCATTCAGTGCTTCCATCCACGTAGCGGTTAACCCTGGAATATCAATCGCAGGAGGCTGGGAGGCTAAGCTTGCAGCAGTAAATAACAAGGTAATTAAAACAAAGGTTTCCGCTTCTATATAATAGGGAACACGATTAAATAAAGCATATGGGTTCGCAGATATTTTATACTCTAAAACAGCACGGCGATTTAACCAAGCAAAGCCTAGTGCGATAGCTAATAATATTATCTTTACCAATAAAATATTGCCATAACCTGTACCAAAAAATCCATTTAAAGTCGTAATATATCCTATTGCCATCGGTACCCCCGAGAGCAGGATAGCAGCGACAGCCAACATGCCGACTTTAGAAAAGCGGTGTAGATACGCAGGCCATAAACCTTCAGTAATTTGTTTTTCTCCGGTTAATTTCCAAGTTAAAAGTATCTGAAAAATACCCCCTACCCAAACAGCCGCAGCCACTTGATGCACCGTTGTTAATATCATCAATAGAATACGATCTTCAAAACGGCCTGCCGCATGTACTAACCAGGCGCCAGAAATAATAAATAACAGCGCAAGCCCTGCCGCATTAATCCAATGCCTGCGTGAACTATTATTCTTGCGCAAATAAACATAGCAATAAGCCGCAAATAACAACACCAAGCCCATGCGCGTGATACCACCAATAAATTGCGTCGTATCGGCAAATTCAGGGAACGGCCAGCGATCTAAAATCGAGGCCATTAACCAAATTTTCAAAACAATTTTAATTAACTGCACTAACACCAAAGCAAATGCGCCCTTATAAATTAAAGCCACACTACGTTCTGTCAATAATTTATTTTGGCTTGCCGCCTGCCCCCACGGCTGAGCAACAAACAAACCCCATACGATCCCGCCAACAGCAAGCGCATAACAAATAAGGTCAATCCCGCCAATAATGGAATCTAAAAAATCTGCAATACCTTCCATTCCAACTCCTTAAGGCTGTACAGTAAAATGAATAATATCATCCGTTAAATGTCCGTCTGCCGCAAAAATCCGATAATGTAAGGCATATTTACCCACGTCTAATGCAGGCATATCAACTAGCACAACACCATGCGTATTGCCTACCTTTAATGGCAAAGCCTCTTCAATATCTCCAGTACGCACCAGAAAAATTTGCGACAAACCCACTTCCACGCTGGAATTAAAATTCAATTTAACTTGGCTCGTTTGGTGTGCATTGATCACACCTACGCTCAATGAATGCTCAGTAACAACGGCATGCGCATTCAATTGAGTAGAATGAAAAGAAAGTAAAAACAACAAGGAACATAGGAAGCGGTTACATGAATTCATAATAATTAATCGATAAAATTCTAAATATTAGCAATAACTAAATCATCTATTTTATAACTGAATATAGACTGTATAAAGGCTAATTTTACTTCAGATACCTTTACTGGAAAAAACTGAGGATTAATAAGGAAGCTCATAAAAATACTCATACCCAATCATTATAATTTGGCCATAAAGAATGGGCTTATCGGGGCGCAGTGCTTTAGCCTGCCATTTTAGGCTACGAAGGCAGGCTAAAGCACTGCGCCCCATGTATTATTGTATTACTCTTAACTTAATGGCAGTGGGGTTCTAAAGCGGGTAAGTTCATTCTTTTAAGGTTCCTAAGGAATGCACATTTTATAAAACCCGAAACTTTATGTCATGTAGCACTGCCAGTCCTTTGAGGACTGGCAGTGCTTTCGGGTATTATTGAATTTTGATTCCTAAGTAACCGCTGGCAAGCTATACCAATCCCAGTAAATAATCACTGTAATAGCCGTCATTCCCGGAACTTAGCTGCTATCGTTACTTTTAGTGTACGTTGAACAATTCGGTTATTAGCTAACATACCCGCTATAAATAACATTCTAATAAATCTTTGACCCAATTGGGCAAAGGTATTTCCTGATGTATTGTTTGACCATTAAGAATAACAGCCACTTGTTGAAATGGATTATCAATTCGGGAGTTATTAAGAATACGAACTTGGTCGCATAGTGGCAGTGTTTGTTTTATATTTTGCAGTAACCTTGGAATTCTATTAGCCACTTTTTCATCAGGAACATTATGCCCTCCCTCACTAAGTCGCTGTGCAACACGCGCTTGATTGAGAGAAACGGTGTCCAAATGAATAAATACCAATATAATCTGATAACCTAATACTTTCGCCTGAGCAACAAAATCAATTTTTGATGGGTGAGAAAATACCGATTCAAAACAGAAGCTCCGGCCTTCATATAAAAGTCTAAATCGCATTTCAGTTGCCAGTTTTGCTGCATCATAACTATGCTCTTCTGGTGCCTGGGGATATAATTCTTTTGCTAGAATATCTACATTAATAAACTGCAAACCTAATCGCTCTAATTGCGTTCGATAAAAAGTACTTTTTCCTGCACCATTACCCCCCGCTAGAATCCATAACTGTTTACGATCAGTCAAGATTTAAACTCATCAAAAGAGACAAATTCACCATTTTTAAACTGCCCGACTAAAACATTTCCATTTTGATCAATTCGCTCTAAATATCCTGGTTGAGTTAAGGATGCTTGATACTTAATGGCGCTAGATGTCACTGCTTGTGATAATGATCCTTGTTGCCGCTGAGCTTCAAGCTGATTAAAAACCTCATCAGGATCAATTGGTTTGCCATAGATAGGTTCTACTTTTACTTGTGTTAATCCTGTTGAAATAGAGAGTAATGTATCAGGGTCTAGAACTGTTGATACCTTTCTACCTATATCTGCCCAATATTCTATTTGTTCGGCAGTACTACGGTGAAACCGTTCTCCAGTTAACTTAGCTGCTTGCATCAAGTTTTCTTGCAATCGTACAGGTGATAATGCTTTAGCCATTTCTGTATCCTTTAAATTAAAATCAACGTTATGATTGTAGCATAATGCTACAATCATGTGCTTACTATCCTATAGGCCGCTTGTGGGAGGCGACGCACGAAACGGAAGATAAACCCCGTTAAGGTATTTTTCGTTCCATAATGTCTAAGACTTTTAGAGATTTCGTTATAAGACATAAAATGAGATATTTAAAGGCCGCATTCCAGCGCTCATAAAAATATTACCAGAATGTATACCTTAGTGATCAAAAATATATTTTCATAGTCCGTTATGGGTCGATAACAGACAGTGTCAATCTCGCTATTCCCCCTAATTAAACATAACATTACCAAAATACAAAGATATACGGAATTTTAACTTAGGTTTATAATCAATTTTTGGCATCCTTCATATAGTGCCAAAAGTAGCTTACACTGTTAGTGCTTATTTAATAGATTCCGTAGGAAGGGCTTTTAGCCGCGATTTTATATAAGTCGCGGCTAAAAGCCCCTCCCACAAATAACCTCATGATTAATAATCAGTGAACTATAACTTAAAGTGTAAACTGAGAAATGAAAGATGCCCAATTTTCATTCTATCCACTGTAATACAACTTTATGGAGATATGACCATGGATTTTTTGGATTCACTCAATCATTATCTAGCAACTCACCCTGTCATGCTGGATCAACTTGAATTTGCATTCAGGATTAAATACTGGCTCTTATTAGGTATAGCTATTTATTTTGTTTTGCTACCTTACAGGGAGTATAAAAAAGAAATAAAAAAGCAGATTGAACTATCTAAAACAGAGGGTCATTTTCTTGCGTAAAAGCTAATGATTAAGGAATGCACATCAAATAAATCCCGAAACTTTAGAATATCAAGCACTACTAGTCCTCAAAGGACTAGTAGTGCTTGATATTCGACTTCGAGATATTATTGAGTGCCGCTCGCCTTACTGGTTTTTAAAGAACTTTTTCAAAATTGGCATCCTTCATCCTTCAGTTTACACTTTAAGTGGGAGCGGCTTTAGCCGCGATAGTGTCATGAACTATCGTGGCTAAAGCCACTCCCACGAAACCTATTAAATAGGCACTAAAAGTGTCAACTACTTTTGGCACTATATGAAGGATGCCTCAAAATTCAATCACGAAAGCAATATTAAAGTAACACCTAATCAAGAGCTTATAAGGATCGGTAAACATTTAATATTCGAGAGTAAAGTAGTGAAACCTAACATTAAATAATCTAAGACCTTTAAAAAATTAGGCTTCGCTAAGGTGTTCCTTGACCAATACCTGCACTCTCTGAGTAATACCACAGAGCAAGGTATAAGGAATCGTTCCTGCGCAAGTAGCTATCTCTTCTACAGGCAAACCATCTCCCCACAATAGCACTTGATCTCCAAGCTGCACGCCCGAGCAAGCATTTAAATCAACGGTCAACATATCCATAGACACGCGACCAATCAATGGCGCACGCTTATTCCCTATTAATACTGGCGTTCCCTGTTTTGCATGGCGTGGATAACCATCACCATAACCTATCGATACAACACCTAGGCAAGTATTTTTATCTGCTTTCCAGGTAGCGCCATAACCAACCGTCTCGCCTTTTTTAACTTGCTTAATGGCAATAATACGTGAGTACAAACTCATGACTGGCAAAAGGCCGAGTTGCTTTGCAAACCCCTTTAACATTGGAGAAACACCATATAACATTAACCCTGGTCTAACCCAATCAAGCCTAGTATCAGGCCAAGCAATAATAGCAGCAGAATTAGCCATGCATTTTTCACCGGCATAATTTTTCGTTGCTTTAGTAAACACCGTAAGTTGCTGTACTGTTTTAACATCTTGCACATCATCCGCATTAGCAAAATGGGTCATAAATACCATAGGCTGACGCACGCATTGACACAGTTGTAAGCGCGATAATAATTCTGAAAACTGCTCAGGCCTAATACCTAAACGGTTCATACCAGTATCAATCTTTAAAAAAATCGTTATAGAATCAGCTAAAGCGACTGACTCTAGTAATTGAACTTGTGCTTCAGAATGAACTACCACATCTAGCTGGTAATGCAGTAGAGCTTCTATTTCATCGATCTGACTAAATCCTTGCAGGATTAATATGCGCCCTTGAATACCTGCTTTTCTTAATCGGATCGCTTCATCTAATCGCGCAACCGCTAAAGCATCCACTTCTGCGCTTAAGTTCTGCGCAATACGAATCAAGCAATGTCCATAAGCATTAGCCTTAATAACGGCCATAACTTTTGAACCAGGCGCATATTCACGTGCCCTGCACACATTATGGCGCAAAGCCGCCATATTTAATTCGATATGCGCAGCGGCTGGAATCATTCATAGTCTCCACCCGAATATGCATCATGAGCGCAATTTTCAAATCGGGTATATTTACCTAGGAAAGTTAGCCGTACGGTACCAATGGGCCCGTTACGCTGCTTACCAATAATCAATTCCGCCAAACCTTTATCTGGGCTATCTTCGTTATAAACTTCATCTCGATAAACAAACATAATGACATCGGCATCCTGCTCAATACTTCCCGACTCACGTAAATCTGACATAACTGGCCGCTTATTGGGGCGCTGTTCTAAATTACGGTTTAGCTGCGATAAAGCGACAACGGGGACATTTAATTCTTTAGCCAAGGTTTTTAAGCCACGAGAAATATCTGAAATTTGAGCAACACGATTATCTCCGCTGGCAGGTGATTGCATTAACTGCAAATAGTCTAAAACAATCAAGCCTAATTGACCGTAATCACGCGTTAAACGCCTTGCTCTAGAACGTACTTCATTTGGTGTTAAACCCGGTGAGTCATCAATAAATAATTTTGTTTCAGCCAATAAATTAATTGCCGAAGTCAGCCGCGGCCACTCATCATCATCTAACTTACCAGTACGCACTTTATTCTGATCAATTCGACCTAAAGAAGACATCATCCGCATAGCTAAAGAGTCTCCAGGCATTTCCATGCTAAATATAGCAACCGGCTTACCACTGGCTATAGCAACATTTTCTGCCATATTCATAGCAATGGTGGTTTTCCCCATTGAGGGACGGCCAGCAACAATAATTAAATCACCTGGCTGTAACCCAGATGTCATCTCATCTAAATCTGTGAATCCAGTTCCTTCCCCTGTAATATTACCCTCTTGCTCAAATAAGGTTTCTATTTTTTCTACTGCCGTACCCAATAATTCTTTAATCGGGGTAAATCCGGCCTGCCCTTTCTGTCGCTGCTCGGCAATTTCAAAAACACTTTTTTCTGCCTTCTCCAATAAGTCACTCGTTGATAAACCTTCTGTATTAAAGGCTGATTCCGATATATCACTACCGATATGAATCAACTGCCTTAATACAGAGCGATCACGAACAATATTGGCATAAGCTACGATATTTGCGGCACTCGGCGTTTCTTTAGCTAAAACACTTAAATATGCTAGGCCACCTGCATCATCTAGCTCATCCATTTTAGTTAATGCTTCAGAAATAGTGACCACATCAAAAGGCACCTGCTTATTAGCTAAATCTTGAATTGCAGCAAAAATCATCCGATGATCTTTGCGATAGAAATCAACGCTAGCGACTTTATCAGCAACACTGTCCCAACGTTCATTATCCAACATTAAACCACCCAATACTGATTGCTCAGCTTGAATAGAGTGCGGTGGTACCTTCAGCGATTCTATCGCTCTATCGCGACTTATAAATTCAGCATCAGACATCTACTTACCCCATTTCAATCAAAAAATATTATATAAATAAGGCTAGCATTTTAAGCTCGTACATATTTATGTAGGGTATGCACCGCATACCTTATCAACCGAAAGGTACGCTACCATAATGCCCCGCCTTAAGTGTATAACCTATAAATAGAAATTATCAATTAGCGTGCATGGCGGACTGAAGTCCGCCCTACAATTACCTTAATCCCATAAAAAAAGGGTTGTAATTTTAACAATTACAACCCTTTTTTGCTGATCGATAAAGACGTTTAATATGCGTAAAAAACCCATAAAAAACAGTGCATATTGAAAACCGATTAACGTTTTGAGAACTGAGGACGCTTTCTCGCTTTATGTAAACCAACTTTCTTACGCTCCACTTTACGTGAATCACGCGTAACAAAGCCAGCCTTTCTTAATTCAGCACGTAATGTTTCATCATATACCATTAAAGCGCGAGTAATACCATGACGGATAGCACCAGCTTGACCTGATGGGCCGCTGCCTTTAACCGTAACATTGATATCAAATTTATCTGCTAATTCTACTAACTCCAATGGTGAACGAGCAACCATTTCATCAGTTTTACGACCGAAGTAAACTTCAATCGATTTATCGTTAATTGTAATTTTTCCAGTACCTGGTTTTGCGAAAACACGAGCAATTGCTGTTTTGCGTCTTCCAGTACCGTAATATAGAGCTTCTGCCATGATATTAACCTGTTAGTTGTTAAAGTTCTAAAACTTTAGGTTGCTGCGCTTGGTGTCCATGATCAGGACCCGCATAAACTTTTAATTTTTGAAACATTGCACGACCCAAAGGGTTTTTAGGCAACATCCCTTGAACCGCATTATTGATAATACGATCTGGAAAAGTTTGTCTTAATTTACCTAAACTAACACTTTTCAAATTACCGATATAACCTGTATGGCGGTAGTACATTTTATCTTTTTCTTTATTACCAGTAACACCAATTTTTTCAGCGTTAATAACAATAATATAATCGCCCGTATCAACATGCGGTGTATATTCTGGTTTATGCTTACCGCGAAGGCGTCGTGCAACTTCAGTAGCTAAACGTCCAAGCGTCTTGCCCTCTGCATCGATCACATACCAATCACGCTTCACTTCAGCGGGTTTTGCGCTAAATGTTTTCATATTCGTATCTTTGTGTAAGATTTTAAGTTAGCCGTCTATCATACTAAATAAACATTTTGTTTTCAAGAAGATATTCCCTTAACAAAGCAACGAGATGTGCTCTATTTTCAGCACATTATTTTCGCCCCTAAAAGCATATCCATTCTTCCCTGAGCGCTTAACCTTATACATAGTTTCATCTGCCTCTTCCAATAAATCATCAAAAGAGCTGTCACCACTACCATCAAAATTAGCAATACCAATACTAACGCCTATATTAACCATTAACTGATCATTAATTACCATAGGCTGCTGAATCGAATGGATAATTTTCTCCGCCATTGCAAACTTAAAAGACTCAGGGTAGTCACCAAATAAAATCACTAGAAACTCATCTCCCCCTAGACGACAAACGACATCCGCAGTACGCACACAATTTAATAACCGTCCAGCAACAACCTTGAGTACTTTATCACCCGCAAGATGTCCATAGGTATCATTGACCAGCTTAAATCCGTCAAGATCCAGCATCAAAAAACAAGCACCCTTGCTCTTAGTATCAAGCATAATATGCTTTTTAAATAAGGATTGAGCCGCTGCTTTACGCAATGTTCCCGTTAACGCATCATGCATAACTTCATATTTAATAGCTTGCTCAGCACTCACTCGCTTAGAAACATCAAACAAGACACCTTCAACCAAAATATTACCTTCCGTGCCAACCACCTTCGACATTAAACAATGCACCCACACAGGCTCATTACTCTCCTGCTCTAGTAGTTGAAAATCTTGACTCTCTAATTGCCCAGACTTAAGTGCCTTAGCAAATAAGGCCTCAAATTCACATTGCTTACGGAAAAAACCAGCTAAAACACAAGTATTACTCAGCAACTTATCCTGCAAATGCAGGATCAACGGCAAAGTCAAATTATGACCTAATAACATACCCTTTTCGCTTAGCAAAAAAAGCCCAGCGCTAGAAGCATTATAAGCATGACGCAACTGTTGTTCTATTGATTCAATTTCTATTCGTAATTGGTGCTCAATATCAAACTCATGCTCTAAAGCCGTCAATAAATTATTAGTATCACTAATGAAGCGCCCTAACTCATCATGCCTATTTCTTTTTAAAATAGGCACACTTGCCGCTTCACCGGCCTTAATCTCATGCAAAGTATTAGAGGCTAAACTTAAAGGCTGGACAATATAATGATGGATAAGCAATAAAATGACCATAGCAGTGATACCAATTAGGCTAATCGATATGATGATATTAGAAATAACTCGCTGCTCTGCCGCTGCTTTATTAATTCTATCTGGCCACTGAACCTCCAACTGCCCCACTAACTGCTCATCACCAAAAGGCGAGTAAAGCAAACGTAGCACTCTGTTTTCGGAATTACTAAAATCACGTTTCACCTGGCTTAGAGCAAAACTACCTCGACTTTTGATTTCAGCTTTATATACCTTATCATTAGCTAACAACCCCTTGAGCACATCAACAGCAATTTGCTCATTATGGGAGTAGGCAGCCACTACCGCCGTTTGCTCAACCGTATCTATTAATTGTTGCAACTGTCGCTCGGTCTGTACTTTTGATCGGTGATATTCGCCAATATACAGCCCTATAGAAGCGGTAAACACCAAAATTAGCGTAGCAGGCAAGACAAGAAAAAGCATCTTACGGTGTAAGCTTTTAAACTTTAATCCATTCATAAGTTACTCTAAAGATAAAAGAACTCGCACCCGACTATCTCCAATACTACGCCTATTAATATAGGCAATAGCACCTTGATTTTTCTGAACCGCCGACAAAATAAGTTGGGCGCTAGGCAATTTAACTGGCGGCATCCCTTGTCCACTAAATATAATTCGCGCCCAATAAGCATCAATCTGCTGAATAGAGCGATGCGTTAACAACGAATAAAATGGCTCTCTCTCCTTGGAAAAATCAAAAGCTACAGCCTTGAGGCCATTAGCAAAAGCCCTCTTTCTGCCCATAAATATAGACTGAATTTCAGTTTTTGTCATAACCGTTACAGGATTATCAATATTCGTAATCACTACAATTTCAGCCCGCACAGCAAAAATAGGCAGTAAAAAAGCAAATAAATATTTAATAATTGTTTTCATCATATTAGAAAACAAAATCCACACCCAAAGACCATAAATTTACTTGGCTTGGTATATTCCCCGGTTCATCCTGAGTCCAGAGAGCTGCCCCCCGATCACCAAACCAAAAATGTGTCCATTGAGCTTTAAATGCAATATTTGTATAAAAATCCCACCGCACTCCTAGTGAAAATGATTGCTGATCAATTGAATTAAAATTCAAAACTTGATTTAGGCCTTTCTGCAAACCCAACAATGGTGGGGCCAGCACAGAAGGCGCAGGAATATTAACTCGATCATTAAACGAAAAACTTAAGCCATATAATCCGTAAACCGTAAACTCAGAAATACGTCGGCCAAAACTAAAATACGCACTTGCCGCATCGACAACATAAGCATTATCCGTCTCCATGTAAGAGGCTTCTGCTTGCCCTAGCCAAATACCATCATCATAAGCCCCTCCCACTGACATAAAATGCAAATCAGTGCCCTCTAAAGTCAGCGCAGCTGACAAGTCAGAAACTCCTGGGTAAACAGGTGCTAAAGCAGGGTTATTAACAGCATCAACAAGCTCTTGCGATGGCACATCCGACAAAAAATGCATATAGGAATATCCTGCCCGCAGACGCCAATCCCCGGTCTCATACACTATATTCAGGCCAGCAATAGGGGCTTTTATACTAAACAACCCCAATCCGGTGTGCATTTGGCTATAGCTATATCCAGCCTGTAATTTTAATGTTAAAAAACTATCATCTATCACAAATTTTTGCGCAAAATCAATCCCATCAAAATGGGACAATGGAATATTGGCATAAAATTCATGTGGAGGTCGCATCCATACATAAGCATAACCGACCTCACGATAGTCAGACAAAAGGAAAGTATCCAGCCCTAGCCGCCCAATACGTATATTAATATCGTCTCGTGGACGCCAACTTAGAAATGCCCACTCTAAATTTTGCTCAAAAAAATCTCCCGCATGGTCACGCGCAATCCACTGCACTGTCGTATGTAAAGAGTCGCTAATATCTACATCAAGCTGCACACCTAGACGTGAGTCTGTCGTTACTCCCCAGTTATTATCAACGGCTTTAGTCTGCGTTCTATTGCGTAAGAAACCAATACGATCAGTATCTGACCCGGTCACACCAAAACTACCAAAGCCTTTAATAGACCAGCGCTTACTTTGCTCATCGGCATTTGCTGTTGCCATAAAACAGACAAACAAAAGCAGATAGCACTTAAATAACACTAACTTCTCAGCCAAAGACATAAAATTCACTTATTTCCTACCATTGGCACTTCAATACAACGCTTTATCCATTAGACTCATTACTTTTCAACCCATCTTGTTTTAACATATCCAAAGCCACGGCCTCAGCTATTTTTATACCATCAACGGCTGCGGATAAGATGCCACCCGCATAGCCCGCCCCCTCACCGGCAGGATAAAGCCCTTGGGTATTAATACTCTGCAAACTATTATTATCACGTTTCAAACGTATGGGCGATGAAGTTCGCGTTTCCACGCCGGTTAATACCGCATCATGCATTGCAAAACCACGAATCTTCTTATCAAAAGCGGGTAAAGCCTCACGGATCGCGGTAATCGCATATTCTGGCAAACAACCACTTAAATCCCCCCAAGTAACTCCCGGTTTATACGATGGCTGAACACTACCAACCGCCGCACTTGGCTGAGCCGCTATAAAATCACCCACTAATTGCGCTGGCGCATTATAATTTTCACCACCCAAGATAAATGCCTGCTTCTCCAGCGTATTTTGCAACTCCAAACCTGCCAAAGGCTCCCCTGGGTAATCTTTTTCAGGCTCAATACCCACCACAATCGCACTATTAGCATTGCGCTCATTACGTGAATACTGGCTCATGCCGTTAGTCACAAGATGGCCTTCCGCAGATGTTGCAGCAACGACTGTACCACCAGGGCACATACAAAAACTATAGACTGAACGGCCATTTTTACAGTGGTGCACTAATTTATAATCTGCCGCACCTAACAACTTATGCCCTGCAAAATCACCAAAGCGACACTGGTCAATTAATGATTGCGGATGCTCAATTCTAAAGCCTATAGAAAAAGGCTTAGCTTCAATATAAACACCTTTATCAAATAACATATGAAAGGTATCACGCGCACTATGCCCGACAGCAAAAATAATATGCTGACTAGCTAATATTTCACCATTGGCTAAGCGAACACCCTGAACTTTCTGGTTTTCGATCAAGACTTCATCGACACGTTGCTCAAAACGAATTTCACCGCCCAAGGATTCAATCGTAGCACGCATTTTTTCCACCATAGTCACCAGCTTAAAAGTCCCTATATGTGGCTTACTCAAATAGAGAATTTCTTCTGGCGCGCCAGCGGCAACAAACTCTTGTAGTACTTTACGGCCGTGATGTTGCGGATCTTTTATTTGTGTATACAGCTTCCCATCAGAAAAAGTGCCTGCCCCACCTTCACCAAACTGAACATTAGATTCGACATTTAATTTACGCTTGCGCCACAAACCAAAAGTATCCACAGTACGTTCACGCACTTGCTTGCCACGTTCTAAAATAATAGGTTTAAAACCCATTTGTGCCAAAACTAAACCGACAAATAAACCACAAGGCCCTAAACCTATAACAATGGGTCTTTCACTCAAACCTTCAGGCGCTTGAGTAACAAATTTATAAGTATCATCAGGTCTTGCTTTAACTTGCGTATCTTCGGAAAATTCCGCTAATAAAGTTGAGTTTTTACTGGTATCTACATCAAGACTATAAATAAAAAAGATATTTCTCTTTTTACGTGCATCATAGCTACGCTTATAAATATGATAGCTCAACAACTCACTATCCTTAAGAGATAACTTATTGAGTATTTCCGTGCGTAATGCTTGTTCAGTATGCTCTAAAGGAAGTTTGATATTGGTTAAACGTAGCATAAAGGTAATCTAAGGTAGGTAAAATTATTGTATTCGGTGCGGATCTAATTGTATTGATTGCACACGGCGACCCAGCATAGAAATATTGCCATTGTACCTCTCTGCACCGGTAGAAGAAAATTCAAACAAATAGGTACGCGCAATATGCCACTGACTACGATTATCTTTTTTTAGTGCAAAACTAGAAAAAGCGATATAACCGTCCAGCATTTGCAAATCCATATCACGGCAATGTCTTTGCGTTGCTGACCACGCAATTTCTTTCACTTTTTGCGCACTTTGCCAATACATAAATGCGGTTGAAAATAACAAGATGAAAAATATCTCAGTCCACATTCAAATCTCCATTTCACCCTCAAGCGCTAATGCTTGTAGCTCTTGTAAAGGCGGCATAGCCGCCAAGGAATCTAAATTAAAATAATCTAAAAATTGCGCAGTCGTTGCATAAAGTGCTGGTCGCCCAGGCGCTTCTTTATGTGCAATAACCTTGATCCATTCTCGATCCAATAAGGTATGAATCATATTGGAACTAACACTGACACCGCGAATTTCTTCTATATCGCCACGCGTGACGGGTTGTTGATAAGCAATAATAGCAATGGTTTCTAATAATGCACGCGAATATTTCGGGGGCTTTTCTGAAAATAATCGCGCCACCCAATCCGCCATATCAGTTTTCACTTGAAAGCGATAACCGCTAGCTACTTTATGCAAACCTATTGCCTGATTTCTGTAATCATCACACAGTGCCTCCACTGCTGCCTCTATAATGACTCGCTCTGGCCTCTCTAATTCTGGAAAAACCGCTTGTAATTGAGCAACTGACATCGGCTGTTCCGCTGCAAATAACAGCGCTTCCACTATGCGCTTAACTGTTGTATTAACCCGCTGTGCAGGCTCGACACTTTTCTCAGTCATTACCGCCTCCCACTCTTGCTCGAATACGCAACTCACCAAAAGGCTCGGCTTGGAGAATCTCAATTAACTCTGCTTTACTCAATTCAAGAATAGCAAGAAAGGCAACCACAACCCCTGCCCTGCCTTCTTGGTAAGTGAAAAATTGAGCAAAAAGAAAACTGCCACTGCCTTCAAGCTTAATCATAATAGCGGCCATTCTTTCACGCACTGACAAAGCTTCTTTAGTAATGGTATGATGAGTTAATTGATCCACACGTTTAAGCACTCCTTGCAAAGCTAACACAATATCTTGCAGTTGCACTTCTGGCTTTGGTTTATGCACATTGACATTTGAGGTGTCGATTGTCGCGATAAAAATATCCCGCTCCATGCGCGGTATTTCATCTAACTCTTCTGCTGCTTTTTTAATCCGTTCATATTCCTGTAAACGGCGAACCAGAACTGCCCTGGGGTCATCCTCATCCTCTTCGACATTTACCTGCCTAGGTAATAACATACGTGATTTTATCTCGGCCAGCAAAGCAGCCATCAACAAATATTCAGCAGCTAATTCAAACCGAAAATTACTCATTACCTCAATATAAATCTTATATTGTTTAGTAATCTGAGCGATAGGAATATTAACAATATCTAAATTTTGCTTTCTAATAAGATACAGCAATAAGTCTAAAGGACCCTCAAAGGTTGTCAAAAAAACTTCTAACGCTTCAGGGGGAATATATAAATCGTCTGGCCAATCCAAATAAGGTTGCCCTGCAACCATTGCAGTTACAGTTCGAGATTCAGCAACCAAATTAATACTCATACGCCTAAAATGCTACAAGCCTGCAATAGAGAAAAAGAAACCTTTAGCTATGCTTAATGGGTAGCCTAAAACGACACCCAAGCTATCAGTCATTAATAATAAAACCAATAGGTAAAAACCATATTTCTCAAACTGGTCATAATAAAGACTTAATCGCCCTGGCAATATCCAAGACAAAATACGACTACCATCTAAAGGGGGAATCGGTAATAAATTAAGCAAACCCAAAATAAGATTAATCATTATGCCAGCTATACCCACATAAATCATGGGAATTGAGAATTCAGGCGTATTAATCAAAACTCCCAAACGAGCAAATAAAGCCCAGCCTAAAGCCATTAAGAAATTAGCAGCAGGCCCAGCCAAAGCAACAATAGCCATATCATGCTTTGGGTTTCTTAGATTTCTGATATTAACAGGGACTGGCTTTGCCCAACCGAAAACAAACCCCGTAAAAGCAAGCATTAATCCTGGCACTAAAATCGTACCCACAGGATCTATGTGTTTAAGCGGGTTTAAAGTTAACCGCCCCAACATCCAAGCAGTTTTATCACCATATTGCTTCGCCACCCAGCCATGCGCCACTTCATGCACGGTAATCGCAAAAATAACAGGGATAACCCAAACGACAATTTTCTGTACTAACGTTAATTCATCCATCAAATCACCCTAACATAGGCGCTTCGCCTTTACCTTGGCGAATAATCTCCATTTCGCCATCGGTACAAGAAATAATTGTGCTCCACTCATCTTGAATAACCCCTGCATCAATAATTAAATCCAACTCATGCTCCAAGCTTTCTCTAATTTCATAAGGATCGCTTAACGCATATTTCTCACCAGGCAAAATCAAAGAAGCTGTCAAGAGTGGCTCACCTAATTCGGCAACGATTGCCAAAGCAATTTTATTATCAGGAATACGAATACCTATTGTTTTGCGCTTAGCATGCATCATCCGTCTAGGCACTTCTTTAGTCGCATCTAAAATAAAAGTAAAAGCCCCCGGAGTCAGCGTTTTGATTAATCGGTGCGCATCATTACTCACTTTAGAAAAAGTAGAAATTTGCCCTAACGCTTCACAAATCAACGTAAAGTTATGTTTATCATCTAACTGCCGAATACGTTTAATTGTATCCAATGCCTGCTTATCTCCTATATGACAACCCAAAGCATAGCCCGTGTCTGTAGGGTAAACAATAACGCCACCTTTACGAATAATCTCGACTACTTGATAAATTAATCTAGCCTGCGGATTTTCAGGGTGTATTGCAAAAAATTGAGCCATATCATTATTCATTACTAAAGTCTAAAAGAAAGAGTATCAACTACTACGAAAAAAAGACATTGTTCATATAGCACCAAAAGTAATTTACACTGTTAGTGCCTATTTAATATGGCTTTAGCCACGACAGTTCATGCCACTATCGCGACTAAAGTCGCTCCCACACGATCCATATTATTAAAACTTTAATTATTTCGTAATGCCTCGCGTTCTGCCGTCGTTTTTGCGACTTTATCACGCAGATATACGGGCATTGCTTGTTCAACAGGAACGGCTTGCTGGCGCTGTACGCCGATTGCACCTAATAAAGCGACCTGCGATGATCTAGGCAAATAACCGGCATCAAAACCAAGTAACTGCGCACCTAACCGCTGAGTTAAAACTTGTTCATAGACTTGCCAACCCGAACCTATGCCATAGCCTGTTAATTGCAAAGCATCGGCATCACTGGCTGGCTGTACTTTTTCCACGCCTATTAACTGAGCAAACCCTTCAGCATCACGCTGATAAACCGCCCAGTAAATCTCACTCATACGCGCATCAACAGCAGTAAAAATCATATCGTACGTTGTTTTTTGCAAACAAGCCTGACTAATAGCCGCTAGAGTAGACACGGGGACAACAGGTAAATCAGCACCATAAGCAATGCCTTGCATAACGCCCGTTGCGATACGCACGCCTGTAAACGAGCCAGGTCCACAACCAAAAGCAATAGCATCGAGTTGTTGCGGCTTTAATTCCGCTTCAGCCATTAAACTATCAATCATGGGCAAGAGCAACTTAGCATGCTCTCTAGGCGCAACCTCAAAACGCTCTTGAATTTCTCCATCTACATAGAGGGCAGCAGAACACGCTTCTGTTGCCGTATCAACCGCTAATATTTTCATTTTTGCTGAGTTATAAATCTTTGAATACTTCCATGACCTCATGGTAATCAGGCTCATGGGTAATCTCAGTCACTAATTCAGTATAAATCACCTTGTCATTTTCATCGATAATGATTACTGCCCGAGCAGTTAAACCCGCAAGCATACTATCCACTAAGCGCACCCCATAATCATCGGCAAAACTCGAACGAAATGTAGACAAAGGAGTCACATGGGTTAAGCCTTCTGATTCACAAAAACGACTTTGTGCAAAAGGTAAATCAGCAGAAACCATTAATACGACAGTATCTTTAAGATGGCCCGCTTTTTCATTAAAAGTCCGCGCCGATGCTGCACAAACGGGCGTATCTAAGCTAGGTACTATGTTAAGAATTTTCTTTTTACCTGCATAGCTTGCTAAGCTCACTTCATTCAAGCGCCCATCCACTAAAGTAAAATCTGGTGCTTTAGTTCCTACTGCCGGCAACTCACCATTGGTATTAATAATAATTTCATCATTACCTGGTTTAAACGTTAATTTGGCCATTGTTTTTCCTTTTTAATATAATTACTTTTTCTTTTTCTTGTCAGCAATTCTTTTCTTTTTGTTATGCTCCATTAAGCGCTTTTTCTTAAATAACTGTCGATCACTTAATTTATTCTTAATTTCTTTAAAAGGGTTTTTCGGTGATTTAAAAACAATCCTTATCGGTGTCCCTTCTAATTTTAATTTCTGACGATAATAATTAATCAAATAACGCTCATAAGCAGCAGATAATGACTCAGTTTGGTTGCCATGTATCACAATAATCGGAGGATTACGCCCGCCCTGGTGTGCATGTTTCAGCTTCACTCTGCGTCCATGTACCTGAGGCGGTTGGTGTGCCGCTAGGGCATCTTTTAAAATTTGTGTTAATACTGAGGTAGACATGTCTACCATTGCCGCATCATAAAGTTTATGTACGACATCAAATAATTTACCTACGCCACTGCCATGTAGTGCAGAAATAGAATGCTTTTCAGCAAAATCTAAAAATGGCAGCTTAACAGCCGTTTGACGCTTGATTAATTCACGCTGGTCATGTGTTAAGCCATCCCACTTATTAAAGCCGATAATTAAAGCACGCCCCGCATCTAATACCATGCCGAGTAAATGCTGATCTTGATCTGTAATGCCTTCACTTGCATCAATTAAGTAGATCACTACATTGGCTTTTTCTACTGACTGCAAAGCTTTAATAATGCTAAATTTTTCCACCACTAAAGTGACCTTTGCACGCCGGCGCATCCCGGCCGTATCAATCAAGGTATACTTTTTGCCATCTCGCTCAAAGGGAATATAGACACTGTCCCGTGTTGTACCGGCCTCATCAAAGACAACGACACGTTCTTCACCTAACAAGCGATTGACTAAGGTTGATTTACCTACATTAGGTCGCCCGACAATCGCAATTGCGACACCTTGATCTTGTAACTCTTCTTCTGTCGGCTCCTCTTCCTCAGGCAATATTGCACTAACACGTTGCAATAATTCATTCACCCCTCGACCATGTGTCGCGGCAATCGAAACAGGCTCACCTATCCCTAAGCGATGAAACTCAGCCGTGGCAATGTCAGCATTAATGCCATCAATTTTATTGGCCACCAAAATAACCGGCTTGTCCAGTTTTCTAAGCATATCCGTGATCGCTTGATCGGCACTGTTCATGCCCTCACGCACATCCACTAAAAATAAAACGGCATCTGCCTCTTCTAAAGCAATTTGCACTTGTCGTTTAGCTACTGAATCTATGCCATCTACATTATCGGTAATCCCACCTGTATCAACTAATAAGTAAGCTTTCTCACCTCGCTTAACACGTCCGTATTTTCTATCCCGAGTTAACCCAGGATAATCGGCAACAAGTGCATCCCGCGTACGCGTTAAATAATTAAATAAAGTTGATTTACCGACATTAGGTCGACCAACCAAAGCAATAACAGGTAGTGTCATACTGGTTCCGTAAAATTAAAACAACAGGCCAATTAATGACCAAAACTCAAAAACATCACGTAGAGTCATTACCTTTGCGTGAATAATACCGCTCAAAAGCTCCCCCCAAAGAGAAAAGCTTAGGTGAACTGAAAATAAAAATAAAATTCTTACTCGCCGGAGCCTCACTAATATGCAGGAACTATCCGAGGCTAGGCAATAATTTAAGCCCGTAAATATAAGTGCACCATATACCTTATTACACCGAGGTACGCATCCACACCTTACCTTACTGCTTTACCTCGAATACAAGCTTCAGACTTGCAACTCGCTATATTTTAATAGCGATACCTTAAAATAAAACAACTTTAACGGCAGCAAGCGTACCATCACTCGCATAAACATAAATCACATCATCAACCACTATAGGTGTTGCAACAATCGGGCTATCGGTAATCTCTATACGCGCCAATAAACGCCCGTCAGTTTTTGATAACCAGTGCAAATAGCCTTCAAAATCCCCGACCACAACATAGTCATCATAAACAGCGGGCACTGACAAGCGACGCTGATGCAAATCCGTTTGCTTCCAATAAGATGCGCCATTGCGCTGATCTAATTGCCAGACATCACTGTTCACGTCACTTAAATATAAATAACGCTGATCAGCATTCAAACCATGAGTCGCCGAAATAGATTCATTACGCCATAACACTTCACCATCAACGGGAGAAACTGCACTGATGCCGCTCTTATAGCTACTAACGAAAACGGTATAATCCTTTAATACTGGCGTACCATTAATATCTGTTAAGCGCTCTATTTCAGATCGTCCTTTTGGAATCGCAATACTGGTTTCCCATAAATGTGCCCCATCCATCAAATTAAGTGCAATCAACTTACCATTAGCATTACCAATAATAACGCTATCGTCCACAACAACTGGCGACCCAGCTCCGCGAATACTTAAAGCGGGAACACTGCTCTCAACAGACCAAACCTGCTTACCATCAATTCTATTCAACGCTATATCTTTACCATCCGTAGTGCGCACCAATAACTTATCACCAGCAACCACAGGCAGAGCCATAATTTCACTGGATACGCGGTGTTTCCAAACGGCTTCACCCGTTACTACATTTAAAGCCAAAACATCTGCTTTACTGGTACCAACAAAAACAAGATCATCATCAATAACTGGGCCCGATGAAATAGGTAATTCAGTTTCCACTTCCCAAAGTAACTCACCATCCAGCAAACTTCTTGCTTGAATTAGACCGTCGTGGTCAGCGATAATAATATGCCCATCCGCTATGGCTGGCACTAAATTCATAGCTAACCCATCAGTACCGACACCATCATCCTTATCCCATAAAATTTCTAATTTTATTTCAGGCTGATACTCTGTTAGCTCAGCAGGCGGTTCAGCATTATCTGCATCACTAAACAAGTCACCGACAGCACTGGAAAATGTAGTGATTGCAGTACAACCACTTAAAGCAAGCAACACGAATCCAATGAAAAATTTACGCATTAGGTAATAAACCACACTTATCCTTGAGTACTATCAGCCGCGGTTAAATCATCTAACTTAAATTGCAATAAGGGCGAACCTTGGCCTGCTTGTAATGCTAATTGATAGGCTGTTCGTGCTTCACCAATCTGCCCCATAGCAACGTATAAGTCACCTTTTAATTCCTCATAAATCCCTGCAAAGCCGCTCAAAGATGACTGATCCACATCAGCAATCATCTGCAAACCTTGCTCATATTCTTTTTGCGCTAATAACACGCGAATTAAACGTGTACGTGCCACATGTTTAATTTCCACATCATCAGTGGCAGTCATTGCTTGCTCAAGAATTGCTTGTGCTGCACTTAAGTCATTTTGCTTAACTTTTTCTTTTGCTTGAAATAACAAAGCATAAGCATCATAAGCTGTTGAGCTAAATTCAGTATTCAATTTGCTGGCAAATTTATCAACTAATTCAACTTTCCCTGCCGTATCTGCTTGTAGTAATTGCTCATACATGTCAGAAGCCGTATTGATTTTATCTTTTTGATAACTTTGCCAAAAATTCCATCCGCCAATTGTAATAGCAGCGATGACAACACCAGAAATAACCGATGATCCATTCGCTTTCCACCAATCTTTTAAAGCTGCTACTTGTTCTTCTTCAGTTTCGTAAATTTCCACTTTAATTACCTTTTGTATCGTATATTATGAATTTGTTAGTTTTTTATTAATTCAATAAGTTCTGCCAATGTCACAGTACGCTGCTCCACATCCTTGCGTAAGAATTTTATACTAATTTCATTGTTTGCGATTTCATCATCACCTAAGATCAACGCGTAATCTGCACCACTTTTATCTGCCTTTTTAAACTGGCTTTTAAAACTGCCTGCTCCACAATTCATTTGCAGTCTTAAATTCGGTAAACAGTCCCTTAGTTTTTCCGCTAAAAGCAATCCAGATTTCTCTGCTGCTGAACCAACTAAAATCATATAGGCATCAATTGATTGAATAGTATCCAAATCTTCGCGCGTTTCTAACAAAGCTAAAATACGCTCCATCCCCATAGCAAAACCTACTGCATGATTTGGTTTGCCGCCTAATTGTTCGATTAACCCATCATAGCGGCCACCTGCACAAATCGTTCCCTGTGCACCTAATTCACTGGTAACCCATTCAAAAACAGTTTTGCTGTAATAATCCAAGCCTCTCACTAAGCGCTGATTAATCGTGTAAATAATACCTAATGCATCTAAAGTATCGGTCAACCCTTTAAAGTGCGCTTTGCTCTCCGCACCCAAATAACTCATTAAGGTTGGAGCATTTTCAACTAAAGCCTGCATAGCAGGGTTTTTAGTATCTAAAATACGTAAAGGATTACTCAATAAACGGCGCTTACTGTCTTCATCTAATAATTCAGGTTGCTGATTAAAATATTCGACTAATTTTTCACGGTAAACAATACGTTCTTCAATCGTACCTAAAGAATTAAGCTGTAATTCAACTTTGCCCAAAATGCCTAAACGCTGCCATAAACGATAACTTAATAAAATAAGCTCTGCATCAATATCTGAACCTGCCATACCATAAGTTTCTACGCCTAATTGTATAAACTGGCGATAACGACCTTTTTGCGGACGCTCATGCCGAAACATTTGTCCATAATACCAAAGTCTATGTACTTGGTTGTGTAATAATCCATGTTCTAAACAGGCACGCAAACACCCCGCTGTACCTTCTGGTCGCAACGTTAATGAATCACCATTACGATCGTCAAAAGTGTACATTTCCTTTTCTACAATATCAGTCACTTCACCGATAGAGCGCTTAAATAATTCTGTTTTTTCAACGATAGGTAAACGTATTTCTGCGTAACCATACGTCGCTAAAACGTCTCTGACTTGTTGTTCAACAAACTGCCAACGAGGCGTTTGATCAGGTAAAACATCGTGCATGCCACGAATAGCCTGAATATTATTTGCCATATTTTAGGTACTCATATTTAATCTGAAGAAGGTAATTTAGCCAACAAGTTTAATCCGCATAAGGGTATGTGTGCTTTAATTCCAGTTGATATTGCTCAGCCATATCATCGTCTTGTAAGGCTCGTTCCACTTTAACAGCTAAACGCAAACCTTCTAAGGTTTTTCCAGCATTTGCAAAATAACGCTCAATAAAGGCTCTTGCTGCCATCATTTCTCCTTTGCTGTAGCGAATTTTTGCCATTTCCAGCAAAGCGGGTGCATAATTTTTATTTATTTTTAAAGCGTAATAAAACTTTTTCTCAGCTTCGCGTTTCTGGCTATTTTTTAAGTCATATAAACCAAGATAAGTATAAGCGACCCACTTCCTCTTATAAAAAGGAGCTTTTACTATACGCTTAAAAGTGCTTAAGGCTTCCGCATACCTTTCTTGGCCATATAGAAAAACAGCATAATCAGTTAATATATCAAAATTATCAGGCTCAACGTGCAATGCTTTAGCAAAAGAAATCTGCGCTTGATCTGGCAAGTTTTGGCGCATATTAATTAAGCCCATGACCTGATAAGTCTGTGCATTATTAGTATCTAAAGCTAACGACTCCTTTAAATACTCCAGCGCATAGGTATATTTTTCCAGTTGATAATATGCCAAGCCTAAATCTGCTAGTGTTTGCGCACGCTCTTTAGCAGGCCGCTCTACTGCCACCTTATCGGGCTGCATATAATTGTTGTTATCATTCGTGGTCGAGCATGCTACTATCAAACTACTAAGAGCCAAAAGTGCAACCTTCAGCAGCTTCACGATAATAACCCCATCTTCTGTAATCGCTCTGCTCGACGACTTTTATCCAAAACCTTACCTACCAACTGGCCACAAGCGGCATCTATGTCTTCACCACGTGTTTTACGTACAGTGGTAATAATACCCGCCTTATGTACTACATCTCTGAACTGCTCTATCGCAGCTTTAGATGAGCACCTATACTGGGTATTAGGAAAAGGGTTAAACGGAATTAAGTTCATTTTCGATGGTACATTTTTCAACAGTTTAACTAATGCTCGTGCATCAGCCACTGAATCATTAATACCCTCTAACATGACATATTCAAAAGTAATAAAGCCCCGCGGCGATCCTTCGATATATTTCTTACAAGCAGCCATTAACTCTTTTAACGGATACTTCTGATTAATTGGCACCAAAATATCACGCAACTCATCCGTTGAGGCATGTAAGGACACCGCCATACTAATATCACAAACTTCGGTTAAGCGATACATAGCAGGTACAACGCCTGAAGTACTAATAGTGACACGCCGTTTTGACAAACCAAAAGCAAAATCTTCAGTCATTAAATTCATCGCAGGTACGACATTATCAAAATTCAATAAAGGCTCGCCCATGCCCATCATGACTACATTGGTAACTCTTCCTTCTGCCCCCATGCGTGCATTAGCCGCCATTAACTGACCAATAATTTCAGCTGTGGTTAAATTACGATTAAAGCCTTGCTGTGCAGTAGAACAAAAAGTACAGGCCAAAGCACAACCGACCTGTGATGAAACACACAAAGTAGCACGTGTTGCTTCAGGAATATAAACCGCTTCAACCTTGTTGCCGCCGCCCATTTCTACAATCCATTTACGCGTACCATCACTAGCAACCTGCTCTAAAATTATTTCAGGTGCAACAATACAGCAATGCTCATTTAAGTAAGCCCGTAAAGACTTACTTAAATTACTCATCTTATCAAAATCAAACTCACCCTCTTGATAAATCCATTTTATCAATTGGGTGGCGCGAAAAGGCTTCTCGCCAATTTCGGCAAAAAAGGCTTGTAGGCCCTTTCTATCGAAATTGAGTAGATTTATTTTTTCTTTATTAACGGATACGGTCACAAAGCTCTGCATCTGAGAAGAAATAAGCAATTTCACGTGCTGCAGATTCTGAAGAATCTGAACCATGCACAGCATTTTCATCAATACTCGTGGCAAAATCAGCGCGAATTGTACCTGCTGCAGCTTCTTTAGGGTTAGTTGCTCCCATTAAATCACGGTTTTTCAAGATTGCGCCTTCGCCTTCTAACACTTGAACCATAACTGGACCAGAAATCATAAAAGCAACTAAATCATTGAAAAAAGGACGCTCACTATGCTCTGCATAAAAGCCTTCTGCTTTTTCTTTAGATAGTTGCATCATTTTAGCTGCAACGATACATAATCCATTTTTTTCAAAGCGGCTATAAATTTCACCGATATGATTAGCCGCTACTGCATCAGGTTTTACGATAGAAAAAGTACGTTCTACTGCCATTTTTTAAACTCCACAATTAAAATAAACACAAAATAAAATAAATAAAAACTATCTAATACATCTCTTATCAAAATGCATCTGAATTACAAATACTGTTACGCCTAAGGAGCGCACATAAAATAAAACCCGAAACTTAGCTTATGAAACACCGCTAGTCCTCGAAGGACAGGCGGTGCTTTCGGGTATTATTGAGCTTAATTTAAGGCATCATATCAAATTCTTTACCTTCAACTTCAACCTCAGGCACCATTAAATCTTCTTTGCTGACACCTAGCGCCAAAACAAGAGGACTTGCAACATAAATAGAGGAATAAGTACCCACTACGACACCAATCAATAAAGCAATCGCGAAATTATGAATAATTTCACCACCCAATATAGCTAAAGCAACCAAGACTAAAAGTGTCGTTAATGAAGTCATTAAAGTACGACTTAAAGTCTGATTTAACGAAGCATTCATAATAACTTCTGAAGAGCCTTTACGTAATAGTCTAAAATTCTCACGGATACGATCATAAACAACGATAGTATCATTCAAGGAATATCCGATAACGGCCAGAATGGCGGCTAAAACAGTCAGATCAAACTCCATTTGAAAAACTGAAAAGCACCCTAAAGTAATTAAAACATCATGCGCTAATGCAGCAACAGAGCCTAAGGCGAATTTATATTCAAAACGCCAAGCAACATAAATTAAGATACCAAACATGGAATAAAGTAATGCTAAGCCGCCATCTTCAGTTAATTCATCACCGACCTGTGGGCCAACAAATTCAACCCGGCGCACATCACCCTTTTCAGCCATACCGACATTAACAGCATTCAATACATTAGTGCTGATTTCAGCATTACTCACTCCCTCTTGTGGCTTTAAGCGAATCAAAACCTCTTGAGATGAACCAAAATGCTGTACTGTTGCGTCATTAATTCCTGCAGCTTCTAACCCGGCACGCATAACTTTTAAATTAACCGCTTTCTTATAGCCGATTTCAACTAGAGTTCCGCCAGTAAAATCAATACCCAGCTTTAACCCTTGCACAGCTAAAGAGCCTATAGTCACAAGTAACAATAAACTAGAAAAAATAGCTGCAAATTTACGTTTACCTAAAAAATCAATTTCTTTTAACATCGTATGTCCCCTTATTAAATAGATAGCTTGCTAATACGACGACCACCATAAATCCAGTTCACAAGCATTCGAGAACCTAAAATAGCAGTAAACATAGACGTTAAAATTCCTATTGCTAAAGTAATAGCAAAGCCTTTAATTGGCCCTGTACCAAAACCAAACAAGACCAAAGCAACTAATAAAGTAGTGATATTCGCGTCAAAAATAGTCGCAAAAGCTTTTTCATAACCTAGAAAAATACTGGTTTGCGGTGACTGTTTGTTTTTTAACTCCTCTTTGATTCGTTCAAAAATCAAAACATTGGCATCAACTGCCATACCGACGGTTAACACAATACCCGCAATACCTGGCAATGTTAACGTCGCTTGCAACATAGAGAGTACAGCGATAATAACTATAAGGTTAAAAGTTAATGCCAAGTCGGCAATTAAGCCAAAAACTTTATAGTAAACAGCCATAAAGATAAGCACCAATACAAAGCCAACAACGACCGATAAAACACCCTTATCAATATTATCCTGTCCTAAGCTTGGCCCAACCGTACGTTCCTCAACAATATCAACCGGCGCAGCTAACGCGCCAGCCCTTAAGAGCAAGGCCAACTTACGTGCCTCCTGTGAGCTATCTAAACCCGTGGTTTGAAAACGCTTACTAAACGCATCACGCACGGTCGCAATACTAATAACCTCTTTAATTTGTTCTTTACGGCGAACTTTCTTACCATTCACAATATGTGTCGTCGATTTCTGCTCGATAAACACAACAGCCATAGGCTGGCCAATATTGTCACGGGTAAATTTACCCATTTTCTTTGCGCCAATACCATTTAAAACGATATTAACTGAGGCCGAACCATTTTGATCTAAGCCGGATGATGCATCAACAATCTGATCACCGGTAATAATGACGCGTCGTTTTAATAATACAGGGGTCTTCGTATCTCGCTCATAATACAAACTGGAGCCCATCGGAATATGTCCGGCCAAAGCTCTTTGTATATCGTGCTCAGTATCAACCTTACGATACTCAAGCGTTGCTGTTGTGCCTAAAATTTCTTTTGCACGTGTTGTATCTTGTACACCTGGCAACTGAACAACAATACGGTTATCACCTTGCTGCTGAATAACAGGTTCAGACACGCCTAATTCATTAACACGATTCCGTAAAGTAGTAATATTTTGTGCTAACGCAAATTTCTTAATTTCTTTTATTTCTTTTTCTGAAATACTTAAATATAAAATCGGCTGCTCATCTGCCACTTTCACATTTAACTTACGAAATTCAGTATCAGCTAATGCGATGGCTGCTTGCTTATCTTTATCATTGCGTAAAACAACTTTAACTGCGCCACTATCAAAGCTAACCGACTTATAACGAATCTTAGCTGTACGTAGTGCCGAACGTATATCATCATTATATCTTTGCTCAGCTTGTTTCAGTGCTGCATCCATATCCACTTCTAATAAAAAATGCACCCCACCACGCAAATCCAAGCCTAAATACATCGGCTCTGCACCTAAAGACCTTAACCAATCAGGGGTAGCAGGCGCTAGATTAAGTGCGACTGTAAATTTATTACCGATACTATTGCGCAATAAGTCTGCCGCACGCATTTGCTCATCAGTATTATTAAAGCGCACTAAAACTTTATTTTTTTGCATTTCAACAGCTTTAACTGCAATCGCTGCCTGTTTTAATAAGCTCTCTATATTGTTCAGCTGTGCAGAAGATATTTTAGTCTCATTACTCGCTGAAATTTGCACAGAAGGATCATCACCAAAAATATTAGGTAATGCATAGACAATACCTACAAGTAAGACCGTGATAATTAAAAAGTTTTTCCAGAAAGGGAAATGGTTTTGCATGATATGTCCGTCAAGATAAATCAGTGGCTGACACAATGAATTGTGTCAGCTTCATTATTAAGCACTGCATTAATTCCGTAGCGCAGGATTAAGATTTTGTTTTTTTCATTTGAACTTTATAAGTTCCTTTGGGCATCAAGCTACCAATTTGATGGCGTTGCACCTGAATGACCACATTATCCGCCACTTCAACTTGGACAAAATTTTCATCCAAACTAACAACCCTGCCTAAAACACCGCCACCGGTTACAATTTCAGCGCCAGGCTGCATTTGCTCAAGCATTTTTTTATGCTCTTTGGTACGCTTATGTTGCGGTCTCAAAAATAAGAAATAGAAAAATACTAAAATACCCAGTGGAAATAGCATACCTTCCCAACCTGGTTGTTGTGCTGCTGGAGCAGCCTCGGCTAAAGCATCAGATATAAAAAAACTCATGAAATCCCCAAAGTTGAATACGTTTAATAAAAAAGCCCATCATTATGCCATATCCGGAACAGCTTTGCCCCGTTGTTCATAAAAACTCTTGACATATTTTTCAAAAACATTGTTTTCAATGCTTGTACGCAGGTCCTGCATTAAATTTAAATAATAATGTAGATTATGAATAGTATTTAAGCGCGCGCCTAAAATCTCATGACATTTATCTAAATGTCGTAAATAAGAGCGCGAATAGTGTTGACAGGTATAACAGCCACAGGACTCATCAAGCGGTTTAGTATCAAACTGATACTGGCTATTACGAATTTTAATCACACCCGTTGTTGTAAAAATATGGCCGTTACGCGCGTTACGTGTCGGCATCACACAATCAAACATATCAATACCACGCCTAACACCTTCAACTAAATCTTCCGGCGTGCCAACACCCATTAAATATCGCGGTTTATCGACCGGCAAATGCGGGTGCACAACATCTAATGTACCCATCATTTCCTCTTTGGGCTCGCCTACAGATAAACCACCAATAGCATAACCATCAAAACCAATACCAACTAAACCCGCAATCGACTCATGGCGTAAATGCTCATACATACCCCCTTGAACAATGCCAAATAAAGCATTTGGGTTATCGCCGTGTGCTTTTTTGCTACGCTCCGCCCAACGCAAAGATAAACGCATTGAATCAGCCGCTTCCTGAACGGTTGCCGGATAAGGCGTGCATTCATCAAAAATCATCACGATATCTGAGCCTAAATCACGCTGCACCTGCATCGACTCTTCGGGACCCATAAAAATATTATGGCCATCAATAGGTGATTTAAAGGTCACGCCCGCTTCGGTAATTTTACGTAAATCCCCCAAACTAAAAACTTGAAAACCACCAGAGTCCGTCAAAATTGGCCCTTGCCAAGCCATAAAGTCATGCAAATCACCATGCGCTTTAATAACGTCAGTCGTGGGGCGTAACATCAAATGAAAAGTATTACCCAGTATAATTTGCGCACCAATATCGGTTAACTCATGCGGTGACAGAGACTTAACTGAGCCATAAGTACCCACGGGCATAAAAATAGGTGTTTGCACAACACCTCGCGCAAAAGTCAACTGACCACGTCGTGCTTGGCCGTCGGTGTTTAATAGATCAAATTGCATAGGTCAAAAAAGGCTATAATAAAAATTTGTGCATTATATCAGCCGCAGATTAAAGTTCTGGGTTAAAACTCATGTGTGAGCATCAGGGAGATGCTGGACTTGCACTAATAACTATTCAAAAAACTATTAAATACAGACATGAAAAAACATTTCGAAAAAGACTATAACAGATTAGTAAAAGAAAAGCTTTCCGTAGACAACAGAAAAGATGCTATGGAACAAAGCATAGGTGGTAACTTCCACCACTTTGGAATACTTCAACGAGAACTTCTTCTACAGCAAGGACTTAGGGATGACAATAGTAACTTCTCATTATCCACAGGCAAATATTAAAAAATTGCTTTACAATATATTCTATGAACTCGCCTAAACCGA
>NZ_FQTQ01000178.1 GCF_900128525.1 methanotrophic endosymbiont of Bathymodiolus puteoserpentis (Logatchev)
TTGCGATATGCTCTTGGATAAGTGTGTGATCTTGGTATTGGTGCATATAGCCTCCCATTTTGAAATGAAAAGCTTAGTTTGCACTTATTTTAGGCGGTTAAGAATGTGTGGTTTAATTGACGCTTACTTTTATGCTTTGTTTTGTAAACCCCTCAGTTTGTCAAAGCGTTAACTTTGTATTAATATCTAATACATTCAATTAAAGCAAGGAACCATCATGCCAAGAAATACATCTGTCACCTTAGGTGACCATTTCGATAGATTTGTCTCTGACAAGGTAGCTGAGGGACGTTTTCATTCGGTTAGCGAAGCAGTGCGTGCTGGCTTACGCAAGCTAGAAGATGATGAGCTCAAATTACAAGCACTGAGAGAAAAACTACAAGCAGGAGAAGATAGCCCTATTGTCGAAGACTTCCAAGTAAACAACTTTATTAACCTACTGCACGAAAAAAATGTCAGTTAATCCCTCTTATACTTTGCGTTTAAAGGCTCAGGGTGATCTAGAGTCCATCTGGCAGTATAGCTTTACAACTTGGGGCAGTGCACAGGCCGATCATTATCTGAGGGCATTAGTCACTCGTTTTGAATGGTTAGCCGACAATCCACTACTGGGCAAGCCTCGTGACGATATTAAATCAGGCTACCGCTGTTTTCCTGAAGGTCAGCACCTAGTTTTTTATAAAATCACCCAACAGCAGATTGATATTATCGGTGTTGTTCACCAAAGCCAAGATATAATCACTCTCCTAAAAAACTAACGACAGGCAACGAATGTTGAATAGAAAAACTAATTGTCTAAAAAAATGCCTATTAAAATATAGATTTATTTAACTATTACAAGTGGTTGAGTCTACAGCCACAAACTGAGCGCGGTGAAAATGTCCTGTTCAAAATAGGAATCCAAAACCTATCTCAAAAATACACACAAAAGGTGTCAGGTCTTGTCTTTTGTCATTGTGAAGAAATCCCCAAGCTTTTTATAGTGGTACTATCATTTGCATTATTAATGAGTGAATCGAATAAATGCAAAGTAAAAAAGCAAAGAAAGGCAAAAAGCAAGACCTGACCCTTTGTTTACTTCTTTGTTTTTACAATCATAGAAAATAAGCTGCATTGGCATAACAAGTGCTAGAAGATATGGTTAAAATAATTATCTTGACAATTATGAGCACTAAGACCATTATAAATTCACATGCAGGAAAGACATGTAAAATATTAAGCTTATCAATAATTTGAAAGCCAACTATAGCAATGCATAGGGTTGTACGATTATTCGTTGGCGTTAAGTACAACGGGAAAACCTATTAATAAATCCTTCTACCTACCGGTATCCCCTTCCCTAAAAATAGGGAAACTTCTAGGCCCGCCACCGCGAGAGCTTGGGCTCCTCTCGCAAAAATCGATTCACCACGCGGCGAATCAATAATGCCTTAGTTCATCTGGCGCCAACCTTAACCAAGCACAACCCCCCGTATAGTTAAACGCTCCCAATGCCTTGATAGCTATCGGGATAAACAAATAGCCTCCCTCGCGCGCTGTTAGCGCACTTCGGACTGACTACAACCCTCTCGCCTACCGCGGACTATCAACCCATCCGAGGTTGATAGCGAGTGTAAAAATACTAACGTATTTTTCTGGACACAGGCGAGAAGCATTATGAAGACTAAAAATAAAATATTACTCTCAATAGTAAGTTCTTTTTGCTTATTAATGAGCCCACCAGCCCTATGGGCCACACCTTCATTTGATTTTAATAATAATATACTGGTATTACCAGTAGTGTCAGTGCCTGGCTCAGGAAACTATCGCGCTACTCTCACCTATAACGGGTCAAATTTTACTTTAGTAACAGTAGATTTTGCTACTCGTTCTGCTATCGTAAATGAAACTAACCCCACATCTTTTTCACAAGCAACAGGCATAGTAAATATTCCCCTGGTAAATGTTACATTTGTAGATGGAAATATACTCCCTTATTCTGCCAAGCTATCACTTATTCCTGACACAAACCCTTTCCTTTTCAACATAGTTGCAGCAGATCCTAAATCAAGTAATGAAGTTGATGCGGTTTTAAAGAGTTTTAATGTTGATATTTCTGAACAAGCAAGGGTAGATAACACAGGGAAGGCTCTACCCAGTAATTACAGCCCATTAGGCTCTAGTTTTGAAATGAACAGAACTGATGAACTTTTTATTGTAGGAACCCATATTAGTTTACCCGCTAGTGAAAATTCAAAAACTGCATTTGTAGAACTCAATAACAATGGCACCAAGTCAACGTTTTCCACCGATGTACTTAATGTGCCTGATATGCAAGATACACCGTGGGAAGAAGATAGCTCACAAAATGCTACTACTACCCGAGCTGCTACCAATGCAGACCTTGATGGTGATGGCCTTGAAGAGACCGTCATTGTGTATTGGGTCTTCGAAGACGGTGCCAATAGAATAAAAATCACTAAATTTTCCAATAAAGAGAATAATTTCACCACTACCGATGCGGGCACCTTATTTTTTGTAAATGACTCAGTAGATATAAGTGCAGTCGGAGGTGACTTTGACGGTGATGGTACGGATGAAATAGCAATCGCTCTGGCATCTTCTACTGGCATAGATATTCGTATTGTAAATTACAGTAATGGCGCGTTTTCACTCGTGGAAAGTGCACATAAAACCCTCTTGCCTAAACTAGCAAACGCAACCATTTACACCGCACTTGAAAAAGGCAATATTGACTACGATAACCCTGAAGAACTAGTCTTAGTAGTTACGGAGTTAGTTAGCCCAGAAAATGGAATTTCACATTATTTTGTTTTTGATGATCACAACACATCTTATGCACAAATTTCTACCGCAGACGTTAGTGCTCCTGATGAAATAGGCATTACAAAAACGGCTGTTGTGGCCGATGTTTCCTTGGGTGATATCGATGGGGATGGTTTGGATGAAATCATTTTTGGTGGTCTCACGAATATTAGCTCAGGTGGAGGCTGTAAAAGTTACGGCCATATCTTGTTTGCATTAGACGACCGTACACATCAGCTAGCTCCAATGGGGAGTAAATTTTTCACCCATTTCTTCAAGCAATGTCCTGCTTTTGCTGCTTGGCGTTTGCGCTATTTGCATGTTAACACGATTGATTTAGATGGTGACAATATTGATGAAATTCAAGTTAATCAGTTCATATTCAACAATTTTAAGACGGCTGAGCCTTGGACCGAGTTATACACCCTTCCCGAATCACAGTTCTTTCTTGTTAATTCGTTTGGCTGGTTTGATAGGTCCACTAGTGCCATGGAAGTCGGAGATGTCACCGGAGATGGCCGTCAAAATGTCATTTTCTATAACCCAACATTTAACAAGATTGAAATATGGGGTGATGATCAGATTAATGGCTGGACTGGAATGGCGACAATTCCAACCAAGTTTGGTAGTGCGCAAAATCCTAATAATCCCATCGTACTTCCCGTTAATCTTGATAAAGATAGTCCAGTATTAAAATATTCAGCAGCAGAATATAAATATGTTTTTACTGAGCCTGTTTTAATTGCTGCGCTTGCTGCTCCGCCTTGTGTATTAAATTCAGGGCAACAAATCAATGATTGTCGCACTCGGTATGGGACGGCAACCTCTATCGCTGTTGATGCTGAAGCATCACTCACCCTAACAGCAGGCGTACATGTAGGAGCCAAAGGCGGTGTAAAGGTATTTGGCATAGGTGCTGAGATAGAAGCAATTAAAGAAACCACTGTTGCCGTAACAGGCAGCATTTTAGCGGCTTATTCACTGGAACAAAGGTAAGCGTCAATTAAAGTACACATTCTAAACCAATATAAAACATGGCAGACTAAGCCCTTCAATTAATTTCGGAGGCACTTATGAGTCCATATCAAAATAAAGCGGCTATGCAAGAGCATATACCGC
>NZ_FQTQ01000179.1 GCF_900128525.1 methanotrophic endosymbiont of Bathymodiolus puteoserpentis (Logatchev)
TTGCAGAGGGTTTTAAAGAGTCAATGCGAATTGTATTTGATGAGCACCTGAGGCAATGGAATTATACTGCCATTCCTGACGCAACAACTTTATAAGTTGCCTAAGTTATTTCATGCACATTCCTAGGAGATTAAATTATGTGTGAAGAAGTTGAAATTGTTGTAAATTCAGTTGTTGTTCCTGAATCTATCCGTATGAATAAACTGCCTGAATATTTCGGTGGTAAATTTCTTATTTGTGAAAACCTTATTTATCATTACATGGAAAAACTTTGCTCTGATTACCAGGGGGGATATTGGAATTTCTATGAATTATCGAACGGGGGGTTCTTTATGGCTCCCAGTCTTGATGCTGAATCATTGAATTTGATCTGGGCTAATAACTACTTTGATGGATCGCTAAGTCTGGAGGCTGCCGGTATTGTCGCTTGCCTGTTTTCTTATAACCACATGGCATCCATTGGTGGTGGTGATCAATTTATTAATTTGTATCATTGGCTTCTGGAATATTCCTGGTCACACCCTGAAGGCGGAGTTATTGCCAAAGCAATAGATTAGATTCTCATGAGAACAATTATTTTGTTCTTGGATTATTTTCAGTAACATGATTACATAAAGGTTGACACTAGGTATATACATTTATATACTTGGTGTCGGCTTTAATCGCTTTCTTTAAGGATTTTATAATGGGTAAAATCGTTACATGCACCGTTCATAAAGGTGGAACTGGTAAAACAACGCTCAGTGTTGCTTTGGCTTGTTATGCCGTAAAACAGGGTTTAAGTGTGGCTATTGTTGACCTGGATAGCCAATGCAATGCCACTAAACAGTTTATTGCTCTTGATCAGGTTGGTGAGTGTTTAACCGCCAGTGATCTATTCGATATGACGGATTTACAAACTAAAACAGTCTGTTTTGTGCCGCATAAAAAGGGCGATATAGAGCCGGATAATGTTTTACATGATTCATTAGATAATGCAGTTAAGCATAGATTCTCTGTTATTCCGGCGAATGATGTGTTGCTCAGTGTTGAGCGTTTGCCGATTGAGTCAGCATCAATTTTTTCTAAAAATCTACGATCTTTGTCTGAATATTTTGATTTGGTTGTTTGCGATACTCCGCCAACAAAAGGCTTTGGTATGCTGGCTCCACTGATGGCTTCTGATTATGCTTTTTCGCCAATCAATCCAGACGCTTTTTCATCTGATGGGGTTGCCAGTCTTTTTGAAAAAATCAGAGCCATTAAGGAAGAAAAAAACAAAAAACTGGAGTTTCTAGGGTTGGTAATAAACAGGTTGAACACGCATAGCCCATTACAAAAACAGGTGGCTAATTATATGAAAGAGCAATTAGGAAATAATGTTATTTCACAGGTTATTGCTGAAAGGTCAGCAATCAGTAATTCCGCTTTTTCACGTCGCCCTGTCTGGTATCAGGCTCGATCAGGTTCAACCAGAATTGCCGCTAAAGAGATAAAAAATACGATGAAAATCTTACTCGATAAAATGGAAATGAACGAGGCTTAACGATGAAAAATATTAATCTTAGCTCTATAGATAATCTCGCATTGAGTCTTGATCAGCCTCAAAAGGGAGAAAAAATAACCTTGCTTTCACTTGATAAAGTCATTCCTGATCCTGATCAACCCAGAAGGGACAGGAATAAGGAAGCAGATAATGAACTGGCTAATAGTATCAAGGAAGAGGGTGTGATCCAGCCTATTATTGTACGTCCTGAAAATGACGATGGATACCACATGATAATTTGTGGGGAACGTCGTTATGATGGTTCAAAAAAGGCCGGACTTGATACGATTCCTTGCATAGTTCGAGATATTGAATCCAGTATGATTTTAACTATCCAAACGGTTGAAAACATACAACGCGATAATATGTCATTAGCTGATGAAATAGAAGCTGTTGCCAAAATAGCAAAGGTACATGGAACCAAAAAAACGGCGGAATTGTTAGGCAAAAAAAGCCAGTATGTCAGCAAAAGAGTTCGCGTATATAAAGCTAATTCCTATCTATGGGACTTTATAAAATTAGGCTATAGCAATGACTTTGCTGCCTTCTATGAGTTGGCCTTACTTGACAGTAAAAATCATGATGAAGCCAAAATATTAGTCGATTCATGGATACTATCACCCACAATAAGAACATCATTGCGAACGCAAGTTGAAGATATAAAAAGACGGCTTTCAAAGCCAAAGAAAAACAATGTTATTGATATTGATTCTTCAAATGATGTTGATTCTGTAAAACTTAATGATGATGTTATTGAGTCAATTAATACGATAGAAACGGTATTAAATGATAGCTCTGATAGCACTATGGAAAATGGAAAAAAGGAAAAAAATAAACCTAAAAAGGTAAAAAAGGATAAGCCATTAAATGTAGGTGGTGTACCAGATTCATTTAAAGTTAAGTCATTACAAGATAGAAAGTTACTTTCTTTCACATTTGATGATGGCGTATTAATTGATATTGAAATATCTAACGATGACTGGATGAATTTTGTCAATGAAGTTAACAAAGAAAAAGTTTAATACTGTTATAAGTAACATAAAAATAAGCGAAAGAACACGACTTATGGCTTATGAAATACTCGTTAATCAAAAGAGTTCTGAAGAAGTCGGTCGTAAGTTTGGTGTCACACGTCAAGCAGCTCACAAAGCTGCTTTGCGTGTATGGCGAAGTTATCTGGAATCAATTGATTGCCCTGAAGGGTGGACTTCAATAGAACTCATTGTTCCACCTGAGTTGAAAGAAAGATTTGAAAAAATTCAACAACAATTGCTGATTAAGCATTCAATTTTATAAATCAATTTGTGAGGCCACTATTATGAAATTTGTACAATTTTTATTATTCATGATTGTTGTTTGGGGATTTTTAGAAATATTTTTTTGATGACTATTGCTGTTTCATTGTTCAGAAAAGATGACAAATTTTACACGCAATTACTTTATGGAAGGCCAACTAAAATAGTTAATAGTGATAATGGTAAAATTGCTCTAGTGAGTGAAAATGAATTATTTCTTTATGAAACGGTTGTCAGAAAAACAAATGTTTATTTATTTCGTGGTGTTGGTGATATATCCATTCCATTTGTAAGTCCTGGAGTCAATCTTATTTCTCATGGGAACAATATCATGCAAAAAAATAAATTGATAAAAACTCTGAAATGGTTAGAAGATCATGGCTATGATCCAAATCAGTTTGATGATGATTTTTGGTTAAGGGTTCAAGCAATTATTAATTCTAAAAGCTATGGAAAAAAACATCTATTATCTCTCATTGAAAAGGAAACCAGTTAATCTGATTCCTGTTCTATTGGTATTGTCTACATTCATATTTATAGCCATTATTTTTATGAATTCTGGCAAAAAATATCTCGTTTATAACCATACAGATAGCATACCAAAAGGTTTTTATTATCTGAATAATGACATTTATATTGAATCTGTAAAAAATGGTGATCTGATTGTTTTTGATGTTCCCGATCAGGTAAAAGAAATGGTCATTCATAGAAGGTGGCTAAACGTAAACGATACACTGACAAAGCCTGTTAGTGCAAAGGCAGGTGATTTTGTTTGTACGAATAATAGAACTGTAATCGTTAACAATATTTCGTATGGTCCCATTGAAGAATACGATTCAAACGGTAGAGAAATGCCCTGGTTCAAATATTGTGGAACAGTAAAAAAAGGAGAAGTTTTTGTCTTTATAGATAATTCCAAGAGCTTCGATTCAAGATATTATGGTCCTATACCTGCTGCTGAGTTAATTGCAAAGGCAACGCCACTATGGATATTTTAAGTCTGATTCTTTCATGCTCATTATCAATTAAATTCGATGATAATTTGATTCAGTCAATCATCATGAATGAGAGCTTTAACAATCCAATATACGTTAGAGTTGAAGGTTCTAAATTTGGTGTTGGTTATCAGAACAAAGATGACTCAATTAGTGCTATCAATGAAATTATGAAATCAGGTAAGGAATCCTATATTGGACTAATGGGAATCCCTTTAAGTGATGCTATTAATAACGGATATACAGCCAATGATCTTCTTGATGAATGTTTCAATATACAGTTAGGAACAGCCAATATTGATATGTTTATGGATCATTGTAAAGCTGAAGGTAAAATTGATATATCGACCTGTTCAATAAAAAAATATGCAAAATATACAGGTCAAAAATCAATCATTTTTACCAATAAAGTGATCCATAAAGGCATTCAATTTGTGTCAAAAAGTAACCAAAAAAATGAAAACCCTTTGATAAAAAACCAATCGGTTCACCTTGATATAGGAAAAGGTAGAAGAAGCAAAGAGAGTGTTTTTATAGACTTCAACATAGATAAAGAACGTGGTGAAATGTTAGATGATAAATAAAAATAATACCTATCATCCTTGTTTAAATACCTTGGGGTTTGGGACAAAGCCCCAATTAAATTTTAGCGTTTGCGAAGCAAACACTTTACTTGGTTTCGTGGTAATAAAGAGAAAGTGGTCATGTGTAGGCGTTTAATAGATAGGGCAAGATAAAGCAATGTATCTAAAACCTTATAGGTTTTTGATTACATTGCTATAAGTGTGTATCCATTTTTGTTTTTATATATCTATTAATATTATATACTATTGATATTATTAGTAATATTATAGACACATTGGTGATTTATGTCCAATTACCCCGATTCCCTAGATGATCTGCCTATCTTTAGTCCATCCACAAGCAAGGCTAAATCCGAACCTGTTCCAATGGTTAAAAGCTTCAGGAACAATGTTTCAAGGCGCGTCGGTTTGAGACAGAAAAAAAACGGCAGGAAAGGTGCAATCCGAGGTGGAAGTCCCAGGCGAGGAAAAATGGCAGAATCCGTTTATAACGTAGGCAGTTCAGCAAGGCGTGTTGTCGTCAAAGCCCGTGTTGTTAAAATGAATAACTCCTACGGGAAAAAATCAGCCGGTTTGCACATGAAATATATTGAAAGAGACGGGGCAGGAAAAGACGGAAAAGAGGCGGAACTATTTGATAGTAAAACATCGAGTAAAGACATAACAGAATGGACAGAAAAAAACATTGAATGGGCAGAACATACAGAAGGAGAGCCACACCAATTCAGGGTTATCATTTCACCGGAAGATGCACACGAACTTAATCTTACAGAATACACTCGCGAGTTAATGGAAAGGGTGCAAACAGACCTTGGCCGTGATCTGGTGTGGACGGCTGCAAATCATTACAACACAGACAATCCTCACACCCATTTAGTGATTAGTGGATTAGATAAAAACGGTGAAGAAGTCTGGATTGATCGTGAGTATATATCGAATGGAATAAGGAACCGAGCAAGAGAACTGGCAACACAAGAACTTGGTCATCGTAGTGAACATGAAATAGATACAACATTGAATAAGGAAATTACACAAGAACGATTCACATCACTGGACTGGAAAATTGATAAAGTTTCTCATGGGAACATTGTTGATATGAGTGTCTATCCTGATGATATAGATGCGCGTAAATTACACGGAAAATTGATTGCCAGGCTGGATCATCTTGTAGGTTACGGGTTAGCGATAAAAGATAATAGTCATGAATATATATTACAAGATGGATGGGATACTAAGCTGCGTGAAATGGGGGAGCGTGGCGACATCATAAAAACGCTTCACAAAGAAATTAAGGCTGATCCAACAAAATACAGAATATATGATAAAGATGATCATGATAATGTTGTGACAGGTCGGCTTGTGAGAAGTGGGTTACATGATGAACTCAACGACCGTTTTTATATGATTGTTGAAGGTCAGGATGGAAGTGCTAATTACATTGTAATGGACAAAGGAACTGATGTTACAGAATACAAACGCGGGTCAATTGTCAGTGTTGAAAACTATCAGGATTCATGGATTAAGAAAAGTGATTACGTAATAGAAACATTTGCTAGATCAAATCAAGGTATTTATGACCAGAAAGAGCATGTCAAACAAGTTATAAAGCACCCTGAATTACTTCCTAATGGTGTAGCACCAGAGGGGTATACCGATGCGATTAGCCGCCGTGTTAGTCGCTTAGCCAGGTTTGGGCTGGCTCAACAATTAGGTAGTGGTTTGTGGAAGATTGAAGACAACTTAACGGATGAATTGTCACGGCGTGACCAGGAATCACCAAACCCAAGAAAGGTTCGTATCAGTACGATAGATGAAAGATTGTTACAGCAGCAAATAAAGGCCGAAGGCAGGGCGTGGATTGATACTATTCATGTAGAAAACAATGCGCCTTATTCTTTTGGGTCAGAATTGAATCAGGCCATCAAAAAACGGCAAGAATTTATGCAAAAGGAATTGGGCTTAAAGGGGAATGAAAAAGGGCTGTTAAAAATGCTGGATAACATTGAAAGACAAAAGTTAGTACAAGATTACGCAGACAGTTCATTAAGACGTTACAAGCCGTTAAAACAGGAAATGTTTACCGGTACGCTGCATAAAAAAATCACTGCACCCAGCGGCCAAGGTTATGCTTTGATTACATCTGAACATAACAATGGTATTGATAAAGAGTTCTCTCTGGTTCCCTGGCGAGATAATATGAAACGCTCACTGGGTAAGCCAGTGTCATTTGGCCTTTCAAAACAGAATATACCTATTGTCAAAACATTAACAAAAGGTCTACAGCGATGACCGAAAATACACAAGCCCCTTGGGGCATTATAAAAGAGGATTCTCGCTCAATTTATTACATTAATTTAATATCGGGCGTTTTGATAATTACGCTGGGTGTTTGGGGGGCAACGCAATACTGTGCATATGAACTAGGGTATCAAGAAAATCTGGGTGATCCCTGGTTTATTTTATTTGGCTATCCCGTCTATATACCCTGGCGTGTTTTTGAATGGACGTATTACTATGAAGTTTATGCGAGAGGTGTTTTTGCAACGTCTTATTTATTCATTTATGGATCATTTGCAATAGAGGCTATTTTACTGGTTTATATTGCGGTTTGGAGGGCAAGGAGAAATAAGGCGGGGGATGCCTATGGAACGGCTCGCTGGTCCACTGAAAAAGAGCTGAAAGAGGCGGGTTTGTTCGCTGGTGAAGGCATTGTTATCGGTCAAACGGTTGATGGTCAGTTGCTACAACATAATGGGCCGGAACATGCCCTGGTATTTGCCCCGCCTAGAAGCGGTAAAGGGGTAGGGTTAGTTATACCAACCTTATTGGCCTGGAAGGGTAGCGTCATTGTTTATGACATCAAGCGGGAAAACTGGGAAATCACAGCCGGTTTCAGAAAAAAATTCTCCCATGTTTTACGATTTGAACCCACATCTGTTTCATCCGTGAAATTTAATCCATTGCTTGAAATCAGAAAAGGCGATAACGAATACAGGGATGCACAAAACATTGCAGAAATGATCATTGATACCGGTGATCCGAACCATAAGAATGACCATTGGGAAAGAACCAGCAAGGCGCTTTTTATTGCGGCTATTTTACATGTTTTGTATGCCGAAAAAGATAAAAGTATTCCAGGTGTTGCCAGTTTTCTGACTGATCCAAATAGAAACATTCTACAGACATTAACTTACATGATGACCTATAAGCATTTAGGTGATCGGCCCCATCCTATTATTGCCAGTATGACCCGTGAGGTGCTAAATAAATCTGAGAATGAATTGTCGGCGGTTCTGAGTACCGCAACATCCTTTTTAACGCTCTATCGTGACCCTGTTATTGCCAACAATATTCGTGACTCCGATTTTGCAATTTCAGACCTGATGAACTTAAAAAACCCGGTTAGTTTATATTTCACTATACCCGTGAGTGATGCTGAACGAACCAAGCCTTTAATTCGTCTGGTTCTTAATCAAATCGGGAGGCGGATTACCGAGTCCATGAGTCATGACCATTCGCAGCCGGATTACCGGCACAAAATGTTATTGATGATTGACGAATTTCCAACGCTGGGGCGGATGGACTTTTTAGAATCTGGCTTGGCTTATTTTCCTGGTTACGGGATTCGTGCCTATTTAATCGCGCAATCTCTGAATCAGATCGAAAAACATTACGGTTCCAATAACGCCATTCTGGATACTTCGCATATTCGGATTACTTATGGCGCACTGGATGAGAAAACGGCAAAGCGCATATCGGATTTACTGGGACAATCCACCCAGGTTAGAAAAATGGCCAACTATGCCGGTTCCCGTCTGGCCCCGTGGTTAGGTCATGTGATGGTGAGTGAGCAGGAGTCCCCCAGGCAATTATTAACGCCTGGTGAAATTCTCAATATGCCACCTCATGCGAATTTAATTCTGATCGGTGGGTTGTTCCCTTATTACGGGCGTAAAGTTACCTATTACAACGACCCGCGTTTTAAGAATCGCGCTAATTTACCGGCTCCGAATTCTGAAGAAGAACAGCGCAAGGAATTTCCCAAACCTATAACGCATCCCTGGGTTTATATCGAAAAGATGGAAGAAATGTCTGTTTCTCATGAGAACATTGATCCTGATGGTTCTCTTGATATATCCCCTGTTCATGAGGACGGTATCAATACAGGAATAGATAATGAAAATGAACGTGGTCTCGATGAACACGAATTAGCACTACAAATGGAATCATTAGAAGATGACCGCATAAAAGATGAAAAGGAATATGAAAGAGACGAAGACCGAAATATCAATAATCAACAAGCCCAACGCCGCCTTATTAATCAGCGGCAACAAGGACGGCTACAGGAATTATCCAGAGACCAAAGTGGGGGAGACTTGCCTTTATGAATAAAAAGTTCCAGACCTATCTTGATCCTAAATTGGATAAGAACTTGCGTCAGTATTGCGCGAAATCAGGCAAGTCTATTAGCAGCGTCACCAATGCAGCGATACGCGCTTATCTGGATGAAACAACTGATACTAAATTGTTGTTCAGGCGATTGGACAAGCACACACGCGCTCTGGCTAAAGCCAATCGGGATATTCAATTGATGGCAGAAGCCTTATCCGTGTTTGTCAAACTCTGGTTTGCTCATACGCCGCGTATTCCAGACAACGACAAGGAAAATGCCCAGCGGTATGCCGCACAACGCTATGAGCAGTTTTGTGATTACGTTGCGACACAAATATCAGGGGGGCATTATTTTGTTGATGATTTGGTTCAGGATTCACCCATATCAGAAGATGAATTAGACGCTGCAAGGGAGGATAAGCCATGAAAGATATTAGTGATGAAGTTGTTCGACGAAAGCAGACACAATTAACTACAGCTCTTGATCCTGTTTTGCATCTTTTAAATGACGCTGATGTGGTTGAAGTGATGATCAATCCAGATACCCGCGTCTGGGTTGAAAGAATAGGCGAGCCGCCGGAACAAACTGATATTCAAATAACCACGGCAGAAATAGAACGGGCCATCCGTCTGGTTGCTTCCATCATGCAAACGACTATTTCAACTGATAACCCCAGTGTCGCAGGTACACTACCCCAATGGAATGCGAGAATCCAGGCATCCATGCCGCCAATGGTAGACAGTCCTGCACTATGTATTCGGCTGCCGGCCAAAAAAGTTTTTAATTTGAATGATTATGTCGCCAAGGGCATTCTAACGGTGAGCCAGTCGCAGATTTTGCATAACGCGGTCATGGATCGAAAAAATATCTTGTTAGGTGGTGGAACCGGTTCTGGTAAGACGACATTGGCAAATGCTTTGCTTGATGTCATCTCAGTAACCGGTGATCGTGTCATCATTATTGAAGACAATCGAGAATTACAGTGTAATGCACTTAACAAGGTTCACTTTTATACGGATGCTAATGTATCATTGCAGCGCGCTTTATTTGACAGTTTAAGGTGGCGGCCTGACCGGATCATCATTGGGGAGGTTAGAGATAAAGCTGCCCTTGATTTACTCAAGGCGTGGAATACAGGACACCCTGGCGGTGTTGCAACCATTCACGCAGACAGTACCCGCGAAATGTTAACCCGCATGTGTCAATTGATTGAAGAAAATAATATGGTGGCTCCAAAGGCGTTTGTGGCCCAGACTATTGACCTGTGCGTTCATATCAAACGTGATAAAAACTCGCCTGCCGGTCGGTGTCTATCGGGTATCTCTGAGGTGACTGGATATAAAAATGGTGAGTGGTTAATTTCACCTGTTGACTAACGAAAAGAAATCATTTATTTTACTTCATAGTATATAATTATATATACATTTAACTTAAAAGGAACCATTATGAAATATAGACGTAATACCATTTTCTTCTTGAGTCTTTTTACCCTAATGTTTCTCATGGGAACAAATGCGGAGGCTGCGACAACAACCGGTATGCCTTGGGAAACCCCGCTTAACAATTTATTGAATTCATTAACTGGGCCTGTGGCTCGTGTAATCGGTGCGATTTCAATTGTCGTTTTTGGGTTTGGTCTGGCGTTTTCTGAAGGTGGTGGTTTAATTCGCCGTGCCATGTGGATTGTTTTAGGTTTGACTATTGCGTTTAATGCCTTGTCCTGGAGCTTGACCTTCTTTGGTTTTACCGGTGGATTGCTTATTTAGGAGAAAACAATGGAAGATGGCTACACAGCCCCTATTCATCGGGGATTAATTACCCCAATATTGATTGTCGGCTTGCCTAGAACGTTGGCGTTTATCTTGTGGACGACCGCCTGCGCCGTAGGTTTCGGGTTGCAGGAAATATGGGTGTTACCCATCTTTTTTATTTTTCATATCGGGTTTGCAATTTTGACTAAAAAAGATCCCTATTTTTTTGATGTTTTCAAATTTGCAATGAAAGCCCCTCGCCGGTTAGACCCGTAGGAGTTATGGCATGTTTAATTTATCCGAATACCGGAAAAAAACAAAGTGGTTAAGTGACTATTTGCCTTGGGCGATGTTAGTTGCCCCTGGTGTCATTTTGCAAAAAAATGGCGTTTTGCAAAAAACCATTGCTTTTCGTGGGCCTGACTTGGGAAGTTCTTCACCGGCTGAACTTCAATCCAGTAGCGCACGATTGAACAATGTTCTTAAACGGCTGGGTTCTGGATGGGCGTACTTCTCTGAGTCCCAGCGTTTCAGGACAAATGAATATGTGTCCTGTCAGTGGCCAAATTCTGCAAGCTGGATTGTCGATGAAGAACGGCGTGGACATTATGAAGATGAAGGAGATCACTTTGAATCCAATTATTTTTTAACGTTTACCTGGGTTATGCCACCCGATAAGGTTAAAAAAGTGGAAGCTGTTTTTATTGATGATCCGAATCGTGATGCACACGACCAGGATTATGATAACCAGCGAGACTTGAGTTATTTCATTAAAACGGTCAAACATATTGCCGGAATCATGCGGGATGTTTTTCCAGAAGTTGTTGAATTGAATGATGATGAAACGCTGACTTATTTACATTCCACCGTTTCATCAAGAAGACATCCGGTAAAAACACCTGATACCCCAATCTATCTGGATCATATTCTGACCGATCAGGCGTATCAACCCGGTGAAATTCCTGTATTGGGAAATAACTATGTCATGACGGCTACGATAAACGGGTTTCCATCGGAAGCATGGCCGGGTATTTTGGATGGACTCAATCACCTGGCTCTTGAATATCGCTGGTCAAGCCGGTTTATCTGTCTGGACAATCAAGATGCAAAGAATGAGGTTGATAAATATCGCAAGAACTGGTTTTCAAAACGAAAGTCATTATTTACTCTGGTTAAAGAACAGGCATCCGGTACAGAGTCACGTATTGTCGATACCGAGGCTGAAAGTAATGCGGTTGATGCGGAAGCCGCTTTAGAGGAACTGGGTAATGATGTTGTGGCGTATGGTTATTACACTTCGACCATTACTGTCTGGCATCCAGATTTGGATATATGTCATCAACGGTTAGATACCGTGATGCAGGTGATTAATAGCAAGGGCTTTACTACGCGGCATGAAACAACCAATTCATTTCATGCGTGGTTGTCTTCGCTGCCAGGACACGTATATTCCAACGTGCGCCGCCCCTTGATTAATACCTTGAATGTGGCACATATATTCCCGTTGAGTGCCATTTGGTCAGGTGATCGACATGATTATCACCTGGCGAAAGAAACGGGGATAGCGGCCCCTTTACTGGTTTGTAATACAACCGGTAATACCCCTTTCAGATTATCTTTATCAGTCGGTGATGTGGGCCATACCTTTATTGCTGGGCCGACCGGTAGCGGTAAATCAACATTGCTCGGCATACTGGCTATGCAATGGCTAAGATACCCGAAAGCACAGGTGGTCTTTTTTGATAAAGATCGCACTGCAAGAGCGGCAACAATGGCAGTCGGTGGGTCTATCTATGAACCTGGCAATGAAGATCGTCCCGTTGCCTTTCAGCCGTTAGTCAATATTGATCAAAAACCGGACTTGAATTGGGCGGAAGGTTGGATAGAAACGCTTATGGATTTACAGAATTTAAGCTTAACGCCAAAGGATAAAACAGAAATTCATAATGCGCTTCAATCGTTGGCAACTTCACCCAGGAAACAACGAACGATAGGCGGCTTACAGCAATTAATCCAGAATCAAGATATTCGGGATGCGTTGATGCAATACACGCTTGAGGGAACCTATGGGCAGTTATTCGATAGTGACAACGATACGTTGCAGGATGACTTCTGGACGATGATTGAAATGGGGTCATTAATGGATTTGGGAAATAGCGCGATTGTTCCCGCGTTGGGTTATTTATTCTATCGAATTGAGCAGCGTTTTATTGGGCGCCCTACTCTGTTGATTCTGGATGAAGCCTGGCTGTTTATGGATCACCCATTTTTTGCTACACGGTTAAGGCAATGGCTGAAAACACTCAGAAAAAAGAATGTCTTTGTGGTGTTTGCTACTCAGGAAATTGAAGATGCCATTAATTCGCCAATCTGTTCTACTCTGCTTTCGGCCTGTATGACAAAAATCTTCTTGCCAGATAACAGTGCTACCGATCCTTTGACATCGGAAGCCTATACCAAATTAGGACTGTCTGAAACTGAAATTATTAATTTGAGTAGAGCTGTTCAGAAAAAAGAATATTTTTACCGTTCACCCAAAGGTAAACGACTGTTTGATCTTGAACTGGGGGATGTTGCCCTGGCATTCGTCGGTCGTTCTTCACCTTCTGATCAAGCTTTTATGGATGATCTGGAAAAGAATCATTCATCGGAGCAATGGGCTGAATTATTATTACGCCAACGTAATTTAACCTGGGCAGCGGATATGGTCAGTGAACCGTTATCTGTAGCTTCTTAATTTTTAGAGGATAGACAATGAAAAAAAATGTTCTCATGAGAAACTTTAAAATCATGGTTGCAACGTCTGTTGTCTCATTGATACCGTTTTCACAGGTCAATGCAACAGGTATTCCAGTTGTTGATATTGCTCATATCGGTATACAAACCGGTTTCTGGACGGCAGATTCGGCAGAACAGGCCGCCCAAACCGCAGAGCAAGTTATTACCAGTGCTGAAAATGTTTTGCAGACGATAGAGTCTGTGACGCAGACTGCACAGCAAATAAAAATGGTTGCGAATTGGGTCAAGAATCTGGACCAGTTAGGCGCTTCTGAGTGGGTTGGTTTGATCAATGACAATGTGATTCAGTCTGCTGAAATAACCAATGTCATGAATTCTGTTGCAGCACTTCAATATGATGCCGCTCGGATAAGATCACAGATGAACGCCATATTCCCGCAAGGCGGCGACTGGTCAACCTATAACTTCAGCAATTTAAGAAATGCCAGACAAACATGGAATAGCACGTTAACAGATGCTGTTAACGGGGCTATGCAGGCACAGGCAGCAATCAACAAAATCGCGGCACGTAATAACCGTATCCAAACATTACTTAATGATAGTAATGGTGCAGATGGAACCGTTCGACAAATTCAAGTCGGTAATCAATTAAATGCTGCGCTGATTGCATCCGTTAATGATATGAACCAATCCATGATTGCGACTCAACGGATGTTTGCGATCAAACATCAAATGGAGATTGCTGAAAGAGAGGCCGGACAGGAGCAATATGTTCGTTTAATGTCTGGTTACACCAATCGAGGGGCGGCAGTCACAGTTCCATCGTCTTTACCACCTGTAAGATGATTATGAATATTTACTATTAATCAATCGTGAGCCTAAAGTACAGGTTCCACCATCATTACAACCAATCCAATAATTATTATGAAATATTTACTATTAATACCCTTGATTTTGACTGTTTTAAATGGGTGCAGCCAAGAAGAAGTTGAAGCCACTAATTACATAAAAGACCGTGCAACAGAAGAGGCGTTATTAGAGAAGAAAGCGGAATACTTTACAAACCATCAAGATGAATTGAAAACACAACGCGCTCAATGTAGAAAAATGCCAAGACAGAAGGCTATTAATTCTTCTGAATGTAAAGCAGTCTCGCGGGCAACGGCCTATTTGGGTTGGTAAGGTATAGCTATGAGTTTTAACACCCTGACTACCACATTATTGAACTTTATTGGTATTTTCTCATTAGGTTATGGAAATCTTTATCCATCTACTTTGTGGCTATTCCTGGTTCTATTAGGAATAGAGGTGGTTTTGTTCGGTTTGTATTGGGCTTTGGGCGGTGGGCAAATTCTGGATGCCATAAAAAAAATATTATTTATCGGTATCTGGTTCTGGATAGTCAGTTCATTTCCTGTATTGGTGAATCAATTTGTGAATTCATTGATTCAGGCAGGTAGCACCGCCGCTGGCGGGTTGACTTTCAATCTACTTGATCCATCAGCGATAGCCGCAAAAGGTCTGGATGTCAGTCAACCTATTATGGATAAATTAGATAGATTTCCTGCTTATAGACTCGATTTGATAATAATTTACGGTATTTTGTTTTTAGTGGTAATGGTTATTTTTCTGTTACTCGCTATTCAAGTCTTTATTACTGTTCTCGAATTCTATTTGATTGTAGCCATAGTTAGTATTTTCTTACCTTTTGGACTAATGAAGCATACCAAGTTCTTAGCTGAAAAGTCGATAGGAGCCGTTATTTCATCAGGCATAAAGATGATGGTGTTGTCTTTTATTTTGAGTGTTTCTGGCCCTGTTATACTCGCGGCTGCTTTAGGTTTTGATCCATCACTAAATGAAATATTTTCATTAATTTTAACAGTAGGGGCTATTGGTTTTCTTTCCTGGAATGCCCCTGGTATAGCCGCCGGACTCATTGCAGGTTCCCCTTCCCTATCTGCGGGTACTGCTGTTCAAAATACAGTGGCCGGTGGTTTTATGGCAGCGGGAGCGGCGGCTGGGTTAGCGAATGCAACAAGGGCCGCTGCTTCGATGACCGGAGGTGCAGCACGTTTAGGAGCCGCAGCGTATGGTTCGGCTTCTACTGGTGCGAATCTGGCTCTTGCGGCCAGTTCTTCAACAAATCCAGTCAACAGGGCGGCTTCCGCTGCATTGGGTTCTCTTTATGGTATGGGTTCAGCAGCAGGAAATCAAGTGAAAAGCACTGTCTCGAATATGGCAGGTAAGGCAGGAGAACCGCTTTCTAATGCATCAACTAACGGCGCAAGGATGACAATGGGAATGGATAAAAAAACAACGGCTGCGAGTACATCATCTGAAGCCCCCGCATGGGCCAAACGCACTATGCAGCGAGCCGCTTCAATGCACCATTCAATACCACAGGAAGCTCGGCCTTCAGGCGGCAATATAAACCCTAATTTATAGCATTCACTCTGGAGTTTTAATGTGAAAGAAGCAAAAACAGCAAAATGGGAAAATGAAAATCCCATACCCGAAACGCCCTATCAACGAGCAGAACAGGTTTGGGATGAACGGATAGGGAGTTCAAGAAAGCAAGCTGAGAACTGGCGGATCGCTGCCTTTGGCAGCATGTTTATTTCATTAGTTAGTGTAGGCGGCATGATTTACTTAGGCCAGTTGCCTAAAACGGAAGTTGAGGTTGTTCAAGTTGACCAACTGGGTAATGCTAGGTATTCAGGTCGTGCCGGACAAAGTATGGCGGAATGGCGACCATCAGAAAAACAAATTGAATTTCATTTACGGCGTTTTCTGCGTATGACCCGTTCATTGTCCTCAGATATGATGGTGGTACGGCAAAACTGGCTCGATGCCTATAACTACATTGCCGATGAAGCGGTTAATCAACTGAATTCAGAAACAAGGGCATTATCGCCGTTCAAACGGATGGAAACACAAACGGTCAGTATTTCGATTGAAGATACATTAAGACTTTCACCCGATACTTGGCAAATAGATTGGAGTGAACAAATATGGTCTAAAAAAGGCGATATGCTGGGAAAAGAACATTGGCGGGGAACCTTTAAGGTTGAAATGCAAATACCCGACAGTAAAGAAAAATTAGCCAAGAATCCATTGGGTATGTACATCACACATTACTCTTGGTCAAAGGTATTCCGGTAAGCTTTTTTTTTAATATTCGTGCATATATTTTTATATACTTTTAAGGATTAATTATGTATTTACATGCTCTATTTATTCTTTCATTTGCCCTTGTTATCAATGGCTGTGCTACTCAAAAACCCATCAGCCGTGATGATTATGTGAAGGCGGTAAAAACTGAATATATTGAACCTGTTCCTAAAGTCGTTACCGTTCCTAAGGTCATAGCTGCGCATCAATTGAGAACGTTTTCCGAAGAAGATCGCAAGAAAAAGCCAAACAACAAGCCGCCTTATCGCATCATTGAAGCGGCCAATGCAGCAGCCACATATAAACCGGATCATTACGGCTATTTCAACGCCATTATGCAATACGATTATGCGGAAGGAGCCTTGTATCAGATTTTTTGTGCTCCGTTTAAACTGACGGATATTCAATTGCAACCAGGTGAAGAGCTGTTAGGCAAGCCTGGTATCGGTGATCCTGTTCGCTGGAAAGCCGGTTCCAGTACATCCTATAAAAACGGCCAAAAGATTCAACATCTATACATTAAGCCAACCCGACCAGACTTGAATACTACGCTGATATTAACCACCAACAGACGGACTTATCATATCGAGCTGCATTCGTATAAGAAAACATATATGTCGGCTGTGTCGTGGATTTACGCGCAAGATGAACTGGATTTATATTCCGCGCAAGCAGAAGAAATACGCCGTGAAAATGAGATGATTCAAACGTCATCAGTAGATATTAGTCATGCTAATTTTAATTACACGATTGAAGTCGATGAAGGCTCGCCAGTCTGGAAACCTGTACGTGTATTTGATAATGGCAAAAAGACCTATATTCAATTTCCTGATGCACTGGCCTCTAGTGAAGCCCCTGCCCTTTATGTTTTGAAGCACGGTGACTTACAGATGGTTAACTATCGGGTAAAAGAAAACTATTACATTGTTGACCGGCTGTTTAATCAAGCTAAATTACGTATTGCCCAAGAAGGCGGCGAAGAAATTGTTTTAATTATGAATGATAACAAAGGTTCTTAAAATGTTCTCATGAGAACATTTTAAAAGGATGAAATTATGTCAGAAACAGATAAAATTAGCCCGGATAGTGCTTCACTTAGAATGTCTACAGCCCAACCCAGACGGTTAAAACAAGGCCCGATTATCGCACTTGTTTTTGCTGCAATCGGTATCATTATCATTGCGTTTGCTGTCGCTATGCTGAGTGAACCTGATAATGTAGGTGTTGCTGAAGATAACCTGGTTCCAGCCGATGATAATCGGCTGCCTGGCTTTGTAAAAACTGGCCCTAAAAACTATTCAGAGATTCCAAGGCCCGTGCCTAAACTGGGGCCAGCTCTTGAGGGTGATATGGGGCATGTCGGTGTGGTTGCTAAAACAACCACATTTAAACGCCCCGTTGCTCCAGCCAAACGTGAATTAACCCCTGAAGAACAACGCCTGATAGCCGAACGCATACAGGCCATGAAAGCCGATGTTTTTTTTCCAGGATTTAATGAAAAAAGAGAGCAAGATTTATCAGAAAAAAATCAAGCTGAATTACATTCCAATTTAGCCGAAAGACGTTCTGCATTGCGTGGTAATCGACCGACCTATTCACCCGATTTATCGGCTCTGAAACAGAAGACGGAATGGGACTCACAGAATAAACAAAGCGATAAATCCAGCTTTCTTGAAAAATACAGTAAAGATTCACCAAATGCTTACTTAAAAGCCACAATAACTCATCCGGTTTCACCGTATGAAGTGAAAGCAGGAACTATCATTCCAACGACATTGATCACGGGTATTAATTCTGATTTGCCAGGTCAAATTGTCGGGCAAGTTCGTGAAAATGTTTTTGATACTGTGACCGGTAATTATCTATTAATTCCTCAAGGAACGCGCTTGGTTGGGCAATATGATTCTGGTGTTGCTTTCGGTCAGGAACGTGTTCTGGTAGTCTGGCAGCGGTTAATTATGCCAAATGGTGCATCTATCAATCTGGAAGGAATGCCTGGTGTTGATTTGACTGGATATGCAGGTTTTAAAGACAAGGTAGACCGCCATTGGTTACAATTAGCTGGGGGGGTTATTTTGTCCAGTATTATGTCCGCCGCCGTCACCTCTTCGCAAGGTAGTCAGACAGGTTTTAGTCCAACTTTGAGTCAAGGTTTTGTATCAAGTATTGGGCAGGATATTAATAGAACTGGTCAAAAAATTGTCGATAAAATGTTAAATCGGCAGCCAACAATAACAATAGCCCCTGGATTTGCAGTGAATGTTTTTGTTAACAAAGACATGATATTGGAACCATATAACGCCAATAGGGGAAAGCGTTTTGACACTAATTTTGCAACAAACTAAAGCTGAACCTGAGCTAGTGAATGCTATTAAAAACTATACAAAAGTGCATAATGAAATATTACAAGAAGTCTATGCTAAAGCGATCAAAGAATTTATTGATTCATTCAAAAATATTGCTCCAGGTGAACATCACCCGATCTTTTATGCCAGTCCGTCTGCTGGCTTGACTATTAATCTTAAATTACCTGAAAAATTGAAAAATGAAGCCGTACAATTAGCAACAAAAGAGCAAAGCAGCGCACGTAGATTATACTATACTGCGTTGTTACGATTTGCATTAAACAAAAAACTTATCAATTCAAAAGAGGATATAATGCATGGCAATTAGTCTGACTATTCCAAAGGTTTCTGAGCCTGTTCGTGTCAATTTTAAACTTCGTGAAGACTTGGTTAAAAATTTTAATCTTTATGTGAAAGCTGCGAAGGAAGTTAACCCGAGTTGTGATGAATCGATAGTTCTTGAAGCCATTTTAGAACATCATTTAAAGCGAGATAAAGAGTTCAAGAAATGGTTAAAAAACTATTCCCCTGATGCTGATTCAGATGAGACCAAAAGTGGTTCTTCTGATGTTAAGGGCGATGAAAAAAAAGAAAAAACAAAATCATCTGATTTTCAATCTGGAATGAGTTCAACTATAAAGGATGCAACGTTAGAAACAAGTTAAGTTTAACTTTTTGAGTATTTTTACCCTTTTAATTTTTTTCGTTTTCCTGAATTTTATTGACCTATTTTTCACGATTAAAATCGTTTCAGCCGGTGGTCATGAGGCCAACCCTTTTATACGTTTTTTTATTAATCGTTGGGGCTATTTTGGTCTTTTAGTATTCAAGATATTGTTTATTATATTTGTTGGCTGGATGGTTTTTAGCCAGTATTTTATGGAACTTGAATTAATAGCCGCGAATATTGTATATATTTGCGGTCTATTCTTTCTTTATAAGGAATATAAGAAGATCACGGCTGAATAGAATTTTTAACACGTACCACCCTATTTGACCTAGTAACTAGCGGTAACCATCCTATCATAAACAAAAAGGGTAACGTGGCCAGCTCACTTGGTCGCTATAGATGTTACCCCTCGTTCGCAGCCGATTAGCTCCGGCTCCCCTACCCCATCACTCTTGGTTTAAATACCTTGGGTGAAGCCGAAGGCTGAGGGCAAAGCCCTTCATGATTCATCTTTACTCTGATGTGGGGATAGATGTTATATCAACTGTTTACTTTTTTGCTAATAGTGAATCCTTCCTACTCAAGTATGTGCTATGAGTAAGAAAGACTCACTTGAGTCTATAGGATTAACCGTTTATACTGTAGCTACATTAGGGCTACATATTTAAGGTAAAAATCATGCGTACAGATACAGTCGTAAGAGCCAGAATTGACAGTGATACCAAAGAACGGGCTACCGCTGCATTAGAAGCAATGGGGTTGTCTGTTTCTGATGCAATACGCCTTTTGATGCTGCGTATTGCGGAGGAAAAACGCTTGCCATTTACAGTGCAAGTTCCAAATGCTTCGACTAAAAAAGCAATGGAAGAATTAGAAAGTGGACATGGTAAGCGTTTTGATAGCTCCGATGAGCTTTTCGATGACCTGGGGATTTAATGCTCACTCCCGTCCGTTCATCCCAGTTCAAACGCGATGTTAAACGCCTCAAAAAACGCGGGAAGGATATGGAGAAATTGCGGAATTTACTGAGTCTTTTGGTAGAACAGGAAACTTTGCCTGATTTTTACCTGGACCATCCTTTGCGCGGTAACTGGAAAGGTTATCGGGATGCCCATATTGAGCCGGATTGGTTGTTGATCTATCGAGTAGCAGATGACGAATTGCAATTAACCCGCACAGGTAGCCATTCTGATATTTTTTGTGATTAGCAAAAAAATATTTTTGTAAGTGGTTAAATACCCCCATTAGTCCATACGATTAACGAAATGCACAACAAAAAACGGTAGTGGGTGAAATCTGTTATTCCACTTAATTATTTGAGAAAATGAAAAATATATATCATACTGACTCAAATGAA
>NZ_FQTQ01000180.1 GCF_900128525.1 methanotrophic endosymbiont of Bathymodiolus puteoserpentis (Logatchev)
TGCAAGTGAGGCTGTATTACCAGAAATATTTTCCAATTGATGGTTCTTAGATTGAGTAATCCATCGTTGCAAAGCTGAACGACTTATTCCCAATGTTTTTGCCATCTCTGTCAGTGATATTTCAGGTAATCGGTTAAGGGCTTTTTCTACCGCTTGTATTTTAAATCCTTCGGTATATTTTGGACTCATTTTTCTTTCCTCTAAAGTTTATTTTAGAGGCGACAACTATTCTGACACAGGGGGCTAATGACATTACCATAGTTGTCTTTTTTAGTTTTAATATGATAGATGGCCGGCCCTGGTTCAATTAACCCTGTACGAATCTTATGTCCTGCTAGATCCATCATAATTTTACATGCGCGCCCCGTTTCGACTTCTGCACGCCGGATATTACAAATCATAGCTTGCCAAATAACGACATCATCATGCGCACAGTTAATACGAGCACAAGTCATTCCTTTAGTCAATAGGTCATGAATTTGTTGATAATCCCAGGCAGAAGCCGTTGCCAAGGTAACCATCACATGGGCTTTACTATTTTCGTAATAAGCTCCAAATAACTCAATCGTATGCTGCTCTAAAAGCTGTTGTCCACGATTAAAACCATATTCACTAGGATTTTTTCCTATGTGAATACATTGCCTATCTGTTGCTCTCTTGAGTAAGTAGATAACCGAATCTAAGGTTGACATGACCGAAGCTTCAGCACGACCGAGTGAGGATAGCCCTGCCTGAGAAAGCCGCGTTTGTAAATGTCGTAAATCAAATTGCCTAAGTGCTAGATAGTGCGCTAGATTAGTTGCACTTTTCGTTAGTATACCGGCACGATAATGCTCTTTATATAATTTCAAACGACATTCAGCATTCACCACAATTTTTTCACGAATTTCAACAACATCAGCTAATAAATGTATTAAGATTTCCGTATAAACATCTTTTTCAAGCTGTTCTTTTGCAACTTTTTTTGGCATATCAAACCTTATTTTTCCTTATTTAAACTCAATTAAATTAGAGCTATAAGCGCAATAAAATCACTTATTCAAACTGACCAATCCAGACCTCTTAGGCCTAACCGGTAGTTTTTGTAATTTCCAGATATCCTGGTTATATTCATTGATGGTACGATCAGATGAAAATTTACCACTATGCGCAACATTCAGAATACTCATGCGCACCCAATGTTCCTGGTCACGATAGGCATTTTCAACACGCTCTTGAGTCTCAATATAACTACGAAAATCAGCTAGGGTCATCCAAGGGTCATCAGGACTTTTAAGTGACACAATTAAACGATTAAAGATACCTGTCTCAAGTTGGTTAAAATGGCCACACTCCAATAATTTCATTACCTGCTGTAAATCCTCATCCTGATCAATAAGTGATTCCGGATCATAATGCTTACGTCGCGCGACAACCTGCTCTTCTGTTAGACCAAATAAAAAGAAATTTTCATCGCCTACCTCTTCACGAATTTCGATATTTGCACCATCCAGAGTACCAATTGTCAGCGCACCATTCATCATCATTTTCATATTGCCCGTACCCGAGGCTTCCTTGCCTGCAGTAGAGATTTGTTCGGATAAATCAGTACCAGGACAGATTTTCTCCATAGCAGAAACATTGTAGTCAGGTAAAAACAGTAAATTTAGCTTGCCATGCATGTCAGGATCACCATTGATCACTGCAGCAACATTATTAATCAGTTTAATAATAGTTTTTGCCATTTCATAACCAGGTGCGGCTTTACCTCCAATTAACACACAACGGGGCACCCTATTATCATTTTCACTGTGTTTAATACAATTATATAAATGAATCACGTGCAATACATTTAGCACCTGCCGTTTGTATTCATGAATACGCTTCACCTGCACATCAAAAATAGCATTAACATTAGGGGCTGTTGCCGTTTCAAAAATAGATAAAGAAATTCGGTATAAATGCCTATTTATCGAAAATTTTTTGAAAAATCGTATGTTATTTAGCTTCACTATGCAGTTAAATTTTTGAATTATTCAAATTCTTACCCACTTCTATGAAACGGCAACAGACCCTAATATCCATATCATGTTCTTGCTTTTTATAATCAGCCAATTCTTGCTTTGCAGACTGTTTAATTGCTCGCCATTGCTTTCTAAAACTTGCATCGTCAGCGTAGGGCGCTAGTTTTTTTAATAACGACAAATCAGTAACCCAATCGGAGCCAATCGTTTTAGTAATGAATGCTGCTAATTCAGGGTTACAGCCAACTAGCCAACGGCGTGGCGTAACACCATTGGTCTTATTATTAAATTTCTCAGGCCATAGATTATAAAAATCAGAAAATAAGTCTTTCTGTAATAGCTTAGAATGCAACTCAGCGACACCATTAACAGAAAAACTACCAACAATTGCTAGATAAGCCATGCGTACCTGTTTTTGCCCGCCTTCTTCTATAATCGACATTCGAGCTAGTTTATCCGTATCTCCCGGCCATTTAGCCGACACTTGACAAATAAAATGAGCATTAATTTCAAAAATAATTTCCATTAAGCGCGGCAATAAAGACTGCATAAGAGGCACTGGCCAGCGCTCTAGTGCTTCTGGCAATAAAGTGTGATTAGTATAAGCCATAGTACTACACGTAATCTCCCAAGCCTTATCCCAGGGTAGGTCATGCATATCCATCAGTAAACGCATTAATTCTGCAACAGCAATGCTAGGGTGCGTATCATTCAACTGAAAACAGTTTTTTTCAGAAAATAAACTAAAGTCCTCCCCATATAAGCCAACCCAGTGAGAAATCACGTCTTGTAGACTGGCAGAGGTCATAAAATACTGTTGACGCAAACGCAAAGATTTACCATTTTCATTGGCATCATTGGGATACAGCACCATAGTTATATTTTCAGCACCAATTTTTTCTGCAACGGCTTCAGCATAATCCCCAGAATTAAATTCATCCAAGTTAAACTCTTCAGTTGCTTCAGCCTTCCACAAACGCAACGTATTAACGGTATTATTCTGGTATCCAGGGATTGGAGTGTCATAAGGTACAGCCAGTACATCATGAGTATCTACCCAAATATAGTGCCGCACACCGTCTACATCAGTCTGTACCTCAGTATGCCCTCCAAAGTGGACTCGATGCGTATATTCCTGTCTCTTTACCTCCCAAACATTACGCAACCTTAGCCAGTGATCCGGTTTTTCTTTCTGCTCACCATTTTCGATTACTTGGGTAAACATGCCATATTCATAGCGTAAGCCATAACCAATGACCGGCAATTGCAAAGTGGCACTGCTATCAATAAAACAAGCTGCTAACCGACCTAATCCACCATTTCCCAGCCCTGCATCACGTTCACTTACAATTAACTCTTCAATTTCTATACCTAAATCATACATTGCTTGGGTAGCAACATCGTTAACGCCTAAGTTCAGCATCGCATTACTTAAAGAGCGCCCCATCAGGTATTCCATAGATAAATAAAAAGTTCTTTTACATTTTTCCTGCTTATAGGTGTGGTGCGTCTCTTTCCAGCGCTCCATCAAGCGATCACGGACGGTTAACCCTAGTGCCTCATAAGCGTAATGAGCTTGATGGCTTTCTTCATCGCGCCCCAGCAAATGCACATAATATTCTTTAAAACTATGAAAAAAAATCCACGCTCTAAGAACGTGGTTTTGATTGCACCCTAGAAGGGTGTAATGACTAGCCCTCTTAGAAGGCTAGTCCATTGCCGCCTATCATTAATTTGATGCCTTAATTTAGGACTCTAAGTCCTTTTCTATTTTCTCTTGAAACTTTACATATTTACGGATCATTTCTGCATCAACGCCTACCGTATCAACACAATACCCTTTAGCCCAAAAATGATTCCCCCAATAAGGTTTCTTTTTCAAGTAAGGAAACTGCTTAAATATCTGGATAGCTGACTTACCTTTTATTGTAACTTCTCATTATCCACAGGCAGCGGCCGCACGGATGACTTCCGATAACGGAGGAATATCGCCTATACCCAATAAGCGATCTTTCAAATAATCCCAAAATGATAAGTCATGCTTTCGACA
>NZ_FQTQ01000181.1 GCF_900128525.1 methanotrophic endosymbiont of Bathymodiolus puteoserpentis (Logatchev)
GCAGTGGAGAGAATAATAATGGTTGTATTTTGATTCAAGAGATGGTTTCATAACGACGTAACCTCATTGTTAGTTTAATGAGCTTGCAGGTTACCTTCCTATGCGAATAGAAGGAAGTGAGGTTACACTTTAATTACCAGCGTGGTGGTTCTTTTCTCCGCGATAGCGGCTTCGTCCAACAATGAGTTACGCGCGGTGGCTGAAGTGTATGCATCTGATGATGCAAAACAGAAGTTTGTCAATGATTTCATTGCTGCTTGGGTTAAAGTAATGACTCTGGATCGTTTTGATATGGCGGTCAAATAAAGCTAACAAGGACGGCAAAAAATGTTGTGAGCTATTGCTCACAACATTTTTTGCCACTTGTTATGCTAGTCCTTTGAGTAATCAAAATATCGTGGTATAGAATTGTGCATTGCGCAGCTTCAGTAACAAACAGGTATGGTAATGCTATTTATTGCTAGAGTTTTATGTACAAAGGTATTGCGCTATGAGTAGCGTTACTATTTGATTTTTCTTAAAACTAGAGGCCTAGGAGGGAGGGATTATTATAGAATTTAAGCCATTTAATAAACTAATATTGGTAGTAGACTTACTACATGTATATGAAATGGTAGATAACTATCGGCAAGTTAGTTTTTTTTGTTCTGATTGTTGTTGCCTATTAGTTGGTCAAGTACAAAACTTGTTTTGTTACAAAAGGCAAGCTAGATGAGTCAGCGAGTCTCAGTTTTTCTTGCTGCTTACAATGGTATAAACTGGATTGAAGAGCAGGTTATTTCAATTCTTAATCAAGAGGCCGTTTCGGTCCACATTTTTATTAGTGTTGATTTATCTTCGGATTTAACGAATGAATGGTGTCAGCAACTTGAAGAAGAAAACCAGAATATTACTGTGCTGGAGTATGGTGAACGATTTGGCGGCGCCGCTAAAAATTTTTATCGTTTAATTCGTCAGGTTGATTTTTCGAGTTTTGACTATATTGCTTTTGCTGATCAAGATGATATTTGGTCTTTAGATAAGTTATCTCACGGCATCAAGCGGATGAAACACATGGGTGCAGAAGCTTATTCAGCAAGTGTTATTGCTTTTTGGGAGGATGGGCGCGAAAAACTGATTGTTAAATCTCAGCCACAAAAAAAGCTTGATTACCTGTTTGAGGCTGCCGGCCCTGGCTGTACCTACATTTTTACAAATAAAGCAGCGAGTCTTATAAAAAGCTATTTAAATACTTGTCCTGAATTGAATGATTTTGTGCTTCATGACTGGCTTTCTTATGCAATTTTAAGACGCAACCGCTATCTATGGCTTATTGATTCTGAGCCTAAGGTGAAGTATCGGCAGCATGGTGCTAACCAAGTTGGCGCTAATACATCTTTAAAGGGGGTGATTTATAGAATCAAGTATATTTTATCAGATCAAGTATTTGAGTCTATCGCATTACTGATTAAGGTTCTTGATATAACTTCAGTGCAGCTCTCATCTAGGGTGGATATATTGCAATTGGCATTTAAAGCTAGACAACTAAGAAGGCGAGGTGTTGATCAGGTGCTTGTTTTTATCGCACTATTTTTTTATGCCATAAAAGGGCCTAAAAAATGAGGATATTGGTCACAGGGGCTACGGGTTTTGTAGGTAAAGCAGTTTGTTTTGATGCTTATGACTCAGGGCATAAGATCATTGCCGCTGTGCGTGAATATAGTCAAGTATTTTCTGAGGAAATTGAACAGTTTAAGATAACTGATTTGGCGTATGAAGTCGCTTGGGAGCATGCTTTGCAAGGTGTAGATGTGGTGATTCATAGCGCTGCACGGGTGCATATAATGAATGACCTGGCTGATAATCCTTTAGCGGTATTTAGACGTATTAATACTGACGCTACATTAAATTTGGCGAAACAGGCTGCTGTGGCAGGTATTAAACGCTTTGTTTTTTTAAGCTCAATTAAAGTGCATGGAGAAGTGACTGAGCTTGAACACCCATTCACGCCTGACGATAGTTATATTCCTACCGACCCTTATGGTTTGTCTAAATATAAAGCTGAACAGGGTTTGCTTGCATTAGCCAAAAAGACAGAGATGGAGGTGGTCATTATTCGTGCTCCTTTGGTCTATGGTCCCGGTGTAAAAGCTAATTTTGCTAGTATGATAAAATGGATTAATAAAGGCGTGCCTTTGCCATTTGGAGCTGTATATAATAAGCGCTCTTTGGTCGCATTAGATAATTTAGTGAGCTTTATTATGCATTGTGCCGATTATAAAAAAACACCACAAGCTGCAAATCAGGTTTTTTTAATTTCAGATGGTGAGGATGTTTCGACGACAGAACTTTTACAAAAAGTTGCCCAAGCTTTTGGTAAAAGGACTTGGCTGCTGCCTGTCCCTGTGAGCTTAATGATATTGCTTGCTAAATTGCTTGGCAAGCAAAGTGCAACAGGTCGTTTATTTGGTTCATTGCAGGTGGATAGTGTTAAAGCAAGAGAGTTGCTTGACTGGAAACCGGTTATTACTATGGATGAGCAATTAAAAAAAATAGCGGATACTTACTTATTTAATTAGACTATCCTGCTTATATGAAAAGATTATTTGACCTAATTTTAGCCCTGACTGCTACGGTTATATTACTGCTACCCATTATTATGATAGCGGTGTTAGTCAAGTTAACATCGAAAGGCCCAGCTTTGTATTGGTCTGATCGAGTAGGTAGAAATAATGGTATTTTTAAAATGCCTAAATTTCGCAGTATGAAAATTGATACGCCTGTTGTCGCTACACATTTATTACCAGACCCTAAAAGTGTATTAATACCTATCGGTGGTTTTTTGCGTAAATCAAGTTTAGATGAATTACCTCAGTTATGGTCAATCTTAAAAGGTGATATGAGTTTTGTCGGGCCTAGGCCTGCCTTATTTAATCAGGATGATTTAATCGCCTTGCGTACAGAAAAAGGTGTCGATAAGTTATTACCCGGCTTAACGGGTTGGGCGCAGGTTAACGGCCGAGATGAACTACCTATTCCTCAAAAGGTTGATTTAGATTTTGAATATTTGCAAAGATGTTCTTTTATATTTGATTTTAAAATTTTGTGGATGACCTTTTTAAAGGTAGTTAAACGACAGGGTGTCAGCCATTAATCCCAGCTTTCGAAAATAGTGCTTAAACCTAATATTCGTAGCTTCTCATTTTAACAGGTACTAAAGCGTGTTGTAGGGCGTGCTGAGGAACGAAGCGCACCACATGAACGATGCGCTTCCTATCGTCAGCACACCCTACGCTATGAAGTGAATGTCTTAAATACCTGTAGATAATGAGAAATTACTGCTATTTTTGTAACTCATTGAAAAATAATGATTAAAAAATCATGCCAAAATATTCTAAGTAGTGCCATAATATCTATTTTATACATAATATTATATTCGAAAGCAGGATTAAGGCTCAAAGCCTACCTATCCGAAACACTGTCAAGCACTCTCTCTATGCTGATGATCAGCCTGAACGACCCAAACCCTGTAGGTTAGCAAATAAATATATCTGAATTTAGGTAGGTATATTTTATGTGCTTGCGTAAAATGGATAGAGTGTATTTTTATGAGTCATTGTGTGTGCATAAAAAGCCGGCATTCTATTCAGGAATGCTAAATGAATTTTAAAGTCATACGTTTAAGGAGCGTGCATGAAACAAACTCCCGATTTCTAATTTCAGGATGTTATTTCATGCACGTTTCTATGTGTGCATTTCTTTTTGTTATTTTATTTTTATAAATGAATAAATTAGTTTTCTGGTTTCTTAGCCTTACGCGGCGTACAAAAGCGGCTATCTTAATTGCTGTCGATAGTGTGCTGGTTATGTCAGCTTTATGGGTGGCTTTTTCCTTGCGTTTGGGCGAATTATATATACTTAAAGGCGATATTTGGATTTTATTTTGCCTGAGTCCTATTCTTGCGGTTCCTATCTTTATTCGATTCGGGTTGTATCGCGCTATTATTCGCTATATTGGTGGCCGAGCAATATGGGCTATTTTTCAGGCGATTTCACTGTATATAGTTATTTTTACTGTTGTTGCTTTCCAGACAAAACTGGGTATGGTCCCTAGAACCGTCCCCGCGTTGAACTGGCTGGTGCTTTTATTTTTTATTGGTGGCAGTCGCTTTATTGCTCGTTGGTGGCTAGCTGATGTTTATTCTGGCTTGGTAAGCAATACAGCTAATCTTGGGTGCACCAAAAATGTTATTATTTATGGTGCAGGTCATGCGGGGGTGCAGTTAGCTTCTGCACTAGAGTGTGGCAAAGAGTTCGAATCTTTTGCCTTTATAGATGATGATAAATTATTGCATAAGCAAAAAGTGAATGGTTTAAGAATCTATTCGATGACAGCATTAGCTTATTTGATTGAAAAATATCAGATAACAGATGTTTTGTTGGCAATTCCTTCCGCTTCTCGTGCACGTAGAAGTGAAATTATTCGCTTGTTAGAGCCTTACCCTGTGCATGTAAGAACGATACCTGGAATGAGCGATATAGCTCAGGGTAAAATTAAATTTGATGAAGTACAGGAAGTAGATATTGCGGATTTATTAGGTCGTGATGCTGTTATTCCCGATCAGTCTCTGCTGAGTGCCAATATTACTAATAAAGTTGTTATGGTAACAGGGGCAGGAGGGTCAATTGGCTCTGAGTTATGTAGGCAAATAATTGCTTTACAGCCCGCTAAAGTGATACTTTTTGAGCGTAATGAATTTGCACTTTATTCTATTGATAAGGAGCTTAGACAGGCCATTATTGTAATGGCTGTGTGTGAGTTTGAGATTATTCCAATATTAGGCTCGGTTATTGATGAATTGCGCCTAAAGAAAGTTTGCCGAGCATTTAATGTGCAAACCATCTATCATGCCGCTGCTTATAAGCATGTACCTATGGTTGAGCATAACCCTGGTGAAGCAGTTAAGAATAATGTATTAGGTACACTTTGCCTTGCTCAGGCAGCGATTAGTTGTCATGTCGAAACTTTTGTTCTTATATCGACCGATAAAGCAGTAAGGCCAACGAATACAATGGGAGCGACTAAGCGTTTTGCTGAGTTGGTTTTGCAAGGATTAAGTTTAGAGGAAGGTCATAATACCCGCTTTACGATGGTACGATTTGGTAATGTGCTAGGTTCTTCTGGTTCTGTTATTCTTTTATTTAGAGAACAAATTGCGCGGGGTGGCCCCGTTACCGTAACAGATCCACGCATTATTCGTTATTTTATGACCATACCTGAGGCTGCTCAGCTAGTGATACAAGCAGGTGCAATGGGGCAAGGTGGAGATGTGTTTGTATTAGATATGGGTGAGCCGATTAAAATTGTCGATTTAGCTAAGCGGATGATTCATTTAAGTGGCTTGGAAGTAAAAGATGAGCTACACCCAGAGGGTGAGGTAGAAATTGTTTTTACAGGGTTAAGGCCGGGTGAAAAGCTGTATGAGGAGTTATTAATTGGTGATAATGTTTCTGGTACGACTCACTGTAGGATTATGCGTGCTGAGGAAGATATTATTCCTTGGAGTAAGCTTAACGAACAATTGGACCGTTTAAAACAAGCAATCGAGCATGATGATTGTCTCGCAATGAGGGCTATTTTAACGGAGTCAGTTTCCGGATTTGTTCCGCAGTGTGAAGTGAGTGATTGGTTATGGTTAGCTGAAAGGGACTTGAAATAACAAGTATTTTTTATGTGTATTTTGAGGTTTCTGCTGTGACTATCTCTCACAGCAGAGCTGATTGCTAGGGTATGGGAGAGCAAGCGGCATTCTCTTCTGAAGAGGTTGCTAAATTTGTGTAGAGATTTGCACCTACTCCAGCTTTTGAACTTAAATTTGTAAGCAACTGAACTATACGTATAAATAGGTGTAGTAGCACTGCTTAGCCTATTTTGGCATGATTTTTAATCCTTATTTTCCACGTTGTTATGCAGAATACCGAGTTCAATCACTATTTACGAAGGCTGGGCTAGAAAGCTAGGACTAAGCAAACACCTCTGCATTACTCAGTAGCATCCCTTGTTGGTCTTTCTCAGAAAGTTGAGGTTCTTCATCAATTGGCCAGTTTATGCCAATGGTTGGGTCGTTCCAGACGATACAACGTTCAAATTCTGGCGCGTAGTAATCTGTTGTTTTATACAGAAAATCTGCTGTATCACTTAAGACTACAAAGCCATGGGCGAAGCCTGCAGGTACCCAAAGTTGACGATGGTTTTCAGCGTTTAATTCTACGCCAGTCCATTGGCCAAAAGTGGGTGATGATTTGCGAATATCGACCGCAACATCAAAAACAGCACCGCTGGTGACGCGGACTAATTTACCTTGAGGCTGTTGGATTTGGTAATGTAGGCCACGTAATACGCCTTTAGCAGATCGACTGTGGTTATCTTGAACAAATTGAGCATTCCCCCCCGTGGCGTTATTAAATGCTTTTTGGTTAAAGCTCTCAAAGAAAAAACCGCGGCTATCACCAAAGACTTTGGGTTCAATAATCAATACATCGGGAATATTTGTCGGGATTACTTTCATAAGCTGTTCTCTTCTTTTAGTAATTTAAGTAGGTATTGGCCATAGCCATTTTTTACCAAGGGTTGAGCTAATTCAGTTAATTTTTCTGCATTAATAAGGCCATTACGGAAGGCGATTTCTTCAGGGCAGGCAACTTTTAATCCTTGGCGCCGCTCGATAGTCTCAATAAAGGCACTGGCTTCATTGAGGCTTTCATGTGTTCCCGTGTCTAACCATGCGTAACCACGCCCCATTTTTTCTACACTGAGTTGTTTTTGTTCTAGGTAAAGTTTGTTGATGTCGGTAATTTCTAGTTCACCACGCGCAGAAGGTTTAAGTGTTTTGGCCATATCGACCACTTGATTATCATAAAAATACAAGCCAGTAATGGCGTAATGGCTTTTAGGTATCGTGGGTTTTTCTTCGATTGACGTTGCGTTGCCTTGTTTATCAAAGCTGACAACACCATAACGTTCAGGGTCATGAACATGATAAGCAAAGACGGTAGCGCCAGTTGTTTGTTTTGCTGCTTGGTTTAATGATAACTGTAAATCATGACCATAAAAAATATTATCACCTAAGACCAGTGCACTAGGTGAATTACCAATAAAATCAGCACCTATGGTAAAAGCTTGTGCCAAGCCATCTGGACTAGGTTGTACGGCATATTCTAGGTTAAGTCCCCAGTCACTGCCATCACCGAGTAATTGTTGAAAACGAGGCGTATCTTGTGGGGTGCTGATAATGAGAATATCTGTTATTCCAGTTAGCATTAAAGTGCTAAGTGGATAATAGATCATGGGTTTGTCGTAAATAGGGAGTAACTGTTTTGAAACTACTTTAGTCACTGGGTATAAGCGTGTGCCTGAACCGCCTGCGAGGATAATGCCTTTTCTTTGCGTCATAGTTATTTCTCTATAAATTCAGTTAACATACGTTTTACGCCAGCTTGCCAAAGCGGAAGTGTAAGGTTGAAGCTAGTTTGTAGTTTATGCGTATTTAGGCGTGAGTTTTTAGGGCGCTGGGCAGGAGTAGGGAAAGCGCTGGTTGGCACGGGGGTAATTGACTCTGAGTTTACTTTTAACTGCAGGCCCATTTTTTGCGCAGTGTCTATTACATAGCTTGCATAGCCGTACCATGATGTTTCACCGGAGGCTACTAGATGGTAGAGGTCACTTAATTCGGGCTGCGCTTGTGCAGTACGTATAGCATGTGCTGTGACATCAGCTAATAAATCCGCACCTGTTGGGGCGCCAATTTGATCATTAATAACGCTTAAGCTATCACGTTCTTGCGCAAGGCGTAGCATGGTTTTGGCAAAATTATTGCCGCGTGCGCCATACACCCAGCTGGTGCGGAAAATAAGATGTTTGCAGTTTGACGCTTGGATGGCTTGTTCGCCAGCGAGCTTAGTCGCACCATAAACACTGAGTGGCGCGGTAACATCAGCTTCAAGCCAAGGCGTATTGCCGCTGCCGTCAAAGACATAATCGGTAGAGTAATGAATTAACCAAGCATCGAGTGCCTTTGCTTCGTGAGCTAATACACCCGGTGCATCGGCATTAATGATGTGTGCTAATTTGGCTTCACTTTCAGCCTTATCGACAGCAGTGTGCGCTGCGGCATTCACGATAATATCTGGTTTTACTTGTCGAACCGTTTCTGCTAAACCTGATAGCTTAGTGAGGTCACCGCAATGGTCTTGGCTACCAGAGCTAAGTGCAATAATTTCACCTAAAGGCGCTAAGCTGCGTTGTAGCTCCCAGCCTACTTGGCCATTTTTACCGAATAATAAAATTTTCATTATGTACGCTCAGCGTAGTTGGTTTCCACCCAGTCACGATAAGCGCCTGACTGTACATTGGCGACCCACTCTTGATTATCCAAATACCATTGCACAGTTTTACGTATGCCTGTGTCGAAAGTTTCGGCAGGCTTCCAGCCTAGTTCGCGTTCAATTTTACGTGCATCAATGGCATAACGCCGGTCATGACCTAAACGGTCAGTGACAAAAGTAATTTGTTCTGTGTAGCTTTTTTTGTCCTCGCGTGGGCGCAGCTCATCAAGTAATGCGCAGACGGTATGCACGATTTCAATATTAGGTTTTTCGTTCCAGCCACCAACATTATAAGTTTCTCCTATTATGCCCGCGGCTACGACGCGGCGAATAGCGCTACAGTGATCTTTAACATACAGCCAGTCGCGAATTTGTTGTCCGTCACCATAGATCGGTAACGATTTGCCGGCTAGAGCATTGACAATCATTAATGGAATTAATTTTTCTGGGAAGTGATACGGGCCGTAGTTATTTGAGCAATTAGTGGTTAATACAGGCAGGCCGTAAGTGTGGTGATAAGAGCGGACTAAATGGTCGCTGGCTGCTTTACTGGCTGAATAAGGGCTATTGGGTTCGTATTGATGTTGTTCAGTAAAGGCGGGTTCATTTTTAGTTAATGAGCCATAAACTTCATCGGTGGAAACATGTAGGAACCTAAAATCTGTTTTATTTTGCTGGTCTAATTGATTCCAATAGCTACGTACAGATTCTAGTAAATGAAAGGTGCCGACAACATTGGTTTGAATAAAGTCTTCAGGGCTATGAATAGAACGATCTACATGTGATTCTGCCGCAAAATTAATCACGGCACGCGGTTGATGTTTTGCTAACAATTCAGGTATGACTTTAGTATCGCCAATATCGGCATGAACAAAGGTGTGTCGGCTATCATCTTGTAATGAGGCTAAACTTTCTAAGTTACCTGCATAAGTAAGTTTATCAATATTAACGATTGGTTCATCATGTTCTTGTAACCAATCTAGGACAAAATTGGCTCCTATAAATCCTGCTCCACCTGTGACAAATATCATTATGCGCTCGTGTTTGTTGTGTTGTTAATAATTAGGTCTTTAGGAATTAAAACTCAATAGTATCAGAAAGCACTGTCAGTCCTTTGAGGGCTGGCGTGCTTCATAATCTAAAGTTTCAGGCTTTATTAATATGTATTCCTTGGTGTAACTTGCGGATTCAAGTCCGCCCTGCGTATGCAATTGTGGCTAAAAGCCCCGTCTTCAGAATTAATGGCAAGGAAAGGCAACGCTATGACGGGTATCATGTGCGGCATTATGTGCCATATCCATAGGAGCGAAACCAACACCAAATAAAATAACGATACCTAAGGCCGCGGCGGCAAAGAGTTGTAAATTTTTGCTGCTTGCGAGGGGGATATTTTGTTCTTGGGCAAGCGAATTATCAGTATTCATAGGTCAGCCTTTATTAATCTGTAGGTTGTAAGGGGAAATGCCATCTATAAATCGTTGGCATAAAAAACCAGTCGTTGGGCCAATTATAAGCCACAACAAGGCATTTGCAATACTGGTTTGCAGGACAAATTGATGCCATAGATCGGTTAAAGCTTGTACTGCATTTGGGTCAGGATGGCTAAACCCATGCAGCTCAGGTGTTGGTGCTCCGATTAAATGCGGTAGTATTAGCAAAATCACCCCTGCACCTTTGTAATAACGAGGGCTAAAAGCTAATACGCCTAAACCAATAGCGCTAAAAGTGACAGTAAGGAGCCACCAGTTTTGTCGTAAATTTAGGTCGGCTGCATCCATACCCGGTATTTCTGGAGGCAAACCTAAGCTGGGGGCCATAAAAATGGCTAAATAAGCTGCTATGCCCCAAGCTAGGCCTTTTAATGCCGAACTAGCGCCACGATAGACTATGCCGCAAGCTAATAATAAACTATAGGCTAAACTCATTAAAAAATTAGCCAGCCAAGTAAAAAAGGAGCGCTCTATACCATCTTCAGGCGCCCAAGGTTCGACTTGTTCGGTGTTCATAGGTTCAGCTACTTCATAAATTTCAGCCGCAAAAATAAGTGGGCTAACAAAATAAAATTGATACAAACTAAAAACGATGCTGGCAAGGATTGCAGTTAAGCAGGCGCTAAGAAAAATCTGGCGAAAATACATGGTTTGGGCCGTAAGTAAGAGCTATGGGGTTAATGTCGCCTGCATATCGCTTGCGACTCGTAGAGGGTAAAGTAAATACTGGGCTATGTGGAAAACCTTCATACTCCACAAGTTTTATATTTACTCTTGTTGTAGCAAAGAGAGGGATTAGTCATCAAAACTCAGCAACCTCCAAATAAAAGGTACGACAGTCACACCGCTGGAGTCAGCCTCGGGGTATTGTGGGCCATCAGGATAGTTATAGGCATAAATCTTGGCGCTATTATCAGCTAAATCCTGTAGCCCTAATATTTTATAGGCTTTTATTTGCAGTTCTAATGCGTAAGGGACGGCTGGGGTTTGCTGGTAATGTTGTAAAATATAATTTGCTCGATTGGCGGCGGCTAAATAGGCTTCTCTATCCATATAGAAGCGGGCAATATGTAATTCATGGCGCGCTAGTGAATTTTTTAAAGAAATCATGCGTTGTTTAGCATCAGCTACGTATTGGCTATTCGGGAAGCGGCGTATTAACTCATCAAAACTGAGGTAAGCATTTTGTGTGAACACTGAGTCGCGCTGTGTGCTATCAGATGGAACATAGCGATCTAAAAAACCTAAGTCACGATTGAAATTAACCAGTGCCTTTAAATAGTAAGCATAATCGACATTTTTATGTCGTGGGTGGGTTTTTATAAAGCGGTCTGCTGATGCTAATGCCGCTTCTGAATCGCCATTTTTGTAATAGGCGTAAGTTAAGTCGAGTTGTGTTTGTGCAGAATGGGGGCCAAAAGGGTAACGTGAATCCAGTTGCTCAAATACTTTTATCGCTTTTTTGTACTTTTCATCGGCTAAGTTTTCTTTGCCTTCAGCAATAAATTGCTCTACTGTCCAGCCTGCATAATTATCTCCTTTGGTGTTTTTATCATTGGAAAAATAACTACAGGCCTGCAGTAAAAAAGATAAACAAAGAATAATTGTTAATTTTTTGAAAAATGATGGCATAGAGATAGCGACACGATGTAAGATTGATAAATTTTACTTTATTCTTTATTGTAAAAGAATTTGTTGTAGATAAATACAGTTGTTGGGAAAGAAATTTTATATGGCAATATTAACAGCCGAAGTACCCTTGGAATTAGCGGGGAAGCGTTTGGATCAAGTTTTAGTGGTGGTTTTTCCAGATTATTCTAGGAATAAACTACAGACTTGGATAAAAGCGCTACGGGTCACCGTAGATGGTGTACAAATTAAAGCAAAAGATCGATTGGATGGGGGGGAGACGATTGTTCTCGATGCTGAAGCAGAGGAAGTGACTGAGTATTTAGCTGAAGATATTCCGCTGGATATTATCTATGAAGATGATGATATTTTAATCGTCAATAAACCTGCAGGATTTGTTGTACATCCAGGTGCAGGTAATTGGACGGGGACTTTACAAAATGCCTTGTTATTTCATTTGCCTGATGCGGTGACAATTCCGCGCTCGGGGATTGTGCATCGCATTGATAAAGATACCAGTGGCTTATTGATGGTTGCTAAAACATTAGCTGCACATCATAGTTTGATTGAGCAATTACAAGCGCGCGAGATTCATCGTGAATATTTAGCGGTCACTATAGGACGAATGACTGGAGGTGGTACTTTAGATGAGCCTATTGGCCGGCATCCTACCGACCGTAAGAAATTTGCGGTCAATGACAGTGGCAAACGTGCAATAACGCATTATCGTGTGCTGGAGCGGTTCTTACGTAATACGCTGATACAAGTTAAATTAGAAACCGGTCGTACACATCAAATCCGAGTGCATATGGCGCATATCAAAATGCCGCTCGTAGGCGACCCTATGTACAGTGGTCGGTTCCAAATGCCTAAAGATTGCGGGGTGAAGTTGGAAACTATTTTGCGTAACTTTAAGCGCCAAGCTTTACATGCTGAAAAATTGGGTTTAATGCATCCACGTACTGGTGAATATATGGAGTGGGAATTACCCATGCCAGAGGATATGCAAGCCTTATTACTTGCTTTGAGGAATAATGACGCATTGGATCATTCCTGATTGGCCGGCACCTGCCAATATTCATGCGGCGACGACACTGAGAACAGGCGGATTTAGTCAGGCTGAATTTAGTAGTTTAAACCTCGCTGAGCATGTGCAGGATAACCCGGAGCATGTACTTCAAAATAGGCAGAAAATGACTCGCATGCTGGGCTTACCTAGTGATCCTGTTTGGCTGCAGCAAACGCATAGTGTGGATGTGGTTTGTGCTGACCAAGCAGGTCAAATGTTTGTCGGTGATGCGAGTTATACGTATAAAAAAAATATTGTTTGTACGGTGTTAACTGCGGACTGTTTGCCGGTGTTACTTTGTGATATACAAGGAACGATGGTTGCTGCGATTCATGGTGGTTGGCGTGGATTGCTTAATGGCGTTGTGGAAAATGCTGTGGCAAAGATGCCAGGCGCTGAAATAATGGCTTGGCTAGGGCCGGCTATTGGTCCACACTGTTTTGAAGTCAGCCAAGATGTATATGATTTATTTATTAATAAATCTAGGCAATTTACGGGTGCATTTACACAGCAAAGTGATGGCAAGTATTTGGCGGATATTTACCAAATAGCTAGCATTATTTTAAAGGGTGTTGGCGTGCAGAAAATTTATGGTGGCCAGTTTTGTACCGTGACTGATACAGAACGTTTTTTTTCCTATCGGCGCGATGGCCAGACAGGGCGTATGGCAACTTTAATCTGGATGGAATAGTTCTTGTTTCTAAGCATAATATATTGTGGGAGGGGCTTTAGCCGCGATTTGATACAAGTCGCGGCTAAAGCCCCTCCCACAACTACAAATAATTTCACTTTATTATTTCTTTCGATGAATTTACTCTTTTTAATTATTATTTTTACGGCTATCGGTGGTGTATTAAGCGTTTTAGCCGCTTCTGTTTTTTTACTATTATCTGATAGTATGCGTGCTAAGGTTTTGCCGCATGGCATTAGTTTTGCTACCGGTGCTTTGTTAGCTGTGGCTTTTTGGGGATTGATTCCACATGCTTTTGAAGAGGTAGCGCCATCAGAAATACAAACTTTATCTGGCTCGATTATGCTGGGCTTATTATTGTTTTTTACCTTAGAAAAATTATTAATTTGGCGGCACTGCCATTCTAGTAGCTGTGAGGTTCATATTGATACCGATGAACATGATGAACATGGAGATAGCCACGATCATGGTTCGCATAAATCAGCTGGAACAATGATTCTTATTGGTGATGGTATCCATAACTTCGTGGATGGTGTGTTGATTGCTGCGGCATTTTTAACCGATGTTCAGCTGGGTATTGTCACTAGTTTAGCGGTTGCCGCACATGAGATTCCGCAAGAGGTAGGCGATTTTGCAATTCTATTGCACAGTGGTTTTTCCAAAAAGAAAGCCTTGATTTACAATGTACTCGCCAGCTTAACAACCGTGCTAGGTGGCGTGTTGGCATATTATAGTTTGGCTGGCCTTCATGATAGTCTCCCTTATTTTTTAGCGATTGCTTCATCTAGTTTTATTTATATTGCGGTTGCAGATTTGATTCCAACTTTGCATAAGAAAACTGATATTAAAACCTCATTACAGCAAATTGCTTTAATTTTAGCAGGCGTTGTTTTAATCGTTTCATTGCATGGTGTCGCCCATGATATTCAATTAGAAGATGCAGATAATCATGCGGTTAGTGCTCGATTGAAAGGCGCAGATAAGCATACTGATCATAAATCACGGATGAATATATTTTAGATTATTTAAGTCATGCCGATAGACTCACAATAAACCATAACTAAAAAGAGGATTTTTATGTTTGCCACGGCTCTAATGAACCAGATCAGCTGCTCTAAAAAAATGCTATTGATCTCTATTGCATTTTTAATACCTCTGATAATTACCTTTTATTTATTAATCATGGGGCAATTAGCGGCTCTTGATATTGCCAAAAAAGAACAGACAGGCTTGCAATATATTGTTCCTTTGCGTCAATTAATTCAGCATTTTCCTGAGCATCGCGGTATGACTAATGCTTATTTATCGGGAAATACTTCGTTTAAAAGTAAATTATTAGCTAAGCGTGCACAGATTATTCAAGATATTCAGGCGATTAATGAGGTTGACCAGCAGCTAGGTGAGCAATTAGGTGTCTCAGCTAAATGGCAGGAAATTAAATCAACTTGGAAGCGCTTAGAATCCGATGCCTTTGATGGGCAAGCAAAAGATATTTTTACGCGCCATACGCAGTTGATTGCTGGCACTTTAGAGTTAGTTTCTACGGTGAGTGATCGCTCAGGGTTAACGATGGATCCAGAATTAGAAAGTTTTTATATTGCTTTTTCTGTTGTTAACACCTTGCCACAAATTGTAGAAAATTTGGGACAGGCTCGGGGCATGGCTTCGGGTCTAGTGGCTAGGGCTATCGTTACTCAGAAGGAGAGCATTAAGTTATCTAGTTTATTGGCGATGGTACAGAAAAGTATTAATGCTTTAGGGAGAAGTACGCAGGTGATAGTGCAAAGCAATCCAGAAGTTGGCGCTAAAATTAAGCCAAATGCTGATACGGCAATAAGCATTGCTAAGGGCTACCTAGCTTTTCTTGAACAAGAAATTTTACAGAGAACGCCTATCACCATTAAATCAGCAGTGGTTTTTGCCAAGGGTACTGAAGCTATTAAGGCTAATTTTAAATTATTGGATCAGTTGATTCCTGAGTTAGCCTTATTATTAGAGCAGCGAGAAGATCAGTTAGCGACAAAAATGATCACTTTAGCTCTTATTGTTGCTATCTTTACCTTTATCGCTCTCTATTTATTTGCGGGTTTTTATAATTCATTTAATACCGCTATATTAAGTATCGAAGAAGCTTCTGCAAAATTGGCAAAAGGTGATTTAACTTCCCGTTTGCAATTAGATAATAAAGATGAGTTTGCTGATGTGGCTGAATCATTTAACCGTATGGCTGGACAGTTTGCAGAGGTAGTGCGTGAATTAGAACGCTCTATTGAGCAGCTTGCCTCGGGGGCAGAAGAGCTTTCAGTGACAAGCATACAAACCAATCAAGGGGTTCAACGTCAGCAAGAGGAAGTGGAGCAGGTCGCAACGGCTATGACGGAAATGGCGGCAACAGTACAAGAAGTGGCAAAAAGCGCATCCTCTACGGCAGTGGCAACTAAAAATGCCCATGAACAAGCAAGTAAAGGGCGTTTGATTGTTAATAATTCAGTGTCTGCGATTACTGCGCTTTCAGAAGAAATTAGCGTGGCGACAGACGTGGTTAGACAGCTAGAGGCTGATGGGGAGAATATTGGTTCAGTCTTAGATGTTATCAAAGGTATTGCTGAACAAACTAATTTATTAGCGCTAAATGCTGCGATTGAAGCTGCGAGAGCGGGCGAGCAGGGACGAGGTTTTGCTGTTGTTGCAGATGAAGTCAGAACCTTGGCAAGTCGTACGCAAGATTCAACAACTGAGATACAGAGTATGATTGAAAGTCTACAAGAAGGCACTCGTAAAGCAGTTGGTGTGATGCAGACAAGCAAAGATCGGGCGCAGGTGACTATTTCGGAGACTCAAAAGGAAAGTGAGTTTTTAGAAAATATTACCGCTGCAGTGACTGAAATTGATGGTATGTGTACACAAATTGCTAGTGCTTCTGAAGAACAATCCGTTGTAGCTGATAATATTAGTCGAAGTATTGAGCATATTAATGGCGTGACGATGGATACGGCACAAGGCTCGCAGCAGGTAACTGAGAGTAGTAATGCTTTGGCGCGATTGGCAAGTGATTTACAAGCTTTGATATCGCGGTTTAAGGTTTAACTCACCGAGTCGTGTCAATATAAAATTTCCTTAATATGTTGTGGGCGGGGCTTTATGTCGCTATTTTTGTCAGTTAAAAGTCCTTCCCACAAGTGCCTTTACGTCGCATAAACTTTATCCTTAAATTCACATAAATCCTCAATAACACAACTGCCACAACGAGGTTTCCTAGCGATACAGGTATAACGCCCATGCAAAATCAATAAATGATGAGCATCCTGTTTGTACTCTTTGGGTACATTGTTATCTAATTTAGCTTCAACTTCTAAAACATTTTTTCCTGGGGCAATCTTAGTGCGATTGGATACACGGAAAATATGCGTATCGACTGCCATGACAGGCTGACCAAAAGCGGTATTTAAAATCACATTAGCTGTTTTACGCCCAACGCCAGCAAGGGATTCTAATTCTGTGCGAGTTTGTGGTACTTCTTCCTGAAAATCATCCAGTAGCTTGCGACAAAGCTTAATAATATTAGCCGCTTTGCTATTAAATAGGCCGATAGTTTTTATATAGGTTTTTAATCCCTCTTCACCTAAATCCAAAATAGCTTGTGGTGTGTTGGCAATAGGAAATAACTTGGCTGTGGCTTTATTAACGCCTTTATCAGTTGCCTGTGCGGATAAAACCACGGCGATTAGTAATTCAAAAGTACTGTTATAGTTTAATTCAGTAACGGGCTCGGGGATGGCTTCGGCTAGGCGTTTAAAGATTTCTAAGCGTTTATCTTTATTCATAAACTTTTGGGGTAACAGGTTTAGTTGCTTGTAAACGTAATTCAAGGCTATTTTTTAACGCAATTAATAAGCCTAAGCCGATAAAAGCACCAGGCGGCAGTATGGCTAATAAGATACTTGAATCATCGTCAAAGACGTTGATTTTCCAGTTTTTAGCTGTATTACCAAAGAGCAAATCCGCTTGCGCTAATAAAGTACCTGAGCCTAGAACCTCTCTAAATCCACCCAATACAACCAAGGCGAAACTAAAGCCCAGCCCCATGGCTAAACCATCTAATATTGAAGGCATAATGCGATTTTTAGAGGCAAATACTTCTGCGCGGCCAATAATGGCGCAGTTAGTCACAATCAGCGGAATAAAAATTCCCAGAATTTTGTACAGCTCATAAAACCACGCATGCATGATTAATTCAATAATGGTAACGACACCAGCAATAATCAGTACAAATAATGGTAGCCTAATTTCTGGCAGAATAAATTGACGTAATGAAGAAACCAGTAAGTTAGATAATATCAGCGTTAAGGTTGTTGCGAGCCCTAGGCCTAAGCTATTAATCACGGTATTACTAACCGCAAGTAAAGGGCATAAACCTAACAGGGCAACGAGAGCCTGATTGTTATGCCATAAGCCATTACTCAAGATTTTCGAATAGTCTGAGTACATTTATTGAAAAATCTCTTGTTGGTGTTGTTGAAAAAATAAGGCTGTATTTTTGACCTCATTAATAATAGCGCGTGGCGTAATGGTTGCGCCTGTAAATTGATCGAAGTTACCGCCATCACGTTTGACTGCCCATTGATCTGAATTTTTTAAGGAGAGCTGATTAAAGCTTAAAATCCAGTTAGATTTTTTTAGTTCTATCGCATCACCTAAGCCAGGTGTTTCTCTATGATTAAGAACGCGTACAGCGTTTATTGTGCCGTTAACATTAATAGCAATAAGTAAATCAATAGCGCCGTTATAACCCTGAGTTGTTGTGCTGGTGATAATGGCTGCTACGGGTTTACCTGCTTGGCGCGCTCGGTATATCGTATAAGCTTGCCCACCGGATTGTAGCTGAATTTTGTCATGAACTAGGTCGTTATTATAGCGGCGTTTATCGATGACGCTTTGTAAGCTTTGCAATAAAGCGCGTCGTTCATTGTCTGCGATTTTGTCTTTGGTGCCATGGTAAACCAAAGAAACCAAGCCTACGATAATAAACGAAAACAGGCCGATACGTAATGCGGCATGTATAGGTGGCGATATGATCATGGTTAAGTTCGCTTAGGCCGTATGTAATAATCAATGCTTGGAGCAGCAAGGTTGGCTAATAAAACAGCAAAAGCGATAGCGTCGGGATAGCCACCCCAAGTGCGAATAATATAAATTAAGCTACCCAGTAATGCGCCAAAAATTAAACGCCCTTTATTGCTGGTTGCGGCTGTCACGGGGTCGGTGGCAATAAAAAAAGCACCGCAAAAAGTTGCCCCAGAAAATAGCTGAAATAAAGGTGAAGTAAATCGCGAGCTATCTATTAGGTAGGCTGTCAATGCTGGAATAGTTAGGCCTAACAACACGGCAACAGGAATATGCCAGCTGATGACTTTGCGTTGCAATAGCCATAAACCGCCGAGTAAATAAGCTAAGGATAGATATTCCCAGCCTTTGCCCGCTGCATAACCAAATAATGGCGAAGTTCTTATTTTATCCAGGGAAAAATCTAAGCCTAACTGTGTTTTTGTATGATCTAAAACGGTGGCGGAGCTAATAACATCAAAAGGTAGTTGCCATGCGGTCATTTGTTGCGGAAAGGAAATGAGTAAAAACACATAGCCTGCCATGGCTGGGTTAAAGGGATTATAGCCTAAGCCGCCATAGAGGTGTTTGGCAATAATAATGGCAAATAAAGTACCGCTAACACTGATCCACCAAGGGGCAACCGTCGGTATTGCCAAGGCTAATAGCACGGCGCTTACGAGCGCGCTTAAATCCAATAAGTGCATTCTTATCGGTTTTTTTCTGAGCCAGAGTATGCATGACTCAGCTAATAGTGCTGTGCTACAGGAGAGTAATAGCTGTATTAATAGCGTATTGCCAAATAGCCAAAACATAATACCGATAGCGGGTAGTAAGGCAATAAGGACTTGCAACATAACACGATTAACGGTGTTGCTGGCAGGGGTAAAAGGGGAGCTAGTGGTGGGGAACTGCATATTATAATGACTTCTTTTTGGCTAAACTTGCAGCTTTCATTTTTTCAATGATGGCTTTACGTTTTTCGGCTTTGGCTAATTGCTCTTGCTCTTCTCTGGCGCGGCGTTGTTGTTGATTCTGAAAGCGTGTTTTGGCTAAGTTGGATTGTACTGCCTGTTTTTCTTTAGTAATAATTTCGCCTTTTGTTACCCGAAATTGTTGTACCAAAGGAATATGGCTGGGACAGACGACATCGCAACAGCCGCATTCTATGCAGGAAAATAATTGATAATTTTGGCATTGATCTAATTGTCCCGAGCGCCCATACCAATAAAGTTGCTGGGGTAGTAATTCCACTGGGCAAACCGCTGCGCAATCTCCGCAACGAATACAAGGCATTTCAGCTGACTTGTTTTCCTGTTGATTGCTGGTCATGGCTAAAATGCAATTAGTGGCTTTAGTGACCGCTATTTCATCTGAGCTTAAGGCGATACCCATCATTGAACCGCCCATAATGAGGCGTTGTACCTTTTTATTATAACCGCCAGATTGGGCAATTAAGTGTTTAATCGGCGTACCTATGCGAGTGCGAATGTTTTGTGGCTGTTTTATGCCTTTGCCCGTAACGGTGATGATTCGCTCAGTCAGCGCTAAGCCTTGAATAATCGCTTGATAAACGGCATAAGCCGTGCCAACGTTTTGGCAAATAAAACCATGTTCAGTGGGTAGGCATTTTGCGGGTATTTTAGTGCCTGTTAATACCTGAATCAGTTGTTTTTCACCGCCAGTAGGGTAAATAGCGGGAACGCTAATAAGCTGTATTGAGTGAGTGTTGATAGCTTGCAACAATGCCTGGTTTGCCTCTGGCATATTTTCTTCTACAGCAATAATGCAGTGTTTCGCTTGAAGAATATATTGCAGAATCAACGCGCCTTGTACTATTCCTTCTGCTTTTTGTCGTATTAAACTGGCATCGCAGCTGATATAAGGTTCACATTCCGCGGCATTAATAATCAGCGTATGTATGTCTTGTTCGGTGCTTAATTTTGTTGCGGTAGGGAATGCGGCTCCGCCTAAACCAACGATACCCGCTTGATGAATTTTGGTGCGCAAATTCTCGGGTGTTTCTTGTTGGTAATCAAAGCAAGGGATGGCGCTTAGTGCGGCATCTAAACCATCGGTTTCAATAATAATACAATCATCGGCTAGATTGGAGGGGTGGGCAATAATACGTGGCTCTATCGCTTTAACGGTGCCTGAGCTTGCCGCATGAATAGGTGCGCTAAAGAGTGAGTTTGCCGAAGCAATCATTTGCCCTTTCAGCACTCGCTCGCCTAGTTTAACTATTGGCAGGGCGTAGTTATTGGAGCGTTGCAATAAGGGGTAAATCAGCTCACCGGGCAAACTACTGTCTATGATTGGGTTGGCACATTTGTCAGCTGTGATAGCTAAGCCGCCATGGAAATGGGCTAGCTTAGTCATGGGCTGCTGGCCATTGCCATTCGCTAGGTTTGTTTTCTCGTGGCAACATAATAATGCAATTTACGGGGCAGGGGGCGATACAGAGTTCACAGCCGGTACATTCTGAGGTAATAACGGTATGCATTTGTTTAGTTGCGCCTAAAATAGCATCGACCGGGCAGGGGGGAATGCATTTCACGCAGCCGATACAATCTTGTTCGATAATAAAAGCGATAGCAGGCGTTTTTATGGTGCCAAATTCAGTGTTGAGTGGTTTGCTTTCCATGCCGAGTAAACTCGCTAAAGCATTAATCGTTTGTTCTCCACCCGGTGGGCACTGGTTAATATCGGCTTCACCTTGAGCAATGGCTTGTGCATAAGGTTTGCAGCCAGGGAATTGACATTGGCCGCATTGCGTCTGTGGTAATAAGGCATCAATTTGTTCCACAATAGGGTCACCTTGCACTTTTAAATATTGCGCGGCAAAGCCTAAGATTAAGCCAAGCATAACAAAGATCAGGCACAGTAATAGCATTAAGTAAGTCCAGTAAAGCCCATAAAGGCCATTGACATGAGTCCAGCAGTGACTAAACCTATGGCTGCGCCTTGAAATGGCTTAGGTACATCGGCAACATCAATGCGTTCACGTAGAGCGGCAAACAGAATTAAAACCAAAGTAAAGCCTAATGCGGTGCCAATACCAAACAGGGCAGACTCCAAAAAATTATGCTGAGCTTGAATATTTAATAGTGCAACACCTAAAACTGCACAATTTGTGGTAATTAAGGGTAAATAAAGGCCCAGTAGACGGTATAGCGTAGGACTGGTTTTATGTAATATGATTTCGGTTAATTGTACAACACAGGCAATGACGACAATAAAGCTAATAGTGCGTAAATATTCAAGCTCTAAGGGAATGAGCAAGTATTGATAGAGTAAATAGCTGCTGACTGATGCGAGGGTAAGCACAAATGTCGTTGCTAAGCCCATGCTGACTGCTGAGTCTAACCTGCGTGAGACCCCCAAAAAGGGGCACAAACCGAGGAATTTAACCAGTACAAAGTTATTGACCAGTATGGTACTGACAAGTAAGACTAGATAGTGCGTCATGATGATGTGTTTGAGGGGGATGGCCTATAATTTATGCGGTGTAGGTGCATCATTGGCTATTATTTTAATAACTGCCAGTCCATAAGTGAATAGCGGTAATAGTTTTTACCATCATCATATATATCTACTAATACAGGGACTTTAGTGCCGACTTTAGGGGGAGATTGCTGCAACATAAATTTGAACTGTGTGTCATCAGCTAATATTAAGCTGACCACATAAGTGATGTTTTTGGTTTGACCGCTGAAGCGACTATAACCTTCTCTTTCTACAACTTTAATGGCGCTTATAGTGGCAGATGTTTTTTCTGTGCGTAAATATGAGCCAGAGTTGTCACCCAATATGAGAGCAAAAAATAACAAGACAATCAGTGTGATCGCCACTCTGATTGCTTGGTTATTTCTGTGGGTGTGTGCCCAGTTATTGGTGGCTTTACTCATTGTGAGTGTTGTTATTGTTTAACGACAATACTCAATCAATAGCTGGTTTATTTCTCTGCGATTTAAATAAGTAGGGTCAAAATCCCCTTCTAACCAATCGCGCATCTCTTCATAATCTTCATGCTCTGGGGTTTCTAATATCGCTAATAAATCTTTATAACCCCAGATACCACCACAATCTTCTGGTGGGCAAGCGCGTTTTCCTGTGACACAGTAAGGCAGCCTCTTTTCTGGATCAAAAGGTAGTACTTTTTCCAGAATGACTGTATGTATCCAGCTATCGCCAAAGTCATATTCATAAATTAAATTATCCTTTTCGGCGGTGAGCAATTGAGATAAACGGAATTTGCTTTCATCTTGTATATCAAATTCTAAGTCATCCTCTTTGATGCCATAGAATTTTCGATCTTTTGTGATAAATTGATGTAAATGAGAGTCTGTCCAACCCATTGAAACCTGGATGGCTAGGTGCAACACATCTAATTTAATATCACTAGGCACTAATAATCGTCGCCAAATGGGGGGCTTGGCACCTTGTAATTCTATTTTTAGCTGATAAATGGAGCGTAATTGTTTGGCTGTCATAAGTATTGTCCTTGAATATTTATTGTAAATGTCCAACTAACCAACGCTCAGCTTCGTCAATAGATAAGCCTTTGCGTTTTGCATAATCTTCCAATTGTTCAGTCGTTATTTTGCCGACATTAAAATACTGTGCTTCAGGGTGCGCGAAATACCAGCCGCTGACGGCTGCGGTTGGGTACATGGCAAAACTATCGGTTAATTCAATTGTTGTGTTAGCTTGTACATCTAGCAAGGCAAATAATTTTGCTTTTTCCGTATGATCGGGGCAAGCTGGATAGCCCGGCGCAGGACGAATGCCCTTATAATTTTCTTTGATCAGTTCTTCATTGCTTAACTCTTCATCACCAATATAGCCCCAGTGATTTTTACGTACATCACGGTGCATATATTCAGCAAAGGCTTCGGCTAATCGGTCAGCTAACGCTTTAAGCATAATGCTATTGTAGTCATCATGGTCTTTTTCAAACTCGGCTAATTTCTTTTCTATGCCAATTCCGGCTGTGACTGCAAAGCCACCGATATAGTCTTTTTGCTCACTGTCTTTAGGCGCGACAAAATCCGATAAGCAATAATTAGGTCGCCCCGGTGCTTTAATATTTTGTTGGCGTAAATGATGTAGTATTTCTAGGCGCTCAGTGCGTGACTCATCGGTGTATAAAATAATATCGTCACCGTCGCTGTTTGCTGGAAAAAAACCAATAACAGCTCTTGCTTCTAGCCACTGTTCAGAAATAATTTTTTTCAGCATCGCTTGCGCATCTTCAAATAATTCTCGTGCATGCTTACCGACTAATTTATCATCCAAAATAGCAGGGTATTTGCCGGCTAATTCCCAAGTTTGAAAGAAAGGAGTCCAGTCTATATACCAAACGAGAGTTTCTAGGGGGAAGCGATCAATGACTTCTATACCTAGCTTTTTGGGGGGCACAGGCGTGTGATTTTGCCAAACAAATTTATTGGCTCGTGCTGATTCTAGGTTATGTTGTTTGGTTTTTGCTTTACGTCCTTTGTGACGCTCGCGCACTTCGGCATATTCTGTGCGCAGTTTTTCACCAAAGGAAGCTTTATTTTCTGGGCTAAGTAAATTTCCTGCAACACCTACGGCACGTGAAGCATCAGGGACGTAAACAGTTGTACCTGAATAATTTTCTTCAATTTTCACTGCAGTATGTGCGCGTGAAGTGGTTGCGCCACCAATCATTAAGGGGATGGTGAAATTTTGGCGTTGCATTTCTTTGGCAACATGGACCATTTCTTCTAGGGACGGGGTAATTAATCCACTAAGGCCAATAATATCGACGTTTTTCTCTTTTGCGACCTGTAGTATTTGTGGTGTTGGCACCATAACGCCTAAGTCAATGATTTCATAATTATTACATTGTAAGACAACGCCCACGATATTTTTACCAATATCGTGCACATCACCTTTTACAGTGGCCATTAAAATTGTACCGTTAGTCTGTACTTCGCCTGATTTCTCTGCTTCCATAAACGGCAGCAAATAGGCGACAGATTTTTTCATCACTCGGGCCGATTTAACGACTTGGGGTAAAAACATTTTCCCTGCGCCGAATAAATCACCAACGACATTCATGCCATCCATTAACGGGCCTTCAATAACATGCAGGGTTTTTTCAGCTTGTAGTCTTGCTTCTTCAGTGTCTTCGTCGATAAAATCGGTGATGCCTTTAATTAAAGCATGCTCTAGGCGTTTGTTGACAGGTAATTTGCGCCATTCTAAATCTGTTTTGGAGTTGACGACAGCATCGCCACGGTATTTTTCGGCGACTTCTAATAATTTATCTGTGCCGTCATCAATACGGTTTAACACGACATCTTCTACAGCATTACGTAATTCATCAGGGACATCGGCGTAAATCGCTAACTGCCCCGCGTTGACAATCCCCATATCCATGCCGGCTTGCACCGCATGGTAAAGAAATACCGCATGAATCGCTTCACGTACTAGGTTATTGCCTCTAAAAGAGAAGGAAACATTGGATACGCCGCCTGAAATCATGGCGTGCGGACAGGTGCGCTTTATTTCTCGAGTCGCTTCGATAAAATCGACACCGTAATTATTATGTTCGTCAATACCGGTAGCAATAGCAAAAATATTAGGATCGAAAATAATATCTTGCGGCGGAAAACCCACTTGTTCGACTAAAATTTTGTAGGCACGTTGGCAGATAGTAACTTTTTTATCATAAGTATCCGCTTGACCTTCTTCATCAAAAGCCATAACAATCACGGCAGCACCATAACGGCGTACTAATTTTGCGTGTTTAATAAACGCGTCTTCGCCTTCTTTCATGGAAATGGAGTTAACGATTCCCTTGCCTTGTATGCATTTTAGACCGGCTTCGATAATATCCCATTTTGACGAATCGATCATGATAGGGACTTTAGAAATATCTGGCTCAGAAGCGATCAAGTTAAGGAAATGTACCATCGCTTCTTTCGACTCAAGCATGCCTTCATCCATGTTGATGTCGATAATTTGTGCGCCATTGATGACTTGTTCGCGCGCAACATCTAAAGCAGTATCATAATCTTCTTCAACAATAAGGCGTTTAAAGCGCGCTGAGCCAGTGACATTAGTGCGCTCTCCGACATTAACAAATAAAGAATCTTTGCCGATAGAAAATGGCTCCAGTCCAGCTAATTGGCAACGGACTTCTATTTTAGGTATTTTTCGTGGCGGATAAGGGCTGACGGCATCAACAATCGCTTTGATGTATTCAGGAGAGGTGCCACAGCAACCACCAATAATATTTAGATAGCCACTTTTCGCCCAGTCGCCAATTTCTGCTGCCATTTCTTCTGGGGTTTCATCATATTCACCAAACTCATTAGGTAGGCCAGCATTCGGGTGAGCTGAAATATAGGTATCAACCTTAGTCGATAGTTCTTCTACATATTGACGCATTTCTTGTGCACCTAAAGCACAGTTAAAGCCAATAGAAATAGGATTGATATGGTTGACAGAGTTCCAGAAGGCGAGTGCCGTTTGGCCTGATAAAGTACGGCCAGAGGCATCTGTAATGGTGCCGGAAATCATTACTGGTAATTCAATATTATGCTGCTCAAAAAATTGATCGATAGCAAAAATAGCGGCTTTAGCATTGAGTGTATCAAAGACAGTTTCAATTAATAGTATATCAGTACCGCCATCGACTAAACCTCGTACTGCCTCACTATAAGCTTCGACTAGATCATCAAAGCTGGTATTGCGAAATGCCGGCGCATTAACATCAGGTGACATTGATGCGGTTCTGTTAGTTGGGCCTAATGTTCCTGCTACAAAGCGTGGCTTGTCTGGTGTCTGTAAACTTGCTTCTTCTGTCGCTTGTTTGGCGAGTTTTGCCGACTCGAAATTAATTTCATAGGCCAATGATTCCATGTTGTAATCGGCCATGGCAATCGTCGTAGCATTGAAGGTGTTGGTTTCGATAATATCGCACCCTGCATCTAAATAGGCCTTATGTATAGCTTTGATAATATCCGGCTGAGTTAGCGATAATAAGTCATTGTTGCCTTTTAAGTCAGAATCCCAGTCACTAAAGCGCTCACCTCGATAATCTTTTTCCTCTAAATGATAGCCCTGGATCATCGTCCCCATTGCACCATCTAAAAATAAAATGCGTTGTGAAAGTTGCTGGATTAAAAATTCTTTTTTATTCATAGATGTCACTTGGAATCGGTTCTATCTGGGTTGCTAAACAAAGCGAAAAATGCTTTACTTGCTTGAGGCGTATATAGTAATTTTCTAATATTACAGAGGAATTAAGCATGTCTAAACCGTCACTTAAACAGGTTATTCAAAGCGTACTTGCTGCAGCAATTGGCGTACAAAGCAAAGCCAACAGGCAAAGAGATTTTGAAAATGGATCCTTGTCCAGTTATTTGATAGTAGGAGCGATTGCAACAGTGTTATTCATTGTCATACTGGTTACTATTATATCGTTTATTGTTTAGGAGCGAGAATGCAATAAGCCTTGAACCTGCTTGTTTTTTGGTTTCTTCACAGGTACGTACTAGAAAAACGTTTTACGCAGCACTGCGCTACGTGACTGTTTCCTAGCGTGCTTGTGATGCCTGCATATTGCGCAGCTTTTCGCTCTTTAAAGCAAAAAAGCCTAGGCAGACACCTAGGCTTTTGAGTGATATGGACTTTATATTGGTTTAGTCAGTTGTTTTGAAACTGTTTTTGATACCAATAAACGTATCTTTAATGCCGCTAACTAGGTTTGCGTAGTTGATGCTTTCTTTTAGCATAAATTTTGTTCTTATTAGTGCAACACTTAACCACGCCATAAAGAGTGGTAAGATTTCAAATAAAATTCCAAGTACTGATCCAAAGAAGCCATCTTGGAGACCGCCCCCGTCTTTTCTATCGCCAATATCAGTAAAGTCGCGGTCATAGTCACCGCCGATATTGCTACCATCAAAAGTATCAATAATGATAATATTGAATTCATAAAAGAGTAGTTGTACGACAAAGAAAGTAATGGCAGCGCCAGCTGTCCAAAATAAAACTTTGCCTGTTTTCGCTTGTACTGCTGTTCTGTAGACCCAAATTGCAATCAGAATAGATAATAAACCACCAAACATTTGTTGACCCCTTATTTTTGTTGTTTTCTTTTGTGCGCCGCTTAAAACACACAATGATCAAGGAATGACTATTATAAACAGCTAAGCTTTATTATGGAAATTTACATTAAAACTAAATGGTAGCAATATTTAAGGAGATTTGATGCTTTAGGAAAAATTAATTGTAAAATGGACGAGGTGTCTTCAATAAATTCTTGACTTCAATGAATCATCAAGTATCATGATACATTCATTTACTGGCATATTTTTTGGCAGTAATAATTATAATAAATCACAAGAAGGTAGGACACTCATGGGTGCAATATTAGACGTTACTGAAATGTTAAAAGAGCCTGCGGGCATGGCCGTTGCAGCAGTAGTTATTGCTGTTGGTTATTTCTTCGTAAAATGGGTTTTCGCTGAGCCTGAAGACGAAGAGTAAGTAATAAGCTTATTCTGTTTGTTCTAAAAGCCTGTAAGTTTTTAACTTGCGGGTTTTTTTATGTCTAGTGGTTAGTGAATTTAGTCTGCTTTGCAATATTACATTATAATCTGTAGTCTTTTTGTTATATAGATTGAGCCACAAATGCTAAGTACTTTATCTAATGCTGTCGCGCGTTATCATCAGCGTCAAGCCCCTGCCTTTATTATTGGTATCTTTCGTGTTCTATACGGAATGGTTGCCTTTCAAGAAATTTTATTTCTACTTTATTTTAATCACCTTATTTTTGACCCTATTCCTTACGTAGATGTGGAATTCCCTATGATTCCTTTGTTTTTATGTTTGTGGGCGGTGGTCGCTGCCTGGCTTATTGTCGGGTATCGCAGTCAATTTTCTATTATTGCTAATTATATTTTTTGGATTGTTTTTGTCAATTTTACGCCTATGCAGCGCGATTTTGATGGTGGCTTTGATTTGTTTATGATTGGCGTCGGGTTTTTTCTTATTTTTATGCCTATTGGGCGTGCTGTATCTATTGATAATTTGCTCTATAAGTTGCAATTTAAGTACGCAGATAAGCCTGTTTTGCCAAAAACAGTCAGTGCTTTAAGTTTGCTATTTCCGGTTTTAATTTGTTTGGGCTTTCTTTATTTTGATTCAGCGATACATAAACTATTTGCTGAACATTGGCGTAATGGCTTAGGGGCGTGGTTGCCATCTTCTATGCCTTATTATATGTCAGCTTTGGATTTGTCTTGGTTGTTAAATAATGAACTGATACAAAAAAGTATTGGCTATTTGATTTTAATATTTCAATTTACTTTTATCTTTTTGTTTTATCGGCGTAACTTTCGGCCGTTCTTTTTCCTGGTGGGTGCCGGATTGCATATTGGGATCACCATTAGTTTTAATATTTACCCTTTTGGCTTGGGGATGCTCGCAGTTTACGTTTTGATGGTGCCTTTTTCTTGGTGGCGAGCTATGGCAAATAAATTGGTGTATAAAGCACCGCAGTTGACGGTTTTTTATGATGGAGATTGCCCTTTATGCAACCGTACGGCGGTGATTATTGATCATTTTGATATTTTCCGTGGTGTGCTATTTAAAGATTTACAAACACAATCAGGTGCTGCTGCTGAGTTACAAGCTTATGATGAGCAAGTCTTATTGGATGATTTATATGCTGTCGACTTGTCAGGAAAAGTTTATTCTGGAGTAGATACTTATATTCAGATATTTGCAAAAATGCGCTATATGGCTGTGTTTTCTTGGTGTCTGCGTTTACCGGGTGTTTATCAAGTTGCTAAGGCCTGTTATCGTCGTATTGCGGATAATCGTGAGCGCATCGTGTGTGATGCGTCTTGTTTGGCGCCTGTAGAGAATAAAGCCTACCCTATAGATTTATATACTCGAATTTTTGAGCGATATGCCGAGCAAAAACCTAAGCAGTTTAGGCTTCGTATGGCTAAAGTTTTTGTTGTGTTAACGGTGCTACAGTTAAATAGTAGTATTCATTATGGGTTTTTGTACCGTTTTTATAATTTATCGCAGGTGGAAAGTCCTTTAGCGAATCAGGCACGCGCGCTGAGTAATGCTGTTTTGATGCTGTCTACGACATTTCTGGGGATTACTCCACATGCTTTGTACTTGCATGATCATTTTGCCGGCTATGAGGACCTAATAGCTATTACTTATATCGATGCTCAGGGCAAAGAGCGGTGGTTGCCTTTTGTTAATGATAAAGGGCGTATGTTGGCACCTAATTGGGGGCGTGTGCATTCTATGTGGGCAAATATTGCCGTAACACCCAATATAAATTCGGATAGGCTGAGTAAATTTATTATGAAGGTAACGGCTTTTTGGGGTACTAAGGTTGGGTTAGATCTTAATCATGCTAAATTTATTATTAAGCATAAGGCTATTGTTTCACCTGTGCAGTGGCGAGATAACTTGCGTAAGGATAACTTGTCGGGTGAGTGGGATAATATTGGTACTGTTATTTGGCGGGATAAAAAAGTACATATTAATTTATCAGGCTTAGACCGAGTGATTAATTAGGTAAAAATGTTTCGACTAAATACATATAAATAAATAATGGTGTTGCATCAAAACTATTGTCATGATATAAATTGTTCCGTGCTTTTGATTAGTACGTAACAAAAATAATAATTTAAATCCTGAGGAGGATAACATGAAAAAAGTATTATCTTTATTAGCTATCTCTTTAATGTTAATTGGCGGTACAGGTTGCATGGATAACCCAGATGGCAGCAAGCAAAAAGTTTCTAGTTCTATTTCTTTCTAAGTAAAAAATAGATACTAGTTATAGAAAAGCCCAAGTTTACTTGGGCTTTTTTTTGCTTAAAATAATATTGTAGCTTAATTTTTCTTATATGAAACAGCGATAGTGTTTCCCGCTACAGTCCCAGAAGATGCAAGCAATGTGCCGGAAACTTCTAGGCTATTTTAAGTCGCGGTATCCTCTTTAATGTGAGTTTTGATGGTCAAATGTCACAGTACTTTGGATGTTATGCTTCGTGTGATCACGCCTATAGGTGATTGTGCAAAATTTAGCGTAACTTGCTCTAGGCGAAAAACAACATGCAATACGATCGCAATCGCGCGGAAAATATTAGAATTTTCCAAATATAAAAATAATTAAATTACTTTGAGATTTAAGTATTTCGTGTGGTGTGCTGCTGACTACCATCGGGATCATCCATGCACCCAGTCGCACCAACAAGCATCAATGTAATAGCTAAAGCTGATAATATTTTTTTCATTATGGCCTCCAAGTTTTATAATTATATACTTAAATTAAGTACGGTTTATTTATATCATGACTTCGTTTTGTAAGCAATAGAAGCTATTAATATAATTAGGAGAGACAAAAATGACTTGTTATGAGGCTTTTCCGTTGACTATGAATGTTCTTGTTGAGTGACGCATCCAGTTATTAACGCACTCAATAGCTTTAATATGAATTAAGGGCTAAATCGGAATTGTAAAATCAAATGCTTAAAATATTGCAAGCGACTGAAGAGCAAGCGCTGATACCTAACCTTTTGATATCAACTATTTATAAATTTCAGCTCTTAATTCGCATTTTATGAGTAGGGTAAGTAGTGGGTTTTAAAAATGATTCTAGAATTTCTTAGAGTGAAGTAAAGCTTAAGGTAATATGTAATGATTTTGAGTAAATCTGAATCCATTTTTTATGTAATGCATGCATTGCATAAAAAATGGATTCAGGTTTTTGTGTTTAGCTTTGCGTTGATATTTACTTTTATCTTGGAAAATAAGTGCTTTGTTAAAAAAATGTGCGTGTTTGGCAACAAGGTTTTGTGCTCTTATTGCCTTGTTTTTAGCAGGATTTTTGTTTTTCTTCATTGTGGCTACTCCTGGGTAATATAGTAGATAAGCATTTCTTTTGTGCAAAATTTTTGTGAACAAACTAAAATGGTTCTTTGTTTTATTTTAAGATATGCCCGTGGAATTTTCAAAAGAATTTGATGTTATTGTTATTGGTGGTGGTCATTCAGGGACTGAAGCTGCTTTAGCCGCTGCGCGTACAGGTGCGCAAACCCTGTTGCTAACTCAAAGTATTGATGCTTTGGGGCAAATGAGCTGTAACCCTGCTGTTGGTGGTATTGGTAAAGGCCATTTAGTTAAAGAAGTGGATGCGTTGGGGGGGGTGATGGCGCGAGCGATTGACCATGCAGGGATTCATTTTCGAATTTTAAATGCAAGTAAAGGACCGGCTGTGCGCGCCACGCGAGGCCAGGCAGATAGAGAGCTGTATAAAAAATTTATTAGAAATTCCTTGGAGAATCAGCGGAATTTAATGCTATTTCAGCAAATGGTATCTGATCTAATCGTTGAAGGTGAAACGGTTGTTGGGGTTAAAACTCAAATGGGCTTACAGTTTAAAGCAAAATCTGTAGTGCTAACGACAGGTACTTTTTTAGGCGGTAAAATTCATATCGGTTTGGAAAATTATGCGGGTGGTCGTGCAGGAGATGCCGCATCTATAGCTTTGGCTGATAGATTACGTGAGCTACCTTTCAATATAGATAGATTAAAAACGGGTACACCGCCACGTATTGATGGGCGAACTATTGATTTTTCGCGTTTAGAACGGCAGGACGGTGATACGCCGGTGCCTGTTTTTTCTTTTATGGGCTTAGCTGATCAGCACCCGCAGCAAGTGCCTTGTTATATAACGCGTACCAATGAGAAAACGCATGATATTATTCGTGGTGGCTTGGATCGTTCGCCTATGTATGCTGGTGAGATTGAAGGTGTTGGGCCGCGTTACTGTCCTTCAATTGAAGATAAGGTTGTGCGTTTTGCTGAGCGATCTTCACATCAGATTTTTATTGAGCCTGAGGGCTTGAATACCAACGAATATTACCCTAACGGAATTTCCACTAGCTTGCCATTTGATGTGCAGTATGCGTTTGTTCGGTCTATGGTAGGTTTTGAACGGGCTGAAATTGTTCGGCCAGGCTATGCTATTGAATATGATTTCTTTGATCCTAGAGATTTAAAAACTTCATTAGAAACTAAGCATATGCAGGGCTTGTATTTTGCTGGGCAAATCAATGGTACAACGGGCTATGAAGAGGCGGCTGCGCAAGGTCTGATTGCTGGCTTGAATGCGGCACGAAAAGCGCAAGGTAAAGATAGTTGGTGTCCAGCAAGAGATGAGGCTTATATCGGTGTTATGATTGATGATTTGATTTCGCTAGGGACGAAAGAACCCTATCGGATGTTTACTAGTCGTGCTGAATATCGGTTATTATTGCGCGAGGATAATGCAGATTTACGTTTAACTGAGAAGGGGCGTGAGTTAAGTCTTGTTAGTGATGAGAGGTGGCAGAGTTTCACTGATAAGCGTGAATCGATAGCAAAGCTGCAGACTGAATTAAGTGCTAAATGGGTTAGAAAAGACAGTTCGGAAGCTGTGCGTGTTGCCGAGGTTTGGGGTAAGCCGCTAATTAAAGAGGCTAGCTTAATGGAGTTATTGCGCCGCCCTGAGGTTGATATTGTGCAGTTAATGGAATTTTCGGATACGGCGGAGCTTGATGGCTCGGTTTTGCAGCAAGTGGAAGTACAGGCCAAGTACGCAGGTTATATTGATCGACAGCAACAGGATATTGATAAGGCAAAGCGCTACAATCATTTGGAAATAGTGGCAGATTTTGATTATGGTCTGGTGCCGGGGTTATCTAATGAAGTTCGAGAAAAGCTAGCTAAGCAGCGCCCTGAAACATTAGGTTTAGCGTCAAGAATCCCAGGAGTAACGCCGGCGGCAGTCTCTTTATTACTTATTTATATGAAAAAGCAACATGGATAATAGTCGGGACGTGCTGGTGACTGGCCTAGTAGATTTGGGTATTAGTGCTACGGAGCAGCAAATTAATTTATTGTTGGCTTTTGTGTGTTTGATAGAAAAATGGAATAAAACTTATAATTTAACAGCGATACGTAATCGAGAAGAAATGCTGCGCTTGCATATTTTAGATAGCTTGAGTGTACTACCTTTCACTCTAGGTAAAAATATTATTGATGTTGGGACTGGCGCTGGGTTGCCTGGCATTCCTTTAGCTATTTTTATGCCTGATGTGCAATTTACTTTGCTGGATAGTAATGCTAAGAAAACTCGCTTTGTTCAGCAGGTAGTTTTGGAATTAAAATTAAAAAATGTCAAAGTTGTTCATGCTCGGGTCGAGCAACTGAAAAAGGCAGGTGAGTTTGATGCCGTCCTCAGTCGTGCTTTTGCTAGTTTACATGACATAATGCAGTGGACGGATTATTTGTTGCAAGCGGAAGGGGTGTTAATCGCAATGAAAGGGCAGGTGCCTGTGGCTGAGCTTGAGCAGTTAGAGCGTATTTATTCAGTAGCATCGATTGTGGTGCCGGGTATTGATGCAGAACGCTGTGTGGTGCGGATAAATAAATCATGACGAAAATAATTGCAGTAACCAATCAAAAGGGTGGTGTAGGTAAAACTACGACGAGTGTTAATTTGGCGGCTTGTTTGGCGGCAGCAAAACGTAAAGTGTTGCTTATCGATTTAGACCCTCAGGGTAATGCGGCGATGGGGTGTGGTGTTAATAAGGCGACCGTACAGTATTCCAGTTGTGATTTATTATTGGAAGATATACCTGTTTCAGAAATGATTGTCCAGGTTCCAGATATTGGTTTTTCTGTGATTGCGGGTAACTCAGACTTGACGGTGGCAGAAGTACAGTTAATGAAGATGACTCAGCGTGAGCGTAGATTAGCGAATGCTTTGAAGCAAGTGCAAAATGATTACGATTATATCTTAATTGACTGTCCGCCTTCGCTAAATATGCTGACTTTAAATGCTATGGTCGCTGCAACTAGTGTGCTCGTGCCAATGCAATGCGAATATTATGCACTAGAAGGCTTGTCGGCATTAATGGAGACATTACGAAATATTCGAGAGACAGCAAATCCAGACTTATATTTAGAGGGTATTCTGCGGACTATGTTTGATAATCGTAGTCGATTAACAAAAGATGTCTCAGAGCAATTGGTTGAATATTTTGTAGATAAAGTATTTCGAACTTGTGTGCCGCGTAATATCCGATTAGCGGAAGCGCCAAGCCATGGTATGCCCATATTACAGTATGATAAGAGTTCGCGTGGCGCGCTTGCTTATATTGCTTTGGCGGGTGAATTAATCAGAAAAGAAAAGAAATAACATATGTCAGCAAAAAAACGGGGATTAGGGAAAGGTTTGGGTGCTTTAATGGGCGATATGGTCGTTAAAGAGCATGCAAAAGATAGTGTGCAAGAGTTACCTGTTGAATATTTACAGCGGGGTAAGTATCAGCCTAGAAAGGATATGGATTCCGTGCGTTTGCAAGAATTAGCGGATTCAATACGTGCGCAAGGCATCATACAGCCGATTATTGTGCGCGAGGTTGCTTATAATCGTTATGAAATTATTGCGGGTGAGCGACGCTGGCGTGCAGGCCAGTTAGCTGGCTTGACTGAAGTCCCTGTTGTTATTAAAGATATTGAAGATCGTGCTGCAATGGCAATTGCTTTGATAGAAAATATTCAGCGTGAAGACTTAAACCCGCTAGAAGAAGCAGAAGCGCTGCTAAGGCTGGTAGCTGAATTTGAATTAACGCACCAGCAAATATCTGAAGCTGTTGGTCGGTCAAGAACAACAGTAACTAATTTATTGCGCCTAAATGAATTAGAGGGGGCAGTAAAAGTATTTTTGATGAATCGTCAGCTGGGTATGGGGCATGCTCGGGCGTTATTAAGTTTGTCGGCAGAAAAACAAATATTACTTGCTATTAAGGTTGCTGATGAAGGCTTGTCAGTACGGGTCACTGAAGCGCTGGTGAAAAAAGTACAAAAAGCAAGCGAAGAAAATGAGAAGGCTACAGAGCAAGTAAAGGAAAAGGTATTTGATCGAGATGCCTTGCGGTTGCAAGAAGCAATAAGTGATTTTTTAGGGGCTAAAACTACTATTAAGCATAAAAAAAATGGTCAAGGCTCGGTGATTATTGATTATAGCAGCCTAGATGAATTAGATGGAATTGTGAGTCGGTTTAATTTAAAACACAATTTTTAAATCGGATCAAAATTAGCTCAGGAATTAAGATTTCAATAATGCTCGTAAGCACCGCCTGAGGACAGAGGGCTTGTGGTACTATATGACCTAAAGTTTCAGGTTTAGTGAAATGCGTATTCCTTGGGTTAAGGAGCGATAGTAGGGAAAGTAAAATAAAATCATTCTTGCTTAAATATGCCCTGAAAGATATAATTCGGAAACTTTTTGATTAGCTTTTGTGGAAGAAAAAATTAAACTCTCAGTTTTTGCTAAGGTTATTGTTGGGCAGATATGCATTATATTATTTGCAATTATAGCTTTTTATTTTCTGGGTAACGAATTAAGTGCTAAATCTGCCTTTTATGGCGGGATTGCGGCATTAATTCCAAATGTATATTTTGCTCGAAAAGTTAGCCAGCATAAGGGGCAGGAGGCGAAAAAAGTTGTCCAGTCATTTTATGCAGGAGAATCTGGAAAATTAATTATGACAGCAATACTATTTGCTGTAATTTTTCAAGACCCAAGGCTAGATGTTATAGCGATGTTGACGGTTTATATGTCAGCATTAACAGTTTTTTGGTTTGCGTTATTGATACGTAAATATTAATTAGATTAAAGCGAGGAAAGATGGCTACTGAGGCACATGCGGCAGAAGGCGCAACAGGATATATTGTTCACCATTTAACACCGCTGTCTGTAGGTGAAGGTTTTTGGTCTTTGCATTTAGATACCTTATTTTTCTCGGCAGTTTTAGGTGCTTTATTTGTTTGGTTTTTTAAAGTTGCTGCAGAAAAGGCAACTATTGGGGTGCCTAGCACAAGCCAAGCTTTTGTAGAAATGATTATTGAATTTGTTGATCAGCAAGTTAAAGATACTTTTCATGGTAGAAGCGAGTTAATCGCTCCCTTAGCATTGACTATTTTTATCTGGGTATTCTTGTGGAATTTTATGGATTTATTTCCAGTTGATATATTACCCGCTGTAGCAGGTATGATGGGCATGGAATATATGCGCGTGGTGCCTAGCACAGACTTAAATGCAACCTTTGCGTTGTCAATCAGTGTGTTTTGCTTGATTATCTTCTATAGTATCAAAATTAAAGGGGTTGTGGGCTTTGCAAAAGAGCTAACTTGTACTCCCTTTGGCCCTTGGATGATGCCTTTCAACTTACTATTAAAATTGGTTGAAGAAATTGCAAAACCAATTTCACTTGCTTTACGTCTATTTGGTAACTTATATGCGGGCGAACTGATCTTTATATTGATTGCACTATTACCTTGGTATATTCAGCCTTTACTGGGTTTTCCATGGGCAGTGTTTCATATTTTGATTATTACTCTTCAGGCTTTCATCTTTATGGTATTGACAGTTGTATACCTAAGCATGGCGCATGAAGACCATTAAGATTTTCTTTAAACTTTAAATAACAATACTTTTGGAGGTATTATGGAACTTGCAGCGTTGATTGCAGATGTACAAGGTATGACTGCTATTGCAGTAGGTCTGGTTTTAGGTATGGGTGCATTAGGAACAGCGATAGGCTTCGGTCTATTAGGTGGTAAATTCCTAGAAGGCGCAGCTCGTCAACCAGAGATGGTACCTATGCTACAAGTTAAAATGTTCGTTGTTGCGGGCCTACTTGATGCGGTAACTATGATTGGTGTTGGTATGGCGTTATTCTTTACATTCGCTAACCCATTCCTGTCTGCTGTTGAAGCAGTTGCAGGATAAGACACTCATCAGTTATTTTAACAGCAACATGAGGAAGGCTAGTGAGTATTAATGCTACGCTAATCGGTCAAATGATAACATTTACACTTCTGGTATGGTTTACTATGAAGTATATTTGGCCACCACTAATTGGCGCTATCGAAGAACGTAAAGCAAAAATTGCTGAAGGATTGGCAGCGGCTGAAAAAGGCCAGCACGATATGGAATTGGCAGCAAAAAAAGCTGCAACTGTTCTTAGAGAGGCGAAACAACAATCAGCTGATATTATTAATCTTGCTCAAAAAAGAGCGAATGAAATCGTTGAAGAATCAAAAGGCACAGCTAAGGTAGAAGGCGTGCGTATGATTGATGCGGCTAAAGCGCAAATTGAACAAGAGATGCAGCAAGCTCAAGAAGCTATGCGCAAAGAAGTATCAGCGTTAGCACTAAAAGCGGCTGGACAGATTTTAAAACAAGAAATCGACAAAGCTAAGCACAAAGATCTTATCAGCAAAGTATCTGAGCAATTAGGTCAAGCATAATGAGTGAATTAGCAACTTTGGCAAGGCCATACGCAGAAGCGGCATTTAAAAGAGCAAAAGAAACAGGCAATTCGCAAGAGTGGTCTGATGCTTTAGCTTTTCTTTCGGCTGCAATCCAAGATACAGATTTATCTGCCATTATCAATAACCCTAAAGTTAGCGAAGATAGATTAGTCCAGCTAATGCAGGAGATTTGTCAAGATCAAGTAAAAGGTGAAGGTTTAAATTTTCTAAAATTATTGATCGAAAATAGCAGGCTATATTTGGCTCCACAAATTGCGGAATTATTTGAAAGCTATAAGGCTGAAGATGAAGGTTATGTCGATGTTGATGTTATAACAGCTTATGCCTTAACCAAAGCAGAAGAGAAAAGTTTTGCATTGTCACTAAAAAAGAAGCTAAATAAAGACGTTAATATTCACGCAAGTGTCGATAACTCTTTAATCGGTGGATTTTTAGTGAGAGCTGGTGACAGCGTAATTGACGGATCTATTAGTGGTCAACTTCAACAACTAGCTAAAAGGATCTAACAGCTTAGACTGAGAAAAAATATGCAATTAAAACCATCTGAAATAAGTGATCTGATTAAGAAACGGATCGAAAATTTTGACGTTAATGTCGAAGCACATACGGAAGGTACCGTTGTTAGTGTAACTGACGGTATTGTAAAGGTTCATGGGTTGTCACAGGCTATGCAAGGGGAAATGCTTGAATTCCCAGGTGACTCTTTCGGTATGGCTCTAAACTTAGAGAGAGATTCTGTAGGTGTTGTTATGCTAGGTGCATATAAACATATTACAGAAGGCGATACCGTTAAATGTACTGGTAAAATTCTAGAAGTACCTGTAGGTGAAGCACTGCTAGGGCGTGTTGTAGACGCGCTAGGTAATCCAATCGATGCTAAAGGTGAAATTGACGCTCAAGAAATGTCACCGGTTGAAAAAATTGCACCCGGTGTAATTTCAAGGCAATCAGTTGACCAGCCAATACAATTAGGATTGAAGTCAATTGATGCCATGGTTCCAGTGGGCCGTGGTCAGCGAGAATTGATTATTGGTGACCGCCAAACAGGTAAAACAGCAATTGCGATTGATGCGATTATCAATCAAAAAGGTACAGGCGTTAAATGTATCTATGTAGCGATCGGTCAAAAACGTTCATCAGTTGCTAATGTAGTGCGTAAGCTAGAAGAGCACGGGGCAATGGCTCATACGATTATTGTCTGTGCCACTGCTTCTGAATCTGCTGCGTTACAGTTCATTGCCCCTTATACAGGGTGTTCAATGGGTGAATATTTTAGAGATAAGGGCGAAGATGCTCTTATTGTCTATGATGATTTAACTAAGCAAGCTTGGGCATATCGTCAAATGTCATTGCTACTACGTCGTCCTCCAGGTCGCGAAGCATACCCTGGAGACGTTTTCTATATTCATTCTCGTTTACTAGAGAGAGCTTCTAGAATTAATGTGGATGAAGTAGAAAAGCTAACTGGCGGCAAAGTAAAAGGTAAAACAGGTTCTTTAACTGCATTACCAATTATTGAAACTCAAGGTGGCGATGTTTCGGCATTCGTACCCACTAACGTAATTTCGATTACTGATGGACAGATTTTCCTTGAGTCTGATTTATTCAATTCAGGTATTCGTCCAGCGGTTAATGCGGGTTTGTCAGTATCACGAGTAGGTGGTGCAGCACAAACTAAAATCATTAAGAAGCTAGGGGGCGGCACGCGTCTTGATTTAGCTCAGTATCGTGAATTAGCAGCCTTTGCTCAATTTGCTTCTGATTTAGATGAAGGTACACGCAAACAAATTGAACGTGGACAACGTGTTACTGAACTGATGAAACAAGGTCAATATTCGCCTATGTCAGTTGCTGAAATGGGTGTTTCATTGCATGCTGCGAACGAAGGTTTTCTGGATGATTTAGAGGTTAATAAAGTACTTGATTTTGAAGCTGCTTTACAATCTTATATGAAGTCTGAGCACGCTGATCTAATGAAAAAGATTGACGACACAGGCGATTATAGTAATGAAATTAAGCAGGGTATTCAGTCTGCGATAGAGACTTTCATTAAAACAAGTAGCTGGTAAAAGGGGCTTCTAATGGCTGTTGGTAAAGAAATACGCACCCAGATTGCGAGTATTAAGAATACTCAAAAAATCACTCGCGCTATGGAAATGGTTGCTGCGAGTAAAATGCGTAAAACAAAAGACAGAATGAATGCTACGCGTCCCTACTCAAAAAAGATTAGCCAGATCATTAAACATCTGGCTCATGCTAACCCTGAGTATAAGCACCCATTTCTTGTTGAGCGTGAAGTGAAACGAGTGGGTATTATTGTTATTAGCTCTGATAGGGGCTTATGTGGCGGTCTGAATTCAAACTTATTCAGAAAGACGCTGAAGCAACTGACTCAGTGGGACAATAATAATATTGATGTGGATGTTTGCACTGTTGGTAGTAAAGGCGCGAGCTTTTTTGGTAGTTTAAAGATAAACAAAGTTGGACAGGTATCTAAATTAGGTGATACTCCACACCTCAATGAGGTAGTGGGTATTATTAAAATCATGCTCGATGCATATCATGCAGGTACGATTGATGAGTTACATGTGATGTACAATCAATTTGTAAATACTATGACTCAAGCACCTACTATAGAGCAGTTAATTCCTGTTGTGGCGAGTGAACTTGAAAATGATGGACTAAAAAAGCATTGGGATTATTTATATGAGCCTGATGCTAAAGAAGTTCTAGATAATTTACTCACTCGATATATAGAATCAATTGTTTATCAAGGTTTAGTAGAAAATAATGCCTGTGAGCAATCAGCGAGAATGGTTGCGATGAAAAGTGCTTCAGATAATGCTGGCAACCTTATTGATGAGTTGCAACTTGTTTATAATAAAGCAAGACAAGCCGCTATTACGCAGGAAATTTCAGAAATTGTTGCCGGTGCCGCAGCTGTTTAGGTCTTGTAGAACAATTTAAGTAATTAAGAGGACGACACAATGAGTTCGGGTAAAATCGTTCAGATTATTGGTGCGGTTGTGGATGTGGAATTTCCACGTGAAGCACTACCAAAAGTATATGATGCGCTAAATGTAGAGAGCGTTGGACTAACTTTAGAAGTTCAACAACAATTAGGTGACGGAATAGTACGTGCAATTGCAATGGGAACAACGGATGGTATTCGTCGTGGCTTAGAAGTAAGCAACAGCGGTGACGCGATCAAAGTACCTGTTGGACAAAAAACTTTAGGGCGTATTATGGACGTCTTAGGTAATCCAATTGATGAAAAAGGTCCAATCGGTGAAGAAGAAAAATGGGTCATTCATCGTGACGCACCTTCTTATGCTGAACAGGCTCCAGCTAGTGAACTTTTAGAAACGGGTATTAAAGTTATTGACTTAATATGTCCATTTGCTAAAGGCGGTAAGGTTGGCCTATTCGGTGGTGCTGGTGTAGGTAAGACTGTCAATATGATGGAGCTTATTCGTAATATTGCGATTGAGCACAGTGGTTTCTCTGTATTTGCTGGTGTTGGTGAGCGTACTCGTGAGGGTAACGATTTCTACCATGAAATGACAGATTCAAATGTTATCGATAAAGTATCATTAGTTTATGGTCAAATGAATGAGCCTCCTGGAAACAGATTGCGCGTTGCTTTGACTGGATTGACTATGGCGGAATACTTCCGTGAAGAAGGGCGTGATGTTTTATTCTTCGTAGATAATATTTACCGTTATACCTTAGCGGGTACTGAAGTATCAGCACTATTAGGTCGTATGCCATCAGCGGTAGGTTATCAGCCTACGCTAGCTGAAGAAATGGGTGTATTACAAGAGCGTATTACTTCAACTAAAAAAGGTTCAATTACTTCAATTCAAGCCGTATACGTACCGGCGGATGATTTAACCGATCCATCACCAGCAACAACTTTCGCGCATTTAGATGCAACGGTTGTATTGTCTCGTCAAATTGCTGAATTAGGTATTTATCCTGCGATTGATCCATTGGATTCAAGTAGTCGTCAGTTAGATCCTTTAGTGATTGGTCAAGCGCACTATGATGTGGCTCGTGGAGTACAAGGTATCTTGCAACGTTATAAAGAGTTACGTGATATTATTGCAATTCTGGGTATGGATGAGTTATCAGAAGAAGATAAGCAAACTGTAACAAGAGCGCGTAAAATTCAGCGTTTCTTATCGCAGCCTTTCTTTGTTGCGGAAGTCTTTACTGGTTCTCCAGGAAAATATGTTTCACTTAAAGATACTATCATTGGATTCCAAGGTATTATTGATGGTGAATATGATGACTTACCTGAGCAAGCGTTTTATATGGTTGGTTCCATAGATGAAGCGGTTGAAAAAGCGAAAAAAATGTAAGTTGTTAACTTATAGGTAATATTATGACCATGACAGTACATGTAGATATCGTAAGTGCAGAACAGGAGGTTTTTTCAGGAATGGCTGAAATGGTTTTTGCTCCTGCTGAACTTGGCGAAGTTGGTATTACACCGCGTCATGCGCCACTAATATCTAAATTGAACCCAGGAGAAGTTCGCGTAAAAGTGAGCGAGAAAGAGTCTCAGGCGTTTTATGTTTCCGGTGGATTATTAGAAGTACAGCCACACTTAGTGACGATACTCGCTGATACAGCCATAAGAGCAAAAGATATTGATGAAGCAGCCGCCTTACAAGCGAAAGCAGCAGCAGAAGAAGCGTTAAATGATAAGTCTGGTAAGATTGATTATGCAACGGCTCAAGCTCAACTAGCTCAAGCAATGATGCAATTAAGAACCATAGATAGACTCAAGAAACGAGGCCACTAAGGAACTTAGGTGTTTAATAAAAAAGCTCGATAGCGGTTTCGTTATCGGGCTTTTTTTATTTAAAATGCTAGCAATAATTAACGCATCTATTTTGGTGTAAGCCTTTAGGCCCCTCTTCCTCTGGGAGAAGGCAAAGCGTTAAAATAGGTGGAAACCTGAGTGATTACATTTTGGTAGACAGTGCTTTTTGTTAAAGATCTCTTGGTTTTTCTTTATTACAGAATAATGCTTGCTATAATTTATACAGTCCCCTCACTTGAAAACCTAAGGAAATACTTACATGACATTGAAAACGCTTATTTTGGCAGCAGGGCAAGGTACACGCATGCGCTCAGCTCGGCCAAAAGTTTTACATGAAATTGCAAACCGTAGTTTATTGCAACACGTTTATGATACAAGTAAATTGCTTGATGGTAACGAAATTATCGTTATTTACGGTCATGGTGGTGAGTTGGTTAAACAAAGCTTATCTAACCTAGATGCACAGTGGGTAGAGCAAAAAGAGCAATTAGGTACTGGGCATGCAGTTTTACAAGCGGATAATTTGATTAATAATGACGATACAGTGTTGATTTTATATGGCGATGTACCTCTGCTAACAAAGCACTCGATTGAGCAGTTATTGGGTAATGTTACCAAGCAGTCATTGGCATTATTAACCGTTAATTTAGACGACCCTACAGGTTACGGGCGCATTGTCCGAGATAATGAGGGTAAAGTTACAAAAATTACCGAACATAAAGATGCTACAGAACAAGAGCGACTGATTAAAGAAGTTAATACTGGAATCCTTGCTGTAAAAGGTGAAAAGTTAAAAAGCTGGATTGCCCGCATAGGTAATAGTAACGCCCAGCAAGAGTTTTATCTGACAGATGTTATTGAAATGGCAGTTAATGAAGGTATAACGATTAAAACGAGTCAGCCTGAACACCCAGATGAAGTCCTTGGAGTGAATAATCGTAAGCAGTTAAGCCACTTAGAAAGAGTTTATCAATTGGCTCAAGCAGATAAACTGATGGAGGTTGGAGTCACTGTGGTTGATCCTGCAAGGATAGATTGCCGAGGAACTTTTGCATCTTTGGGGCAAGATATTTCTGTTGATATTAATGTGATTTTTGAAGGCAAGAATAGCATTGGTAATAATGTCAGTATTGGAGCAAATACTATTATTAATAATTCGGTAATAGCTGATGATGTACAGATCCTAGCGAATTGTATTATTGATAATGCCGTGGTGGGGACTGGTAGTAAAGTTGGTCCTTTTGCTAGGTTACGTCCACTGGCAGAATTAGCCGAGCATGTACATATCGGCAATTTTGTCGAAATCAAAAAATCAACTGTTGCTAAAGGCAGTAAAATTAATCATCTCAGTTATATTGGTGATGCAACAATTGGCAGTGGGGTGAATATCGGTGCAGGTACAATTACTTGTAATTATGACGGGGTAAATAAATTCCGTACAGTTATTGAGGATGGTGCTTTTATTGGTTCAGATACACAATTGATAGCGCCGGTAACAGTGGGTAAAAATGCTACGATTGGGGCAGGTTCTACGATTACCAAAGATACGCCTGATGAACAGTTAAGTTTATCCAGAGCAAAACAGATCAGTATACAAGGCTGGCAGCGTCCAGTAAAAAAGGAGCAATAATATGTGTGGTATCGTCGGTGGAGTTGCGCAAAGAAATGTTGTCCCTATCTTACTTGAAGGGCTGAAAAGATTAGAGTACCGTGGTTATGATTCAGCAGGGTTAGCTGTTGTCGCTAATGGTAAAATTTTTCGACAAAGAGAAATAGGTAAAGTTAAAGGACTTGAAGATTTAATAAAAGCTGAACCTTTCTCTGGAAATATAGGTATTGCACACACACGTTGGGCAACACACGGAAAGCCGAGCAAAAAAAATGCACACCCGCATATTTGTAATAATAAAATTGCTATCGTACACAATGGTATTATTGAAAATCATCAAGTCTTACGAGAAGCGCAAAAAGCAGAGGGGTATACATTTACTTCTGAAACAGATACTGAAGTGATTGCTCATCAGGTTTATCATGAGCTAGAAACTACCAAGAGCTTATTACAAGCCGTAAAAAATACGATTAAGCACTTAGAAGGTGCTTATGCTTTAGGTGTGGTCAGTAAAGAAGATGAAAATACCTTGATTACTTGCCGTAAAGGAAGTCCCCTGGTAATAGGTGTTGGTTTTGGTGAGTATTTTATAGCTTCAGATGTCGCTGCTCTTTTACCTGTGACACACCGTTTTATCTTTTTAGAAGAAGGCGATATTGCTGAACTTAAAATAGATAGTTTAGTTATTTACGACAAAGATGACCAAATTGTCGAACGCCCAATTAAAGAAAGTACTGTAAAAGCAGATGCAGTAGATAAAGGCGAGTACCGCCACTATATGCTCAAAGAAATTTACGAGCAACCTAATGCTATTGCCGAAACGCTAGAAGGCCGCTTTATTGGTAATAAATTACAAGATAGTGCATTTGGACATAAGGCAGCAGGCGTTTTTGATAAAATTAAATCGGTGCAAATTTTAGCTTGTGGCACCAGTTATCATTCAGGTTTAGTGGCAAAATATTGGTTTGAGAACTTAGCTCGTGTGCCTTGTAATATTGAAGTAGCCAGTGAATTTCGTTATCGAGACCCCGTGTTACCTGCAGATACCTTGGTTGTTACCATTTCACAGTCCGGAGAAACAGCCGATACTTTAGCTGCTTTATTAGAAGCGAAACGCCTAGGTGCTAAATATTCACTATCAATTTGTAATGTGCCGGAAAGTTCTTTAGTGAGGGAATCAGACCTAGTTTTGATGACGCGTGCCGGCCCAGAAATTGGAGTAGCCTCAACTAAAGCGTTTACGACACAATTGGTAGCCTTGATGTTACTGGTTGTTGCTGTCGGCAGGCGCTTTGCTTTAGATGAAGAAAAGGAAGCAGAGATAAGTTCTGAATTGTTTAAATTACCGCGTATTCTTGATGATGTCTTATTGATTGATGCAGAAATAAAGATATTATCAGAGCAGTTTTCAGAAAAGAATCATGCTTTGTTTTTGGGGCGAGGAACGCATTATCCAATTGCAATGGAAGGCGCGTTAAAGTTAAAAGAAATTTCATATATTCATGCAGAAGCTTATCCGGCTGGTGAACTAAAACATGGCCCTTTAGCGTTAATTGATGCAGAAATGCCGGTCGTTACAGTCGCACCTAATAATAGTTTGTTGGAGAAATTAAAATCTAATATTCAAGAAGTAAGTGCGCGCGGAGGGCAGTTAATTGTTTTCTTGGATGAATCAATTACTACCGAAGATGATGAGAATGTACAGATTGTACGCGTGCCTAAAGTGAATAATTTGATAGCACCGATTGTCTATATAATACCGTTACAATTGCTTTCTTATCATGTTGCTATATTGAAAGGTACAGATGTTGATCAGCCGCGTAACCTAGCAAAATCAGTTACAGTAGAGTAAGTAGTTTGCTTATTAGTGATATGTTATTAAGTGAAAATTTGCATGAGGTAATTTGAATAGAAGCTGGTAAAGGTTTATGGCAAAGAAATGGTAGCAGAATTCCGAAGATAAGAGTGTTAGCTGGATTAAAGGAGGCGGCAGCCTATATTGCGCATAGCTTTTGCTGGTCTTAGAGTTAGCTACCTTCTTTTTATTGCAAAGTACTTGGCAAAATATTTATTGAAATTGTGAAGCGTATTAAATTAATGTTTAGCTGTTTGAGGCCAAATGATAGTCTGAGAAAAAAGGGGGTAATGGTTGAATCCTCAACCTTAACAGGCTCTATAGTTTTAGAAAATAATCTTGGCACCATTTCATCTTAAGCTGAATTATAATCTTTCCAATATCTTACTTATTTAGTCATTTAATTTGGGTAATGGGTTAAGCTTAAAAAATGATAATTTATCGGGGGGACATGTGCTGCGGGTTAATATCAAGGTAAATTTACGACACTTAATATGTTAGGAAATGTTAAATTCATAGGCGCACTGCCGCCTTCCAATAGGAATATTATGTATGCTGACTAGTAAAAAGTACTTGTGTCAGGTTCTCTTGGTTTTTTCTTTTTTTACCGCAGAGAGCCAAGCCTATAGGCTTGATTTTGGTGCGGCAGGTGCGTTTGATGCCTTTGTTTTTGGAGATATGGATGCTGCGCAATCTGATGTTGAAGGACGATTAGCTGTTGGAGGCAATTTAACCTTAAATAATTATGCTATTGGTAAGCTACTTGATAATTCTCATGGAACACGAGATGACTTGGTTGTGGGTGGCGATCTAACATTTCATAATGGCCGAGTTTATAATGGTAATGCTCGTAGTGGTGGCGTAGTTACCTTGGATAATACCGTTGGCTTTTATAGTACTAGCCCAGCTAGTCCGAATGGGGCGTATATTTCTGGTAATCCATTAGATTTTAATAGTATAGAGCAACAATTGAAGCAAAGTTCATTGCGCTGGTCTAATCTTGCGACTACAGCAGTAAGTGACATGAATAACTATGGGCAGCTAACATTAAGTGGGGTTAATTTGGATGTTAATGTTTTTTCTATTACGGCTGATGAATTAGCTAGAACCAATAAATTCACCTTAGATATTCCAATACAATCACATGCTTTGATTAATGTTTCAGGTACGAATGTTAATTTGAGCGGTTTTGGCTTCTATAGGTCTGTGAACAATAATATCGTGCGTATTCTGGACAATGATGTTAATAGCACTATTAGGCATGATGGAACTTTGACACAAAAAGTCTTATTTAATTTATTTCAAGCTACTAATTTAGGGATTAATGGTATCGGTATTAAAGGAAGTATTTTAGCGCCTTTAGCGGATAGTGTATTTTATGATGGACATATTGATGGACAGCTTATTGTTAATTCTTTAAGGGGTGTAACGGGTCAATTAAGTGGTCAAGTGAATCATTACCAGTTTATTGCGGTTATACCGGCACCCTCTACTTTAATCTTATTTAGTATCGGTGGTTTATTTCTGTTGTTACGTGCTAGAACAGTTGCTTGAAGGTAAATCTTGGAATATCTGTACTGAATGTAGCTACACGACCTTTAAAATAATAGCGAATATTGGCGGCAAAAAAATAATCTGAGTAATTTCCTATTTGCTGAAATCCACCTCCGCCAGCTATTTGTATATTAGGCGTTAGTAGCCAAGCACCTTTCAATTCTAAATCAAAGGCTGCACCTAATTGGCTGTTTTTGGAATATATGCCTTGATTTTGTAAGTTTTGTTCGGCAAGGCTTTGTAGCGTCGAGTTTGTGGGAAAATAGAGAGATTGTTCTTCAGTAAACGATTGAAAGCCTGCACTGGCTTGTCCTTTGAGAATAAAAGGTTTGCCTTCTTTGGTCAGGAAGTTAAGTGATGCCCCGATATTGTAAAGTAGTTGTGGGCTGAAATACCCCCCATGACCTAAGGTAAAATGACTTAGATTTTTCTTATAATGCTGTATTGATGCGTGGGGACCCAGGGAGAAATAATCAAAGTGTTTGAAATAAAAATTATAAGCAAGGCTGATACTTTGACTTAGGTTGAGATTATTAGCAACCTTAGTTCCTCCTAAAAAAGCTCCTTTTGATTCGCTATAAAGACTCCAATCTTGATTGAGCTGAATTAAGGTAGTTGCTAGTAATCCCGTACTCATTACACGTCCCCACTTCTCATGACTATAAGGGTCTTGCATACCAGTGTAAGATAAAATTGACTGGCGTACAGGTTTGGAAAATCCCTCAAGTTGCCAGAATCCATGATCCCCGTGTTGTTTGAAACCAATATTCCATGTGATGCTGGGCCCCAGTATGCCATTCATAGGCGTGCTGCCAATAGAGAAATAGGGGTTAAATTTCCCCGCATGTTGGTAGTTTATCTGTGCGTATAAGCCATTAGATAGTGAATTCTTAAAGGGGCTAAAACAAGGTTTCATTTGGGTATTGTTTGCATTTAAACCTATGCTTCCTATAGATCGACAATCTTGTTTACTGACTTGACCACTATATAATTCACTACGAAAGCCATGAATGCTAAATTCATGAGTGTTAGAAAATACATAGCGGCTACCAATAAGAGGTAATTCTTTGATTTCTAGTCGGCTGGTTCCAGCACTGCCACTTCTGCTGCGATATAGTATGCCCGTTTCTATAAATGTGGAATCTATATTCTGTAGTAAATGTGCACTAGGTGTAATACTGGCAGCGATTGATGGGGTGGGGGCATATTGCTTAGCAGCAAGAAATTCTTTATAGGCAAATAATTCAGGGAAACTATATTTTTTTGGACTTTGTTTATAATCAAGCCAGGCTTTGAGTTCATTGCCCTCAGGACTCTCTCCCGAGTATGATTGTGCGAGGTTGAGAGATGCCTCAGCTTGAGTATAATGTTTTTGATCCATTTGCTGCCAAGCCTTTTTATAATAGATAAGGCCTGTTAGTTCCCGCATTCCTTTAGATTGTGGTTGATAGCGTTGTGCCAGTTGTAAGGCTTTTTGCTGATCTCCCGTTTGCCATAAAATCCAAGCATTTAGTTCATCAGCAGGGCGAGCGTCAGTCAGGTATCGTTGCGCTTGTTGTAATGTATTTAGGCTGTTTTGATAATCATGTTGGTCGTATAATTCTTGTGCTTGAGCCAGTAAAAGGCTAGCGAGCAGCGGCTGCATTCTGGGGTGATCAGAAAAGTGACGAGCTAAATCTAGTGCTTGTGTGTTTTGGTGATTATCATACAAAGCTTGTACTAAGCCTATGGCTGAGTCGAGGTGTCGAGGCTGCCAAGTGAGTGCAGCACTGAACCAGTTTATTGATATTGTCCGGTTCTGTTTGAAAAAATACCAGCCAAGTTGATTAGCGATAGCAACATCTTTACGTTGTTTTATCGCGATGGTCAGTTGAGGAAGCAGCTGTTCAATAATCGGTACGTTATGCTTGGTGATGGATTGAGAAAGGGAGTAGCGATTATACCTATAGTGGATGTTTGCGATACGCTGTATGTCTTTAGGTTTATGAAACATCGGCTGAACATTTTGAATTAAACGATTAAAATATGTTATATCCAAGTAGCTTTGTGCACTTTGAATCAAATTAAGTCTATCTTGGTCTGAATGGCAGTGGTGAATGGCGGCAGTTAATAAGTTGAGCTTATCTGCTTGTGAGTTTACGTAGTGATAAATATTTTTTCCATTCCATAATTGTTGTAGTTGGCCGCAGTGCTGACTGGGCTGGCTGAGTACAAGAGAAATGACTTGATTAATATCACTGTTAAGCAATAGGGGGTTCCAAGCATGTCCTATCGGTTGCCTATTGGCTATTGAACTCGGTGGTTGCTTTTTGTGTATTAAGGTAAGTAGCTGTATTGGGGGAGACCACTTTGGAAACTGTTTTTGCCATTGGCTAATAGTGGATTGTAGTAGAGTTAACTTACTGGAGTTAAATAGTTGCCATAGAATGCGCTCATCAGGCGCTTGAGTGGTTTTATCAAATTTTGGCTTTGATGGAGAGGCCGGTGTTTTGGTTTTAGAGGCTATATTTATAGTTACTTGCTCTTGCTTGGGCAATAAGGGTTGCTCTTGGGTAATGTGCCATATGGTGGCAACAGCAATCATGAAACTGCCGATACTAAGTAGTTTTAGTATAAAAGGAGTAAAGGCGGGACGGGTCATTGGGCAATTGACTGTTGCTGAGCGATAAAGGCAAGTAGTTCAAGGCTATGTGAGTAATAGTCTTTATTCTGAGAAATATTAGCTAAGCCGATAGGTTTTTGAGCAATTAATTGATAGGTAGATATAAAGCCAGCATTAGCAGGGTATTCAGCGAAACTATTATTTAATAAGTTAGCCTTTGGGCTTAGATAACCCAATTGATTTTGACTAGCCTGTGCATACGCTAGAAATTGTTTGCGCTTCTCGGAGGGGAGTAAATTTGCCCAACTTAAATATAAGGGGATACGAATAGCTTCATAACCAAACACTGGTGGTCTTTCAGAGCTTAAGGTGATTTTATCATCTAGTTGCAGCCAATCAGCGGGTAGCTGCCATTGCCCGAACTCGGCGGTATTAAATAAATACAGGCCACTATTAATTAATTTTTGCCACAGTGGACTCTTATCAACACGTGCAAATTCTTGTAAGGCAGGAAATACCCAGTAAGATAAGTTGATGGTTAGTTTTCCTGGCTGAGTAATAAAGCCTTGTTCAGCAGGCATGATAATCTTATGCCCCTGCCAATTCTTGATTAATTTATTGCGAATGTCGCGGAGAATATTATTAGCCGCTTGTTGATAGCTTGAATTATGCCACCGCTGAGCTGCTTGCAATAAGGCCCATGCAATCAAAATATCACCATCACTAGCATTATTGACATCGGTAACACCCTGGTTCGGAGTGTATTGCCAAGAAAATAAGTAGTCATTACGTGTCTGTAAGTGGGTAACACTCCAGTCCCATAGTGTAGCAAATGTTTTTTGGTCATTAAAATAAACGGCAAATAACAGGCCATAGCCCTGACCTTCAGAGTGGCTGATTCCCTTATTGCCATTATCAATAACACGTCCCTCTATACTAATAAATTCTTGTTTGAACGCTTGCCACGATTTTTGTGCGGGGCTTGGCTGCTTGCTACAGGCACTTAATAATAGGAAAAATAATAGCAGACTACGAATCATATTCAGAGGTATTGCTATGATATTTGAGTTTGTAACGCTTTAAAGCTTGATGACTTAGAAATGCAACGAAGAGTAGTAGGCCAAGAATTATTAGTAACCAGTAGTTACGATGCAGTGAAAAATGGTAAGCAAGCTTATTACGTAAGGTAGTTTCGCCTATATAAAAGGTCTTTCCTGCGCTTAATGTTTCTAGCGATTTTGCATCATCTTTCCATATAGCGATATTATTATTTAGCTTATTCCATAACTCAGGCTGAACGAGCCGGTACATAGTGGCATAAAATACCGCGGGGTTATCATAAGTAATAAGTGTATTCAGTTTCTTATTGATCCCGGTCTCGGATGGATAGCTGACCATGAGTGCTTGTGAGCCGAGTGAGGCATTAAAATTAATTTGTGTATGTAGTGGTTGTAATAGAGCATTATTTGATGATTTAGACTCGGGAAATAGTAACTGCTCTAGCGACTGATAAATAGATTGGTGTTTTTCTTGTATGGCATGGCCTGCGCTATAAGGAAATGTGATATTTTCGCTTAATTGTATTGGTGCATGAGCTAAGTCATCATCGTATAATGAATTTCGAGCACCGATAATAAATAAGTGGCGGTCATTAATAGATTTGAAAGATAATTTTGCTTCTGGTAAAGGGGCGCGATTAATTTGACTCAGCTTTGCTATTAATTGCCATGAGCCAAGTAAAGTTGCGTGGTTTTGATCACGCAGTACGATGCCTAAACCTGAGCCATTAGTCGCGCTTAGATAGGGAAACCCCGTTCGTTTTAATAAGGACAAGTCAGGTAATTGCGTATAATGGTCAAGCTCTGGAAATAGAATAGTTGAATTTTCAAACAGCGTTAATAAGCTATTTTTATCCTGCATATAAGTACAGTCACCTGATACCACAGGTGGCATAACAGCTTCAAAACTAATTTTATTGAATCCAGGCTCAAAAGTGCTACTAGGAATATTAATTGTATAAGCTTGAAAACTATCGCCATCTTCGTTGTCCAGATTTATCGCTTTTTCAAAAATATCATTCACCCTAATATTTAAAACAGAGTCAGAGCGAAATGCAGCTCCATAGTTTAGAGCTAGCTTAATAGTAACGTTGCTTTTTGGTTCATGATACAAGTCGCTAGGCATATTAAATGTTAAGCTCACATACTTACTCTTAGGGTGAATTGTACGCGTGGTAAAGCCTAAATCTTTAAATTGATAAGTGAGCCCAGGAACGATGATATTGGACCTCGTTGATATTGGATAAGGTTGAATGTTTAAAGTTTTGATAAACATATCTTGTGTGTCAGGAAATGCGTTGCGTGCATAAGCAAAGGTTTTCGCGGCCAAAGTTACTTCATCCGGTGTTGTCCCTGAGATAATAATAATTTGAGCATTATTTTTTTGCGCAGGGTAAACACCCAAATAAGCACCCTTTATTTTATGTTTTAGCTCGGGTGCTAATAAGTCGGCAAGTTCGGCGCTTGTGCCTATTAAAACAGCATCGGAGTTTAATTTAGATTGTTGTAAAAATCGCAAAGGGTCTTGATTCGATAAAATCTGATCTTTATGCTTAGTTATGGCTGTCGCTTGCTGTAAATTCAGTTTGAAGGTCTTATAGTCTAGCCGTAAGGCAATAGCTTGCGATACTAAGCTGCCCCATTGCAAATCGTTATCATTATAGGAGGTATTAGGGCGTAATAAAGTTATTGCATAGTGATCTAGTTTTTTATCGATTATTTTATTTAAATCTGCCAGAGTGTATCTTTCGTTGGTATAACTTGAGTCAATACTAAAATAGGACTTGACAGAGTTTACTTGGGTCCAAAGCTCAGAAGATTCTGGGAATTCGCATTGCTCAGTATAATGTTGAGCAACTGAGAGCGTAATTTTGTTATAGCCAGCAATAAAATACTCTATTGGTAATACTATATCACTAATAATCTGTGGTTTTTTAGGGTTGAGTACAAACTGCTTAGCAACTATATCGTTTATAGAAACAACCAGTTGTGAGCGTTCTTAGTAACTTCTCATTATCCACAGGCAGCGGCCGCACGGATGACTTCCGATAACGGAGAAATATCGCCTACACCCAATAAGCGATCTTTCAAATAATCCCAAAATGATAAGTCATGCTTTCGACAGGTCTTTTTTAGACTGGCAAAAGTATCTCTAGCTTTCCGTCCTGCATCACTTCGGGTGCTTCCACTGATTTTT
>NZ_FQTQ01000182.1 GCF_900128525.1 methanotrophic endosymbiont of Bathymodiolus puteoserpentis (Logatchev)
TAAGCTTAATAATCGACCTAAAAAATGTCTGAACTACAAAACACCTTATGAAGCTTTTGAAGAGCTAACTGGGGTAGATATAAAAAATTTACTGGGTTATGCACTTATGACTTGAATTCAGGTAACAACAATAGGAATAAAAGCTAAAATTCCGATTAGAAAATAATTGGCAGTGCGTTTTAAAAATGCATTCATAGGGACCCCTCTTTTTATTGTTATAGGTGCATCAAAAATGCTCGTTAGAGCTGAATTTTTAGCTTATTACATCGCGTAATAACGCTTATAATTTTTTTGTACAGAGATATACTTTAATTCAGCTTTCGAATTTAAATCTGTAAGCAATTGAAGTGTATCTATAAATAGATATTTTGGTGCTACTTAACATATTTTTGGTATGATTTTTAATTCTTACTTTTCAATTTGTTACGCAGAATATTAAATTTAATCACTATTTTCGAAGGCTGGGCTAAGAGTTTACTGTATTTCGTTGTAATTTAAACGGAATATTTTTGTTTTTTTCAGTGGGATCTTGTTTTTTTTAAGGGAGTATTTCTTATTATTTTTGTCATATTATTGTAATTAACTTGACATCCCCTTGTCATAAAATCTCTTTACAGTAGCTGCAAGTATCAAACTGATACTTGCAGCCTTAGTATGCCCATAATTCAAGGGGGAAATAACTTATGAAATACAAACTTTCTAAAATCCTTATATCTTCTATTCTAGCCAGCAGCGCAGTTGCTCAGGCTGAAGATGTATTACAATTTTCAAATGCACCCGTACCAACGAATGATTTTGATAAGCGTAGCGTCTTAACATCGCAACAAGTAAAAGTTGGCAAGGCCATTGTTGATTTTAAGTATAATACCATTATGCGTTCAGGGGCTAACCCCGCGGGTTCAGCAGCTCCATTTGGAACTATTTTTGATATTGAAGGCCAGCCCATTAAATCTGAAGATGGCTCGGTTCATGTCGCAAGTGATAATGACTTTTCATCATTAATTACGGGAGGTGATGGCAAGGTTTATATGGTGTCACATTTTGAAACACGTCCTGCAGCGATGTATGTGACTGAAATGGATCAAAACCCTTCATCAGGTATTTTAACGGCTAAACGTACTCGCCCCTTAGATTTTTCAGCGTTTAATGGCGGTTGGGTACATTGTGCAGGTAGTGTTACACCTTGGGGAAATCATTTAGGCTCAGAAGAATACCCACCAGATGCTAAACAATGGCGTGATAATACGATCGATGGCTATAATGCAGCTATGGTGCGTTATTTTCCTGTTGCTCGTGGTGCTGCAGATGCTGATTTACCAGCATTAGCTCTACAGCATATGAACCCTTATGATTACGGTTATACCGTTGAGGTCAATGTCGCGGATTACGATAATACTTCAGTGGCAAAGCATTACTCAATGGGACGTCTTGCGATTGAGTTATCTAAGGTTATGCCAAATGAAAAAACTGTGTATACCTCAGATGACGGCTCGCATGTTGGATTATTCCGCTATGAAGCAGATACAAAAGGTGACTTAAGTTCAGGTGAGTTGTTTGCCGTTAAATTTCACCAAACATCGCCATGGACAAATGATACAGAACGTAAGTATGACCTTGATGGTGGGGCAGGAACGCTCAGCTGGATTAGCTTAGGTAAAGCATCTGACGCTGAGGTAAAAGCCATTATAGACAGCGGTGTTAAATTTTCAGATATCTTTACTGAAGATAGTGCGGATTGTCAAGCTATCAATGCGGGTTATGGTGATGAATGTTTAGCAGTTAAGCCAGGCATGGAAAAAGCAGCTTCACGTTTAGAAACTAGACGTTATGCTGCATTACAAGGCGCAACGGTTGAATTTGAAAAAATGGAAGGTATTACGCTAGACGAGTCTACCAATACTATGTACCTAGGCATGTCACGTGTCAGAAAGGGAATGAGTGATGGTAAAGGGGATATGAGTGTGCCGTTTAATTACTGTGGTACTGTTTATGCCTTAGATTTGGATAGCAATTATATTGCAACAAGCATGCATGGAGCTATTTCTGGTTAACGGTGTCCGACATTTTATTACAGATATGCCATCAAAACAGGTCGGAGCTTGCGCTCAAAGAGCCATGTGGC
>NZ_FQTQ01000183.1 GCF_900128525.1 methanotrophic endosymbiont of Bathymodiolus puteoserpentis (Logatchev)
ATCTGCGCTTCAATTTCTTTTGAGTAAGGTTTTATCTTGGGTCGATTTTAAATAAAGTTTATGAGTTGCATCATTATAATTCTTAAATTGAACTTGCCTAAATTAATTTGTGCTCATTCCTAAGCATGTAGCAGAAAAGTGGATGAAACTCTATATAGAGAGATGGTTAAAAGCGCCCGTACAACACAGAGATGAACAACCGAAATTGAGAGACAAAGGCACACCGCAAGGTGGCGTTATCAGTCCTTTACTAGCGAACCTCTACCTACATTATGTGTTTGACACATGGGTAGAAAAGCACTGGATAGGGATACAATTTGAACGCTATGCAGATGACATTGTTTGTCACTGTGCCAGCGAGCAAGAAGCCCAACAACTCAAGACTTTACTTGAACAACGCTTCACCGATTGCGGATTGACCCTACACCCAAAGAAAACCAAAATAGCCTACTGTAAAAGCAGTAGTAAGCGAGGAAGTTATCCTCAGGTTAGTTTTGACTTTCTAGGGCACACCTTTAAACCACGGCTGTGTAAAAATAAGCAAGGGAAATTCTTTGTCGCCTTTACACCAGCGATTAGCAGGAAATCAGCTAAAAAGGTCAGGGATAAAATCGCCAGTTGGAGAATACTTCGAAACAGCAAAGCCAATCTTAATAGCATAGCGTACTATAGTCGAGCGATCCTGCAAGGATGGAAAAATTACTATGGAAAATATGGACGAGCAGAACTTAAGCGCGTATTGTTTTACTTAAATGAAAAACTAGTAAGATGGGCAAAGAAAAAGTATAAACGATTAAAAACGGAACGCCGAGCGGTACGCTGGATAATAGGCTATCGACAACGTGAACCCAAATTGTTTGTACACTGGAGCTTTACTTAATGAAACGGTTGGATGATAGGAGCCGTATGAAGCGAGAGTTTCACGTACGGTTCTGTGAGAGCCTGAGGGGGAAGTACTTCGGGCTACTCGACTTTGCTATTCGCAAAAAGCCGTGCCACTTTAAACGGCATCTGATTTTGGCGTTATGCTTACTCTAAAATTACAATGTTGAATTAAGTAACAAATATGTTATTATTCCACTTATGGAATGGAGTATTGAATATTATAGTCCTGAAGTTGAAGAAAGTATTTTAGGCTTGCCTGAAGGGCTTTTATCTCGTTATTTTAGGTTAACCGACTTAATGATTGAATTTGGGTCAAACCTTGGTATGCCACACACTAAACCAATTGAAAATGGCTTATTTGAATTAAGGGTTAAAAGTAAAGAAGGGATTGCAAGAGCCTTCTTTTGTACGAAAGTAGGCAAACGAATAATTATGCTCCATGTGTTCATTAAAAAGACACAAAAAATACCGAAAAAGGAACTTGTTATTGCTAACAAAAGAATGCTGGAGGTTATTAAACAATGACACATGAAGAGTTAAAAGCCAATGCTTTATCTAACCAAAAAGTTAAAGATGAATATGATAGTTTAGCCCCTGAGTTTTCATTGCTTCGAGGTATGTTATTAGCACGTGAAAACTCAGGCTTAAGTCAGGCAGAAATTGCTTTACGAATGGGAACTAAAGCTCCTTCTATTACTAGATTAGAATCATCACTTACGAGTGGAAAACATTCGCCATCGTTGGCAACGCTTAAAAAATATGCAGAAGCAGTTAATTGCCATATTGAAATTAAATTAGTACATAATTAAAAGTGTTAAAACATAACAAAAAAATCCTCGTGTCAAGCTAAATCCAGAACTTTGGAACCGACCGAAAGGTCGTAAAATTAGTTAGTATTACCCAGTGAGTGAGGATAGCAAATCGTCCAATTCCCACCTGACAAGAAAGGCCATCCTTGCCAGTAATGAACCTGCGTGCATATCCAGTAGGGTGTGTATGAAGCCAGGTGTAGTGAGTGCGTAGGCCGCGTCACTGATCTCCGAAAGTTGTATATTTGTGGTCGATAAGGAAAGCATCGATAACCTGCGATAGTAGCGGGGAAAGCCGACAGTTTGGATTTACTGGAAGGCAAGAGTCTTTAACGCGCTAAGGCAAGCGTTAACGACACCACCGGAGACTGCGAGCGGGGCATGTGTACATAGGGGTAGTCTGGGAACTTGAGAGAACCGTTAGTTCCTTGCGAAAAAAAATACCGAAACCACAGCCAATCGGTTAAGAAAAAGGCTGGGCGTAGTTCAGGTCGATTTTCACCAGAACAACGAGCTAAACAGGCCGCGTTTTTTTTAAAAAGCCTGACAAGAACACAAAATAAAGCGAAATTTAGCAAGGTATCGGGAGGCGAGCGGAAGCGAAGCAGCCCGAGATGGCAAAACGGTGGTCTTAGTGGATCATAGTACCGAAGGCAGAGGTAAGCCGAGAAGGTGGGGAAGTGAGACCCGAGCGACCCACTGAAGGGAAGGAGAAACCGGGCATAACGTTCTGACGGAAAGCAAGATGAAAGATACACAGAAATCACAACTCATATCAACAGACCTCCGTCAGATTGCAGCGCAAGCGAAACAAGAACCAGCCAAGGTGTTTACATCGCTGGCTCACCGCATGGATGTAGACTTTCTAACCGAAGCCTATCATCGGGTACGCAAAGGTGGAGCAGCGGGACTCAGTGGAGTCACGTCAAAGGACTACAAACGTAACCTGACAGACAATCTGACTGAATTGCACCAGCGTTTGAAAAATCAAACGTATGTGGCACCGAAAATCAAGCGAGTCTGGATAGACAAAGACGGCGGAAAGAAAAGGCCTATCGGCATCACAGAGTTTGAAGACAAGATAGTGCAAAAAGCGGTGGCGATGTTACTGGGAGCAGTATACGAACAAGACTTTCACGACTACTCCCACGGATTCAGAGAAGGACACAGTGCTCACCAAGCACTTTATGACATCCGAACTCCCGGTATGGAGAAAAACATCAAGTGGTTAATAGATGCAGACATAAGCGGATTTTTCGACAACATTAACAGAGCAAAATTGATAGAAATTATCAAACTCAGAGTCAATGATGGTAGCCTCATTAGGCTCATAGGGAAATGGTTAAACGCAGGCGTAGTTGACAAAGAAGTCCTCAGCTACAGTGACAAAGGCACCCCACAAGGCGGTGTAATCTCTCCCGTGTTAGCCAACATATACCTACACCATGTACTGGATGAATGGTTTACAAACGAAGTCCAACCTAGAATGAAAGGACACTGTTTCATCGTACGGTTTGCCGATGATTTTATCATTGGCAGTCAAAATGAAGACGATGCAAGAAAAATCATGGAAGTCATACCCAAACGGTTTGACAGATTTGGACTCACCATCCACCCAAAGAAAACCAAACTATTCTCGTTCAAAAAGCCAGCTTTAAAGAAACAAGTCAGCAAAGGCGAGAATACATTCGATTTTCTTGGATTCACCCATTTTTGGGCAAGAACAAGAGCGGGATATTGGGTTATAAAGCGTAAGACAGCGAAAAAGAAAATGCGGAAAAGCATAGTCGCCATGCGGGAATGGTGTCGGAACAATCGACATAAACCGCTCAAATGGCAACAACAAATGCTATCCTCAAAATTAAGAGGACACTTCCAATATTTCGGAGTACGGTGTAACATGCGATCAATGGAAGCGGTACGACATTTTGTCATCCGAGGTTGGCAGTATTGGCTCAGCCGAAGAAGTCACAAAAGTGCCATACCGTGGGATCAGTTCAAGCAACTGCTAGAAGCGTTCCCCCTACCCACCCCCAAAATCGTGCACAGTGTCTGATAGCTTGCAGGGTAGTAAAGTTATGCGTCAGGACAAAACTTGTCTTGATTACCGAAGAACCGTATGAGTGAATTGCTCACGTACGGATCTGTGGGGGGATTGGCCAGTAATGGCTGATTCTACCCGGAAGTTGACCGCTGGCAGCACAGTCTTTTTTTTAAAGGCCATTTTATACCAAAGCTCAGTGTGTTTGCAGAGTTCATCGAACATCTGCCAGCGGCCACTGAATTTGGCGTTACATTTCAAAATCCATTGAGGGTTTTCTGGTTTGTTTTGCTTGGGTGTAATTGCTTGTGATAGCTCATCGTATTTCCTTTCCTCGCTGTTTCACTCCTTATCATTGGCTGGAAAGGTTGAGTATGAGGTAGCAGGGCTAAGAGTATCAGGCATTTTACTGCTTGGAAGGGCTTTGTGTTATAAATGGTGCAGTTTAGCTAAGCTCTTAAACCCTGTTTTCAGGGTATTACTGATCAGTAAGATTACATCAAAAGTCAGTGCACTGTTAAGTCTGCCCTGCTACAGTCAACGGCTTTAAAAGTCGTTGGTTGAGTGACTGCGTATTGATTGAAGGCTGTCGAATATCGAAATGTAAATCGGGTAAGGGCTAGTTTCTCTCCAGCTCTCCCCACACCACCCTGCATGCGGCTCCGCACAGGGCGGTTCATCGCCATCATAAATAATGGAACTTAACCCATTGGTCTTTAATCGAGACTAGGCCTTGCGACTCTAGCCATTTGTTATTTAAAGCCAGTTGTACCGCCTTGGTTTTTGCTAGGCGGTAATATCCCTTTGAACTCATACCCAAACTAATTGCCACTGATTTGGAAACGCCTAATCGCATTAGATTATGAATACCCCCTGTGTCAGAATAGTTGTCGCCTCTAAAATAAACTTTAGAGGAAAGAAAAATGAGTCCAAAATATACCGAAGGATTTAAAATACAAGCGGTAGAAAAAGCCCT
>NZ_FQTQ01000184.1 GCF_900128525.1 methanotrophic endosymbiont of Bathymodiolus puteoserpentis (Logatchev)
ATTTATGGCTTTAGCAGGATAGTTATGCCTGAAGACAAGGCGCTCTTCGCTTTCACTAGTTCTTGCGACAGAACCTTTTTTTAAAAGAATTTTATTAACTTTAACATTTGATTTTTTTGCAGAGTCATTAATCCTTTTTTCTAAATTGAATGCTTTTGTACTATCAAAATCTAAATCTTCTGAAAACCTATCCAGATCGTAAGCTAAAAGCAAAGCAGTGCCGCCTTTTAATACAGTTGGTGTATCAAGGGTGGATTTTGCAATTTCAGACATAAACTTAACATGTGTTTTTTGGTCTTCTTTTAATTCAACACCTAACGCTTCATTTTCCATGCTTTTATTTTTTGCCATTGTTTTTCTGTTAATGCAGGCTTAAAACTGTCTATTAAACAATATAACTTCTCTTTTTCATGCTGTTCTGGAAGCCAGTCATCAAGAATGATGGAACTTTCAATATCATATCCTTTGGTAATACCATCTAAAACCATATCTGCAATTGCACGGTAATGATCGGCTGAAAATACATCTTTAGTAGAAGGTTGAACGCCCGATTCTACTAATATTTGGTAACAGTTAAAAACCCCGTTATTACCTAGATATTCATTTGTTGAGCAAGTATCAACCCCTGCTACAGTTTTACGCGGTATAAAATCACCATCCTCTAAAAAGTTCTCTGAAAAATGCCAGTCTCCTGTTCCATCCTCAGAGTAAATATTTAATGCAGTAATTGCAGTAAGATAATGTTTAATATTTGTTTCTGGAAGCGTACATTTTTTAAGTTGTATTACTGACATAGTTTAGCCACCTTTTTAATTTTATGAGTCAATGATAAATCCAAAATGATTAGCTCTTATCAGTTCTGAACTATATTGATCTTTAATGCTGTCATAAAGCCCTTTCCTCTCCATTTTTTTCATTTCCTCATAGATAACAGGATCGAAAGAAATTTCATCAATAACTAAATGCTTATGAGAATACGGTTGAGTGTAGCTACCATTTCTAACTTGCTTACTAATTGCATTCATTGAAAACTTAAAATTGAACTTAGCTTCTAATTTTATTTGCTGGCTAATAAGATCGGTAATAATCCAATCTATAAGCTCTTGCTCGTTACTAATAGAGGAATCTTTTTTACAAAAGAATAAAACAGTTTCTATATACTTCTGCTGTATTAAGTTAGGCTTTCTTGAAATTCTATCTATTTCTTCATTCAAGTTTAATACTTGAATTTTACTTAAATCTTGTGGCCTATGTATTTTAATCGTAAATGATATTTTATCTAATCCTCTCCGTTTTTCGTAAAACACTTCAATATCATATTGTTTATGGCTATTTATATCTTTAACTGCGGGTTTAAGAACTTTGGCGTTAAAATATTTCCATTCTGGATAATTCCCTTCATTAAAAAAACCTAGTTGTTTTCTTAGCTCATTAAACCCTATATCAAATGTTTTTTTGAACGCATAGGATTTAAAAATCTCATACAGTCGAATTGTGTTACCAGAACCAAATGCTGAAAGCAATTTTAAATCAAGTTGACAATAAGACTCGATAGGAACCATTTGTGGTTCTGTCGCAAGAACTAGTGAAAGCGAAGAGCCCCTTGTCTTCAGGCATAACTATCCTGCTAAAGCCATAAATT
>NZ_FQTQ01000185.1 GCF_900128525.1 methanotrophic endosymbiont of Bathymodiolus puteoserpentis (Logatchev)
TTGTCATTGGACTGCTAATCAATAAAGTTGAATTTGGGCTAGATATTCACGCTTAATAACAGATTTCACCCACTACCGATTTTTCTTTGGAGATCATAGCTACATTGGCATCACAGAAGAGGTTCATAATAAAGGTATAATAACAACCTAAATAAACACCTCAAGGCGTTTAGCCTTCATCACTTTCGAGATCATTCTACCTTGGTTAAAAGAGCAAACAACACATTTGAACTCTACCTTTGTGAAAAACCATCACAGGGGCGTGATATCGCACGTATTCTAAACGCTAATCAACGTAATGATGGGTATCTTCAGGGTGATAAAGTGGTTGTTAGCTGGTGTATTGGTCATTTACTGGAAATGATTCCTCCCGATGCATACGACCCCAAGTATAAGCGCTGGTCATTACACGATTTGCCGATTTTGCCCCAAGACTGGAAAATGTCGGCAAAAAAATCGACCAGTAAACAACTGACAGTTTTAAAAAAGCTTTTAAAACGCAGTCATAGTGTAGTGATTGCAACCGATGCGGATCGTGAAGGGGAAACCATTGCCCGAGAGGTTCTGGATTACTTTAACTATACAGGTTCAACTCGTCGCTTATGGTTATCCGCTCTGGATACAGTGAGTGTACAGCGCGCATTGAAAGCGATCAGACCGAGTATAGAAACGGAACCTTTGTATCATTCAGGCTTGGCTAGAGGTCGTGCTGATTGGTTAATCGGCATGAATTTAACCCGGGCTTTTACGCTGTTAGCGAATGATCGACAAGTACGCTCAGTAGGTCGAGTGCAAACGCCTACATTAGCATTGATAGTCAATCGTGATCGTGACATATCAAATTTTAAACCTGTCCCTTATTATGAAATTTTGACTTATTTTAAAACCAATAATGGAATTAAAGGTGAATTGCTAGAAACAAAATGGCAACTTCCAGAACAAAGATCAACAGGGCAGGGCGACGAGCAAAAAAGATGTCTGGACAAACAAGTTGCACAGTCCGTCATTGATCGATGTCAAAATCAACAAGGTCTTGTCACAACCGCAACTACCGCTAGAAAGAAACAGCCACCACCCTTACTTTATAATTTATCGGGTTTACAACAAGAGGCTTCGCGTCGCTGGGGATATGGGGCTCAGGAAGTATTGAATCTAGCACAATCTCTTTATGAAACCCATAAACTGACGTCATACCCAAGAAGTGATTGTGAGTACTTGCCGCTCAGTCAATTTAACGATGTCAGTATGATACTGCAAGCACTTTGTAAAAATGATGCGAGCCTTAGTGATCTTATTGCACAGGCAAATAATAAACAAAAATCCCGAGTCTGGAATGATAAAAAAGTCACCGCTCACCATGCCATTATTCCTACACAGGCAACACCTGGTATTAATCGTCTCAATGTCAAAGAACTTAATGTCTACAATTTGATTCGACGCCGTTATATTGCTCAGTTCTTTCCTGATTTTGAATATGATCAAAGCACGATCATCGTAACGATTGATGCAGACCAATTTAAAGCCAGTGGACGTATAGCTCGCGTTAAAGGCTGGAAGAAGGCGCTTGAAACAGAGAGCAGACAGAGTTTTTCTAAACCAGCCGGTGAAGATAATAAACAGGAACTTCCTGCGGTAAAAAAAGGTGAGCAACTACTTTGTGATCATCTCAAGCTGTTAGATAAATTAACCCAGCCACCCAAACATTACACCGAAGGCACCTTGATCAAAGCCATGGAAACCATTGGTACTCAGGTGACCGATAAAGTAATGAAAAAGATACTGAGGGAAACAGCAGGATTGGGCACGCAAGCTACCCGAGCCAATATCATTCAAACACTATTCCAGCGTAAATTTATTATTGCAGAAAAGAAATTGCTCAAAGCAACACAGCTAGGGTTTGATTTGATAGGTGCTGTCCCTGACACTATCAAAGATCCACTATTAACCGCGCAGTGGGAACAACAGCTGGATGATATTGCGAATAATAAAGGACAGGATATTAATGGCTTTTTGCAACAACAAATATTATTGCTTAATAACATAATGACACAGGTTAAAACGCCACAAACAAAGCATCAATCAACGCCTGCTGCTTCTAACAGCGTAACAAATCCAAGCTCGCACCCAGCCAAACAATACCAGGCAGGCGACCCTTGCCCAGAATGCAATCATACGCTTGAAGTTCGTACTGCTATTCGAGGCAATAAAATTGGTCAGAATTATATAGGCTGTAGTCATTTTCCAGATTGCCGGTTTTATGCCTGGCCCAAAGAGCGAGAATTCAATAATACCCGAGTATGACTTGTCTTTTGGCTCCACAGCCGCACTACAAAAATAGTTGCGTAGCTTGCTATGCGCCTGTTTTCCTAGCACGACTATGAAGCCAAAATCCTGCGTCATACTTTCGGGTATTATTGAATTCTCGCTCCTAAGCTTTAATCAAAGATTCTAAAGCAGTCTGTCTCTGACTAACATCCTGTTGCATTATGGCCATGGATAAGGCTCTTCTAGTGCCGACAAAAACCGCCAGGTCTTTTGCTCGGGTTAATCCCGTATAAATCAGGTTACGATACAACATCTTAAAATGCTGGGTAAGGATAGGAATAATCACTGTCTTAAATTCACTGCCCTGGGACTTATGAATGGTAATCGCATAAGCGAGATCTAGCTCCATAATATCTTCTTTTTTATAATGCACTTCCCGGTTATCGGGGTAAAAAGACACCATCGCGTTGAGTTCCTCATTGTTGATAGTGATAATTTTTCCTATATCTCCATTAAACACATTCAGATCGTAATTATTACGCCGATGAATCACACGATCGCCTTCTCGAAATATCCGTTCTCCCACTTTCAATTGACACTTACTTTGATGGGGTGGGTTAGCTTTTTCCTGGATTACCTTATTGAGATTAGCAGAACCCAGACTGCCCCGTGTCATCGGCGTTAAAATCTGTATTTCCGCATCTGCCCCATGATATTTAGGAATCCACTCAAGATAGAGTTTAACCACGCTATCAACAGCAGATAGACCGTAATGCAATGAAGACCAGGGGTGTATTTTCTTGACCACAGATTTTAAGGCATCAACCTGCGCATCAGTTTGAGTTAATTGTTCAAGATCCACATGTTTGAATTTATCAGGGACAACAAAACTGACTTCATAAGCAGATGTGATGACTTCTTCGATTCTGAATTCAAAAGGGGAAGGGTTGACTTTCTCTGTACCAAGATTCTCTAATTCTTCAGTATGCCAGTCAAAATGACGTTTTACACGGCTAATAAATCCAAGCTGTTCCTGAGTCGCTTCATCTGAATCAATAAACAGACAATCGGCTCCATTTTTCCAGATAGCGGGTGATTTAAAAGGGGAGGCAATATAAGGTGTTTCACCTTTATTAATCTGATGTGCGTACTGAATAATCAAGGATTCTTTAGCCTGACGAAAGACCTGAGTTAGTCGAAAGCAGGGGATATGCTCAGAGGAAATAATATCCTTAAGCACATTACCTGCACCTACTGAAGGCAATTGATCAGGGTCACCAATAAACAGCACCTGACAGTTATCGGGTACCGCTTTCAATAAAGAAGCGGTTAAACTGATATCCAGCATAGAACATTCATCAACAATTAAAAAATCAGTCTTCAGCCTGGATTCTTCATTCATCTGAAACTCGCCACCTTTCCACTCCAGTAGTCGATGAATGGTTTTGGCTTCTCGCCCAATCACCTCGCTCATCCTCTGTGATGCTCGCCCCGTGGGAGCGGCTAGTAAAACTGATTTTTTCATGGCTTCTAACAGGCGAACAATCACCAATGTCGTCGTGGTTTTACCGCAACCAGGCCCTCCGGTCAGTACTGAGAAACGGTGCTGCACTACAGCTTTAACTGCATCCGCCTGTTCATCACTTAAGGCGATAGACTTACTCTGGCAATAGTGACTGATCCAATTTGCAATTCTCTCAGGCTCACTCGTAATAGACCCTTTCATTCTGCGTAGAATTGTTGCGACCGTTGTCTCGTCATAATAAAGGGTCTTTGAATAATAACCCGTCGTTTCAACACCCGCTTTGCTAATCAGTCGGGTACAAAGTTGTCCCTCTTGTTTCATTAAGCCAAGATAATTATGTAACAGATCACCTAAATTCATTTCAATCAGATCGACGATACCCTTGTTAATTTGTTGCTCAGTCAAATAACAATGCCCTTGTTCACGACTGGCCGCTAAAACATGTTTAATTGCCGCTACCATGCGTTGCTGACTGTCTTTAGACAGACCAATACTGAGAGCCACTTTATCCGCGGAGAAAAAACCAATCCCGTAAAAGTCATTAGCTAGACGATAGGGATCTTCAGTCACCATCGCTATGGCTTTATCGCCATATTGTTTGTAGATTCGCACAGCAAACAGGGTGCTGATGCCATGGCCTTGAAGAAACATCATGACTTCCCGGATAGCACGATGCTCAGTCCAGGCATCTTCAATGGTTTTTAATTTCTTGGTGGCAATACCAGGGACTTCAGTTAATCGTTGTATATCATTCTCGAAAATATCCAAAGTTTCTTTCTGGAAATATTTAACGATTCTCTTGGCTGTCTGTGGTCCCACACCTTTAATAAGGCCAGAACCTAAATATTTTTCAATCGCTGCCGTTGTGGCTGGTTTTTTCTCGATGGCTTCGGAGGCCTTGAACTGACGGCCATACTTATGATCAATCGTCCAGGCACCCCGAAATTCCATGGTCGCACCCGCAAAGACTTTGGTTTGATGAACGGTTACTGTTTCCTGCTGTTGGGGTGACTGAAAAGATTGCACGCGCAAAACAGACCAGCCCGTGGTCGGATTATGATACGTGACTCTGTTTACAATCCCTGTTAGAACCTCAGTAATGGTATTCATTGCTGTGTTATTGATTTTTTCTGTCTATAAAGTCAGGGTAGGGTGACTTATGCTTTATTAGTCTTTACACAAGAATGTACCTGACATTGTGCAAATGATATCGTTCTTTTACAATCTATTGTTTCATACATTGTAACTACTCAGCGTATTTTTTAACTTTAAAATCAAATAGATATATTTTAAATATCACCTGATTTTAATAATTTTTTACCTTAAAATGGATAAAAACAGGACTAAAAACCATCAAGATACATTAATTATAATTAAAAATCAATGTGTTATGATTTTAAGTTACGCTGAGTAGTTACCATACATTATTACCTAAATCCTGCAAGCCATTATTTGGATGCCTAGTAACCATAAAATTGGCAGGGTTACTAGGGATTCTACTGCCACCTTGCCTGTCTTTTTCCGATCGACAGATCAAGACATCCAGATTTCAGTTATAAATAGGGGTGTGACTTTAAAATAATGTTTTAAGCAGTTTGATGTTCGACACCAAATTGAATAATCTTATCCCAAAACTGTTGCCATCTATTTGGGTTCTGTCGCAAGAACTAGTGAAAGCGAAGAGCGCCTTGTCTTCAGGCATAACTATCCTGCTAAAGCCATAAATTGCTTGTAAG
>NZ_FQTQ01000186.1 GCF_900128525.1 methanotrophic endosymbiont of Bathymodiolus puteoserpentis (Logatchev)
AAAAAAGAGTCAATGCGAATTGTATTTGATGAGCACCTGAGGCAATGGAATTATACTGCCATTCCTGACGCAACAACTTTATAAGTTGCCTAAGTTATTTCATGCACATTCCTTAGTATCTTACTTTTTTCTCAATAATCGTTTTATCATCAATCACTAATTTAGAAATACCACCTAGCGTTAGGTGTAAAGTACATTCTGCTTTTTTAAAGCTGTATTTATCATCAGTTTTTGATGCATCCCAAGTCATCGTTACATAGGTTTGCTTATCTGTATCTGTAGAGGTTGCAAAATAAACTGTATCCCCTGTTGCATTTTTAATTGCTGTTGGGCATTTTGATGTTGCCATTGTTTGCATAGCAGCAACGGCTCTAATCATCGCTGCCGCTTCCTTAGACTCATTTGATTGATCTTTATTAGAGCCAACCATTAAAAAGCCAATAATAAAAACAGCTGCGACTGCACCCATTAATTTCTGCGTACTATTCATATTTATTCCTCTATTATTGTTATGATTACGAGCTTATTTTTTCCGACATCCGCGGATAAGTTCCCCTCGCATTCTATGGGAATTATGTACCATTAGCAATGACAGATAATTCACCTTTTCTCCCCTTAAGCTTAGAACATCGTGGATAATACGTTCCTCATTAGACCCTGCTTTCTCAATAAAGCAAGACTGAGCAAGTAAACCCTTACGTTCTAATAAACTAATTATATCATCAAGTAGTGGCTTTACTTTCAATAACACTAAAGTATCAAAATCAAGCAACATAGCCTCAATCATTTCTATGCCGTATCCTGCCGGAATAATAGCGACTGTATCATCGGTATCTGCCAAAGGCATTTTTGCCCGTGCAGCAGCGGCATGAAATGAGCTAACGCCTGCAATAGTTTCAAAAATAGCCATTTCATCCAAACCCGCCACTGTTTTAGCTAAGTGCTGAAAGGTTGAATAAGTTGATGCGTCGCCTTCAACTAGAAAAATCACATCACGCCCTGCTTGTAATTTTTCCAAAACAATTTGTGCGGCTTGTAACCAATATTTAGCTAATATTTCCCGGTCATGGGTCATGGGGAAAACTAGCTCTGTACTATTTTCTGGAACCTTTAAATTAGCAGCTAAGGCGATTTTTAACGCATAGCTTTCGCCTTGTTTTCTTTTTACTGGATAAGTCCAGTCTGCCTCTGAATGCAACAGAGCCCATGCTCTACGCGTCATAAGCTCCGGATCACCGGGCCCTAAAGAAACGCCATATAAAGTACCTATCATGCTGCTATTTCCTTTTGTGCGCAGACAATCCATACTGGATTTTCTGCTTGCATACGGCTCATATGTAAAATAGGTTGGCTGCGAGAGGCTTGTAATTGGGTTATATCCCACAGTGCATCACTTTGTTTCAATGTCTCCAAAGCCGTATTGAGATTTTCTAAGGTAACAAAATTCATCACTAAGCAACCATTCGCTTGTAATTTAGCCAAACACAACTCGATTAATCCCGCTAATTCTCCGCCGGAACCACCAATAAATATCGCATTTGGCTCAAGCCAATCTTGCATACCTAGAGGCGCTTTATTTTCAATTAAAGTGTAATTATGCAAACCAAAATTGCGTGCGTTTTCTCTCGCAATAGCAAAGTCAGCGGCATTTTTCTCAACCGCATAAACATGCCCTTGTATGCAAAGTTTGGCTGCTTCTATGCCGACAGATCCAGACCCAGCCCCTATATCCCAAACGATGCTATTAGCGGTCAATTGCAATCTTGCTAGCGAGACTGCACGTACTTCACGTTTAGTAATTAAGCCTTTATCCGGCTTGCGCTGTTTAAAAGCATGGTCAGCATAACCAAAAAGCAATGCGTCTGCTTTTTCTTGTACTCGGCATAGAATCACAACATCATTACCCGTAAATTCCTGCTCAGCTAACGCTGCAATACTTAATCCTTGAAATAATTTTTCATCAGTACAAAGCAAATCTTCAGCAACAACCATGTTAAATAAGTTAGCCATATTTTCTATCATGAGCATACGCGCAATACGCGCTGGATTATTCTCAGGGCCGGTTAATATTGCCAGCTTATCATGCTGATTAATAGTTTGTAATAAGGCATAAAGGCCATGTTCAGCACCTGCTCCCCTATACCATTCGCCCGCATCTTTGCTGTGTACAGAACAAATTTTAGCATCTTGCCAAGCCATGCCAATACGCGCAAAAGCCAATTGAATAGAGGAAACATTAGGCATAATCTCCAGTTTGTCTACGCCTAATTTCTTCACTAAAAAGCTAGCAATACCATGACATAAGGGGTCACCTGTCGCTAAAACAACGACCTTTTTTTGTGCTGCTAATGCCACATTAATCCACTCAGGTACTAAGCTTAAGTTTCCAGTTAGATCTTTACATTCTGCCTGCATAATCGTTGCAGCAAACAATTTTAAAACTCGACTGGCGGCAATCACCACTTCAGCTTCTTGTAAGCCAGTAAGAGCGGTAGCAGATAAACCTGAGCACCCGTTATCCAACACCCCAATAATTTGACAACGTTCACTCATAATTCACCAATTTATTTCCGTCAAAATCACACATTAAAATCTGATACCTGAAACGCTTAGGATAACGCGCCTCCAATGTCGCCACGACACGCGCACACAAAGCCTGATAAAAAGCCTCACCTAAGCCTAATCCCTCCATGCATTCGCCGGCAAAACGTGCCATTTTATTATCACTGATAGCCATACAAACAGAATCTTCAGCCCCCACACTTGCGGCTATTTCCGCTAATAATTGCGTATTCACCGCATTACGTCGAGCATGCGTAATAATTTCCCCCTGCGCAATTTTAGTCAGTTTACCAATCATGCCGCCAATAATAATCTGCCTTATACCCACTTGGTCAGCACTGTCTAAAGCGGGGCCTAAAAAATCCCCCATTTGCACAAAACAAGCAGGGTCTAAATCAGGCAATTCACGCATAGTAAACTTCTCAGTACGCCCACCCGTCGTTAATACAACCGCTGTTTGCCCTTGGTTAGCGGCTACCTCAATACCCTGTACCACACTTGCGCGAAAGGCCGCCGTTGAATAAGGATGCACAATACCGGTTGTTCCTAAAATGGAAATACCATTAATAATGCCTAAGCGATCATTTAAGGTTTTTTTTGCCATGGCTTGTCCGCCTGGCACAGAAATAGTCACTTCTAGCCCTTGCGTTTGCAGTAATTCACTGGCAACTTCACGAATATTAGCTTCTATATTTGCCTTAGGAACTGGATTAATTGCAGGACCGCCCACTTCAAGCCCTAAACCACGCATAGTAATCGTACCAACACCGTCACCCCCTTTTAATAGCACTTGATTGGCAGCATCGGGCAATAAGCGCACATTAACGGTTAAGTGCGCTTTATCTGTACAATCAGGATCATCCCCTGCATCTTTTATAATCACAGCATGCGCTAAGCCATCAGTCGCAGCGCTGTCATGTACAGTAAACATCACTCGCTGACCATTGGGTAATAAAGTTTCAATGTCTGTAGGTACTTCTCCAGTCAGCAACCCAAGTGTTGCCGCACGCGCAGCCGCAGCCGAACACGCGCCAGTGGTAAAGCCTTTGCGCGTACCTTTTGGTTTTTTAGGTGTCATAAGTCACAGCGGCTTGGAAAATTTTTAACAGCAACTAGAAGCAATTATTTATTTGCCTGTTCAGCTAAAGCTAATAGCGCATGAATCGCAGCAACAACCAGCGTTGATCCCCCTTTACGTCCATCAGTAATAAGCCAAGGAATATCTTGCAATAAAGCTGTGGCATCTTTCGATTCGGCTGCAGAAACAAAGCCTACCGGCATACCCACAATTAAAGCAGGGCGGACATCCTCTTCTTTGATCATACGTAAAACTTCTAATAAAGCTGTCGGCGCATTACCCACAGCGACAATACTATTATCTAGCAAGCCTAAGCGTTGTGCTTTACGCATTGCTTGCACTGCGCGTGTGCTATTTTCTGCTTTTGCTTGCGTAATGACATCTGCGTCAGAAATAAAGTGATGTGTCGTCACGCCAAAATGACTTAACCGAGGTTTAGATAAACCAACACAAATCATTTCTACATCAGCGACTATATTAGCGCCTAGTTGAATTGCATTTAAACCTGCTGGTACTGCCTCTGGATGAAATTTTGTTAGGCCATTAAACTCAAAATCTGCTGTGGCATGAATCATACGGCGTACTATATTCCATTGCGCTGCTGAATAATGATGAGCACCCACTTCCTGATCCACAATCGCAAAAGAATCATGCTCAATTTTCTGACCCGCTTGGGTCATTTGTTCTGTTACGGTATTTTGTTGCATTATGTTTCCGACAATCTTGCTTATTTAATTGTCGCTATCATAGCAAAATAAAGCGTTATCTTGAATTTAAGTACGTGAGTACTACATCTAAATTTTTACTACAGGCATAGAGCGCACAGAGACACTGCACTATAATCTATGTTTGCTTGGTATCAGTTTTTTCTTAAAGAAACTATCCCTGCATCAAATACAGGGTAGGCTTGGAGGGTAAGCAAAACGCCTACGTATATCGAGAGTTGATTTATTATGCGCTACCGCAGACTACCAGTCTATCTAGAATTAACGGTGTCCGCAACAATACATAAGATGGTAGACATACATCAAATCTATGGGTGATAATAAGTTTCCTAAGGTGTAAAAACCAACTTTTACGGAATTCAATTGCACGAAAAAGTGGCGCTCAG
>NZ_FQTQ01000187.1 GCF_900128525.1 methanotrophic endosymbiont of Bathymodiolus puteoserpentis (Logatchev)
GCATCTGCGCTTCAATTTCTTTTGAGTAAGGTTTTATCTTGGGTCGATTTTAAATAAAGTTTATGAGTTGCATCATTATAATTCTTAAATTGAACTTGCCTAAATTAATTTGTGCTCATTCCTAAGGTAGTTTTAGGCACTCACTGTTTTCTAAATGAGTAAAGTAGCTTGTTAGTTAGCTGGTGATATTGGGTGAGGCGTCTTAAGAGTGGAGCTTCATTTGATATAAATCTTTTTAGGAGATGGAAAAATGAAATTCAATAAAACGATAATGGCAGCAAGTGTAGCGCTTGCTTTTGGTTTGTCATCTGTGCCTGCATATGCTGAAGCCCTTGCAGATCCTACGACTTCTGCAGATACAAGTGGTGATAATTCTAGTTCAGCCAATGATAATTCTTTGGCGGCAACTGATAGCAGTACCAATGATAATGTAGGTAATACTGCAAATTCAAATAATGATAGTAGTGCAACTGATAGTAATAATGACAACAGTACTACTGATGCCAGCAATATTGATGTGACTGCAACAGATATTGCGAATGATAAAAGTACCAATAATAGCAATGATGATAACAGTACTACCGATGCTGGTAACACGGATATTGCTGCTTCAGATATTGCGAATGATAAAAGTACGAATGATAGCAATGACGATAACAGCACTACTGATGTTGGTAACACGGATATTGCTGCTTCAGATATTGCGAATGATAAAAGTACGAACGATAGCAATGATGATAACAGCACTACCGATGCTGGTAACACTGATATTGCTGCCACAGATATTTTGAATGACAAAAGTACGACTGATAGTAATGATGATAACAGTACTACTGATGCCAGTAATACGGATGTCGCTGCCACAGATATTTTGAATGACAAAAGTACGACTGATAGTAATGATGATAACAGCAACTCAGATGTAGCTAATACAGATGTTGCTGTGTCAGATATTGCGAATGATAAAAGTACGAATGACAGCAATGATGATAACAGCGTTACCGATGTTGATAACACAGATGTCGCTGCCACAGATATATTGAATGATAAAAGTACGAATGACAGTAATGATGATAACAGTAGCTCAGATGTAGGTAATACAGATGTAGCAGTGTCAGATGTTTTAAATGACAAGAGTACTTATGACAGCAATGATAACAACAGCGATAACAGTGCAGTTGATAGTAATGATGATAGGAGTGATAACAGCTATGCATCAGCAACCGATGCTGCTGCTAATTATAACAGTACTGCAAAGTCTGATCGTAGTGATAATAGTTCTGCCAGTGCAATGGGTAATGGCTCAGCCTCTGCAAATGGTGGTGGCGATGCTATCGTAGATAGCAGCGATAATAGTACCTCTACTATAGATAATAGCTATGCAAAAGCTTCTGAAGGTAGTGCGGCAGCAAATGGCGGTGGTGATGCGACTGTCAATAACAGTGATAACAGTAATTCTCTTGCGTCAAGTGCTGATAATGGCTCGGCAGCATCTATTAATGGTAATGCAGACTCATCGTATTCAGTCAATACTGCATCACTAAGGAATGAGCACAAATTAATTTAGGCAAGTTCAATTTAAGAATTATAATGATGCAACTCATAAACTTTATTTAAAATCGACCCAAGATAAAACCTTACTCAAAAGAAATTGAAGCGCAGATGC
>NZ_FQTQ01000188.1 GCF_900128525.1 methanotrophic endosymbiont of Bathymodiolus puteoserpentis (Logatchev)
CGCATCTGCGCTTCAATTTCTTTTGAGTAAGGTTTTATCTTGGGTCGATTTTAAATAAAGTTTATGAGTTGCATCATTATAATTCTTAAATTGAACTTGCCTAAATTAATTTGTGCTCATTCCTTATCTGGGCTATAAAGTGCAAGTAAGGGTTTTTTTAAACCTGATGCAATATGCACTATTGCCGTGTCTACAGAAATTACCCATTCAGCTTTAGATACTAAAGCTATCGCATCATAAATTGTCCTGCACTCAGGATAATAGAACACATTAGTGCGATCTAAATTAAGGCATAATTCGTGAACCTCAGAAATTGTTTCTGGTGTAGACAAAATAGCAATATTTATATTAGGCCGCAACTTAAGAGCCTCAATGATTATTTTTTTAGTAGTAAGCGTGTTTAATTTGCGCTTTTTACTGCTACCGTAAGGATTAATTACTAATAACGAACGTTCTCCTTTCATAGCTAAGAATCGTTCAGATTTTGCCACTGCCTTAATATTTAAAGGGACTTGATATTTTGGTGTTACTGCTTCGATACCTAAATATTCAAGAAGAACTACAAACTTCTGTGCAAAATGTTTACCTTGTGTATCTCTTCCTAGTTTAATATTAACTCGTTGAATTTCATCATCTAAGCCAGCAACATTCAGAGCCTGTACTTTACTTAGGAAATATAGATCTTTCATTTTCATAAATGAAAAATGAACCAGTAAATCAACAACTCCTAGCTGCTCTGCAAGTATTTTTAATCGTTTATAAGAAGGTCTTTTAGGTATCTCAATAACTTGGTTAACATCTACATAATTTCGAAAATAGTCAGACATCGCTACTGATGTAACTACACTGATTTTAACCTCAGGGTATGTTTTTCGTAAGTGCTCGAATACAAATGAAGAAATGATGGCATCACCCCATTTTGCATCCCAGCGAATAAATACAATATGCTTCAGGTTTGATATTGGAAGTGTTGCAGGTTCAAGCGCAATGTCAAATAGCAAAATTCCAAAAATCCTTCTTACCCAATCTCTCGAAAATCGTAATAGGTGTTTGATTTCCATTTACGTAACCTTGACCATAAGCAGACTATAATTTATCAAAAAGTGAATAGAAATGCACAACAAATATTTATAATGACTAGAGATCACTAAGGGTATTCTCTAAAAGCTGGTAATTAATCTTTTTATCAAATAATTGCTCAGCTCTTTTTTTACCTTCTAAAACAATTGCATTTACCTCGGCTGGATGTGTAATAAACCATTCTAATTGCTCAGCTAAGGCTAGTGCATTTTCTGTTTCAAATAATAAGCCGGTTTTCTGGTGTTCAATAATTTCAGTGACGCCTCCTGCTTTAGAACCAATCGCTAAAATACCCGCTCTCATCGCCTCGATAAGTACCAAACCAAAAGTTTCGCAACGTGTGGTTAAAATCAAGGCATTAAAATGCGCTAAATATTGTGCTGGGTTCTGTATAAAACCACAAAATGTTACCTTTGAAGTTATACCTAAATTTTTAGCCAACGCCTTAAGTTCAGATAAATAACTTTCGCCCATCGCATGTCCAACAAAATAGCAATGTATATTCGCTTGCGATAAATCAGCTAAAGCTTGCAACATTAAATGCTGTCCTTTCACTGGTTCAAGCCTTCCCAGTACAATAATATTAATTTTATGAGGATTAATTGCAAAAGGTAAGTTTGCTGCTTGCTTAATGCTATCGACACCTGGGTAGATTTTATAAAGCTTGCCCCTTGCTACTGGCAAGTTACGTTGAGCTTGTTCATGTACAAAGTCACAGACACTGACATAAGCATCAATCGAAGTATAGATCCAACGATGATAGATACTTTTCTTTGGGCGCGGTAATGACATATGTCGGCTTACAACCAATTGCAATTTATAGTGCTTTGCTATTAATATTTTCTTAACCAATGCGGCTAATGGAAGATCTTTTGCCCAGTGAATATGAAGCAGTGAAATATTATTTTCTGTTATCCATTGGGCAATTTTTAGCGCAGTAAAATAAGGAAAATGACGCATACTGAGCGCTGAAGAAAGATAAATATCTCTACCCGTTAAATTAGATAATGATTCTGCTATCCAGCTTTTTTCTAGTGCTATCGCATAGCTAAATTTAGCTATATTTTTAACAGTATCTACCGCCACCATTTCTAGCCCTCCTTTAGCAGGAGATAAACAAAGCATAGCCCAGTTATTATTTTGCATAGTTAATTCACGCTGTATATCTAAATAAATAAGTTTATCAATTCAATCATTCAGAGCTTTCCTCTCGCTCTATATTGCTTATCATTCCAGCAATACTGACTACCATGACTGAAAAAAATAAAACCATCACTTGGTGGCCAAAAGAATAATTAGTAAGACCAAAAATTAAAAACCCACAAACCAAAATAAGTCCTAAGGTGCTTAAATATCTTATTTTATAAGTACTACCTATAGATAAAGAACTATAAAAATAATAAGAGACACCTGCATAAAGGAAAATATAACTTAGAAAGCCAATGATTCCGGTTGTTACTAATATCTGTAAAGGTTCATTATGTGCATGGTCAAATATTTGTATTTTTGGTATTTTACCTGCCTCTATTTTTTCTTTGAGAGCATCATTAAACTGCCCTGAGCCAATCCCAACAATAGGATGTTCAGTAAAAATTATCCATGCAGCTTTCCATAATTCAAATCGGATGCCTTCTGAGCTGTTTGCAGATTTCAAACCATCTGAGTAAAGATAAGTACTGACATTATGATAGGCTGAATCAGTTCGTGACTTAAAATAAGCATTAGAGGAATAAGTAATAATCAGTATGATTGCTAAAACTGCAAAGCTTAATGTTTTTTGCCACTTTTTTGCAGGAAAATAAAATAAGAATAAGCTAATAAAAAGGGGCAAGGCAATCCAGCCGCCCCTGGTCCCAGACAAAATTGAGGCTGTTAATCCAAATCCAAAAGCAACGAGACAAAGCAAAATCAATGTTTTTTTATAACCACCATTAAGTAATAAAAATAACCCAAACATGCTCATTACCCCAAGTAGGAGGCCAAGGTTACCAAAATTTATTTTCAAAATATAGCCATGCACATTAAGTGCATCAATAAACATAGCCTGATAAATTGCAAATAGTCCAGCCCCTATAGCACCCAGAAGTATGCCGATAAAAAAAGGTTTTAAGCTTACTTTTGCTTGTCGTAATGCAAAATAAATGGGTATAACTAAAATAAATCGTAAATAGTAATCTAAATACCTAACTCTTAAATCCCTTAATAGCACATCAAAAGCTATAACAATAGGTAGTAAAATTAAGGACAAAATTAATATTTTTTCCTTAGTCTTTAAACTAAAGTTAATAGGTCTATGCTGTACTAATTGTATGAGAGACAATATAAATAGCGTTATGGCTGCAATATTATCTCCATGACGGACAGTTAAAACTAACGCAGGCATTAAGCCTAGTGATATAGAAAATAATGTAGCTAATATTTTAGTCATTCATTTTAACTGTATGGAATTTTTAGTTCGTGCTAAGCTGATGTGTACACGGTTATCTCTATCTTTTTTCTGCATGACACAAAAAACTTCAAGCTTTACAATTTACACGCGACTTCTTAAATATGTCGTGCCTTTTATCAAGTTCTTTATAGTTAGTGTGCTTGGCTTTGTTATTGTAGCAGTTGCCCAGCCTTTGTTTGCCGAACTTGTGAAATTAATTATTAATACGATAGAGCAAGGTAATAAGGCCGAGAATAAATTTTTACCTGCCTATATTATGGCACTTGTGCTATTGAGAAGCACGGGGGCTTTTTTTGGTAATTATTTTTTAGCCAAAGTCTCAGTGAATGTTGTCAATCAGCTTCGACAAGAAATTTTTAATCACTACACGAAACTTTCTATAGAATATTTTGATGCGCAAAATAGCGGCCACTTAATTTCACTGATAACCTATAATGTCGCAGAAGTCACTCGCGCTGTCACGGATTCGGTAAGAACCTTTATTAGAGAAGGATTAACAGCTATTGGCTTGTTAGGCTATCTACTTTGGCTTAACTGGCAGTTAACGCTTATATTTTTCATTATCGCGCCGTTTATCGCTGTGCTAGTCACTAAGGTCAGCAAAAAACTAAGATCGCTAAGTAAAAATGTACAAGATTCAATGGGCGATATGACGCATATTACTTCTGAACTGGTCATGGGAGCTCGGGTTGTTAAATGCTTTGGTGGTTCTGATTATGAAATAAAACGTTTTAAAAAAGTCAGTCTTTTTAATAAGCAACAGTCGCAAAAAGTTGCCTTAGTCGCTGCCATTCAAAATCCGATTATGCAGCTATTAGTTGCTTCGGCTTTATCCGCTCTACTTTTCTTAGCTTTAACCATTATGGATACCGCGAATACCGGTGATTTTGTCGCTTATTTATTAGCGGCTTTTATGATACCTAAACCCGTTCAATCCTTAGCCCAAGCAAATAATGACATTCAAAAAGGTATAGCGGCAGCTGGCGATATTTTTAATGCCTTAGATGTGGAGCCAGAGAAGGATCAAGGTACTATTGATAAGGCAAAAGGTAAAGGTATATTACACTTCGAAAATATTTCTTTTAGCTACCCTAACTCTAAACAGCTCGCGTTAAAAAAGATTAACCTTACTATTGAAGCAGGACAAACGGTTGCGATTGTAGGCGCTTCAGGTAGTGGTAAAACCACCTTAACAAATTTAATTCCACGTTTTTACGATTATACTCAAGGGCGTATTTTAATTGATGGTATTGAGATTAATCAATACAGCTTAAGCTGTTTAAGAGAGCAGATTGCTTTAGTGACCCAAAATATTACTTTATTTAACGATACTGTCTTTAATAATATCGCTTATGGTGTTTTGGGTAATGTTGAGGAGGCGGCCGTCTTGAAAGCGGCGGAAGATGCCTATGCAACTGAGTTTATTGAGGCTTTATCGCACGGCATACAAACGGAAATCGGCGAGCATGGTATACAGTTATCTGGCGGGCAAAGACAGCGTTTAGCTATTGCACGCGCCTTATTAAAAAATGCACCTATCTTGATCCTTGATGAAGCGACATCTGCTTTGGATACACAATCTGAACGTTATATTCAAAAAGCTTTAGAGCATGTGATGGCACATAGAACGACGATTGTTATTGCACATCGACTGTCTACTATAGAAAAGGCAGATGTCATTTTGGTTATGGAGCATGGCGAGATAATTGAGCGTGGTTCACATACGGAGCTAATTGCTAAACAAGGTGCTTATGCGCAATTGCATGCCATGCAGTTTACTGAGAGTGCAGGTATTACTTGATTCATCACCCAAGAGCTACCACTATTTTCAAGAGCCAGCTAACACCTTGTCACCTAATATTCTCTATGCAGGACTCCCAAATAAAGTAGCCGCATCACTGCAATCCCATGATAGGTTTGGGAGCTTCTATCACAAAAATCGATTCACCACACGGCGAATCAATAGTGCCCCAGTGTCCCCCCCCCCTCACTGTCATTAAGTTAAGAGCAATAGAATATGGGGCGCAGTGCTTTAGCCTGCTATTTTCAGCTATGAAAGCAGGCTAAAGCACTGCGCCCCAATGAGCTAATTCCTTAACTTAATGGTAGTGAGTGTACCCCCTACATCCATCACAACTATGACCAAAAATCCAATACAGTTGCAGGGTTATCTTCGAAAAAATACCCCCCTCGCACGTTGTTAGTGCACTTTGGATTC
>NZ_FQTQ01000189.1 GCF_900128525.1 methanotrophic endosymbiont of Bathymodiolus puteoserpentis (Logatchev)
TTCTCGCATCTGCGCTTCAATTTCTTTTGAGTAAGGTTTTATCTTGGGTCGATTTTAAATAAAGTTTATGAGTTGCATCATTATAATTCTTAAATTGAACTTGCCTAAATTAATTTGTGCTCATTCCTAATTGGGTGGGTGGTTTGGGGGGATTAAGTTCATTCCAATACTCTATTGGCTTACCCCCGTCTGTAACAAATGATTTAAATAACGATGGCTTTCCTGATGATGATAAGAACCATGATGGGTTTCATGATAATGGCTTAACACCAACATCAAGTACCGCAGAAGGTAAGGCTTTATATGTGAGTCTTGGTTGTGCGGCGTCTTCATGCCATGGCGCTACACCATTAAGTGGTAAAAATGACATTGATCGGGCAATAAACCCCGCAGTGACGCGTAATGCTATTGTTCATAATAAAGGCGGCATGGGCGTTCTATCGCGTGCAGGTATAACGGATGCTGAATTACAAGCTATTGCTGATTATGTAAAAAATCCACAATAAGACTCTTGCTAAAATTCGGAGGTACGATAGCGAAGTGATGATTTTTAGTCTGAAGTAGGTAGCCGATCAGTCGCCAAACTTTTTTGGGAACCGTGACTATGTAGGGTTTAGTGCCTAGTCGTGGTGGTACACCATGTTGTTTTATATAGATATAATTTTTTTATGTCTTCGGAGGGGGGCTAGGTAGGCTCCAAATATTCAATGTATTTTTATTTAAACTAACTGAGGTAATCAAATGAAAAAATTTAAATTAAAACCAGTTGTATTGGCACTAGGTCTGAGTGTTTTCTCGCAGATGGCAACTGCCGTATTATTTTCTGATAAAGCGGTTGTAAAAAATGATGGTTCTGAACGAGTGATAGCCAAAGTGAACTTTCCTAAGCCGGTATCGGGCGATTTGTATGTTGCTACCCAAGTCGGTGGACAGTATTTATTTTTAACTAACGGTGGCAATGAATTTACAACGGATGTCGTGCCCTTAGCCAGCAATAGTGAGTATGTGGGTGAGCATGTTTTATTTGATTTTTCGGGAGCAGGTATAGCACCAGGACGATACCCACTATATCAAGTAGTGACTCAACCAGGAACAGATCCATTAGACTTTACTAATTGGGTGGGTGGTTTGGGGGGCTTAAGTTCATTCCAATACTCTATCGGCTTACCCCCGTCTGTAACAAATGATTTAAATAACGATGGTTTTGCTGATGATGATTTGAACCATGATGGATTTCATGATGATGATTTAGATCGTGATGGGTATCATGATGATGATTTGAACCGTGATGGGCTTCACGACCAGGAGTGTACGGATGGTTCTGAGCGAGAAAATGATCAAAAGAGTAAAGATCATGAGGGCAATGATCAAGAAGGCAATGATAAAGAGGGCAATGATAAAGAGGGCAATGATCAAGAAGGCAATGATAAAGATAACAATGATCAAGAGAGCAATGATGATAGTGGAAGTGAGTACATAAACCCATGTGCACCAGCGCCTGTACCAGCGCCTGTACCAGCGCCTGTACCAGCGCCTGTACCAGCGCCTGCACCAGCGCCTGCACCGGCGCCTGCACCAGCACCGGCGCCTGCACCGGCACCAAGTACTGCAAAAGGTAAGGCTTTATATGCTGGCCTTGGTTGCGCAGCGTCTTCATGCCACGGAGCTACACCGGTAAGCGGTCAAAATAAAATTGGTAAAGCCATAAACCCTGCGGTGACACGTAACGCGATTGTTAATAATAAAGGCGGTATGGGTGTTCTATCGCGTGCAGGTATTACAGATGCTGAGTTACAGGCGATTGCTGATTATGTAAAAAACCCACAATAACCTCCACCTTTTTTTGCACAAGGATGTGCAGTCTTTATAGGATTATTTATGACTAATTTATCTATAAAAGCCTTAGGAATTACCTTGGCTCTAAGTTTTAGTGTGTCGGCACAGGCTCTGGATTTAGGGCAATCTGCCCCTGAATTTTCGTTACCTCAGTTGTCAACAACGCAAGTGAATTCACTGAGCCAGTATCGTGGTAAAGTGGTTTATTTAGACTTCTGGGCTTCATGGTGCGCGCCATGCCGTACCTCCTTTCCTTTATTGGAAAAACTTTATCAGAGCCATAAAGATCAAGGGTTTACTTTGGTGGCTATTAATATGGATGAAGAGCTTGAAGCAGCAAACCGTTTTTTAAAAACGTACCCAGCGACGTTTGATATATTACGTGATGCTAAAGGCGAGTGGGCGGATGCTTATGGTGTAGAAACCATGCCAACCTCTTTTATTATTGATAAAAAAGGTGTCGTTCGGCATATACATAGCGGATTTGCAAAAGATGATATTGCGGATATTGAAAAAATGGTAACTAAACTATTGGCTGAAAGTTTATGAAGGTGCGTGTTATTAAATTGAGCAGCATAGTTTATATGTTAGTGTTTTTGTCGGCTTGTACCCAGGTAAAGCCTTGGGAGCGAGGAGATTTGGCTCTATCTCAAATGGCTCTGGAAGGGGATGCGCAAGAAGCAGGCGTGCGGCATCATACCTTTGCCAGCAAAGAATCCGCCACGGGAGGTTATGGTGGTGCAGGTGGTGGTTGTGGTTGTAACTAGGCTTAAGAGAAAAAATCATGAGTAAAAAAAACTTAATCAGCCGCTTAAGTCTTGCGGCTCTTGCTTTGCCAGGCTTAATACCACAGGCAGAGGCAGGGCGAGCAGAAGAGACCTATAATACGGATGCTCAATATGTGCATTATGAGGAAAGTGGCGGGCGTATGCAGGTTGATGTTGCTGAGATATCGGCTGCCATTCCTATCGGTAAAGCTTATACCCTTGCGCTAGACTTCGTCAGTGATACAATCTCAGGCGCCTCGCCGATGTATAATGCAAAAAATGCCCAAGGAGAGGTGGAGCAAGTGCTTAGTGGTGCCTCTATTACTGAGCAGCGTTATGCAGGAACAGCCTCATTAAGTTATGCGTTTGATGATGTAAGCGTTAGCGTGGGGGGCGGAGTATCAAGTGAGCATGATTATCTTTCAAACTATATCAATGCCGGGTTAAGTTGGGATCTTAATAAAAAACTGACAACTTTGAATGTTTCGGTTTCAGCCGCATTTGATGAGGTTTCACCTACAGGTCAAAACTATACGAAAAATAAAACGAGCCAACAATTTTTGTTGGGTGTTACGCAAATTATTGATAAAAATAGTTTATTACAAAGTAATATGACGTTTTCTTTTAATAAAGGTTTTTTATCAGATCCTTATAAAAGTGTTTATGTAGAACCTGCTGCCGGTGCAAGGTTTGGGCAAATTTTAGATGATAATCGTCCTGATAATAAGTTTCAATGGGCGTGGTTAACGCGTTATGTACGACATTTTAAAACGTTAAATAAAGCGGCATTACATGCAGACTATCGTTTGTATGTCGATGATTGGGGAGTGACGGCGAATATGGTTGAGCTGAGTTGGTTTCAGCCTATTGCGGAGGAATGGCAAATTATTCCGCGTTTTCGTTATTACACGCAAGATCAGGCTAACTTTTATAGTGCAGTCTTTGATAGCGCTACCGTTGGCAGCGTTCATTCCAGTGATTATCGTTTAGCAGGTTTTGGCGCGCTAGGCGGCGGGGTTAAATTAACTAAAAATTTCCAAATGAATGGCATGGTTAAGGACATTAAGTTGCAAGCGGCTTTTGATTATTATGACCGTAAAGCCAGCTATCAAATTGGCGGCCATAATGAAGGTACCTTTGCCGATTACAGCTTTTATATGGTCACAGCATCCATTAATGTAAAATTTTAGGATAATTAAATGAGTAAAAAATGGCAACTGGTGAATTATGCTTTTCATGCAATGGGTTCGCCTTGCCATGTTCAATTTTATGCACCCAGCAAAAAGTTTGGACAGCAAGCCAAAAAAAAACTGAATACTTGTTTGGCGAGTTTGGAGCAACGTTATTCGCGCTATCGTGAGGATAGCCTGATTAGTACGATTAATCGCAGTGCGGGTTTAGGCAAAGCAACGCCTATCGACTCTGAAACAGCGGCCTTATTAACGTATGCGCAGCAATGTTATCAAGAAAGTGATGGCTTGTTTGATGTGACTTCGGGTATTTTACGGCGTATCTGGTCTATGGATAAAACAGCCTTACCTAACGATGATGAGATTAATGAATTATTACCTTTAATCGGTTGGGACAAAGTTCAGTGGAGCGAGAAAACTGTATATTTACCGTTAGTGGGTATGCAGTTAGATTTTGGTGGCATTGTTAAAGAATATGCGGCTGATAGTATTGCACAGCTACTACAAAGTTTGGGTGTAGTATCGGGTATTGTTGAATTGGGTGGGGATATTAAAGTTATCGGTCCGCAGCCTAATGGGCAAGGTTGGCCGGTGGCCATTCGTGATCCCCGGCAGCCTGATAAAGTGATTATCCAGCTGAACTTATTTACGGGTGCTTTAGCCAGCAGTGGTGATTATGAGCGTTTTCAACTAATTGATGGCGTGCGCTATAGCCATTTATTAAACCCGAAAACAGGCAAGCCAGTGACGGGTTTGCGTGCTGTCAGCATTTTAAGTGAGCATTGCGTAGTCGCGGGTAGTGTAGCGACCTTAGCTATGCTTAAAGGGGATCAGGGTTTGCCCTGGTTGCAAGAGAATCAATTGCCTTTTTTCTGCTGTCAAAATGATGGGCAAATTTATAAGCAATTGGAAATTAATTAAATCGTTTTTGTACGAAAGCATTAGCTTTTGAAGTTTGCAAAGATATATTCTTTTAAAGGTTAAACAATGAATTTCGCATTATTTATTAGGTTTTTCTTCTTGTTTTTTATAGCAAGTTCCTCAGTTTTTGCGGGTGCAAAAGCAGAGATTGATATAAAGGTGCTCGACAATACACAATGGCCAGCACAGTATCAAATTAGCTTAACGCCGCCCTTGCATCATCATGCTTATTTAGATAAGGGCGTAGAAAATGCTTATATTCCCGTTGTCATAGATTATAAGAACGAGCTATTCAAGCAGGGGCTAGTGATTAACCAGATCACTTTACCAAAAGGTGAGTTTGATTCTGAAGTTCAGGCGACAGTCTTGCGTGGACAAGGTAATATCACTTTAAGCCTTGTGCCAGAGAAGGGCTACAAACAGGTGGCAGATACAGCTAAGTTTAGTTTGCGCTACCAGTTATGTGATGAAATTAGCAATGTCTGCTTTCGTCCACAAACCGCTAATATCGTCATACAATTACCGGCGTTAGGGGGTGTCGGTAAAGCACTGAATTCTCGTGCTAGTTCTATGGTTGATGATGCACCAGATCAAACATGGATGGAGCAGTTATTAGCCGTGTTTAATAACAATCAAAGCAATACTTTATTGTTATTTTCCTTAATGCTATTAGCCGGCTTGTTATCCGTTGCTACGCCCTGTGTGTACCCAATGCTACCTATTACATCAATGTTGATTGTTAATCGTGCGCAAGGGGTACAAAATAAGGAAAAGTATCATGCCTTTGTGTATTTAATCGGCATGGTAGGAACTTATGTAATGCTAGGTGTTGCTGCAGGTATGACGGGGGGAGCATTCAATAGCTTTATGCAATCAGCTTCGGTAAACCTTGTATTTGCCGTGTTTTTTGCTTTTTTTGCCATTTCTTTGCTCGGTTATTATGAGTTTAGTTTTATGCAAAACGAGGTGGGTCAATTAGATCAAAATACTGACAAGGTCAGCGGCTATTTAGGCACTTGGATGATGGGGAGTATCGCTGGCTTGGTTATCTCACCTTGTGTCGGCCCTATTGTTTTTGCTTTGTTATTGCAGGTTGCAGATAATATTGCTGCCCAAGCGGATGCCTTGGCAGCCATGGGGCAAACACTGAGTTTTTGGGATAAATTAAGTATTTCTATGCATGGTGGGCTCTTAATGGGCGGCTTTGGTTTAGGGATTAGTTTACCCTTCTTTTTAGTCAGTGTGATTAAGTTCAAAAAACTACCAAAATCTGGCTATTGGATGAATAAAGTTAAATATGCTTTTGGTTTTGCAATTCTTTACTTTGCCTATACTTATTTTCATAAAGGGATGGGGGTGCTACAGGTTTCTGAAGAGGTTACCTTGATGCTTGCTTGGGGATTAGTCGGTCTGTGGATTGCCATTGTGCACCTGAATATATTAAGTGACGCAGAGCATGATCAACATCCTACTAGGAAGTTAAGACGGTTTGTGGGAGTCGTTACTTTAATTTTAGGCGGTTGGTTTCTTGTTTCTGGGCTAAATCATATGCCTGTCATAGGAACGGCTAACGCAGCTGTTGCCGTGGTTAATCCGTCGGGAGTTGAACATGATTCTGCCGACACGGGCGGTATTACATGGTTACATTCTTTTGCAGCAGCTAAGCAGCAAGCGAAAGCCAGTGGCAAGCCTATTTTTATTGATTTTTATGCCAGCTGGTGTGCAAATTGCCTTGCTTTTGCTAAAGAGGCAGTAAATGATAAAGCCTTAAATAAAGCACTTCGTGAGCAAGCTGTTCCTTTGAAAATTATTGATAAAACAGCTGAGTTTGAAACGTTTAAAAAAAGCCCTGAACACCGACAATTGAAAATAGGTTTACCTTACTTTGCTATTCTTGATAGTGACGGAGTACTACAGTGGTCTGGTACCGATTATAAAGCTAAGGCAACGATGATTAATATTTTACAGAAGTTGAATAGAGTGGAGGGAGGGTTGAATATTTAGAGCATTTACAATAATCTCATATCTAATTATTATGATTTGTCTATAAAGCACTGCGCCCCATTATTATAGGGTTCTTAACTTAATGGTAATGGGGCTCTAAGGCAAGTAAGTTAATCTTACTCAACAACAAGCTCTTTGGCTTTATATTTCAATATGCTCTTTATTTGTAATATTGCTATGGTTTGTTATGGTGACCTTGTCACCCTTAGAATAATTTTTTTTGTAAAGGCTTACTGGTACAGGCTGTAATTTCAGTAGGCAACTTGTGTCTTAGTTCGGCCTTTTCTTTCCTCCTCCTGTTTACTTTAATAGCCAAAAGTAAATAGAGAAATTCAGTTGCAAACAATCTTTCAGCCGCTACTGTACCATTCCCCGCTTTAATCCATTATTTTGAAAATATGACGTTTATTGCAGAACAATAAATGTTGTACAAATTTTGCACACTCTCGTTTGTTATTTCCCTTTCTTATTATTGATCATCTATAATATTAAAATGCTTATCTTGACAGGTATTGTGCTATCAATATTTAGCCACAGGTAGATCATTTTTCTGTTTATTTCCCCAAAGGCTTGTTGTGGATTGTCTAATTTTCAGAATTCCATTTTAAGGCGGAACAAATAATAGGCATGAAATAGCTATGCAATAGCTTTAGTTGTTGTCGAATCAGCAATAGCTAAACCATTGCACTCCTGCTTATGCTTAATATTTTCAGGCCCCCTGCTTGCCCCATCTTAAGTTCATAGTGACAACCTATTTAAAAGAAATAACAAGGAGATTTATGTTTAACTCAATAACCGTGCAAACTGCCACAGAAACGGAAAGTATTTATATTTTAATATTTACAATTGCATTAGCTTTTGTGTTATCCACCACTTTAGCGTTTGTTTATCAAAAGACTTTTCGTGGTTTGTCCTATTCTCGTAACTATATACAATCTATTGTACTTATTTCTATTATTTCAGCGGTCGTTATTCAGTCTGTGGGTGATAGCTTATCGCGGGGGATTGGGATCATGGCGGCAATGTCTATTATTCGTTTTAGAACTAACTTTAAAGACCCGCGGGATACTTTATTTTTATTTGCAGCACTGACAGCTGGCATTTCTTGTGGTGCATATGCATTTCCTGTTGCTATCGTGGGGACGTTGGGATTTTCGCTTGCCGCTATCATTCTGTATTATTCGCCCTTGGGGCCGCATAGCTACTTTGATGGCATGTTGAGGTTCAATTTACAGGTTAATAGTACTGTAAGCGTCAATTAAAGTACACATTCTAAACCAATATAAAACATGGCAGACTAAGCCCTTCAATTAATTTCGGAGGCACTTATGAGTCCATATCAAAATAAAGCGGCTATGCAAGAGCATATACCGCAATGGCAAGCGAGTCATTTAACACAAGCCGAGTATTGCAAGATCCATGGTATCAAGCCGCATATCTTCAGTTATTATAAGAAGCAATTCAGTTCGACTATTCCACCAGTGAAGCAAGCCAACCCACTGATCCCAGTCAAACTCGTTGCCGAAGATAGCTTGGGCGGCTCAAAATTATTGGCTGGTTCGTCAGTGATTAAAGTGACTCATACCAATGGCTTCAGTCTGGAAATACAGGCTGATACAGAACTCAGTACTTTAAAGCCGTTATTGGAATTAGTGAGGTCTCTCTTATGATAAAGGGGCTTGCTGTTAATCAAGTGTATCTGGCGACAGGCTTTACTGATATGCGTAAATCCATTAACGGTTTGTCATTGATAGTCTCCGAGCAATTTGGGCAGGATCCCTTTGGTGGCAGTGTTTTTGTCTTTTGTAATCGCTCTCGCGACAAACTAAAAATACTCTATTGGGAATGTAATGGTTTCTGGCTATATTATCGCCGCCTGGATCAGGGAAAGTTTCAGTGGCCAACTCAATTGAACGTACAGTCCGTGTCATTAACCTGGCGTGAATTACACTGGTTACTCGATGGTTTACCCTATCGGCAAACACAAGCACACACGCCTGTTTTGGGACTAAAAAATAATTGATTTATGCACTCTATTTTTTGTAAAAATAATGCAATAAAACAGTTGGTTAAGCATGATTAACCTGCCCTTTAGTGGTATAATATTCAGCATGAAAACAGCGTCTGAAATACTGCCAAACGAGACTCATGTACTGCACAAAATGGTGCTGGACTATCAGTCAACTGTCGATCAGTTACAGGAAAAGCTAACGTGGTATGAGGAGCAGTTTCGCTTACTTCAGCATAAGCGTTTTGGCTCATCCAGTGAAAAGTGCCCAGATCAAATGGAATTGTTTAATGAAGCTGAGTCGATTATTGATGATTTAAAACAAGATGACTCTGATATTGAAACCATTCGTTATCAACGGAAAAAGCCCGGCCGTAAACCCCTATCAAATCATATCCCACGCGATGTGATTCGCTATGAGCTGCCTGAAGCCGAGCGTTTTTGTGACTGTGGTCATGCGCTGCATGAGATGGGAGAAGATAAATCAGAGCAATTAGAAATCATTCCTGCTCAAGTCAAAGTTATTGAGCATGTCCAGGTCAAATACGGCTGTCGTGCCTGTGAAAATGGCATTATCAGTGCCCCTAAACCGGCTCAACCTATCCCTCGTAGTTTTGCCTCAGCCAGTCTATTAGCCTACATCATTGTGGCCAAGTTTATGGATAGCTTACCACTCTACCGGCAAGAAACCATTTTCAAACGCTTAAATATTGATCTTTCGCGAGCCACCTTGTCTAACTGGATGCTGAAAGTGGCTGAATTGCTCACTCCCTTTTATGACCGGCTACATGAACTGTTGATTTTGCAAAAAATCCTCCAGGCCGATGAAACGACCTTAAATGTTATTCAGGATGGACGAGAAACGAAATCAAAATCCTATATGTGGCTTTACCAGAGTGGAGGTCATGAACCCGAGCACCCGATTGTTTTGTATGAGTATCAGGCAACACGGGCGGGAGCACATGCCGCAAACTTTTTACAGGGTTTTTCAGGCCACTTACAGGTGGACGGTTATGCCGGCTATCATGCCTTGGCATCAGATGAATGCATCCTTGTCGGCTGTATGGCGCATGCGCGTCGTAAATTTGATGAAGCGCTTAAAGCACTGCCCAAAAAGAGCCGAAAAAATAAAACGGGCATGGCACAAACAGCATTACGGCAGTTTACGCGTCTGTATGCCCTTGAAAAACAATTCAAAGATCTGACTATAGAGCAACGTTATTTACTGCGTCAGGAAAAAAGCAAGCCTTTGCTGGAAGCATTAAAACAGTGGTGCGATGATAATGTCAGCAAGACGGCAAAGGATGCTGCGATAGGTAAAGCCATTCGCTATACCATTAACCAGTGGGATAGCCTGATTCGCTATATTGAAGATGGCAATATACAGATTGATAATAATGCAGCAGAACGACAGATCAAGCCCTTTGTGATTGGACGTAAAAACTGGCTATTTAATCAAACTCCACGCGGTGCTAATGCCAGTGCACTACTATACAGCCTTGTGCAAACAGCGGTAGCTAATAACCTAGAGCCTTTTGATTACCTAAAGTATTTACTGACTGAGCTGCCCAAGTTGGGTAGGCATTATGAACCAGAGGCATTGGATCAATTTCTACCTTGGAACTTAACTGAAAAAATCAAGCCTTTAAAGTAATTGGGGATGTTTGTCTAGGTGGGGAGAATAGACGCTTACATAGTACTCATCAAAAAGAATTAGAGGCGTTGATGTCTGAGTACTGTAAGTCATTTGCTTTAGTGACTTTAAGGGAGGTTTCTCAAGGTCAACGCTTGGATTATGCCTATCATATTAAATTACGAAAAGGAAAGTCGTATGAAGGTTTTATGGCTAGACTAAAGGATATTCATGATTTACAGGGGCTTAGCCTGATGATGCAAGAGTCAACGGTGGATATATAGTGATCAAAAAATTACTTTTACCCTTTTTTTGGGTCGTCTCACTATTTGTTGTGTTTATGCTATCTGATTCATTTACAGATAAGTCATTACATTTTTTTGGCATTGCTGGGGAGCGAGAACAAAGTATTAGCTTTCAATACCCAGTCGAAATTGTACAAATTTTTTCTGCTGAAGGTAAGGATGTAGCGCAAGGTGAGTTAATGTTAGAAGTTAAACGGTATGACCTGAATAATGACTTAACTGTATTGGCTCAGGAAATCAGAGGCTATGAACTACAGAAGCAGGAAACAGATAGTACTATTGGTAGTCAGTTGACGGGGTTGAATGCTAAAAAGCAAGCGATTAGTGCTGATATGGATTATCAAATTCATATTTTAGAGCTTAGATTAAAAATTAATGCAGATATGATGAATAGCATTTCTGCCTCAAAACTGGCAAAAGCAGACCTAGCTGATAGCGTTGAATTGAATGATTTAAAAAGGAAGCGATACTTTTTAATTCAAGGGGTACAAACGGAAATAGATCGTTTGACTGAGCAATTAAATACCCAAAATCGACCTATTGATACCCAGCTTAAGGCACTGCTCCAACACCAAGATGAGTTGCGACGTCAGAATGTTAATTTAAAAGTAAGTGCTCAATTTGATGGGCGAGTAGGGAGTGTTTATTTTAAACCGGGGGAATTGGTTTCCCCCTTTCAGCCTATCATCACTGTACATAGCAGAACACCTCGCTATATTAAGGGCTATATTCATGAGAATATATTGAATGATGTGAAGGTAGGGCAAGCCGTTTGGGTTAAATCTATTGCAAGTAATCAGCACGAAAAGCCATTCAAGGGCGTTGTTGAAAGCCTAGGAAATCGAATCGTTGAGTACCCCGAACGTCTTAAAAAAAATCCACTGGTTCCTGCATGGGGGCGTGAAATACGGGTTCGTTTAGAGACACTAGACCAACCTTTGTTATTCGGGGAGAAAGTGCAGGTGTTTTTAGAGAACCCTGAACATAGCTCCCAGTGGTTTTCCATTTTTGGTGAGGCGAGAGCATCTGGGAGGAACGTTTTGAAAAAGCAAATGTTTACAGAAATTGAATCGAGCAGTGCAAGCATTAATGCAAATAAAATTGAAGCCTCGGGCATTTTATGGAACCCGAAAGAAGAGCATTATCTGTTGGTCAGTGATGAACAATATAAACGTCAAACGAGTATCTTTATTATGGAGGAAGCGGGTGTTATTTCGGCGGGATTAGCTTTAGATGCCGACGATATTAATGATTTAGAAAGTATTAGTCGTGATGGTGGTTATGTTTATGTGCTGAGTTCTTTATCGCATAATAAACATGGTCGACTTAAGCGTAAACGTAAGAAGTTAATGCGTTTTAGGTACCAATCTCAGCGTGTTACTGAGCAGCAGGACATTGATTTATATGCGGTGTTAAAGCAATTGAGTAAGCAATCAAAAAAGACGAGTCTTACGCTTTTTTTAGAACAGGCTATTATTGAGCGCAGCTTAGATATAGAGTCGCATCTTGTACTTAATAATGCTTTATACCTAGGCTTTAAATCGCCCTTTTTAGGCGCAGATAAAACGCTTATTATAAAAGTGACTGATGTAAATGCTTTATTTGGCGGTACTGCACCTAAAGCAGAAATATGGCGGACTATAAATTTGCATGATCCTGAGTCTGGCGAGCCAATGCGACTATCAGATATGATTCAGTCCGGTGGGCAGTGGTTTTTCCTGAGTGTATCTCACTCGTCTGTGAAAAAAAGTGTGTTATGGCATTACCTGCCTGAAGAAGGAAGACTAAAAATGATTCAGCAATTTTTAGGAGTAAAAGCGGAAGGTATTGCTTATCGCTCTGAGAAATCATTACTTACCGTGGTATTTGATGAAGGTAATAATAAATCATCGAAATATTTATCTATTCCTTTCCGGGAATATAAGGGTAAATCGTGATAATGAAGAAATTTATTTTTTTATTAATATTTGGCGTTCCTTGCTGCATTAGTGCGAATAGTTCGGTGAATGCATTTTTATTAGCTGCACAGGCTGAAGTTAATGAGCTGAGTGAAAGCAGCTCTACTGGAACTCATATGAGTATGGCAGGCTCATGGCTTGATGAGGCACAATTTCGATTTAATGCGAGTGAAGGGAATAAATTTGATACTAAAGAGCGTGAACAGTCTTATGAAATACGGGTCAGGCCTAAAGCTTGGGGGCAGCATGAGGTAGAAGAGTCTATTTTAGACCTGCGTTCAGAACAACAAAATTATAGTTATAATTTTGCACTTAATGCGGCGTTGAAAAAACGTTATTTGGTATTGTTAGCCTATTTGGAACAACATAATATAACGCAGTACTTGTTTAATTTACTTGCTTTATCAACTCAAGAAGCAGAATTTATTCGCAGTGAGGTAATGACAGACCGGTTTAGTGCTGAAAAGTTTTTCGATGCTGTGGAAATGACTGAGCAATCTGAAGGTCTGGCAATTTTGAATTTAGCGCGTTTAAATGCCCTACAAACCCAAATAGGTGTGCCACTGGATACCGCTGATAGTCAGGGCAACCGCATATAAATTTCAATCTAAAAACATCACTTTTTCTCTAAACGAATCATTTAATGCGGCTTTAAATCGCTTTTTCTTTAAACTCATTTTCGAGGGTTCTGTCTTTAGTAAATTAATTGCTAGCTGACGAACAATATTAAAATTTTCTGGTGCATAACCTGTACGAATACGAGAGTCATCTTCTCTAAAAGTCACATCAAGTACCCAGTGTAATGAATTCTCTACACCCCAATGAGATCTTGCGGCGCTGGCAAATATCTGGACACCCTCTAATGTACTAATGTAATAACGTCGTTCTAGGCTAGTTCTACCATTAAATGTACGTTGACTTTCAACCATTCCGATACTTTTCAGTCCTTTCCAGCGCGCCACATCAGGCAATGTTGCTAAACAGGTTGATAAATAACACCGACGTACTTCTATGCGTCCATGTTCTGCATTACATTCTTCATGGATCTGCAATTGACAGAGATCAGGCTTGTTAGATGCAGTGGCTTCATTAAAATAATCTTTAATCGCTTCATGTAAGTACTTTTGATTATCTTTAACCGCCAAAACATAATCGGCTTTTTTTTCAATAATTTTTGCTGCAATTTCTGTTTGACAGCCCATTGCATCAATCGTAATGATACAACCTTTAACTTCTAGTAAGTCCAGAAGCGCTGGTATGGCGGTGATCTCATTAGATTTCTCTTCTGTTTTTATTTGACCTAGCGATAATCCCGATTGATTAGCCCACGCACTGACCATGTGAACTGCACCTAGTTTATCTTTTTTATTATAGGAGCGGCGTAATGTTTTTCCATCAATGGCAACCACTTCACCTTCGGTGAGATCTGCAACGCTTTTTACCCATGCAATAAAGCAATCAGTCATTTCAGAAGCAGGTATTCTTGCCATTACACGGGCAATACAATCATGGGATGGAATACCATTTTCCAGAGCTATCCACTGACGTAACCAGTCTTCTTTTTCCTCTCCAAATTGCGCAATAGATTCCCAGCCATCAGAACCGCTAACAACAGCGCAAATAGTCAAAACAATAATGTCAATGAGCTTATGAAGCTTGTGCCTCTCTACTCTAGGGTCTTCAATGGATGAAAAAGATTCTACTAAACTTAATGACATAATACTGGGCTATAGAAATTGACTAGTATCGCTTATTTTTCAGATTATTTATATGCGGTTGCCCTGCGCTGATAGTGTGCTACATACATTTACAGTAGAAAGTATGTTAGATCCTACCGATTATACTGATAAGTTCGTGGATATGAATAATGCTTTGCAATCCGCACCAGCGGTATTGAATGAGCATTTAGCGTTAGAAATGGCTAAGGCGAAGGGGGAGTTGATAAAAACGGAAGGTCAGCTCGGGGTTAACCTTTTGAGCTTTGGGTATAAAGACAGAGCTATCGGTGGTGACAACATGACTTTTCAGGTGGGTATTAATATTCCACTAGGGAGACATTTTAGTAGTGCGGAAAGCCAGTATGAACTATATGAAGCACAAACTCATTTAAATGACCGTATTACTGCAATAGCACAATCACTAACGAATATTCAAAAAGAAATTTCATGGCTGATGGAGGAAATAAAATTAGCCGACCTGCAAGTTCATAGAGTGCAAAAACATTTAGAAAAAGAGTACGTTAAGGCTAACCCTTTACAGACAATACAGTTACGTAAAGAGCTTATTGAGTATAGAAAAAAGAGGAATGATATTAAGATTAAAGCACTTAGCTTGTATGTTAGCTCTTTAACCCTATCAGGTTTTTTAATACGAGAGCCCTTGCGCAACTGGATTCAAAGTGGAACGCCAGAATTAGTTTCTGGTAAGGAATACTAGCTATGTCAGTGACCCAACATACTTTGCCATCCATTTTAGAGCGGTATGAACTTAAATACCTTATCCCCTGGGAATATGTTGAGCCAATTACCGATTTTTTAAGCCTTTATTGTTCACTTGACTATTATTCTGAAAAAGCCACAGATGATAATAATTTTTATAAAGTCACTAGTTTGTATTTTGATACCCCAAACTATGAGCTCCTTAGACAGCGCATTGAAGGCAAGGCCACTCGTTTTAATATGCGTGTCCGTGCTTATGGTGATGGTGAGAAGGCACCTTATTTTTTAGAAATTAAAAACCGTATAGGTATTTCCGGTGTGGTTAAAAAATATCGTGCAATAGCCAATGAAGAGCAATGGCCAAGCATCATGACCGATCCTAGCTTTAGACCTTCAGAAACGGATTCCAGCGCTGAAAAAGCTAATAAAGAATTATTTCTAAGACTGGCAATTAGTTATGCTATCGAACCCAAAATTTTGACTAAATACCAAAGAAGGGCTTTTTTCTCTGTCGTTGACCAGTATGCAAGAGTAACTATGGATGTCAATATGCAGTACCGTCGTGAGCATGAATATAATATTAATTCTAGTTATGGTATGACAAACTATGATAATGAAACCATTTATGCAAACAACACACATAGTGAGGCCAGTGTTATTTTAGAATTGAAGTGTAATGTGGGGGAAGTTCCTTATTGGATACTTGATTTAATTAAACTCTTTAATTTAACGCAAGTAGGATTTTCAAAATATGTCAGCAGCACACTCGTATCACACTATGATAATGGTGATTGGTTCATGGGGGCTGACCGTGAACCCAACTATACATTTTGATAAATAATTAGGAACTACCATGAAGCGAAATAACTTAATTTTGTTTGTTACTATTTTTTATTTAAATGCATTGAGCCCCGTGTCGGCAGAAAATCAGGCAGTTGGGCAGTATAATGCGAGTAATGCCAATACGATTTTTAATTGGGCTGAGCAGTTTTATTTTCAGTTTTTTCCTAACAATCAGTCAATCTTTCCTGATAACTCAAAAACACATTTTCATGAATCAGGGTGGATTTATAGATATTACCCAGCCACAGATAATTATGTTGGTATTTATAATGATGATGTGTATGTTGCGGGAGCCTCTTTTACTACTGAGCCTATTAATATTTTCTCTGTTGCCGCGGCTATCAATATTGTTCATAAGGCAGCCAGCCATGCGGGTAGTGTTGGAGCATTAGGTGTTGAATTACCCTTTAGGGTGATGCACAGTAAGGCAACCTTACTTGACATCAGAAATGGCGGTTATGGATCCGCCTGTGCAGCCCACCCTAGAAACAGGAATCAATTTTATGCATTGACTGACCGGGGGCCTACGATGGTTTTTAATGGCGAAGCAGGGAAAGGAAAAATTTTTCTTTTTCCAGATTACTCCCCTCGCATAGGCTTATTTGAGCTAAAGGAAAATGGGACAGTTGCATGGCTAAAAGACATTGTTTTTAAGGATACTCAAGGCATTAAGATGACGGGATTACCTAATTCACAGGATTTAGGGGGGACAGGAGAAATACCGTATGGCAGTGATGGTAAAGTTCTTAGAAATGCGCAAGGCAATATCAGGTGGGATAATTCCGGCTTGAATAGCGAAGGCTTAGTCGCCTTAAGAGATGGTACTTTTTGGGTCAGTGATGAATATGGGCCACATATTGTTCATTTTGACGCTGAGGGTCAGGAGTTGGAACGTATTAATCCATTTGTTAATGATACACGTGCAGTTCTCAATTTACCGGCTGAATTTTCCAAACGAGGCGCAAACCAATCGATGGAAGGGTTAGCGATAACGCCAGATCAAAAAACACTGGTAGGAATTATGCAGTCTACACTAGAAAATCCTGATAATGGTGTTCTAGGTTCAAAATTAACTCGGATTGTAAGTATTAACCTTGAAACTGGCTTAATCGGTCAATATTTATATAAACAAGATAAAAAACAAAATTCTAATTCTGAAATAGTTGCGTTGACTGCGACTCAGTTTTTGGTAATTGAACGGGATGGTGATCTTTTGAATGGCGGCTCAAAAAAGGCTTCTTCTAGTGCGCAAAAGTTGATTTATAAAATCGACTTAAGGACAGGGACAAACTTAGAGGCGGTTCCATTAACAGGTCAAATATCTCAGGATGATGCTTTAGGGTTAATGCTTAAAGGTAGAACTTTGGAGCAAGCTGTTCGGAAAAAAGGCTGGGGATATTTAGAAAATAGAGGAATTATACCCGTGCAAAAAACCGAAATCATCGATATGGTTAGTGCTCGTGATTACCCGCATGACAAAATGGAAGGTTTATGGTTGATAGATAGTCATACTATCGGTATTCTAAACGATGATGATTTTGGCCTATGGCCTAAAAATGGTATTTGGGAGTATAAGTATATTGATGCTGAGCGTACTCAAGTTGATAAAAATGTTTTGTATATTATCAATAACCTTAATTTAAGTAATAATATTGAGTAGAGAGGAATTAGGGGGGCATATCTGCGCCCCCTAATACTTATCCATTTTACTGGTTTCAATTTTAGATTTTGTCGTTTCGCTTTTCAGTTTAAGCCTTTCTTGCTCTAACTTATCAAGTTGCTTTTGTAGTCATGTAAGCAATTCCAGTAACACATTGACTAGTGACGTTTGATCTTCTTCTTTTATTTCGGGAAGTTTAGGTTTCAGCAAGTTCATGGAGGATATTGTAAAGTTTTTAAGTTCGCTTGCGAGTAATTAGAAGTTACTCACATATTTATTAAAAGTCAGCTGCTATATTGAATCATACGACATTCAAATGCCTGAAAGCCTTTAAAACTCACTGGGAAGATAGCCATGCATCAATTTACAAAAATAATTACTTATATTTCGGCAGGTAAACTTGCAATTGGAGTAAGTACAGCCAATGCAGGTGGATTAGGTAAAGTGGAAAGTCAATCTCCCACGACCACAAGTTCCACCTCATTTTCAATGGATCAGGTAGGTTATCCCTTTGAAATATTAACCCCTCCTATTCTTAAAAGTGATTTGGCTCTAACAACTGAAGGAGGCGGTAAGGTTGCCTCAAATGACCAAGGATTTTTATACAGTTCAAATATCAGCAGTGCTCTTGCCAGTGGACTACAGCCACGAATAGACTTTGTAATCAGTGGGGTTGAAAATAATGACTCTCCAACTGTTATCTTTTTAGCATACAGCACCAAACCAGGTACAGAGGAGGAATGGAGCGATTTACCTCTAGATAATTTTGTATTAAATAGAGATACCTTCAACATTATCGGTGCTTTTCAAACGGAACCCGTTAATCAACTAGAAGAGTTTTCGGTTAAATCAACCCCACTAGGTACTCTTAACGATGCTGGTAAGTCATTCATTATCAGCCTAAACCTATCGGATATTGACACGCTGGAACTTGAAAACAACTCTATTTATTTCCAAGCTGTCTCTATTCCCTTTGTTAATGGGACATTTATTTTTAAAGATGCTACCGTGTCTGAACTGGATGTATTTTTAAGATCAAATCAGGATAGCGATGATATTTATGCAGGTTCAAAGGTCGTAACTGATGGCTCTAAAACTGAGAGTAGCGAGCAAGTGATTGATAACGGTGGAAAATTCTCGGATGGAGGTAATGACGGAACATCAGGTAGCGATACCGGTGGAAAATAATTTGCTTAAATGCCAGCCAATTGGGTTCGGCTCAATACAGGGGCAATCCATTCAACTATCTCGTTCATCGGTAGATTATATTGATTTTATTTATCAGTGTTATAAAAATGATAAATTTATGGATTTATATCGGCTGGCACAAAACAGAGCCATTTCTAAAGCAGATTTAAAAAAAAGGTTATTAAAAGAACAGTCAGAACTGCCCCAAAATGTTAAACGTATTGAATGGGTTATTCTAAAAAAACAAAATGAGAATCTTATTCCAGTGGGCCTTGCTTCTCTAGCAGATTATCAGGTTAACCACAGCAGGGCTGAACTTTTAATTGGAATAGTCGACCCTGAAAGCAGAAACTTTGGTGTTAGTTTAGAAGCCAGTCTACTGGTTATAGACTTTGCCTTTAACCAGATCAATCTTCATAAAGTGTGTTCTTATGTGTATGGTTACAATGATAATGCACAAAAAAACACCTTACACTTAGGTTTTACCCAAGAAGGACTGCTAATAGAGCATATCAACAGTTCTAAAGGCTTTATTGACTTATATCAAAATGGCTTAGTTAAAAGAAACTTCCATCAAAATAAGGTACTTGCTAAATTATCTTTACGTTTATTGGGTAGAGACATTACTCAAGCCAAACCACCTCCAAGAATTCAAGCTTTATCGGGGGATTTGCTGAATAAATTAAAGAATAAAATGATGGAAGTACCTATCAAATAGTTCGGTTTTCTATTACTTTAAATGGTACATAAACCCCCTCTTAAAATAAAATGTAATGGTCAAGCAAAAACGAGATATAGTTAAATCTTGTGTTTAAGTCTAGGCTGGTATTCTATCTTCATTATCCACATTTCTAATTCTTGTTTTTCTCCATTAGTAAATTTCACTCCCTCTATCATACTAGCCAGAAGTTTAAACTCTTTAATTTTCTTCTAGCGGTTTTCAGTACTTTTCTGGCTCTTTTGAAAAGTGAGTGGGTAAATTATAATTAACAATCCTAATAAGCCACCTGAGTTTGTTTTTCATGATAACAGAATTATTTCAACAAGCACTCCATATTAATTCACCTTGGTTGATTGCACACGTATTCATAATCTAATGCGATTAGGCGTTTCCAAATCAGTGGCAATCAGTTTGGGTATGAGTTCAAAGGGATATTACCGCCTAGCAAAAACCAAGGCGGTACAACTGGCTTTAAATAATAAATGGCTAGAGTCGCAAGGCCTAGTCTCGATTAAAGACCAATGGGTTAAGTTCCATTATTCTTAATGGCGATGAGCCGCCCTGTGCGGAGCCGCACGCAGGGTGGTGTGGGGAGGGCTGGAGAGAAACTAGCCCTTACCCGATTTAGCTTTTTTTACTCAGTTTACTACGAACCCAACTTGGGTTTCTTCGCTCTGGTAATACAGCAATAACGTATGCGGTATTGTCATTTAAATCGTAATATATTGAATATGGGAACCTCTTTGAAGACATTCGGTAATAACCGTATGCTTTGGAATGAACTCCAGCGTATATGATTAAAGACTCTATATCTGATAAAAGCGAATCCCAGAAATATTCACCAACACCTTGTTCTTGGCTTTCATAGAAAAACCTCCCTTCTTCAAGGTCAGTTTCTGCCTCTAATAATACCTGAATATTCTTGATATTCATTTTCTATGCTTTGATTTTAATTCTTCTAGCGATATGAAATTGGCATTACCACTTTCTATTTTTTCTCTTCTATCAGAGAGTATATTTTCATGCCATTTAGGCGAATTAACTCCAGTTGGTTCGCGAGTGAGTGAATCCCACAATGCCTCCATTGTTTGGAGTCGCTCAAGAACACTCATTTTTGAAATTTCAGCAATAGTCATTTATATTTCCTCTGTTACTACAGAATACATTTTAGCAGAAGCAATAACATAGAAGCATTTTTTAAATTTCCAGCTAGACACGTAAATTTATTTGTAAAGCTAACGCCATGGTCACTTGACGTTGGCAGATATTCGGTGAAATCTGCAAGAACACTGAACTCTGATAAAAAATGACCTTCAAAAGTCGAGTAGCCCGAAGTACTTCCCCCTCAGGCTCTCACAGAACCGTACGTGAAACTCTCGCTTCATACGGCTCTTATCATCCAACCGTTTCACTAAGTAAAATCCAATGCACAAACAATTTCGGCTCTCGTTGTTGATAACCTATTACCCAACGTATCGCTTGGCTTTTTGTTTTCAATCGTTTGTACTTTCGCTTTGCCCACTTTGCTAGCTTGGCATTGAGATATAATAATACGTGCTTTAATTTTGCTCGTCCATATTTCCCATAGTAGTTTTTCCATCCTTGCAGGATAGCTCTACTGTAGTATGCAATTGCATTAAGATTGGCTTTGCTGTTTCGAAGTATTGACCAACTTGCTATTTTCTCTCTGACCTTTTTAGCTGATTTTCGGCTAATGGCTGGCGTGAAATTAACAAAATACTCCCCTTTTCTGTTTCTACAGAGCCGAGGTTTGAAGGTATACCCTAGAAAATCAAAACTGATGACTGGGTAGTCACCTTTGTTTCTACTGCCTTTGCAGTAAGCTATTTTGGTTTTCTTTGGGTGCAGGGTCAATCCACAGTCGTTGAAGCGTTGTTCCAGTCGTATCTTGAGTTTCTGGGCTTCTTGTTCGCTAGCACAGTGACAAACAATATCATCTGCATAACGTTCAAATTGTATCCCTATCCAGTGCTTTTCTACCTATGCGTCAAACACATAATGCAGGTATAGATTTGGGCTCTTTTGAAAAGTGAGTGGGTAAATTATAATTAACAATCCTAATAAGCCACCTGAGTTTGTTTTTCATGATAACAGAATTATTTCAACAAGCACTCCATATTAATTCACCTTGGTTGATTAAATCTATTGATTTTAATGCTGAAGAAAAGCGACTTGATATACAAATAGACTTTAAGCGAGGAAGTACTTTTGAAGACCCTGATGCCGGTGATGATGAAGTAAAAGAGTATAAGGCATACGATACCGTTCAAAAAAACTGGCAGCATTTGAATTTTTTCGAACATGAATGTCATCTACATGCACGCGTTCCCAGAATTAAACGTGATGATGGAAAGGTTCGACTCATACCTACCCCTTGGGAAGGCAAGGTGTCAGGATTTACGCTACTGTTTGAAGCGTTATTAATTCAATTATGCAAAGCCATGCCGGTTCACAATGTGAGTGACCTGACGGGTGTCTCCGATCATAAAATATGGCGGGTATTGGATACCTACATTGAGCTAGCCAAGATGGATGAGGACTACAGTGATATAAGCCTCCTAGGAATGGATGAAACCTCCATTGCCAAAGGGCATGACTACATTACTCTATTTGTTGACCTGGAAGAGAGAAAAACACTGCACATTAGTGCAGGCAAAGATCATAAAACGGTTGTTGATTTTGTGGAAGTATTAGAAGCCAAACAGGGTGATAGGAGTGCAATCAAACAAGTGAGTTGCGATATGTCTCCTGCCTTTATTAAAGGTGTTAAAGAAAACATGCCCGAGGCAGAAATTACCTTTGATAAGTTTCATATCATAAAACTTATCAATGAAGCCGTTGACCAGGTGCGTAGAGAAGAAGGGAGTTACACACCCATACTTAAGGGAAATCGTTATATTTTCTTGAAAAACGAGTCTAATTTAACTGAAAAACAAAAAATAATAAAAGAGGAGTTAAGCATGGCAAAACTTAACTTAAAATCTGTCCGAGCCCTACAAATTCGTGAAGCATTTCAACAGATTTATGTTGCCGAAAGCACAGAGAAATTTGAAGGCTTACTTAATAACTGGTATTACTGGGCTACTCACAGTCAGCTGGCTCCCATTGTAAAAGTAGCTAAGACAATCAAGAGGCATTGGGATGGAATTGTCAGCTGGAAAAAGAGCCAAATCAATAATGGTATTTTGGAGGGGTTAAACTCGGTTTTACAGGCAGCAAAAAGAAAAGCGAGAGGATATAAAATGCAGCACTTCAAAACAATCGCTTATTTATTAACGGGGAAATTAGACTTTTCTAAAATAAATGCTAATTGCTTACCCACTTAAAATTCAAAAGAGCCACTTTTCTTCAAGTTAAAGACTATGGACAAAATGCTTGTTCGAGAGACTGCATTACTGGGATCAATCGTCCTTAATCTCATGGTTGCAAAGGTGGATTCTATCGGGTTGCTGGTTCGAATAGGTTGCCAATGAATGGCCGGAAAACCATAAAAAGTAAGCATCTGATCCTTATCTTTAACCAAACATTTCATTATTCCAGAGTACTTGTCCCGACAGCCGTCAAGCCATTTGAGGTAGCTTTAATGTAGCGACTTTTGTGCGTTGTGAAGCGGACGCAGGGCGTACTGGGACTTATCCAATTCGTTCCGTATATGAGTGAATATTTGGTGACAGGAGCCTCAAGTATTTCATGAGGTAGGATGGCGCGCCTAAATATTATCATTACATATATGGCGTATTTCCTGTTGTGGTTTCTGTCGCGGTCGATAAAATCCCGACAGAATACGTCAGCCTAGATTTTTTATCAAACACCAGATATATGATCATCACTCGTGTTGCAATGGTCAGAGACGGGCTATCAGGCAACTCAGACTATAAATGTACAGAGCAAGGCAAAGTATTTTTAGTGGTGTCGTGTAATGCTAACAATGGGTATTGATTTTTAATATAGTTTAACGCAATAGCTGTGTTGATCCTTCTGTAAAAAACTTTGTCGCTATAGGACGACTAATTATCATTTGATGTGATATCTGTCGCCGATAGATTTCATACGCGCGAGTTTAATGCTTCGATTTATCCGTAGGTTAAAGTGTTAATATTTGTCTTGTACATATATAAAGTAATTATATTTCAATTTGTTATATAAATAATCCGTTTATTTTTTTGGTTAAATACTGCTTTTATGCCCAATGTAGAACAATTATTGCAGAGGTGCATAAAAGATAGACAAAATTTGCAGGGATAGACGCTTATTAGGCACTTACTTATATAAATATACTTTATATTCAATTACTTAAAAAGTTTTTATTTTATGGCATGGGTTGTGCTTAATTACATGTGATAGTGGGATGCAATGTAATCTATTCGCCCGCAGAATAACCAATATAAGGAAAGATAATGAGTATTTTAGCAAATTATGCAATGAACGATAATATAGAGCCTGTAATGAATTCTTCTAAAGAGACCATCACACAAAAACGTATCAATAATGCGAAAGCCTCTTACAATGTGCGCAATGTTCCATTAGATATCGTGTCTTGTGTGTTAACAGGTGATGTACAACCTAATGCAGGAGACCTGGTGCTTGCTACCGTCACTAAAATTGGTCAACACCAGCGTATCGAATTGGGAAGTGGTCGTCGTGCGGGGCTTCACCTTGGTGATGAGATTATTGTCTGTTTTGGTTCGCGTTATGCGCCTGACCAATTTGAGGCATTTGTCCCCGACTCGTTAGAATCTTGTCATTTGGTTGCAGCAGGTGGCGTGGCGGCGCGAAGCATCAATAGGCACAGTAAAATGAAACGTGCGACTGAAATACTACCTGTTGGCATACTAGCTGATGCACAAGGGCAGCGTATTAATATTAATGACTGGGCGATAAAACCTATGGCAACGGAACAGCCTCGCCCCTTTACGGTTGGCGTACTGGGAACGTCAATGAATGCAGGCAAAACTACGACTGCTGCCGGCATTATTTATGCTTTAAAAAAACAAGGCCTAAAAGTAGCGGCGGCAAAAGTGACCGGTACTGGTGCGGGTTTGGATCGCTGGAAAATGGTTGATGCGGGTGCGGATATTGTTTTAGATTTCACTGATGCCGGTTTGGTGTCTACTTTTGGTGTCCCTTTAGAGCAATTAGAGCTAACTTTAAGTTGTTTAATGGATCATATGAGTGCGATTCAGCCTGATGTGATTGTTTTGGAAATTGCAGATGGTTTATATCAAAAAGAAACCGCCGCATTAATGGCTTCTGATGTTTTTAAATCTACAGTCGATCAAATTGTTTTTGCGGCGGGTGAATCAATGGGCGCGAAAAAAGGCGAAACACTATTAGAGCGTGAAGGCTATTCCGTTTTAGCGGTTAGTGGCGCGATTAATGCCTCTCCACTTGCTAAACGTGAAGCGCAAGATGTATTGAAAGCCCCTATATTGCAACCTAAAGAAGTGGGTAAGATGATTTATGATGTGTTGTTATCAGAGCAATTGATTACAGATAAGATAACGCAGCTAACCAGCGTTAAAAGTCATTAATCTATTTTTATTATGGCAATGCCAAACATATTAACTGCTAGACGCAGGCGTTTATTTTTTAAATTAATCGTCATAGGTTTTGTGCAGGCGGGGCTGACTATTATGTCAGCACTATTGATTCGTTATGTTTTTGATCATTGGGTGACCCAAAGTCAACATACATTTGGTGAGCCAGCGCTTGTTGTTATTATCGCGTTAATACTGACGGCGGTTTTGGGCGCCTTAATGCGCTATGGAGAGCGTGTAACCGCTGAGCAATTAGGGCAAAACTATACTTATGATATGCGCCTAGCACTATATGATCAATTGGTTGCTATTGCGCCTTGGACCTTGCAAAAGCGTAGCCGTGGTGGGCACTTATTGCGTTTTATTGGTGATTTAACAGCTTTGCGGCAGTGGGTAAGTCAAGGCTTAGCGACTTTAACGGTTGCGGTGGTCACCGCATTTTCTGCATTGCTTGTCTTGGCGTTTATTAATGGCATACTTGCGTTCACGGTGGCCTTGATACTTTTTGTTGGTGCCGCTATTTCAATTGCTTCAGGACATAAAATACACGATAGGGTAAAAGAGTCACGCAAATTCAGGGCGCGAATTGCCGCAAATGTGAATGAGAAAATTGCCTCTTTGCCCGTTGTGCAAGTGTTTAATCAAGTACGGCGAGAGCGTCGCCGTTTGTCTAAACAAAGTGTCCGTTTGAAAAGAGCGATGATTAATCGTGCCAAAATTATTGGCCGTTTACGGGCGATTACCGAAGCAACTAATGGCTTTGCAACGATTTGTGTATTATTTGTTGGCTCTTTTGAAGTGTCTCAAGGGCGTACGACGCCTGGTATGGTGGTCGCTTCCATGAGTATTCTGGGGATGTTGCTGCCCTCATTTCGTAATCTAGGGCGTATTTATGAATATTGGCACAGTTATCGTGTTGCCCTGGAGCGTATTCATTATTTTATGAATACGCCTGAGTTAATTGTTGACCAAGAGGATGCACAGCGTTTAAGAGTGAAAAAAGGAAAAATTGAATTTAAAAATATCCATTTAGAGGCTATTTTCAATAATCTTAATGGCACGATACCGGGGCGTACAAAATTAGCCATTGTAGGCCCTAATGGCGTGGGGAAATCAACTTTAATGAATATGATTGCGCGTTTAGTTGATCCTGACTCTGGCGATATATTGATTGATGATCAGAATATTAATGATTGCACTTTATCATCTTTGCGCCGCATCATGGGAATTGTAAGCCCTGATTTACCATTATTGCGAGGGAATATAGAGCGTAATTTACGCTACCGTTATCGTAAGGCCAGCGCGGAGGAGTTAGCCGATGTTTGTACCTTATGTGGTGTTGACAAAGTAATTGCAGACCTGCCCAAAGGTATGCAAACCCGTATTGTAGATGGTGGTATGAATCTTTCTTTTGGTCAGCGTCAGCGCATTACTTTAGCCAGAGCGTTATTGGGTAAGCCCAAAATTTTACTGTTAGATGAAGCGGATGCAAACCTAGATTACAACTCTAAGAAGTTATTGGATGAAATTTTAGACAGTTATTCGGGAACCGTCATCATGATTACCCATAATTTTGAGCGAGTTACTCAAGCTGACTTTGTTTGGTATGTTGCAGAAGGGCGTATTCTTGAGTCGGGAACGCCGTCTGAATTATTTGCACAAGAAAGTCTGACCGCTACTTTATTTAATCGTAAATTGCATGTCGCGTGAGTTCGCATAATGAAACAACATAAAATCATGAGCGCAAGTAAAGAAAAAAAACCTAAGGTAGTAAAGCCGATTACTGCGAATAGGCGTATTAATTGGCAAAAAAAAAGGATTAGGTTATATGCTTCCGAGCATTATCCGGAATTTAATTATCATATTTATGCGCCGTCATACGGTGCAGAAGGCTTGCCTGTTTTAGTCGCCGTGCATGGCATTTCGCACCGTGCTAAAGAGCAAGCGCGTGCATTTTCAGCGTATGCAGAGCAGTATGGCTTTGTCGTTGTTGCGCCCCTATTTGGTCGAAAAAATTTCCCAGCTTATCAGCGTTTAGGTATTAGCAAACAAAGCGTGCCTTGTTATTCAGATATTGCTTTAAATGCATTGCTAGGAGAGCTAGGCAAGCATACGGGAGCATTAACTCAAAAAGTGTCTTTATTTGGCTATTCTGCCGGCGGGCAATTTGTACACCGGTATGCTATGGCCTATCCTGAACGTGTGCATGCAGTCGTAACAGGTGCGGCTGGTTGGTATACTTTTCCTGATGTACATAAAAGTTTTCCACGCGGGGTATGTAACCGCTCTAAATTGCGCACGCTTGAGCTTAAGCCTGAGCAGTTTCTTAAAATTCCAATGGCAACTTTAGTCGGCGGAGAAGACAATCAAAATGATTCTGCTTTTAAGCGGTCTGCCTCGCTCGATTTGCAACAAGGCATCACTCGTATAGAAAGAGCGGAACGGTGGGTAAAAGCCATGCAAGAGATGGCTATTCATTATGGTTTTAATACTCGATATGAACACAATATAATGCCGTTATGTGGTCACTCTTTTTCTGATTGCGTTGAGTATGGCAATCTACCTGAAAAAGTGGTCAATTTTTTATTTGCGTCATGCTGTCAAAAATCTGTATTGCCAAACTCTCAGCTTACCCTAGAACATTTTCATTCCTTAGCTTAACTCGCTATTTTCGGATTATTTATGAATTACCGTGTCACCTATCGGGCTCCATATTTTTGTTGGAAAAAAATATATTTGTGGCTTATTTTGTGCCTGCCTGTTGTTGTATCTGCCGATGAAGGCCTAGACAAGCAGCGCATGTATGAATTGATTAAACAACAGCAAAAACTGTTAGAGCAACAGCAACAGCAAATTAATGAACTACGTGATATTGTGCTTAAAGGGCAGAAACAGCAAGTACAAGTGAGTAAAAAACTGGATAAAACTGAGCGTAAGGTTAAAAAGATAGCAAGGTCTTCTGGTAAATTTAGTGTTAGCAAGAAAGGTTTGCGGGTGCAATCAAAAAGTGGTGATTTTTCTTTTCGGGCGGGAGGGCGAATTCATGCTGATTATGCTAATTATGCTGATGATGTCACGCAGATGGGGAGTGGTGCGCAATTGCGGCGTGCTCGTATTTATTTTAAAGGCAAATTATTTCGTGATTGGGCTTATAAAGCAGAGATTGAATTTGCTGAAAATGGCAAGGTGGGACCTAGAGGCGTATGGCTGGCCTATAATGGCTGGAAGCCTGTTACTCTGACTCTCGGAAATTTTCAAGAACCTTTCAGTCTTGAGGAAATGACGGGATCAAATAATATTACCTTTATGGAACGCTCGCTTATAAATACCTTTGCTCCGAGTTATCACATTGGATTGGGTGCGAAAGGCTATGGTCGTTTTTGGAGTTGGTCGGGCGGGGTTTTTGGGGACGCTTTTAAAAATAAAGATGATAATATTGATAATGGTTGGGGAATTGCCAGTAGAGCTACTTTTGCACCGATATTGTCTGCTAAAAAATTATTTCATATAGGTTTTTCCAGTGAATACAGGCAAACTGATACCGGCAATCAGGCAAGAGTGCGTACTCGCCCTGAATCACACATTACCAACCGACGCTTGGTTGATACGCGAACTATTAAGAATGTTGATCATACCTGGTTATTTGGTAGTGAAATCGCAGCAAATTATGGCCCTTTTTCATTGCAGGGAGAATATATTCATAGTCAAGTAGCGCGTTTGCAAGCTAAAGATCTCGGCTTTGATGGTGCTTATGTACAGGGAAGTTGGTTTTTGACCGGTGAATCTCGCCCTTACAAGGTGAAAAATGGCACTTTTGGGGCAATTGCCCCCTTGCATGACTATGGTGCTTGGGAATTTGCAACCCGTTATAGTTGGATTGACTTAAATAGCAAAGATATTACAGGGGGGCAGGAAAGTAATGTCACGGTTGGTTTAAATTGGTACGCTAATTATAATGTTCGCTTTATGATGAATTACACTTTTGTGCAGGCATACCCTAATAGAAATGGCATAAATGAAAGCCCCAATATTTTTCAAATGCGTGGGCAGGTGATGTTTTAGAAGGCGTCATTATCACATAAACTATTTATTTCCTCGCCTTAAGTTAGCCGTCCTATAAAGTGAATTAGGGGGGGGGCAGGTCTTTAGTTTATGATCGACTCTCTGCTAAACTTAATTTTTAAGTGTCATGGTTTAGGGTAAAGGTGGCAAAAGCTCTTAAGTTTGAATCTCCAAGCGCGCTCTATCATGTCACTACGCGCGGAAGTCGTATATGAGCATGATAAGGAAAGCTTCCTGTTTGATGTTTTCGAGCAATACAAGTGGTATGTTATGCGTCTTGTTTAATGGATAGTCACTACCAATTATGAGTTGAAACACCCGAGTCAAACCTTTCCAAAGAAATACGATAGCAGATCAAAGACCTTGCCCCTTATTACTAACACAAGGGGCAGTCAGTTATTTGAGGGCGATAACTTAATCAGCAATTTTTAATAACCAGCCTTTTTGCACAGGACATCTTTTGGCATTTACACTGACTTGAATACGTGCCGCCGTATTTTCCAACGATGTGGGCAATTCACCTTTGAATAAAATAAAGCCAGTTCTGACTTCTGAGGATACGGGGACTGGAATCTTTTTAGCCGTTACTTCAACATATTTAATTTCACTTTCTTTGAGACCATTTACCCAAAACGAAAATTTGGCGTGAGGGGAAACAACCTCTAAATGTTTAGGTTTAACATGATTGATAATAATTGCTTTACAAGCACTCTTACCACTTTTATTAACGCTGCTGCCATGCCCGCCATGCCCACCAGCTGCCATTGTATTGGTTGATGCGATAAGAAAAGAAATGAGTGCGGGAATTAATATGGACTTGTTCAATGTTCTGCCTCTATTATAGTGATGAGTTTAGTTGATGTGCGTAACTATGTGATGGCTATTATATTACGATTATAGAGGGATTAAAATGCGGATGTGTTATGAAAGACAGGCGGTGTGGAATAGCAAAGTTATAATCATGGCAAAAATATGGATAGTTTAATTAAACCTCTTACGACTCAAAAAACCACCAATAAAACAGCTTATTTTGGCTGCCACAAAAGGTTTTCTCTTCGCCTTGTGTATTTTTCATCGTGAGCTATTAGTATCTAGTTATTTAAAATATATTGTATATCAATCGATTATGAGTTATTAGTCCTTAATTTAATAGCATTGAAGTAAACACTTATTTAGCTTGAGGTTTTCTTGCTTTGTGGAAATGAATCAAGCCCCGAGATCCGTATTCGTGACTTGATTCATTCGCTGTTTTTACTGAAACTTTTCTGCCCGTTTAATTAATTTATCTAGATTTTTTTCATTTGGATTCCATGGTGTGCCGGGGTGAATAATCACCGCAGTACATTTTTCCGCTGCTTTGACAATATCTTCAAAGGTTCCAGCTGTTGGGTCGATGACGATGGCTTTTTTATCTTCGTTGTATTTGAAAATTTTCGGATTAATATCCACGCATTCATCGCAAGTCGTACAATCTGGTGTTTCTATCCAAACCGGTTCATGGCCACCCGCTGCTGGTGCCGCAGGGCTTTCCGCTTGTGGTGTCGCAGCGCCGCCGCTACTCTCTGCTTTAGCAGGGCTTGTTGGCGTTGGTGCAGCCACTTGCGGGGCATTGGCTGCTGGTGCAGCGGCTAATGCTGATGCTAAGGCACTTACATCACCTCCATCTCCACCTGCTATTGACATCAAATTAGACGCAATGCTAGCTGCCATTTCTGCTTTAGCTTGTGCGGCAATCGCGTCGGTATCAATGATCTCTTTATCCTCTCCTGCTAAGCCTTTGAGTGTACGCCAGAAGTTGCGCCGCTCAATAGTGGCATGAACAATTTCTGGATCAATACCAACCCGTACTAAAGTATTAGAATCAGGGTGTACCGCATAGACATAGGGGGTATGGTCTGCCATATCATCATGTGATAAATCAATAAATTCATGTAGCGGTACCATATCGTCGTGCCATTGTGAGGGCGCGATAAATTTAAAGTGCTTTTGGAATCGGCCTTCGGTCATTGCCCAGTCAGCAAAGGTTAATGGTACGGTCATGGTATCTTCTATGCCGTATTCATCAACAAATTGTAATTCATAGCTAGTCCAGTCTTTATCTAAGTCTGGGTTACCTTTTAAGGACATGCTTTTTTCCCAGGTATCATCTTCGCGTGGGTCATAAGTCATGAGAGGGTAGGCGCGTGCCTCAACCGCTAATTTGCTTTGCATATCGGCGGCATCATCGGCTACGCCATGTTCTGGCTGACAGACGGCATAAATATTAAAGATAGCTGGGCCGCGATAATTAAGTCCATCAATATAGCCTTCAATTAAATGGTTGGGGTGGGCGATTGAGCTTTGTAATGTGTACGTGGTTCTGTGCGCCATAGAAATTAAACTCATTTCTTTGCGTCGCTCTGTTTTTCCTTTCCATTCAGTACCATACGGCGCCATATCAGAGACTTGCCCTGTAAATCCTGAGGTACAGGCTTGACCGCCGGTATTAGAATAAACCTGAGTATCCAAGATCAAGATTTTCAGTGGCATACCGGACATAATGCTACGCGATAGGTTTTGAAAACCAATATCATACATTGCACCATCGCCGCCCACAGTCACAACAGGTGGGCACATTAAATATTCTTCTTCGCTGAATTGATGCCAGTCGAAGTATTTGAAAAAATGATCTGACTCGTCTTTGTCGTATTTGCCCGCAATTTCTAATTCCGCCATACGAATTGCTTTAAATCCTTCTGCCATTTTGATCATATGTCCTTCAAATACCCCCATGGCTAAAGAAGGTGCATCTTGGAAAAGATTATTTGCCCAAGGGAATGGGTAAGGGTTAAATGGGAAAGTGGATCCCCAAACTGAAGAGCAGCCAGTGCTATTGGTGATGCCCATTTCGACACGGCCATTGCCTGTGACACCTTGGGTGTATTGCCATTTTAAGTGTTTTAATTTGGCGACAATTTGTGATGCCCATTTGAGCCATTTGGCATCAATCGGGTCGCTGGCTTTACCTGCGCTTAAAGACCTACTTAAATTAGTTAAGGTTAAATCGACATTTTTATTGGCATCAATTGCAGCTTCAACGGCTTCAATATCGCTAATATCCAATTTTTCAGATAATTTCAGGCGGATATGTTTTTCCATGCCGGTGATTAACTGTTCGATTTTTGCCACTTGTTTTTTTGCGCGTGGTTGCATTAAGGCAGTGACCGTGCCAGTAAATAAATGCACAATGGTTTTTTCGCCGCAGCCTAAGCAGGCGCCATCGCCACAGTTCATAGATGAATAAGTGCGTTTATCTAACATCATGGTTGTTAATGCACCGATTTTTTCGTCTAAATCATCAATACGTTTGTACTTAGGATTTGAGGTCGGTAAATCGTTCCAGTATTCCCAATCATTACGCAAAGTTTGGATGCTTTCGGGGGTTTGCGGAGTGGGAGCTAGTGCTTCATCAGGGCATACTTGGACACATTCCATGCAGCCTTTACAAGTCATTGGGTTGATAGTGATCGAGAATAAACCGCCATTGTTTGGTGTGCATTTATTGATCGCATCGTGATACGGCTTGGTAATGGCGAATTTAAAATCGCCCATGGCTTCTTTAAACCAATCAAATTCTTGCCTTACTTCAGCTTGTTCAGGCTCGGGGTATTCTTTAATGGTTTCGCCGATGGATTTATTGAAAATCGGATCTAAAACTGTACCTTCAGATTTATTGGCTGTTAATGCGTGATATTTTTTTTCTACAGTACGAATGGCTCGGCGCAAGTGTTTTACAGTTTTGCCGGTTTTTTCGATGCGCTTGATATTGGTTTCAAATACTTCGTTAACGCTGTTAATTAAGCCAGGAATCGCGCTATCAGGACAAACGGTATAACAATCACCACAGGCGGTACAATTTTCAGGTATCCATACAGGGTGTTCAACACGAATTTGGGTCATATCGCGATAAATACCACTGGCAGCGGGAATAATACTGAGCGCCATAAACGGGTCCGCTAAATTATCATTAGCGCGACCATTAATATAGTTGGTGCCTGTTTGCTCAAAAAAGCGATGAATGTCTGAGGTTGGATCATCATTGGCTGGTTTTTGTAACAGCATTAGCGGCGCCGTTTTTTCTATTTTAACTGCCGATGGTGCTACATCACCAACCGTCATTGCTGCAACATCTAAGTGTTTGGTTTCAGTAAATCCACGCTGAACTGTACGAAAGTTATCAGCAACGACTTTATCACCTTTTTTGCCAAACTTCGTTTTAATGGTTTCATGAATAGCATTTAAAATATCATCTTTACTTTTGCCCGCATTTTTGGCGATTGGCGAGGACTCAAAGAATGCGCCTTGGAAAGCAATACCTTGCATACGAAATTGTAAATCAGGGTGGTTTGTTTCTTCGCGTGCAATTTTAAAACCATCTAAGTAAGCCACTTTGATATTTTTATCAACAAGATACTGTTGTGAAGCTTTTGGAAAAGTACGCCATACTTCTTCAGGTGTATCCAGGCTGCTTTGGATAATAAACACACCATTTTTATTGAGACCTGCTAGAGGGTTAGAGTGCGTAAAAACATTGGGATCAGGTGAGATAACGACATCGACGTGTGTATATTCACAGGCAATACGAATGGGTTCAGGTGCGGCTGATAAGAAGTAGGTTGTTGGCTGACCTTTTTTTTCAGAACCGTATTTAGGGTTGGCTTTGATATGGTAATCAAGCAAATCAAATAAGGTCATGGCGAGATTTTTACCCATGGTCACTGCGCCCCAGCCACCGACAGAGTGCATGCGCACAGTTAATGCATCTTTAGGCATTAAATTGGGATTTTCTGAGCCTTTTAAGGCTAAATCACGAATAGCGGGGTAAGCATCAATAACAGATTGTTGTTGTAACTCTTGTTTGGGGGAAAATGCTTGGGCGCGGACAAACTCTATACCAAGATAAAAGAATTTTTTGTGCTTGCCTTCCGGTAGCATATTTTCCACGACGGCGATAATGCCTTCGGGTTGTAAGTCGCGGCTACCTAGACCAAAACAAGCGGAATAGAGCGGCGAAGTATCGGTAACTTTATTGTAAGACGCATATTGAGGAAAAGGCGTCGCTTTAGAGTGGCCGTTTTCAAAGCCTTTGACCATGGCGTTGCGAATTTCAGACATTAACGGTAAATCTTCGGATAATGGCTGGTCGGTGCGTTCCATGACCGTAATACCTTTACGTCCTTTGGCAACAGCAGAAATTAAATCGCCAGGGAAAGGGCGGAATTGAGTCATATTGACCACGCCGACTTTAATATTACGTGTTTTGCGTAAATAATCGGCAGTTGCTTCGGCAGTATGGATCACGCTGCCTTGGGCAATAATTAAATAATCTGCATCGGCACAGCGATATTGACCAATACGATGATAGCGACGGCCAGTGAGCTCATACCATTCATCCATACAGTCGTCAGTGAATTTTTCGATATGATCGAAAAAGTAGGGACGCTGACCTGCTACTGATTGCATATAAGCATCTTGGTTTTGCACTACGCCGGACATAATGGGGCGGTCAACATCCCATACTGCGGGTATACGGCGGCGTGAATCGCCATATAAAATACGTTGTGCTGGTGTAGGACAGTTAATAATATCCTCAGGCAGACCTAAAAATTCTTCAATTAACTCGCGCTCAGGTAGTTGTAAATCTTCGATTAAATGTGAGGTTAAAAAGCCATCTTGAGCAACGGCTGCAGGGTTTAGGCTTAATTCAGCCACTTTACGAGCAATGATATTTAAGTCAGCTGCTTCTTGGTTATCTTTAGCAAATACTTGAATAAATCCCGTGTCATCCATACAGTGATAGTCGTCATGACCGCAATGTACGTTTAGCGTAGCTTTAGTCAGTGCGCGGCAAGCAATATTTAATACATAGGGCAGGCGTTTTCCAACCGCAGCATATAAAGACTCATGCATATAGGCGATGCCTTGCGATGAGCTAAAATTAGTGGCGCGCAGACCTGTCATTGATAAGCCAGCCGTCATAGCTGCTGCGGCATGTTCGCCTTCGGGTTCAATAAAAATAAGAGGCCGTTCAGAGATATTGATATGACCTTTGCTTTTTTCTTCTGCCCATAACTCTCCCATTTCCGTCGCGGGGGTAATGGGAAAAGCACCTGCTGCATCACTGGACTCTCGTTCACACATAATTACAGCAGCATTGCCATCCATTGCCATACGTAGGCCGGGGTACTTAAATTGTTTGTCTTGTTTTTTCTTGCCAAAAATAGCCATGCGACTTCCTTCTTAGATGGTTTGTTTTGTTATGCTATATAAATAGAATACTTTTTTTGGTAACTTCTTATTATCCACAGGTACTTGAGATAGTAAGGGTGTGCTTCTATCGTTAGCGTACCCGACCCTACACACTATGTGTACCCGTTAAAAAATGAGAATTTACGTTTATTTTACCCTAAAGGTAAAGCATCAGTTCGATGCGGTTTTGCACCTTCTTTGCCTTTGCTGGCATGAGTAGAACCTAGCTTACTATCCAACCAGACAATGGCGCCGGTTGGACAGCGCTCTATAGGTGTGCGGTCAACTTCAAAATCCTGATATTTTTCATAATCAATAACCGCTAAATTGTTTTTAATTTCTATTAAGCCTTTAGGTGCATCAACGACGCATTTTTCGCATGCGGTACAAGCAACTTCACATTCTTGTTGAGCTGTGTCGCCTTCATCTAAACTTTTGCAAGCAACGTATAACTTTTGGCTGACTGGCATGAGTGAAAATAAGTCTTTAGGGCAGACGACGACGCAATCATTACACGCCGTGCACTTATCTTCAATAACAATAGGTAGCCCATGTTCATCCATATAAATGGCATCAAAATCACAGACATCAGCACAATCTCCTAAGCCTAAACAGCCCCAACTGCAACCTTTGCCTCCGCCAGAGACGACCGATGCTGCTTGACAAGATTTTAAGCCTTCATATTTTGCTCGTGTATAAGCAACATGCGTACCACCTGCACAAGCTAAACGGGCGACGACTTTTTCATGATCGTCCATGCCTATCCCTAAGTAAGCTGCAATTTCTGCATTACCTTCGGGTGAGTTTACAGTACATGCCGATGGGTTTTTTGTGCCCTCTACCACTGCTTCAGCAAAGGGGCGGCAGCCAGGCGTCCCGCAAGCACCGCATTGCGCTTGAGGTAGCATCTCGTCTACTTCTGCTATACGCGGATCTTCATAGACAAACAATTTTTTGTTGGCAAAGGCTAATATGATGGCTAGGACCGTTCCTAGTGCAATCATAAATAAAGCGGCGGAGACTATAGTCGATAACATAGTTAAAACTTTATATAGGGTAATTCAATAGAAATATGACGATCTATTATGGGCAAAGAGCTTATCTTTAACGTTCATTTTAACACGAGACATCTTGAAAACAGTAAAGCAGAATGTTTTGTCTTTAAATGGGCTTATATTTTTTACCATTTTAAGGTGGGGCATAATGACTGGGGTAAGCTATTTACGCAGCAGTGATAGCTAAAGCGATTACACTCCTACAAGAGGTGGTGCAACTGTTGTCTGTTAGCCAGTAGTTTTAAATCGGCGGTTAATTATTTCCCAGTCAATATGATGCATATATTTTTCAATATATTGAGTTTTATTATTTTTATAATCGGTGTAATAAGCATGTTCGTAAACATCAATGATGATTAAGGGGCTTGCCATCCAGAGTATACCAGTTGCATGTTTATCACTGGGTATATTGAATAGTTTTCCATTAAGTTGATGATAGGCAAGTGTTGCCCATCCAGAGGATGATTTGGCACAGGCTTGAAAGTCAGCCATCCATTTATCCATAGAGCCAAATCTTTTTTTAATAGCTGCGGTGATTTCAGCTGTTGGGCTATGGGGTGTTGTCGTCATACCATCAAAATAAAGTTCGTGTAATAACACACTATCTGCTTTATTGACTCTAGCACGCTGTAGTGCGCCATAAGCATCAGCGTTAAGTGAGGTTCCGTCGTGAATACTTGATTGTAAGGTTGCCTCAGCGGCAAGGTAGCCGCGTAAAGCACCGCCATAGTGCGCGTCATGATGTGGGGTAAGTTGCTCTGCACTTAGAAATCCAGGGATGGATTTATAAGGCAGCGGCTTGCTTAATCCCGTCAGTAAACCGCCATTATAAAGTAGGTTTTCTTGTTTTGTTTTTGCGCTTGCTATATGCGGTAGCAACAGTGCTCCAGCACTTGCGCTAAGTGAGGCTGATAATAATTTGCGTCGAGTTATGTTAGTCAAAATAGGGTTTCCTATCAATTTTAGAGTGGTAACATTATGGCTATCGTTTAAGCTGGCACTCATTTTGGGGGGGCTTATGATGCGACAGGATACGGAATACGTATCCTGTAGTGGTATTCAGCCTTAACTATATAGTTTGAGTTATTTAGTCAATCCAGGGGCGAGTCTGTTTAATCGCTAATTTTCCACGGCTACCATCTGTTGTTTCTGTGATTTTAAATTCAACATCCATAGCAAAATTATCGTCTCCTTGATATAAGTTTTTGAAGTGACTGTGAATAATCAATAGAATATCACGTAACTGATCAACTTCGCCTTGTAGTAAGACATTTTCCGTCTCGACAGGAGCGCCATAAACGTACTGCACATTAGAGTGTCTTATATATTGAGTCTCCCAAGAAAAACCTCTGATTGAAGCAGGTAAATGAGTCATAATAAATTCATCGGGTATGGGGTTAGGAATGAGCACAAATTAATTTAGGCAAGTTCAATTTAAGAATTATAATGATGCAACTCATAAACTTTATTTAAAATCGACCCAAGATAAAACCTTACTCAAAAGAAATTGAAGCGCAGATGCGAGAATTGTATAGCCGTCTGCCAGAGAAAAGTAGACGCTTATATGCAGGTGTCGAAGCCTTAAAACTTCTCTATGGAGGCATCAGCTATATCGCCGAACTTTTTGGCTGTTCGCGAGATACCATATCGTTGGGGATTAAAGAACTAGCCGAAGCAGAAACTTTGCCCAAAAACCGCAACAGGAAAGCAGGTGGAGGCCGGAAGCTTGCGCTTGAAAAGGAACCTGATCTTAATGATGTTTTTCTGGCTTTAATAAAAGAGCATACGGCAGGTGACCCGATGGATGAAACGAAAAAATGGACTAATTTGACCTGTGCCAAAATTGGCTCTTTACTGGCTGAAGAGGGTTTTAAAGTCAGTCGTAATATCGTCAGAAAACTATTAAAAAAGAATGACTATGTGAAGCGTAAGGCCTTGAAGAATAAGGCGGCTGGCGGGCATGTAAATCGTAATGCACAATTTGAGAATATTGCTGAATTACGAACTTTATATACTTCTGCGGGTAATCCTGTCATCAGCGTGGACACCAAGAAAAAGGAGCTGATAGGTAATCTGTTTCGCGAAGGTAGGGTCTATACTACTGAAACAGTTGAAGTTTATGATCATGATTTTCCGTCATTAGCTGAGGGGGTTGCCGTGCCTCATACACTTTATGATATTGAGCGAAATGAAGCCTATGTCAATATTGGAACGAGTCGTGACACCAGTGAGTTTTCCTGTGATTCGATTTGTCACTGGTGGCGCACGTACGGCATTACCTACTACCCTCTAGCATCATCCATTTTATTGCTAATGGATGGTGGCGGTAGTAACTCTTCGAGGCACTATATTTTCAAACAAGATTTACAGGCTTTGGCGGATGAAATAGGCATTAAAATACGGATAGCACATTATCCGCCGTATACGTCTAAATGGAATCCCATTGAGCATCGGGTATTTCCTCATATTACACGCGAGTTATCCGGTATGATTTTAATCAGCCATCTATTTATGAAAGAGCTAATAGAAAAGACAACGACAAAAGCAGGATTAAAAGTCTTTGCCTGTATTTTTAACAAAGTTTATAAAACGGGCAGAAAAGTTGCAGAGGGTTTTAAAGAGTCAATGCGAATTGTATTTGATGAGCACCTGAGGCAATGGAATTATACTGCCATTCCTGACGCAACAACTTTATAAGTTGCCTAAGTTATTTCATGCACATTCCTTCGCGAAACAGATTACCTATCAGCTCCTTTTTCTTGGTGTCCACGCTGATGACAGGATTACCCGCAGAAGTATATAAAGTTCGTAATTCAGCAATATTCTCAAATTGTGCATTACGATTTACATGCCCGCCAGCCGCCTTATTCTTCAAGGCCTTACGCTTCACATAGTCATTCTTTTTTAATAGTTTTCTGACGATATTACGACTGACTTTAAAACCCTCTTCAGCCAGTAAAGAGCCAATTTTGGCACAGGTCAAATTAGTCCATTTTTTCGTTTCATCCATCGGGTCACCTGCCGTATGCTCTTTTATTAAAGCCAGAAAAACATCATTAAGATCAGGTTCCTTTTCAAGCGCAAGCTTCCGGCCTCCACCTGCTTTCCTGTTGCGGTTTTTGGGCAAAGTTTCTGCTTCGGCTAGTTCTTTAATCCCCAACGATATGGTATCTCGCGAACAGCCAAAAAGTTCGGCGATATAGCTGATGCCTCCATAGAGAAGTTTTAAGGCTTCGACACCTGCATATAAGCGTCTACTTTTCTCTGGCAGACGGCTATACAATTCTCGCATCTGCGCTTCAATTTCTTTTGAGTAAGGTTTTATCTTGGGTCGATTTTAAATAAAGTTTATGAGTTGCATCATTATAATTCTTAAATTGAACTTGCCTAAATTAATTTGTGCTCATTCCTTACTACCGCCACCATCCATTAGNGGTGATACGCTTGATTTCATGCTGTCTGAGCGCCGTGATGAAGACGCTGCAACTGCCTTTTTCAAGCAAGCAATTAACAATAATGGCTTTCCTGATAAGGTCGTTATGGATAAAAGTGGCGCAAACTATGCAGGCTTAGCTAATATTAATCTCTTATTAATTCTGGCTGGGTTTGCCACTCTGATCGACATATGCCAAGTTAAATATTTGAATAATATTATCGAACAGGACCATCGATTTATCAAAAAAATAACTAAACCAATGATGGGATTTAAAGCGTTTCACTCCGCTCAAGCAACCATTGCAGGAATTGAAACAGCACATATGATTCGAAAGGGACAGTTGTCCGAGGAAAATATGCCTGCTTACAAGCAATTTATGGCTTTAGCAGGATAGTTATGCCTGAAGACAAGGCGCTCTTCGCTTTCACTAGTTCTTGCGACAGAACCCTTCTTGATTATTGTCGCTTATCACTTCTTGTATTTCTAATATATTAGATTGACTATTATAAATAGTGCTACTCGGAAAGCAGGCAGGCATAAGCGCTGGTTCGGCAGCAAAAAGCTGCCAAGGGCCTAGTAATAGTAATGAAAATATGCGTACGGAAGCGTGAGTGTTCATAGTTTTAAGGGGTACTGGGTTGAAATGAAGTTATTTTGAATTGCAGTGATGGACTATTTGTATCGCGTTGTAAGGTGACACTCGCCTTAGTACGAGTTCCATCCTGATCTTGAATAATAAGGGAAGGAATGACTAAGGTGCCTGTTTCTATGGAGTAACTGACTGGACTAGCACTTATATTGGTACGTAGCTGGCTGGCAGTGAGTGATAGGCTAAGCCTATCAATGTTTAGAGCTAAAGTTGCGCTAAAGACACCGATACCCGGCACATTCAGTGCATTTAATTGCAAAATATTAGTTTCTTGGTAAAAGATAGCGGGAATATTTTGCTCCGGTGCTTTGTTTTGCAGAACATAGGTTCCTTTTTTCGAGCTAATAAGCATATGAGCAGTGCCGAGTGCGACACTTGTACCAAATTGGTCGTGAGCGACTAAGCCGGCAATTGTTGGGTGCGTGATCAGTGGCCATGCGCCATTATTATCTTGGGTAAATAAATAGGCCTGGCCACTATTGAATCCATTGACGTGCGTCTTGGGGGCGCCGACCAAAATATGACCATCGAGTATAGAGAGACTGGTGCCAAAAGATGCACCAATATTGGGGGTATCAGCCGTAAGTACTGTATTTTCATGCCAAGCGCCATTGGTTTTTTTATAAATGTAAACTTCTCCAGCGCGTAAGTCATCAAAGACATCTTTTTGGTTAACTTCTGCAATAATATAATTGCCTTCAATGGCTATTTGTTCGCCTAAATGATCACCCGTTTCACGATTTTTGGAACCTAAGCGGGAGCTCTGAACCCAAGCGTTTGATATGTTTTCATAGACATAAATAGCGCCACTCTCAATGCCGGGGTCAAAAGTATCACCTTTACTAATAGCAAAACGGGCATCGCGCTGAGGTAATGATTTTATTTTTGCACTGACGAGTGCTGTGTTGTCGGCATTAGTGTAGGGGGCGCCGATAATTAAAGTTTGTTGATCTTGAGCAATAGAGGCACCGAAGCCCATAGCGAGTGAGTCTGTAGGAGAAATATCCGTATTAAATAACCATTGGCTGGATGCTGTGTCGTAAGTAAAAATATAAACTTTGCCTTGACTATGCTGGGGAGCACCGACATAAAGAGTCTGGTTAATTAAGTAAATACTATGGCCAAAATGATCGTTAGCTTGTGCGTCGGGAGCTGTTAATTTAGTGACTAGCCGCCAGTCATTAAGAGCAGTAGTGTCATCCTGTTGAAAAATATAGACGGCACCGCTATCTTTGCCTTTTTCATCATCTCGGTCGGCGCTAATGACTAATAAATCGTTTGATAAGGCTAGGTGTCGTGCAAAATTATCTACACTACTTTGGCTGCTAATTTCATTTATTAAGCTCCAGTTGTTGTCGGATGAGTAAAGGTAAACCGAGCCAGAGGAATTGGAGCTATTTTCGCTTGCTGATACTGCAGCTATTGAATCTGATAGCGCAAGGGCGGATCCTAATTGCTTGTTATTTAATGTTGTAGGTGAGTCGAGTTGAAATGCTTGCAGATTATTAAATTGTAGCGTAATGGCGGATGCCTCAGTCATGATAAGCAACTGGACTAATGCAAGGTAAAGAAAACGGCAGATAGGCATAAGTAAATATTAAATGTTAAATGATCGAAGTTTAGTCGTTTGTTACTTTGGTTTTTGCTTAAATAATATGTGAATGAAAATAGTTCATGTGAACTATTAATAAATATAAGCATTAAGTGTGCCATTAATGGTATTTTTGTGGAGGAGTATTTTTGTTGCTTGGTAATATACAGGCATGACATAAGCAAAATTTGTTTATTAACTGAATTTTAGCGATAATGCAGGCAGTTAAATAAACAATGGTTTACAAATATGAATGAAACAATGACGCAAGGGGTCGAGCTTATGTTTACCGGCATGGGTATCGTTTTTCTCTTTTTAGTTATGTTAATTGGTGCTGTAAAGTTAATGGCTAGTTGTGTTACTCGCTTTTTTCCAGAAGAAGTGCAGCCAGCGCAAGTCGCGCCTCGAGCAGCCTCTCAAAGCACGGCTGTGACTGCTGCCATCACTGCGGCTGTTCATCAACACAGAGCAAAATAAGTAGTATTGCTTTTCTTGATATGGCGCTTTAACCAGTAAGGTAAGCGCACCAACAACATAAAGAAGTCATAGGAATAATAATAAAATGACCCAAACAAATAAGCCTTTAGGCATCACTGAGGTCGTCTTGAGGGACGCGCATCAGTCAATTTTAGCAACGCGCTTGCGCATCGAAGACATGTTGCCAATTTGTGAAAAATTAGATCAGATCGGTTATTGGTCTATTGAATCATGGGGTGGTGCAACCTTTGATTCGTGTATTCGTTATTTAGGAGAAGACCCCTGGGAAAGATTGCGATCATTAAAAGCGGCAATGCCTAATACACCACAGCAAATGTTATTTCGTGGACAAAATATTTTAGGTTACAGGCACTATGCTGATGATGTCGTTGATAAATTTGTTGAGCGTTGTGCGATAAATGGTATCGATGTATTCCGTATTTTTGATGCTATGAATGATATGCGTAATATCGAACATGCGGTTAAAGCTGTATTAAATACTGATGCCCATGCGCAAGGTACGATCTCTTATACTATTAGCCCTGTACACACGACGGCTAAGTGGGTAGAGCAAGGTAAAGTGATCGAAGATATGGGTGCGCACTCTATTTGCATTAAAGATATGGCGGGTCTATTAACACCTTATGATGCGTTTGAGCTCGTCTCGCAACTAAAAGCATCTGTTGATATTCCTGTGCACTTGCATTGTCATGCCACGACCGGCTTAAGTGTGGGGACTTTAATTAAAGCGATTGAGGCAGGCGTAGATAATGTCGATACCGCAATTTCATCTTTAAGTATGACTTACGGGCATAGTCCAACCGAATCAATTGTAGCAAGTATGGCAGGTCAGCCGCGTGATACAGGCTTGGATTTAGAAAAATTAGAAGAAGTTGCCGCTTATTTCCGAGAAGTACGTCTTAAGTATGCGGAACATGAAGGTAGCCTAAAAGGGGTTGATGGGCGTATTTTATTGGCTCAAGTCCCCGGTGGCATGTTAACCAATATGGAAAGTCAGCTAAAAGAGCAGGGAGCAGCCGATAAATTTGATGAGGTATTGAAAGAAATTCCTCGCGTACGTGAAGATTTAGGGTTTTTGCCATTAGTGACGCCGACTTCACAAATTGTGGGTACTCAGTCGGTATTAAATGTAATGACGGGTGAGCGCTATAAATCAATCAGCAAAGAAACAGCAGGTGTTTTAAAAGGTGAATACGGTCTTACACCCGCACCGGTTAATGCAGAGCTGCAAGCGCGTGTTTTGGAAGGTGCAGATGTCATTACTTGTCGCCCAGCTGATTTAATTGAACCAGAAATGGCTAATTTGACGGCAGAGCTTGAAGCAAAAGCTAAAGCTGAAGGGGTGACTTTAGCTGATAATATTGAGGAAGACGTGCTAATTAGTGCTCTATTTGCGCAGGTTGGCTGGAAATTTATCGCTAATCGTGGCAACCCAGATGTTTTTGAGCCCGCGCCTAACCCAGAAGCTTTTGCAGCTACAAAAGCAGCTAAGTCTGCCTCTTCGGTAGAGAGTTATACGGTCAATGTTGATGGTAAAAACTTTAATGTTGCCGTAGGGCCTGGTGGAGCTAATTTAGCTATTTCTGATGCTCCTCAAGTTACTAGCGATGCGGTGGCTAGTAGTGGTGCGGGTGTTGATTCGCCTTTAGCAGGGAATATTCTTAAAATTAATGTGAGCGTTGGTTCAGCAGTGGCTGAAGGCGATGTTGTGTTAATTATGGAAGCGATGAAAATGGAAACCGAAGTGCGCGCTCGAGTTGCAGGAACTGTTAGCTCAGTTAATGTGAAAGAAGGAGATGCGGTTGCGGTTGGTGATATTTTGGTTAGCTTGTAGTTTAAGTCAAATTACCTCATTAAATAAGGCTACACATTAGCGATATTAACTGATGTGTGGTTTTTGTTTGTTCAAATAATTAAAGAAAGAGACACTCTATGGAAAATCTCCTGAGTTTATGGCACAGCACTGGGCTTTATAATTTTACCTTACCTCAAGTTATTATGATGCTTGTCGGGTTTTTATTGTTATACCTAGCGATTAAAAAAGGCTTCGAACCTTTATTGTTAGTCCCTATTGGCTTTGGTGCAGTATTAAGTAATATACCTGTCGCTGGGCTGGCGGAAGAGGGGGGACTTTTATACTATCTTTATTATGGAATTAAAACAGGAATGTTCCCGCTTTTGATTTTTATGGGAGTAGGGGCAATGACCGATTTCGGCCCCATGTTAGCGAACCCTAAAACGTTATTATTAGGTGCTGCTGCGCAGTTTGGTATATTTGCAACGCTATTAGGTGCGTTGGCGCTTAATATGATTCCAGGCTTGGAATACTCTCTCTCCGATGCTGCGGCTATTGCGATTATTGGCGGTGCGGATGGGCCAACGGCTATTTATGTGGCTTCTAAGCTGGCGCCTGATTTACTGGGTGCGATTGCAGTGGCGGCATATTCTTATATGGCTTTAGTGCCATTAATCCAGCCACCTATTATGCGAGCATTGACGACACCTGAAGAGCGTAGTATAGAAATGCAGCAACTACGTTTTGTTGGCAAAGCAGAAAAAATTATTTTTCCTTTAATGCTATTAATATTAACTGCCTTACTATTGCCTTCAGCAGCGCCACTGGTTGGTATGTTTTGTTTAGGTAACTTAATGAATGTTTGTGGCGTGGTGGAGCGTTTAAGCAAAACGTCACAAAATGAGTTGATTAATATTGTTACTATTTTCTTGGGTTTATCCGTTGGCTCCAAAATGAGTGCTGAAGCTTTTTTAAAGGCAGAAACTTTAGGTATCTTGGCTTTAGGTGCAATTGCATTCTGTATTGGTACCGCCTGTGGTGTATTAATGGCAAAACTAATGAATAAAATGAGTGATACGCCGATTAATCCATTAATTGGTGCGGCAGGTGTGTCAGCTGTACCCATGGCGGCGCGTGTTGCTAATAAGGTCGGTTTAGAGTCAAATCCGCATAATTTCTTATTAATGCATGCGATGGGACCAAATGTGGCGGGAGTTATTGGTTCCGCTGTTGCGGCGGGGGTGCTGTTAAGTCTGGTGCACTAGGTTTATAAGTTCTATTAGTTGAAGAGAAAAAGCTCCGGACAGATTACTTTGGCTGGGACTTTTTGTGTCAGAGAAACAACGATTATGTTTTATTTTATGGAGAGAGGGCTTAGGCATCAATTAAACTGTGTTATTTAATTGATGTGATGTGCTATATAGCTTGTTTCTTTAGTTTCTTGATGCAAGGGGCTACTCCTTATCTAAAAAACAAATGATTAAAAAACGTAAAGTTAAAGGCTTTGATGTGGATTAGCTAAAAAAATATGCAAACAGTATTTTTTGTGATGGCCCTCTGCTTAATCGTTTCTTGTAGCCAATGACAAAGACGTGTAGGTATCATACAGTCCTGAAGGAGTTATAGTGATGTGTTTTTAGGTTGGCATAATTAGTGCTTTATTATTTGTGTGACGAATTTGTTCCTATTATAATGAGGCTGTAGAATGAAAAAAATACTTTTACTTTGCTGTTTTTTAGCTAGTTATGCATCAAATGCGTTTGCGTGGTCTTCAGGAGGATATCCGCCCCCATATTTTAGTAGTGAGGACTGTTGGTTGGGTGGGGGGGATTATACCGCCGAAAATGGAGTTGTTGTTACATATGATGGCGCAGATACGCTGAATGTGGGTGGTAGCAATTACACAATGACTGGTATAAGTTGTTATCTTAGTGAAGGGTGGGATCTTAACGGAAATCTCACTGATGTTGATGTAATGAATTTTTCGGTGGATATTAACGGAACCATATATTTTGTGGTAATTGATTCTTTGGGTGAGTTATATTACTAGATAAAAGGTGGTATAAAAAATGAAAGGTTAAATTTAGCCTTTTAAACCTATAATTAGGTGTCGAAAAAAGCTTCAATTAGGACGTCTTAGTTGGAGCTTTTTTTTGCTTAACTGAAAATATATGACAATTCGAGAAGGGTCAAAAGAGGGTGGAATTTAATTAAACTATGTTATTTAAATCATCAATAGGTTATATGCCCTGTTTTTTGTATGGTGAGGTTACTGCTGATATTGAGAAAAAGTTTTCTTTGGCGTAGCGGAGGATGTTGAAGCCTTTAAAATGCAGTGTAATAAAGTCCTAGGCTTTGGCCTGCTCTGCATTAGCAGTTTTTAAGGTGTTATTCACTTTTGGCTACACAAGTTATATGGGGATTTTCCTTTCCTGGTCTAATTATTGCTTAGTTAAACTGTTATATGAGTGGTTTTATACTTATATAGACAAATCAATAATTATTTGGAGTGTAAATATGCAGTTTTTTAAACGTCAAGGGAGGCATAAGGGGTTCATAAATATGAGCGCTTTATTTATGCTTTTCATGTTTAGTAATAGCTATGCGGCGGTAGATCTTCTCAAACCAGGACAGACTTATCAGCTTCCCGGTACTTTGGAGAATACTTATGATAAAGCAGTAAATCATCCGCCTATTCCTTTGTTGGATGAGCAAGGTGAGAATGTTTTGCAATCAAAAAATCCTTATAGCCCGAAAAAGAGTTGTGAAGGCAGTGGTTGTCATGACTATGAAGGGATTACTCATGCTTACCATTTTGAAATGGGGCGGGATGAGGCGAGTGATACGTACGGCGCTAAGCGGGGGTTACCGCATTTAGTCTCGCCAGGTTATTATGGTGGTTATACCTGTATGGGGGGAAGTAACCCACAGGTTCTGGCTAAGAAAAATAACCCAAATCCAGAAGAGTTTGCGGATTATGGCTCGCCAGGCTGGGTCAGAACATGTATGACTTGTCATCTGGGTGGTGGCTGGGCTGAAAAAGATCGAGATGGTATTCGTTATGATCAGAAAAAAGTCGAAGATATTGCTCTGTATGATGGCGATTATTATGATCGTATGACAATGCCTAATGGCAAAAATCATGTCATGCTCTGGGATTGGAAAAAAAGTGGTGTTGGTGAAGCGGATTGTTTGTTCTGTCATATTGACTTTGCTACTGTAAAAATGCCAATCGACAGTGGTTTAGAGCAAAAAAGTTCTTTCACTGGTAGAGATATGCGTAATACTAGACGAGCATTTTCTGGTAAAGGTTTTTTCCGGCAGGCGGCTTCTGGCTTTATGGAGTATGTCGTTAATAAGGACGGCAAAAACATTATGACAGTTGAGCGTGCAATGTTGCCTAATGTCGCTAAACCAGCGGGTCACGGTACAGCCGCAGTACCTGCAGAAGGCGAATCAATGCAGATAGCTTTAGATGATAATGGTATGCCTCAATTTAACTGGCATGCGGATGCATTTGATGATGCGGGTCGAGTGACGATTCCTATGTTGCGTTTTCCAGGTAATGAAAACTGTATGGCGTGTCACGCAACCAGTAAATCTCGTCGTGGATTTTACGGTTTTGGTGACAATGCTAAGACAGAGCTTCACTACCGTACACTTTTTCCTACCTTACAGCAAAGCCTTACCCGATAAAGCGAGGCAGAACTGAGGAAGTGCTTT
>NZ_FQTQ01000190.1 GCF_900128525.1 methanotrophic endosymbiont of Bathymodiolus puteoserpentis (Logatchev)
GCGGTATATGCTCTTGCATAGCCGCTTTATTTTGATATGGACTCATAAGTGCCTCCGAAATTAATTGAAGGGCTTAGTCTGCCATGTTTTATATTGGTTTAGAATGTGTACTTTAATTGACGCTTACTGTTATATGGCCATATTGGTCATTGATAACTTTAAAATAGTCAATATCTAATACCATAATGGATAGGTTTTGTTGATAGCGTTCGGCATTATGCCAAATAGTAGCTGCAGCTTCATTAAATGCACGTCGATTATATAACTTAGTTAAAGGATCAATACGTGACAGTTTTTCTGCTTGTAACTTACCTTGTTGCAATAAGCGAAATTGCTCAGCCAAAGCAATAGACAGTAATATGGCATCGATTACGGTACCCATTTCTATAGCTCTAAATGTGAGCTCTGAATAAGGGATTATTCCTAAAACTGCCATAGCCGTGACTGATGCACCAGAAAGCGTAGCAACTGAAGCAAAGAGAAAATATTTTACTTCACGCTTATCAGAATTTAGACTTAAGAGCGCTAAACTTAAAGTGGAGACTGAGAAAAATATAACAAAAGTAACAGTTAAAATGACGCTTTCAGCTTGCATATCAAGAAGTATAAAAATACCCAGCATGATAGTTAGAGCAATACTGATAGTTGCAATGAGAGTGAAAATACGTGGAAATAAATGACGAGTTTGTAAAAAAGATAAGGCAAAAATAATTCCAGTAATGGAATAAAGCATGGTGCAAACCGGATTTGTCCAATGTTGCCACCAGGTATTATTTGGCCAGAATAACCAAAATCCATGGCCTGTATAACCAATGTTATCAACTAAGAACATCGTGAGATAAATGACATAATATAAATACCGCTCTCGTTTTATATTGAAATACAATATAAAGTTATACAGTAGTAAGGCAATAATAATTCCATAGATTAACCCATAGCTGTAGCCATACATTAAATCTTGTGTGGCAGAGTCACTAAGGCTACCGAAAAAAAGGGGTACAACCATAGGGTCAGGGGTTTCGATACGGATGAAAACCTGACTATTTCCTGACGGATAGCTATAATCAAAAGCAAAGAAACGGTGATTAATTGGGCGGGTTGAGAAAGGGAACTGATCGCCAGCTTGCTGTTGATTAATTAACTTTCCCTTATTGAGGATATAGAGATCAATTAAATCTAGCCAAGAGTTTTCTATGATGAGGCGACGCAATAAGTCATTTTGTGTTGGGTTGTTTATTGTAAATGTAATCCAATGAGCAGGGCTACCATTACCAAGGCTTAAAACAGGTGTATTTGATACAGAAAAAAGACCTTGAGCATAGGTTTCTTGGGCTTTATCTAGGGAAAGTTGAGGTCCTTTTTCTGCATATATAGCAGTGAATTTACCTATTGCGCTATAGGTTTTTTGCGCTGAAATCGTTTGTCTATTATCGGCATGAACAGTAATATTCATAAATAGACTTATGAATATGAGCAGAATTAATAATATCTGGCGATAAAGCATATATGCGTCATGATGGTTGCTGAGTCTATTTTAATAAATGAGAGGAGAGAGTGCTGCAATATAAGTTAGTTATTACATGGTATTCTTCACTCTTTTGTCAACGCCTACTAAAGCAGCCTAGTCAGTCGGTATTAATCATATGTGTCGCAAGATCTTGTAGTGCTTGTTTGATATTTTTTCTTAATTCATCTGGCATGCTTACTTCATATAATGCTTTATTCATGCATAGCATCCATTCCTTGCTACCTTGTTCTGTGACTTTGAAAGGAAAGTGCCGTTGCTTAAGGCGAGGGTGACCATATTCTTGGGCAAATAAATCAGGCCCTCCTAACCAACCAGATAAGAATTTGAATAGTTTAGATTTAGCTGATGATAAATCAGCTTGATGCAGGGACCTAACTTCACTTGCTTCGGGCAAGGTATCCATATAAAAATAAAATCGATCGACTAAGCTTAAAATAGCGGGTTCGCCGCCCATTAAAGAATAAGGCGTTACTGGTTCTGGTTGTGTCATGTGTGGTTATTTTTTTTGTAATAGATAAATAAAGGGAGGTACAAACTATTATTTTATGGCTTTCAGCATCTAGGTTTCAAGTTTAAAGCGAATTTATCATATAATTGATAGTAATTTACTCTTATTGGGTATCCCGATAAACAACGTGGAGAGTGATTTTTCTATGTTCACACTACACGGTTTACTGTACTCATTTGCTCAATGCTAGTCGCAAACATTTAATAATAAAATAACTAACCTGATGGCAATAACTAAAAAACGTCCTTTACATACCACCTATGCAAATTTTGTGTTATTGGAAATTTCAATACTCAATAAAGGTACTGCATTTACAGCAAGAGAACGGCAAGAATTTGAATTGGATGGCTTTTTACCGGCGGTTATTGAAACGATTGATGAGCAGGAAAGGCGGGTGTATTACCAGATATCTCAGTTGCACAATGACCTTAATAAGCATATTTTTTTGCGCAATATTCAAGATATTAATGAAACACTATATTATAACTTACTAACGAAGCATCTTGAAGAGATGCTGCCCATTATTTATACCCCAACGGTGGGTTTAGCTTGCCAGAAATTTTCTCAAATTTATCGGCGTAAAAGAGGTTTATTTGTCTCATATCCTGACCGTGACAAGATCGCTGTGATGCTCAAAAACATGGATAAAAGAAATGTTAAAGTTATAGTGGTGACCGATAGCGAGCGTATTCTTGGTTTAGGTGACCAAGGGATTGGTGGCATGAGCATACCTATTGGTAAGTTAGCTATTTATTCTAGTTGTGGGGGGATTAGTCCTGCCTATACTTTGCCTATTACCTTAGATGTAGGCACTAATAATCAAGCGTTATTGGATGACCCTATGTATATGGGGTGGCGCCATAAACGGATTGTTGGTGATGATTATTATAATTTTGTCGATGAGTTTATTCAGCAGGTCACTACTCGCTGGCCAGGTGTTTTGGTGCAATTTGAAGACTTTGCTCAGGCTCATGCTACGCCATTATTAAAAAAATATGCACAGAAAATTCGTTGTTTTAATGATGATATTCAAGGCACAGCATCTGTTACGGTAGGGACTTTGTTGGCAGCTTGTCATGCTAATCATAGTGAACTTAAAAATCATCGTATTGTTTTTATTGGTGGTGGTTCCGCAGGCTGTGGCATTGCAACCCAAATTGTCGCGCATATGGTTAAAGAAGGGTTAACTGAAGCGCAGGCACTCAGTCGTATTTACTTATTTACTCACCAGGGCTTATTGACTGCTGAAATGGATCATTTGCTCGATTTTCAGAGAAAATTTGCGCGTGACCCTAATGAAGTGACTGATTGGAGTGGCGCAGGTGAAGCAATAGGTTTATTAAGTTTAGTGCGCGAGAGTAAACCAACGATATTAATTGGTGTTTCTGGGCAAGCAGGTTTAATGACTGAGGAAGTTATTAAAGCGATGTATGCTAATTGTCGGAAACCTATTGTATTGCCATTATCCAATCCAACCTCTCATGCTGAAGCTTTTCCTGAAGATATTATACGTTGGACTGAAGGTAATGCGATTGTTGCGACGGGGAGCCCTTTTAAGCCTGTTGACTTTGAAGGGGTACATTATGTTATAGCTCAATGTAACAATAGTTATATTTTTCCTGGTGTAGGTTTAGGGGTGATTGCTAGCCAAGCAAAGCATGTTACGGAAAATATGTTTATGGCTGCCAGCAGCGCTTTAGCCAAAAGCTCGCCTTTAGTTAAGGGAACGGGAGATACTTTGTTACCCGCTTTAAGCCAAATAAGAGAGGTCAGTCTCTCTATTGCTTTAGCAGTAGGCTTGCAGGCTATGGAAGATGGTGTAGCTGAAGTAATTTCAGCGCAAGAGTTACAAGTAAAGATTAAAGATAATTTCTGGGAGCCTCAATACCGAGATTATCGTCGTAAGTTCTGTGATAAGTAGCGCTTTAAAAAGAACAAGTATTAAGCCGTGCAAGCGACATGTATCGTTGTACAATATCCTTGGTTTTTATAACCTTTCTATCAACACGTTAAAAGTGAATTAAGAGATCTTATCATGAACATACAAAGCCATATTGCCGACCTTAATACCCCGACTGGGGTGATGCGTACTTATATTCATCGTCCTGTAGGGGCAGGCAAATATCCCGCAATTTTATTTTATTCAGAAATATTTCAGCAAACCGGCCCTATTGAACGTGCGGCGCAAATAATGGCTAGTCACGGTTATGCCGTATTAGTGCCTGAGGTATTTCATGAGCTTAACCCTATTGGTACAGTGTTAGGTTATGACGATGCTGGCCGCGAGAAAGGCAATGCGGATAAAATGGCTAAAGATGTGCAAGGTTACGATACTGATAATGCTGCGCTTATTGATTTTGTTAAACAACAAGATTGGTGCAACGGCAATATAGGTGCGATGGGATTTTGTATTGGCGGTCACTTGGCATTTCGTGCCGCATTACAGCCAGAAGTAAAAGGCACGGCTTGTTTTTATGCAACTGATTTACACACACATGTTATTCCTAATAAGCCTGGGCAACACAGCATGGAACGTTTGAATGATATTACCGGTGAGTTGCAGATGATTTGGGGTAAGCAAGATTCACATATTCCAACGGCCGGGCGTGCTGAAATTTATCAAAAACTCAATGAAACAGACCTGACCTTTACTTGGCATGAATTCAATGCACAACATGCGTTTATGCGTGATGAAGGTGAGCGCTATGACGCACAAACTGCAATGTTAGGCTATCAGTTGGCATTAAATTTGTTTAGCAGAACATTGCGTTAGTGCTTGAAAAACAACTAGGATATTAAAAGCATAAAAATCCTAGGCCAGCGCGAGAATTCGATCATAGCTGGATCTGACTTTCTTTTAGGCTTCACCGGCTATTTTGAGAGAGTTAGGAATGCACTTTTATAAAACCGCAACTTTAGTTGATGCAGCACTGCCAGCTCTTTTAGGGCTGACAGTGCTGATGGGGTTATTAGATTTTTATTTTTAAGTAACTCTACTGAAACGATTTTATAAATGATTCCTTAGCTCAAATCTAGGCTTTATTTAGGAAAGGGGAATGTATAAATTAAAAAAATTAATTGATTCGCTTGCTAATAAACCTTACTCCCAAATACAGCAATTAACGGGTAATTTTCAGTTTTCACGATATCAGTTTCAATTCCTTAAAATACAAGGAAGTCCTGGAGCAAACCCAGCCTCAATTGCTAGCCTTAAGATTGACATGGGAGTAAGCGAGCTACCTCCAGAGTTTTTAAGTTCTGTGTATTGTCGTGTAGCCGTTGCTGATTTTTTGATCCGCAGATTTAAACGAGGTATTGATAAATTTGCTCAACAGAACAGGGGTAAAGAGGGCAGTGGTTCCTTTTATACCATTGAACTCAGTCAGAAAATGTTGGAACGCGATAGTGTATTATTTTCTGAGCGGGACATCGAGCTACGTTTTATTTTTAGTTTACCCGGAAAAGGGAGAGGGGGCGGCCTGTTTGATGGACAGCAAGCATGGCTAATGTTTACCCAAGAGTTAGCGCTAATCGTTGATTATTCTTTGTATTATAAAGACTATAGTCCGGCAACAAAAAAACAACTCGCTGAATATTTAGAGGTGCAAATTAACCGACAGGCGATAAAAGACTATATGTTGCATAAAGGTTATATTGTTTTTATTGCTAATGGCGCACACTTACCTAGGCGCAGTGGTATTGATGATAGGCCAGCAGAGAAGGGTGCAATAATATGTTTTCAATCCCCTAAAACTCTACTCGTCGATATTCCTTTGGCAAATCATTGTAGTATTCAAGGGATGGCGCTTAAAGCTGGGGTAACATGCATTACTGGTGGTGGCTATCATGGTAAATCTACCCTACTACAGGCAATATTGGCGGGTGTATATGCCCATATACCGGGTGATGGAAGGGAATATATAGTGACCCGAGATGATGCGGTTTTTATTCGTGCTGAAGAAGGCCGAAGCATTCAGCATGTTGATATTAGTCCTTTTATAGGCTTGTTACCCAATGGTATAAATACTCAGCAGTTTTCTTCTGAAAATGCCAGTGGCAGTACGTCACAAGCGGCAAGTATAGTTGAGTCATTAGAGTTTGGCTCACGGTTATTGTTATTTGATGAGGACACTTGCGCCAGTAATTTTTTATTTAGAGACTCTCTTATAGAGAAGGTGCTGGGTTCTGCCAATGAACCGATTAAGCCACTTTACTCCGTCGTCCGTTCAATGTGGCAACAGCATGGCATTTCCATGATATTTGTCGTAGGGGGCTTAGGTAGTTTTTTACAAAAAGCAGATACTTGTTTGTTGATGGATAATTACCAGTGTAAAGATATAAGTACTAAAGTAAGGAGGGTGCTAGGAGAGATAGCTGGTGAAAGTACAGAGCCTTTACATTTTTCAGCACCTAGGCAGCTAATGGCAGATAATTTTCCCCCCGCCTATATCAATTACCGGCTAAAAAAAGAAGTGCCTATACGTATCAAGCCACTACGCAACGCTCCCAAGCAGTTAGAATATGGACTGGACTTAATCAACCTAGAGGCGTTACCGCAGATTGTTGAAGCACCGCAAATACTGAGTGTCGGTTATTGTTTATTACGCATTCGATATGCACTGCAAAACAGTGCAGATAAAGCACAAACAATGAATGATTGCTTGCGCTGGCTATACCAAAAGTTAGATCAGCAAGGCTTGTCTTTTTTGCAGCCTGAATATCCTGGTAACTTATCTATGCCAAGAAAGCAGGAAGTCGCCGCTGCAATTAATCGAATCAGGTCGTTGAAGGTTATAATAAATGACTGACACCGCTGCGCTGGAAGCGAAAATTTGTTAGCTATGCAATAATCGGATTTTTACTGCCACCTAAGAGATTGTTATTTTTGTTTATGTAAATTTATGACCGGTTAAAACGGGACATCATCATAATTATCATTTTGTGCATAGCTAGGTTGTGCTTGTTGTTGAGGGTTGGTAGCAGCAGCTGGTTGATGGTAGTTTTGTTGTGGCTGTGCGACTTGGGCTGGTTCTGTGCGTTTACCACCAATAAGATCCAGAACATTGGCATTTAGTTCTAAGCTAGTTTTAGTTGTGCCATCTTGTGCTTGGTATTCGTTTTGAGATAACTCACCTGAAACAAAAACTTGTTGGCCTTTTTTTAAGTAACTAGGGAATGAACCTTCTGCACGTCGTCCCCATAAGGCAACTCTAATCCAAATTGTTTGTTGTCTATCACCAAAACCAACATTGTTTGCTACAGTTACATTTAATACTGTTTGTCCGCTTGGGGTTGATCTTACTTCAGCATCTCTACCAATAGTACCGGTGAAGCTAAAAACATTACTCATGGGTTTTATTCCTGTTGATTTATTATTTGGATGAAAATATTTGTGCGAATTATACACTGTAATAGAGGGAAGGATGGAGTATCTATTTTTAGCTTTTTAACGGGAGCCTTTCCTTAAAAAATCTCCGCTAAAGTAGCTATTATGATATAACAAATATTTAATTTAGAGCTTACTTATGACTAATAATGATATTTTACGCCGTCTTCGTTACACTTTCGATTTTGATGATTTTAAAATGATGGCTATTTTTGCCTTGGCTGATTATGAGGTAACGCGAGAGCAAGTGGTTAACTGGCTTAAAAAAGATGATGACCCTGCTTATAAGGCTTGTAAAGATGAGCAAATGGCAACTTTTCTAAATGGTTTGATTAATGAGAAGCGTGGAAAAAGAGACGGTGTGCAGCCTGAAATAGAAAAAAAGCTGACAAATAATATTATTTTTAGAAAGTTAAAGATAGCTTTAGATCTTAAAGATGAAGATATACTGCAGTTGATGGCATTGGCTGATTTCTCAATGAGTAAGCATGAGTTGAGTGCCTTTTTTCGTAAGCCGGGACATAAAAATTACCGTGAATGCAAAGATCAGATTTTGCGTAATTTTTTACAAGGAGTACAACTGAAATATCGCTCTGAGGCTTAAAGCTAGTATTTACTCTTTATTTGTGAATAAAAGAAATGATTAATTTTTTAAATAAATTACATGATTACCTGAATTTAACGCGAGCATTCGATTTTTTAGGACCTTTGGCAATGAGGTTGTATTTATTTCCCATTATGTGGATGGCAGGTATGCATAAGTATACTGGCTTTGAGAGTACAGTTGCCTGGTTTGGTAATGCTGAATGGGGTTTAGGTTTACCTTTTCCTACCCTTATGGCTGGATTAGTAACCGGAACTGAGCTTGTTGGTGCTGTATTTTTATTGCTTGGTTTTGCTGTGCGTTGGGTTTCTATCCCTTTATTTATTATCATGATTGTTGCTGCCTATACTGTACACTTACCCAATGGTTGGTTGGCTGTTTCTGAAGGGAGTGGCTTTTTTGCTACAGATAGGACAATAGCTGCCGTAGAGCGACTAAGTCGAGCGAAGGAGATTCTTCAGCAGTATGGTGATTATGATTGGCTTACAGAGCAGGGTAGTTTTGTGGTTTTAAATAATGGTGTCGAATTTGCTGTTACTTATGCGATTATGTTGTTAATGCTGTTTTTTGTAGGTGGTGGTCGTTATTTGAGTTTGGATTATTGGATTGCTAAAAAATTTCGTAGTCAAGCCTTTACCTATAAAACAAGCGTCTATAGTCGGTTTTAAAGTGTATAAATATAGTATTATCATTCCTACTTTAAATGAAGCGTCTTGCATAAATGAGTGCCTACTTGCATTGCAGGCATTAAGGCCAGAGTGCCAATTGATTGTTACTGATGCTGGAAGTACCGACCAAACGAGGGAAATTGCTTTGCCGTTGGTTGATATATTTATTACAGCACCTAAAGGTCGAGCAGTACAAATGAATGCGGGTGCGCAAAAGGCATCGGCTGAGGTGTTGCTTTTTTTGCATGCAGATACTTTTTTGCCTAGAAATGCTCTGGGTTTTATTCAGCATGCCCTCAATAATGGAGCGCAGTGGGGGCGCTTTGATATGCAACTAGTGGGTAAGCATTTTATGCTTAAGGTGGTGGCAACAATGATGAATTGGCGTTCACGCTTAACGGGAATAGCGACAGGAGACCAAGTAATTTTTGTCAGGCGTGCAGCTTTTCGAAAGGTTGCTTGTTTTCCTGAAATTGCATTAATGGAAGATGTTGCCATCAGTAAACGCTTAAAAAAAATATCCAAAGGTTATTGTTTGACGGCTCAGGTACAAAGTTCTGGGCGCAGGTGGGAAGACTTTGGTGTGTGGCGCACGATAGTATTGATGTGGAGTTTACGTTTGCGCTATTTTTTGGGTACTGAGCCAGATACTTTGGCTCAATTATACCGGCAGGGTAAAATTTTTAACAAGACGCTTTGATTTTCAAATGTGTGGCTTCAGGCTTGTTAATAATTAATAGTCGTGTCAAAAGTGGGGTGAAGCCACATCCCATGCTGTTTGTTTTTAAACATTGTATTTAGTTTCAATAATCCCCCCGCCGAAACAAACGTCTTTATTATAAAATACTACTGATTGCCCAGGCGTAATTGCACGCTGTTGTTGAGCAAAAATAACTTTTACCCTATTTTCTGGGAGCGGAATAACTTTGCAGGCTTGATCCGCTTGTCGATAGCGTGTTTTGGCTGTGCATTCAATTATTTCAGTTAAGGGCTGATTACTGCACCAATCCAGTTGATTAGCTTCTAGTGTGTTATGCAGCATTAAAGGGTGATCATGTCCTTGACCTACAATTAAAATATTATTTTCCAAGTCTTTATCTAAGACATACCATGGTTCATCGGGGGCATTCTTAACACCGCCTATGCCTAAGCCTTGGCGCTGGCCGAAGGTGTAATACATTAAGCCTGAGTGTTGCGCTATGTACTGTCCTTCTGGTGTGCGCATTTCTCCGGGTTGGGTCGGTAAATAGCGTTGTAAAAATTCTTTAAATTTACGTTCGCCTATAAAACAAATGCCCGTGCTGTCTTTTTTCTGATGATTGGCGAATCCGTATTTTTCTGCTAATTTTCTGATTTCAGTTTTATGTAAATGACCAATAGGAAATAAAGTTTTGGCTAGCGCTTTTTGGCCTAAAGTATATAAAAAATAGCTTTGTTCTTTGCTTGGGTCTAGCCCTTTTAGTAGGTAAAATTCACCGTTTTTTTCACTAACGCGAGCATAGTGACCAGTAGCAATATATTCAGCGCCTAGGTCTTCTGTTGCATAGTTCAAGAAGGCTTTAAATTTTACGTGTTTATTGCATAAAATATCGGGGTTAGGTGTACGGCCTACAGCAAATTCAGATAAAAAAACTTCAAAAACCTCATCCCAATATTCGCTGGCAAAGTTTACCGTTTTTAGCTCTATACCAAGGGTGTCGCAAACTTGTTGGGCATCGGCTTGATCTTCTAAGGCGGTACATTCTTCTGTGCCATCATCTTCGTCCCAATTTTTCATAAAAACACCAGTCACTCGGTGACCTTGTTCTAATAATAGCGCGGCAGTGACAGATGAGTCGACGCCACCGGACATGCCGACGATGATATTTTTGCTCATTATTCTAAATCTAAAAAAGTTGTTAATAAGGTGAGGGGGTAATGCTCACCTGCTAAGTATTGGTCTATCGTAGTTAATACTAAAGGACTACGCAATTGGGATTTATGGTCTACAATTTCATTATAAGTTAACCAGTGAGTGCGGATAATACCTTCATCTAAAGCTTGCTCAGGCTTATGGTTGTAACAGTGGCCAACAAAACAAACGCGCATGAAACTAGGAAAATCAGGATTTTTACGCCATAGTTGGATACTGGTAAGGTATTCGGGTATAAATTGCCAAGCAGTTTCTTCATTAACTTCACGTTTTACAGCGTCTATTAAGCTTTCACTGGGTTCTAAGTGTCCAGCGGGTTGGTTGAATGCTATGCCGGTGGGTGTTTTTTCCTCAACTAATAGAAAACGTTGATCTTGTTCGATAATAGCTGCGACGGTGACATGCGGTTTCCAAACCATTGTTTATCCACTTAGTTTAAAAAAAGGGCTGTAGTCTAACTGATTTAAGGCTATTATACTTTATTAGTGATTGAATTTGAGGATTTGACCTCAAGATTAAGTATGATTAATTTAAATTGAAAGTGTAAATAGAAATGAGTGACTTTGATCCATCCATAGATAATGATGATGCTTTGGCTGTTCAGGAGGCTGCGCCTAAATTAAAAAGGCCGCCATTATATAAAGTAGTTTTATTGAATGATGACTTTACGCCGATGGATTTTGTGATTGAAGTCCTAGTTGATTTTTTTGCTATGTCAGAAGAGCAGGCCACGCAGGTTATGTTGCATGTGCATACTCAGGGCGTAGGCATTTGTGGTGTATTTTCGCGCGATGTTGCGGAAACTAAAGTGGAATTGGTAAATACCTATTCTCGTGAGCATCAACACCCTTTATTGTGTGCGATGGAAGAAGCGTAAGGAGCTTATAGTATGTTAAGTAAAGATCTTGAAGTAACATTGAATTTGGCATTTGTTTCTGCGCATGAGCAACGACACGAATTTATTACTGTTGAGCACTTGCTATTAGCCTTATTGGATAATGCAACGGCCGCTCAAGTTTTGGCTATATGTTCTTGTGATATTTCTCTGCTACGCAGTGAATTAACGCAATTTATAGATGAAACGATTAGCTTGCTAAGTGAGGAGGGGCGGCGCGAAACTCAGCCAACTCTTGGTTTTCAGCGAGTTTTGCAGCGGGCAGTTTTTCATGCTCAGGCATCGGATAAAAAGGAAGTTGATGGTGCTAATTTATTGGTCGCGTTATTTAGCGAGCAAGATTCACATGCTGTGTATTTATTAAATAAACAAGATATACAGCGCCTAGATGTAGTTAATTACTTATCGCATGGCTTATCTAGCAATGATAAGGCTGCAGAAGAAAAAGTCGGTGCTGCTAGTGCGGTAGAGCAGGAGGCAGTTGAAAGCCCGTTAGATAAATATACAACGAATCTCAATCAAGAAGCTTTAGCGGGTAAAATTGATCCTTTAATTGGCCGTGAAAGTGAGTTAGAGCGAACTATTCAAGTTTTATGTCGTCGCCGTAAAAATAATCCTTTATTAGTGGGTGAGGCAGGTGTTGGTAAAACAGCGATTGCTGAAGGCCTAGCTAAGAAAATTATTGAGGAGGATGTGCCTGATGTTTTACAGGACTGTATTATTTATTCTTTAGATTTAGGCGCTTTAGTTGCAGGTACAAAATACCGTGGTGATTTTGAAAAGCGGCTTAAAGCTTTGATGAATCAGTTGAAAAATGAAGAGAGTTCGATTTTATTTATTGATGAAATTCATACTATTATTGGGGCGGGTTCGGCGTCAGGTGGGGTGATGGATGCATCTAATTTAATTAAACCTGCTTTAGCTTCTGGTAGTTTACGGTGTATTGGTTCAACGACTTATCAAGAGTATCGGGGAATTTTTGAAAAGGATCACGCTTTAGCGAGGCGCTTTCAGAAAGTTGATGTTATAGAGCCAACAATTGATGAAACCTATTTAATTTTAAAAGGTTTAAAGGGCCGCTTTGAAGAGCACCATGAGCTTAAATATAGTTTAGAAGGGTTGCGTGTGGCGGCGGAATTATCAGCACGTCATATTACTGATCGATTTTTACCTGATAAAGCGATTGATGTGATTGATGAAGCGGGTGCTAGACAGCGTATGATGCCGGAAGGTGAGCGTAAGTCACTGATTGATGTGCATGAAGTTGAGGATATTGTCGCTAAAATAGCTAGAATTCCTGCTAAATCTGTTTCTAGTAATGATCAAGATAAATTAAAAAGTCTTGAGAAAAATTTAAAAATGTTAGTGTTTGGTCAGGATGAGGCGATTTCTGCTTTATCATCAGCAATTAAGCTTTCTCGTGCAGGCCTACGTGACACCAGTAAAACCATTGGTTCTTTCTTATTTTCTGGGCCTACAGGTGTAGGAAAAACTGAAGTAACAAAGCAGTTGGCTAAGTTATTAGGCGTTGAATTGATTCGTTTTGATATGTCGGAATATATGGAGAGTCATACGGTTTCGCGTTTAATTGGTGCTCCTCCTGGTTATGTTGGTTACGATCAAGGAGGTTTGCTGACGGAGCAAGTTACTAAGCATCCTCATGCTGTTCTGTTGTTAGATGAATTGGAAAAAGCGCACCCTGACGTGTTTAATTTACTTTTACAAGTAATGGATCATGGCACGTTAACGGATAATAATGGGCGTAAAGCCGATTTTAGAAATATTATTTTGGTGATGACCACGAATGCGGGGGCTGAGGAAGGAAGTCGCGCTTCTATAGGCTTTACTCAGCAGGAGCATTCTAGTGATAGTATGCGCGTGGTGGAAAAGACTTTTTCACCAGAATTTAGGAATCGGTTGGATAGTATTATTCAGTTCAAGCCACTTGATATTGCTGTTGTGGGTAGTGTAGTGGATAAGTTTATCTTTGAGCTGGAAACGTTATTATTAGAGAAAAATGTAACTTTCAGTTTAGATCCAGAAGCCAGGCTCTGGTTAGCAGAGAACGGTTGTGACCCTAAAATGGGAGCACGGCCGATGGCTAGATTGATTCAGGAAAAAATCAAAAAGCCTCTGGCGAATGATTTATTATTTGGTAAACTGGAACGAGGCGGTCATGTTCATGTTATTGTTCAGGACAAAGAGTTAGCGTTCACTATTGAAAGCAAAGAACTTAGTATCTCAGAAAAAAATTAATTTTTTTTGGTTGCGCTAACTTTTTGGTTAGCGCATACGGAATGTAATACGACCTTTAGTTAAGTCGTAAGGTGTCATTTCTACTTTAACTTTATCGCCTGTCAAAATGCGAATGTAATGTTTGCGCATTTTTCCAGAAATATGTGCAGTAATAACATGTCCGTTTTCTAGTTCTACTCTAAACATTGTATTGGGAAGGGTATCGATAATCGTACCATCCATTTCAATTTGGTCTTCTTTTGCCATTTGTATTATGTACTCTAAAATATGTAATAAATTTCTTCATCATAGCAGATAAGTTTTATTGGGACTAGATATAAGAATAAAAAAGGGCATATAGGGGGAATTCTCTTTATGCCCTTTTCACTTAAATTCTAGTCTTTTTCTTTTACTGTTTCTACAATTGTACTAACTTCTTTACTGGGTGTGCTACTTTCTTTTTTCTCTGTTGGCGCAGGAACTGCTATTTCTGTTTTATTGGTTGTTATATTTTTTTGATAATCAGCGGCGTAAGACTGGGTGTTGGTGTTGCGCTTTTCCTGTGTAACTGGCTCGCTCTGGGTGAGATTTTTATTCTCAGTAGAGTTGTTAGATTTACCCGTATTAGATTGTGTTCCTTCAGTTTTCTCTCTTGGTTTTCTGTTGTGGTTCCTGCGGTTAGTTCTTTTTTGTTGATTCCTAGGTTTAGCTTCCGAGTTTGCTACACCGTTAGTTTCAATAACGGGTTCTTCTTTGCGTTCTTGAGGTTTAGTTGTAGCTGTAACGTTTGTATCGGTGCTTTTTCCCGTATTAGGTTTATTCCGGCGATCGCGGTTATTGTTTCTACTGCGATTTCTTGGGTTATTATTTCTATTTCGGTTATTTTGCGGTCTTTCGGTACGCGTTTTCTCTGTTTTTGTATCATTAGTTGATGCAGGTTGATCGGCGCTTTCTTCTTCTGCAGGGCCAACAAGTTTGTTCCAGAAGCGACTGATTAGGCTAGCTGAATTTTTCTTGTTTTGTATAGTTTGTATCGGTGGTGCAGGTGCATCGGGGAGAAATTCTTTAAGTGCAGCTTGCTCGATTTTGGGTGCTGCTTCTTTAGCGAAGTCAGGTGCTGTAATCTCTTCATGTTGAATTTGGCTGTAGCTTGTTGTTTCTGTAGAGCCGTCTTCGTCTTTCAATTTAATACGTTCTATATCATACGCAGGCGTTTCTAAGTGCTTGCTAGGTAAGATGATGATGCGTACTTTTAAGCGAGATTCAATTTGGTCAATAGAAGGACGCTTTTCATTCAATAAGAAGGTTGCACATTCAATTGGTAAATGAGCGATCACTCTATCAGTGCCACCTTTCATTGCTTCTTCTTCCAGTATTCTTAGTACTGATAAAGCAACTGATTCAACATTGCGAATCTCACCTTGGCCGTTACAGCGCGGACAAGTTAGCTGGGTTGTGTCGCCTAGCGATGGGCGCAAGCGTTGGCGTGACATTTCTAATAGACCGAAGCGTGAGATACGGCTTGTTTGTACGCGTGCACGATCAATTTTTAATGCGTCACGCATTCTGTTTTCTACAGCGCGTTGATTTTTATTGGCGAGCATGTCGATAAAATCAATAACAAATAGTCCACCTAAGTCACGTAGCCTTAATTGGCGCGCAATTTCATCGGCAGCCTCAAGGTTGGTATTAAGGGCAGTTTCTTCTATATCACTGCCTTTAGTTGAGCGTGCCGAGTTAATATCGATAGATGTTAACGCTTCGGTATGGTCAATAACAAGCTCCCCACCAGAAGGGAGGGGGACTGAGCGGCTATAAGCTGTTTCGATTTGAGATTCGATTTGATAACGATTAAAGAGCGGCACGTCATCACTATATAATTTTGCCTTATTCAGGTAGTGTGGCATGACTTGTTTTAAGAAGTTATGCACTAATTTGAATGAAGACTCCTTATCAATAAGAATTTCATCTATATCGGCGCGTAAATGGTCACGTAGAGCGCGAATAATAACGTTGCTTTCCTGAAAAATAAGAAAGGGTTTATTTTTCTCTTTAGAGGTGCGATCAATTGCTTCCCATAGCTGCAATAGGTAGTTTAAATCCCACTGCAGCTCGTCTGTACTTTTTCCGCAGCCTGCGGTACGGACAATAAGCCCCATATTTTCAGGAACTTCAAGGCCTGCCATTGCATCACGTAACTCATTGCGTGTTTCGCCTTCAATGCGACGTGAAATGCCACCGGCTTTGGGGTTGTTAGGCATGAGTACAAGGTATGTTCCAGCCAAACTGATGTAAGTCGTTAACGCAGCGCCTTTATTGCCGCGTTCTTCTTTTTCAATTTGAACGATAACTTCTTGGCCCTCTTTCAATAAGTCCTTTATTTTTTGGCGACTTAAGTTAGGGTCATCTGAATTTACAGCATTCGGTGAAACTTCTTTTAATGGTAAGAAGCCGTGTTTATCTGCTCCGTAGTTTACGAATGCAGCTTCTAAGCTAGGCTCAATACGAGTAATAATGCCTTTATAAATATTAGATTTTTTTTGTTCTTGTGAAGGGTGTTCAATGTCAAAATCATAAAGTTTTTGACCATCTACCAATGCAACACGCAGTTCTTCAGGCTGCGTTGCGTTGATAAGCATTCTTTTCATTAGTAATCCTTTTTTTGACCTTGCTAATCCGTGCGGAAGATGCGTATAAAGCTAGTTTATTATTGTTAGTATATTGGTCTACGGGTATGGGCATGAAATAATGCCCCTTGCTAAAATTATTTTTTATATTCAGTTGTTTGTAAATTGTTTTACAAGTAATTTAAAGACTTGTTACAACACAGGATATAAATTGAAAAATCAGTGTCTCAGGGGTAAATCACGCGTGCCTATACTAGATGTTTTGTTTTGCAAATAACATCTAGCTAACAACAGGCCGTTCAATCGACTGCTTGTCATGCTGTGTTGAAAACACATATTCAGGAGCTGTGCTTGTACTGCTCTACTGGTGTTTTATTACAACATTTTGTACAGTTTCGATCGAAAGGCCATGTAAACTGTCTATCGTATCGTTCAGCCTTTATCAGGTCGAATATCGCTCATCATGGGTCGAGCGAAAAAACCCAAAAATTGTTATAGCTTTGTATTGCATTGGGTAATACTAAAAATGACGTATTAGTTCTTTATTAGTTCAAATAAAGGCCCAATGCCAGCTAATCATAGGGAGTGTTTTTTATTATATTGCCTACAACTTATTAATTATAACCTGTTACAGTGGCGAATGAAATTATCTTATAGTATGCAGTTATGAATTCCACTATTATATACCGATGAAAAGAGAAGATACCTCAAATATACTTAAAGTGCAGTTTGTTGAAATTACGGAAGCTCACGAAGGGCAGCGATTAGATAACTTGTTGATGAAACTACTTAAAGGTGTGCCTAAAAGTCGAATTTATCGCATTATCCGTAAAGGTGAAGTACGCATTAATAAAGGACGCTGTGATGCTAAACGTAAATTGATTATTGGTGATATTGTGCGTATTCCACCGATCCGTGTTGCCGAAGAAAAAGAACAACTACCCGCGCCTGCGTTCCTTAAAAAGTGCTTGCAAGAGGGGATTTTATTTGAGGATAACGCTATCTTGGTTATTAATAAACCAGCGGGATTTGCTGTGCATGGTGGTTCAGGGCTTAGCACAGGAGTGATTGAAGCTTTACGTGAAATACGTCCTGAAAGTCATTTTTTGGAATTAGTACACCGTTTAGATAAAGAAACTTCAGGTTGTTTGATTATTGCCAAAAAACGTAGTGCATTACGTACCTTGCATGAGTACTTTCGTGGGAGTGGGGTTAGAAAAAATTATTTAGCATTATTGGGAGGGCGCTGGGAACAGGAGAAAGTTATTGTTGATCAGCCTTTGCTAAAAAGCACTAATCAAAGTATAGAGCGCATGGTTAAGGTTAGCGCGGCAGGTAAAGCCTCAAAGACTTTATTTAAACGACTTAGCCTTTTGCAAAATGCTACTTTAGTTGAGGCATCTCCTTTTACGGGGCGTACGCATCAAATCCGTGTTCATGCAGCATGGCTAGGACATGCTATTATTGCAGATGATCGTTATGGAGATAATGAAACTAATAAGAAATTTAAAAAACGCGGTTATAAGCGCTTGTTTTTACATGCGCAAAAATTGCAATTTGCACATCCAATAAATGGTGAGCTGTTGAAGATCATTGCACCATTACCTAGTGATTTACAAACCTTGCTAGATAATGAAAAGTAAATTTGTTTTAATTGTCTGCTAATATTTAACGGACTACTCACTTTAAGTCTAAGTGAGCCTTTTTTGTTATAAAAATTTTAACCAGGAGAAAATTCACGTGAGTGAAAACCAGTGGAATGAGCCAAGTTCAGACGTAACCGATAAAGCAAGCGGCTGGGAGCGAGAAGCAATTGAAAAACTGGCTTTTGCTGCTGTTACCGAGCAAAGACGTGCGCGGCGGTGGGGAATATTCTTTAAAAGTTTAATGTTTGTTTATCTTGCTGTTATTTTAGGTATAGGTATGTATCCGACATTCGAACAAAGCTTTGGTGAAGATAGCGATGAAGGACATACTGCTGTCATTAGTATTAATGGTGTTATTGCTGAAGGCAAGGAAGCAAATGCCGAGTCAATTATTAAATCCTTACGCAATGCGGTAAAAAATAAAGATACCAAAGGTATTATTTTGCATGTGAATAGCCCTGGGGGTAGCCCAGTACAATCATCTTATGTTTATGATGAAATTCGCAAAATCAAATCTAATCATCCTGATTTACCTATTTATGCAGTGGCTTCTGATATTTGCGCGTCAGGGTGTTATTTTATTATTTCTGCTGCCGATAAGATATTTGTCAATCCATCCAGTTTAATTGGTTCAATTGGCGTTATTATGGATGGCTTCGGCTTTGTGGGTACTATGAAGATGCTAGGTGTGGAGCGTAGGCTCGTTACTGCTGGTGCACATAAAGCTTTAATGGACCCTTTTTCTCCTGCCAAAGGAGAAGAGAAAAAATATATGGAAGGCCTTTTAGCGCAGGTACATCAACAGTTTATTACTGCTGTAAGGAATGGTCGCGGTGACCGACTAAAGGAAAATGAGGAGACTTTCTCAGGGCTAGTCTGGACTGGAGAGCAGGGAGTTAAAATTGGTCTAGCCGATGATTTTGGTACTGATGATAGCGTGGCAACGGATATTATTGGCGCTAAAAAACGTGTTGATTTTACTATTCAAGAGCGTTTAATTGATCGTTTGGCTGGAAAAATGGGCGCTTCATTTGCGCATTCATTGCGTAGTCTAGGACAGCAAATTACGCTGCAATAAATTGTTGTCATTAATATGTTAACTAGAATCGTTATGCTCTATAGGTTTATAGAGCATAACTTTATACATGATTTTTAATTAGTATGTAGTAGTACGAGGATTTTTAGTGGATATTGCTTCCTTAGTTGGGTTTTTATTAGGTGTTGGGATTATCATTGCGGCTATTGCTACCGGTGGTGATGTCATGCTGTTTGTTAATGTGCCATCACTACTGATTGTTATAGGTGGAACTTTGGGTGTGAGCCTAATGCGTATTCCCTTGGCAGATTTTATCCGCTCTTTTGGTGTCCTAGGTAAAGCCTTTTTAAATAAAAAAGAAGACCCAGTTGCACTTATTGAAGATGCAGTGCGTTTAGCTGATGTGGCTAGAAAAAATGGTTTACTTGCCTTGGAAGGCGAAGAAATTGCTAATCCTTTTATGAAAAAAGGCATAGGCTTTTGTGTGGATGGCCATGATCCTGCCTTTGTTAGAAAAATGCTACAGCAAGATATTGATCAAATGGTTAGCCGTAATGAAACCGGGCAAGATATGTGGAAAGGGGTGGGAGATTTAGCGCCTGCTATGGGTATGATTGGTACCTTAGTAGGTTTAGTGCAAATGCTTGCTAATATGTCAGACCCAGCAAGTATTGGTCCGGCAATGGCGGTTGCGCTATTAACGACTCTATATGGTGCTATGGTTGCTAACTGCTTTGCTTTACCTATGGTGGATAAATTAGCTTATGTTTTATTATATGAACGTACTAATAAAGAACTTATTTTAGAAACAATTTCTGGCATACAAGAAGGGATGAACCCTAAAGTGCTTGAAACTTTGTTAAATTCTTATATTTCTGAGAAAAAACGTAAGGTTGAAGGTGGAGATTAACGATGGCTGATTGTCCTAAATGTCCTCCTGCTGGAGCGCCGCTTTGGCTAGCAACCTTTGCTGATCTAATGTCCTTATTGATGTGTTTCTTTGTTTTATTGCTATCTTTTGCAACGATGGATGCCAAAAAATTTAAAGCAACGGCTGAATCATTAGAAAACGCATTTGGTGTACAGCGAGATATTGAAGCGGCTGAGATTCCAATGGGAACAAGCATTATTGCTCAGCACTTTTCTCCTGCATCAACCAATCCAACTTTGCTAGAAGAGGTTAAACAATCCACTTCCCAGTCTTCAACTAGCTTGGATGTTTCTTTGGAAGAGAAAGAAAAAATAAAGCAAGAAATTATGGAGCAAGCTTTAGACAATACGCAGGCGGAAGCAAAAAAAATAGAAGAGAGGTTAAAAGATGATATTAATAAAGGCCTTGTTTCAGTTGAAACGCAGGGCTTGAAAATTATTATTCGTATTAATGAGAAAGGCTCTTTTGGGTCCGGCTCCGCTATTTTGAAATCTGGATTTGAGCCAGTTATGAACAGGATTACAGAATCCGTTATTTCAGCCAAAGGTAAAGTTTTAGTTGCTGGGCATACCGATGATATTCCTATTTCGACTGATTGGTACCGCTCCAACTGGGAGTTATCAGCAGGGCGTTCAGTGAGTGTTGCTGAGTTTATGTTAAAAAATAAAAAGCTCGACCCGAAACGAATTATTATCGAAGGGCATGCCGATACACAACCTTTAGTACCTAATACTTCAAGTGCAAATAGAGCAAAAAATCGGCGTGTAGAAGTTATTCTAGTACAAGATGATCCCACGCTTGAATTTGATAAAACCCAGACACACGCGCAAGAATAATAAGTGAGCATAAAATTATGAGCCAAAAAAACGTAGCTGAAATGGATGAACGTAGACGTTTCTTTAGAATTGATGATGAAATTAATCTTTTTTATAAAAAAGTAGATTCTGCAGCAATAAGAAAGTATTCCGAAGTATCTAACGAACTACTGAGCCATTGTTCGCTTGCAGCAACTTTAGACGTTTTAAACCAAGAGTCGCAAATTATCTTTAATCGGATTGAGCGTAATAATCCTGATATTGCTGACTATTTAAAAGTCATGGATAGCAAAATTAATTTAATTGCTCGGACTGTATTGATGGATGGAACGGATCTTGTTAATGAGCAAACTCGTAATGTCAGTTTAAGTGCTTCAGGGGTAGCCTTTGAGTGTGAAGAATTAATTTCTGAAGGTGAATTCTTGGAAATTAAATTATTACTTACTTCTAGTATGGCTGTGATTGTTAGTTATGGTAATGTTGTTTATAGCCGTAAAAACCCAGATCCTAAGGCTGATATGGCTTATATAGTAGGTGTTGCCTTTAGCGAAATGAAAGAACAGGATAAGGAGTTATTAATTAAACATGTTGTTAAGCGACAAATGCAGCAAATTCGTGAACATAAAGAAAATTAAAACAACACGTGAAATTTTCAGAAAAAAAGAAAAAATTGTTGAGCTTATTGGCTAATGGGGATTTTCACTCGGGTACAGCGTTAGCTGAGAAATTAAAGTTCAGCCGTTCCGCACTTTGGAAACAAATAAATACCTTGGAGGAGTTGGGGATTGAAATTTTAGCCGTTAATGGCAAAGGTTATCGATTAAAATCACCTTTAGAATTACTTAATAAATCTCATATTATTAATAACTTGACGACTACAACACGGCAATTGATTTCTGTATTTGATATTCATGATCAAATTGATTCCACTAACACTAATTTAGTTGCCTTAAGTAGAGCAATACCGAAATCAACCGGTGTAGTGTGTCTTGCTGAGCAGCAAACAGCCGGGCGGGGGCGACGAGGCCGAGAGTGGGTCTCGCCTTTTGGTAGTAACCTTTACTGCTCTGTTCTCTGGCAATTTCAGAGTGGTCCAGAAAGTCTGTCAGGATTAAGTTTGGCAATTGGTGTCGCGGTAATTAAAGCTTTGAATGCTCATGGTATTCAAGGGGTTGGTTTGAAATGGCCGAATGATATTTATTGGCAACAAAAAAAATTAGGTGGCATTTTGGTTGAAGTGTCGGGGGAAGTAAATGGTCCTTGTAGCGCGGTTATTGGGCTGGGTTTAAACCTTCATTTGTCGAGTGCTGAAGCATCAAGCATAGAGCAAGACTGGGTCGATATCAGTCAAATATTAGGTAGTGATCATAAAATTTCACGCAATGATTTACAGGCATCTCTATTGGAACAGTTTTTTCAAGTCATTAGTCATTATACTGAGCAGTCATTTGCTCAATATAGAGATGAATGGCGACTTTATGATTGCATGCAGGGACAACTAGTTAATTTGTTTATTGGTAATCAAGTCATCTCAGGAACTGTACAAGGTATTAATGATGAGGGATTGCTATTATTGCAAACTCAAGATGGCAAGATGCAATGCTATGCCTCGGGTGAAGTCAGCTTTCGTCGTTTATGAACTTATTGGTCGATATTGGTAATACTCGTTTGAAATGGGCGCTACAGCAATCTGGTACATTGGAATATTTCGGCGCCGCTAATCATAATCAAGATGATTTTTCCGCTACCTTAATCTCTGCTTGGCAGTTTCTGCCGATACCTGATTATATCTATATTGCTTGCGTTAGTTTCACTGAGCTAAAGCAGTTACTTACTACTATTATTAGGCAGCTATGGCCTCATTGCTCTATACAAGAAATCCATACGGAAAAATATTCTCATGGTATAAGTAATGCTTACCATCATCCAGAAAAATTAGGTGTAGATCGTTGGCTGGCAATGCTTGGAGCGGTCGAGCATTATTCTATGCCTGTCTGTATTGTTGATTTTGGTACTGCGATTACCCTAGATGTTATTGATGAACAAAGACGACATTTAGGGGGGATGATTATGCCTGGGTTGACCTTGCTAAAGCAGTCTTTAAGTAACAATACGGCAGATTTAAATTTTTGCTCAGAGGTGTATAAGCAAGGCTTGGCTAAGGATACTCAAGCGGCTATTTATAATGGTTGCCTTTATGCTGTTAAAGGTTTTATTGAGGCAGGACTTATGCAAACTATATCACCTTCACGCTTAATTTTAACAGGAGGTGATGCTGAGTTTTTGGCGACTACTTTAGAGTTAGATGCTGTGGTTGATACCCAACTAGTTTTTAAAGGAATGGCTTTATTAAGTAGCGAGCAAAGTGTGCCGTGAGATTTCTATTTTTAAGTATTTTATTATGCAATATTGTTTTTTTCTTTTGGGAGTATAGAAAAGGCGCACCGGAAATTTACTTACCCATCAGTAGTGAAAATAAGGTGAGTAACGATAATCCTTCGCAGATTTTTTTGCTCAGTGAGCTTCCAGTTAAAGTTTCCTCTTTTTTGGGGGGGGCTGCTGGTAATAGCGAAGTAAACCTTCCTGAGATACACTCTGAAAAATTATTGATTGGGCCAAAGCAAACACTCATTGCTAATGATGATTTTATAGAGCCATTAAATAATATAGAGCAAGTTAATACTCGTGTAGCAGATCTCAATTTAGAATTTATTGGCCCTTTGCTGCCTTCTGAAAATACTGCAGATAACTCTGAAGTCCTTAAAACTGCTAAGCAAGAGGCAGTAATTATTGAGCCTGATAGGCTACTTAGGGCTAGTGCTAAAGCTAAAGTATCGTTTGCCTGTTATCTATTGCAAGACGGTGAATATTCAGAGCGGATGTTCGCCACGAGCAATAAAAGTGAAACCTTTAAATTTGAACTCGTACGACAAGAACAGCAACATATTAGTAGTTATTTAGTACTTACTTTAGCTGCTAATTCTTATCAAGAAGCTAAAACGTGGGAAAAATCGATTAAGCAGCAAGGCATCAATGAGCTGTGGTTGTTTACACGAGGGAAATTTAAATGGCGAATTTCCTTAGGATTATTTAGTACGCAAAGCAAAGCAGAAAAAGTCAAAGCCTCTTTTACAAGGCGAATCTCAAGAGAGCTGGAAGTTGTGCCTAGTTATCAAACTAAGGTGCAGACAGAAATTAAAATAAGTGGTCTGGAAAAAGATATTTCTTTATTTAAAGATGAATTTTTTCAGTATTTTAAGCAAGAAAGTGAATGTGCTAAAGTCCAGGACGAAAATTTTTAGAGTTTATAAAAAGTGTTACTATTTACGGGGAAAAGGAGTAGGGCGAGGTCTTACTATTGGTTTAGGGTTTATGACATAGTAAGGTCTAGTGTTTTGGTAGTAGTCGTTATGCCTTTCTAAAGCTTCTGCTTGACGGGCAGTTTGTTTGGCTTGCTCTTCGGCTGCGAGTGCCTGTCTATACGCAGCATCAGCTTTAGCCTCTTGAGCTCGAAGTATGCGCTCTTTGTCTTTGGCTTCTTGCGCGACTCTTTTTTGTTCATTGCGTAAGGCTAAATCTGATTTTAACTTTTCTGCTGCAGATTGTTGTTGCCTAGTACTAATGTCCTTACTTGGAGTAAATTCTATACTGCTTGTTTTACATGGCTTATCTTGATAACTTATTTGTCCATTTTGACCACATTTATATATTTCTGCATAAGCCGCCGGTGCAATGAACATAAAAAAGGCTAATATAGTGCTTATTCTCATTGTTTTATCCTGTTAGGAACCTTAAAAGAATGAACTTACCTGCTTGAGAGCCCCACTGCCATTAAGTTAAGAGTAATACAATAAATGGGGCGCAGTGCTTTAGCCTGCCTTCGTAGCCTAAAATAGCAGGCTAAAGCACTGCGCCCCGATAAGCTCATTCTTTATAGCCAAATTATAATGATTGGGTATGAGCATTTTTATGAGATTCCTTAGCTTGCCCTGATAAGTGATATCAACCGCTTAACTGGGCAAGCAATAAAATAAATTTATGCAAAGAATGGGAGGTTTCTTGATTTATACTTGGAAGTTTTTAGCTTATCAAGTCATCCAAATATTTCTCTGCATCTAATGCTGCCATACAGCCCGCGCCAGCGGAAGTAATGGCTTGTTTGTAGACTGAGTCCATTACATCACCTGCAGCAAATACGCCTGGGATATTAGTTGCTGTGGCATTGCCTTCGAGCCCACTTTTTACGCGGATATAGCCATGATCATCCATATTTAATTGATCCTTGAATATTTCAGTGTTAGGGCGGTGGCCGATGGCGATAAATACACCGTGGACATCAATATCTTTAGTAGAGCCATCAAGGGTACTTTTGATACGCATGCCGGTCACACCCATATCATCACCTAGAACTTCTTCTAAAGTACTATTCCACAGGATTTCGACATTGCCATTTTTTGCTTTTTCAATTAATTTATCGGATAAGATTTTTTCTGAACGAAATTTGTCTCGGCGATGAATGACGGTGACTTTAGAAGCGATATTGGCTAGGTATAAAGCTTCTTCAACGGCAGTATTACCACCACCAATAACGGCAACGGGTTTATTGCGATAGAAGAATCCATCACAGGTTGCACAAGCTGAAACACCTTTTCCCGCAAACTCTTCTTCTGAATCTAAGCCTAGATACATGGCAGATGCACCGGTCGCAATAATTAAAGCATCACAAGTATAACTGCCTGTATCGCCAGTTAATTTTATGGGTTTTGCATTTAGGTCTGCGGTGTGAATATGGTCAAAAATGATTTCAGTTTCAAAGCGCTCGGCATGTTTGCGCATTCTTTCCATGAGTTCCGGGCCTTGTACGCCTTCATTATCACCTGGCCAGTTGTCTACATCTGTTGTAGTGGTTAATTGTCCGCCTTGCTGTAGGCCTGTGACCATGACGGGTTTTAGGTTGGCGCGTGCTGCGTAAACTGCGGCAGTGTATCCGGCAGGACCTGAACCTAAAATTAACAGAGTGCAGTGTTTTGCTTCGCTCATAAGTCGTTTCCTTATAATGGTTGGGCGTTGATAGATAAGTGGTGTTGATACAAATTCTTTGTAGGGCGTGGCTTTCCCTGCCTCTAAAGTTTGCCCTACCGTTTTAACTTTTATATTATGCGTGCAATTATGGCTTTCGTAAAGCGTCTGGCGTGGTATTTCGGATGGAATTCCAGACATTTTTACAGTCATTAATGACTAAATATAATGAGGGAATTAAGACTAAGGTAATCAGTGTGGCAAAGAGAATACCAAAGCCGATGGAAATTGCCATTGGGATTAAGATACGCGCTTGCCGTGAAGTTTCTAGAATCATCGGCATTAGACCGCCAAATGTGGTTAGAGTTGTTAATATAATGGGACGAAAACGTTGTATGGCGGCAGTTTTTATGACCTCTTTGGGGCTTAGGTGTTGCTGGTGTTCTAAACCGACAGCCTGACTAATTAACACTAAGGAATCATTAACCACAATACCAGATAGGGCAACGATACCGAGTAAGCTTAATATACTCAAGCCGTAGCCCATGATTAAGTGTCCGAAAATGGCACCAATTATGCCAAAGGGAATGCTAACAATCACAATGAGCGGTAGTACATAGCTTTTAAAAGGAATGGCGAGCATGGCGTAAATGGCGAGTATAGCAAAGATAAAACTAAGTTTTAAACTACCGACACTTTCAGCCATATCGGCTTGTCGTCCTTGAAAGCTATACTGTAGATCAGGATATTGTTGAACTAAGTCGGGCAGAGTGCTTTCTGTTAAATCATTAACAATTTCGCCAGCCTGGCTTCTGGGCGTAACATTGGCGGTAATTTGTACATTGCGTCGGCCATCGCGGCGTTTAATTTCAGTAAAGGCACGACCTCGGTCTATTTTTACAATTTCATGCAAGGGAATACCGCGACCTTGGTCTGTCCAAATTAAAAAATCATATAAATCTTGTTCGGATAACCGTTCGTTTTCAGGTAGGCGTACCATCACTTTTATTTCGTTACGTCCACGTTGTTGGCGTAGTACTTCGGAGCCGTAAAAGGCATTGCGAACTTGGCGAGCAACTGAGAGCGGGCTTAAACCAAGGCTTTCACCTTCGGGTAGTAATGAAAAATCTAATTGTTGTTTACCTTGACTCATGCCGTTAGTGACATCTTTAGCCATTGGTTGGACGAAGCCGCTAACGCGGAGAAAAGAACCACCACGCCGGTAATTAAAGTTGTAACCTCACTTCCTTCTATTCGCATAGGAAGGTAACCTGCAAGCTCATTAAACTAACAATGAGGTTACGTCGTTATGAAACCATCTCTTGAATCAAAATACAACCATTACTATTCTCTCCACTGCAAGCATTTAAAACTTCAGGGCTTACAACCTAAAACAATTGAGGCGTATTCACGGGCTATTCGTCGTATCGCCGCTTATTTTAACGGGCATCTGGATGACCTATCTCAAGATCAGCTGCTGGACTACTTTCATGATCTGCTTGACCGCCTTTCCTGGAGTGCCGTTAAGCTGGATCTCTATGGATTGAAGTTTTTCTACACTCATGTCCTTGCTAAGCCTTGGGTCGATATTCCGATGATAAAACCACCACGCTGTACGCGTATTCCCGATATCGTGACGGTTGCAGAGGCACAGCAGCTGTTTATGTCGACACGTCAGTTAAGCTACCGCGTATTCTATTTTACGGTTTACAGTATGGGCTTGCGTCTGGGCGAGGGCTTAAACCTGAAGGTAGGGGATATTGATGCCACGCGAATGCGGGTGCATATCCGCAATGCAAAAGGCAACAAGGATCGTCTTGTCCCTTTGCCCCTCGCTACCTTGCAGGTGCTACGTCAATTTTGGGCGCTGCATCGGCACCCCATATTGATGTTCCCCAATCGGACGCGGGGGCTAAAAGGTGCGCATCTGGCTGAATCACCGCTTGATCGTGGAGGTGTGCAGAAGACAATTGGACTTGTGACTAAGGAAATGGGACTAAAAAAAAGATTTCCTGTCACTCGCTACGTCACAGCTATGCCACACATCTTTTAGAATCCGGCGTTGGATTACTGGAACTCCAGCAGTTCTTGGGGCATAGTTCTCTGTTGACAACGGCACGCTATGCGCATCTGACCGATGTGAGCTGCGATCATTCTGAACAGCGTATCAATCAGCTGATCGGTGGTTTTAACGTGTCGTGGGGGGCGATTAGATGATTTTACTTTCCTCTATCATTGATCAGTTTGAGGCGGATTTCCTTAACAGCTATCAAGGGCAGGTTCTGCCAGTTCAGCGAAAAGCGTTGAATGCGCTTAAAATCTGCCGAACAAAATTCAGCCCTGTTATGCAGGTCAGCTGTATCGACTGTGACCATCAATCTTTTGTTCCGCATTCCTGCGGTCATCGCAACTGTCCGCATTGCCAACATCATGAATCTCAGTTGTGGATTGAGAATCAGCTGAAGAAACAGGTGGCGGGCGACTACTTTATGATCACGTTTACCTTACCTGCACAGCTGAGGCCTTTGGCTAAAAACCACCAGAAACGTGTTTATCAATTCATGTTTGACTGTGTTTGGGAGACCTTGCAATCCTTCAGTCGCAATGACAAAAAATTAAGGGGAGATCCGGGGTTGATTGCCGTTTTACATACCCATGCTAGGAATCTGGACTATCACCCGCATATCCATACCGTCATGCCTGCTATTGCGGTTGATAAGCTCAATAAGCTTGTGCGTACCAAACACGGGAAATATTTGTTTAACCATAAAGCGCTCGCCAAAGTTTTTCGCGGTAAACTATTGTCAAAACTGGCCAAGGAAAACTTAGTTTTGCCTCAATCCGTGCCCCAAAAATGGATTGTTAATTGTAAAAAAGTCGGTTCAGGCGGCAAAGCGCTGGTCTATCTGGGGCGCTATCTTTATCGTGGTGTCATCCGCGAGCAGGATATTCTGTCTGTCCAGGATGGCAAGGTCACCTTCCGCTATCAGAACAGTGAGACCAAGCGTTGGGAAACCCGAACAGAAACAGGCGCAAAATTCTTATGGCGGGTATTACAGCATGTTCTGCCAACGGGATTTCGCCGTGCCAGAAACTATGGCTTTTTGCACCCTAATAGCAAGAAAATGATCAACATTCTACTTACCTTAGGTAAACTGACCCCCAAAAAGATGCTGGAAAAAATAGGCCTGCGACAGCGTCCCCAGATGACCTGTACTTGCTGTGGTGGAAAGATGCAAGTGGGTCGAACTCGGATTCCCATTGCCGAAGTATTCAGGGTAAAAATGAACGGACAAGTCTTGGTGCCGACTTAAGCACTGGAGGCATTTATTGATTATGTAATCTTCAATCACTCACCGGTAAAGGGGAAAAGTGGCCTATCTTGAGCCAAGGCAATTGTCTGCTCTAAAAACAGGGATAATAGGTGAAAATGAGTAAAAAAAGGGGCTTTATGGATGATCGCAATGAAAATCCATCCGTTTTCGGTAAAAGGGTTAAAAAATAGAAGCTCAATGCATTATTCGGGCTGTTCAGCAAAAAGCTATTTGCAATAGCGGAATTCATCTCAAAGGGTAAACCGGGCTTGTCCAACAAACGGTTCAGATTGTGGCTCGCTTCGCGATCACAATCTAACCTTATTCGATAGGTACGGAGTGCTGCTGTGACTTTGATGCTGGCTTGCTCTAATACGCTAATATCATGATGGGTGAGTTCTATGGTAATCGCTGAGCCTGAGCCTGGTCCGCCTGAGTCAGATTCAAAGACCAAGCTTTCTACACCAACTAATTCTCCCACCTCGGCACGCCAACGTTCACTAAAGCCATCGGTACTCATAATTTTATTGCGAATTTCTGGTGGTGCTAAATAGGTACGAATAGTCGCTTTATGACTCCCATCTTTACCTATTTCGGCAAAAATACCTCGGATGAGTTGGTCACCCTGCTCAATCTTGTCGGCACTGCGGCGTGCTGCTGTTACTAAATAATCAACAATAGCTTGGGTTTTTTCTACTGGTGTTCCATAAGGTAGGCTCAAAGTTGCTTGTGCAAAGTCGGATTCAGTTTTAGGGAACATCGACATACCCATACGTCCACTTAAAGCAAAAGATAGGGTGGTTATTAAAATTGAAAAAGCAATGATAACAGTTAAATAACGATGATTAAGGGTAAGCTCAAGAAAACTACCATAACGGTGTACCACCCAATGGCGAAAAGCATGGCTAAATTTTTGTTGTTGCCTATGAAGCCAAAGGAACACGCCTGATTTAGGTTGGTCACTGATATGCGCTAAATGTTGCGGTAAAACAAATAAACTTTCTGCTAATGAAAGTAAAAAAACGATGATAACAACTGTGGGGATCATAAAGAAAATTTTCCCCATTTGACCCGGCATAAAAAATAAGGGCATAAAGGTCGCTATATTGGTTAAAATACTGAAGGTAACGGGTACCGCCATTTCTTGTGCTCCTTTAATTGCTGCGGTAAGTGCGGGATAACCTTCCTGCCGATAGTGATAGACATTTTCGCCAATAATAATGGCATCATCAACAACGATTCCTAAAGCAATAATAAAGGCAAATAGTGAGATCATATTTAATGAGACACCGAGCGCGGGTAAGATTAGAAAAGAGCCAAGGAAAGCAATCGGAATGCCAGTCATTACCCAAAAGGCTAAACGTAATTCTAAAAATAAAGCTAAGGTAATAAAAACTAATGTTAAGCCCATAGCGCTGTTGCGTAGTAATAAGTCTATGCGTTGTGCATAAGAGACGGATGCATCATAACGAATTTCTACCTGTATACCTTCGGGTAAATTACTTAGTTCTATTTGTTCTTTAACGGTATCAGATATGCCGATAGGGGTTTGCTGGCCGACACGATAGACTTGCAGCATAATTGCTGGGACACCATTGTAATTGGCTGAATAATCAGTTTCTTCGTAGCCATCATGAATGGTCGCAATATCACCGAGTAACACAATTCCGCCAGAGGGCGTGGTGATAATGGGAAGTTGTGCGAATTGCTGGCCGGTATCTTTACGCTCTTGCATGCGAATTAATATTTCACCTGCTGTACTTTTAATGCTCCCACCCGGTAATTCTAAGCTGGCATTACGAATCCGTTGCGTAATATCAGCGATAGAAATATGGTAGCGCTGTAAGTTAGCTTGAGAAATTTCAATACTAATTTCCAAGGGGCGAACACCGGTAAGATCAATTTGAGTAATATTGTCGGCTTGTAATAATTGTTCGCGAAAATTTTCAGCAAGTTTGTGTAATACGGCTTCTTCAGTACTGCCATACAGAACCAGAGAAACTGTTTTACGCTTACTGGCAACGATATTGACTTTAGGATCTTCAGCATCTTCAGGAAATGTGGTGATGCGATCAATTTCTCGCTGTATATCCTGGGCTAATAGATTGATATCGGCATCGGTCATTACATCCACTAAAACAGTGGCATAGCCTTCTTGTGCTGATGAACTGATTTCATCAATACCTTCTAAGCCAGAGATAGCATCTTCTATAGCAAGAACAATGCCTCGTTCGATTTCTTCAGGGCTAGCGCCTGTATAGGTCGTGCTAATACTGATGGTATCGGTGACAAAATCAGGAAACACTTCTTGTTTCATGGTGTTTAAGAATAATAAACCACCGAGAATAAAGGCAGCCATCACTAAATTAGCGGCAACCGGATGAATTGCCATCCAGCTAACAGGGTCATGATTATTGATATTCATGCCTTGATCACTCATGATTTGTAACCTTAGTGCGTAAAGTCATGCCTTGAACGGGAGTACTTAAATTGCTGCTAATAATGCGTGCATTTTTAGGTATTTGCTTGGCATCAATAAATATTTGATTGTCACCTTTCCAGATGGGGGTAATGGTTTGTATTTCTAAAGTATTTTGTTTGCTAAGTAACCAGAGTTGTATACCGTTATGTACAACTGAATTAGGGAGGGCGATGACGTTGTGTAGCGTGTCACCGGTAATTTGCACACGTACAAAAGAGCCTAAAATTAAGACAGGTGCCCCCTTGTTTTTAGCTTGTTGGCTCAGAGGGTCTTTCACCTCAATAATTAATTCGGCTAAACGACCTGAGGCTTCTAATTCTGCTTTTAAGCGTTTAACTGTACCTTCACGTGAGCCTTGAGATCCCCATGCTGCGCTATGCGTGATGATGGCTTTAGATCCCGCGTTGCTATTAATACTGGGAATAGCTATTTTGCTTAGTTTGTTGATAGATAGTGAGGCGATGATCCAAAAGCTGTCAATCCCTGCTAATTTAATTAAAGGGGTCCCTGTAGAAAAGGTTGAAACCCAAGAGCCAATTTGTGCATTTGTTTCTAAAACGATAGCATTAAAAGGCGATACAGTACGTGTGCGACTTAAATCTAAGCGAGCTTGTGTTAGTGCAGCTTGTGCAGCTTTAATGGCACTTTTTGCTAAGGCAAGATGTGGTTTGCGTAACACAAGGTTTTTACTTTGCTTATCAAGGGGGGCATTTAATAAGGTAAATTCGCGTTGTGCAATGGCTTGCCGGCCTTGTTCTAGTGTCAGATTAAATTTCGCTTTTTCTAATTCGTTTTCTTTTTGTTGAACCAGTAATTTATAGTCAGTGGGGTCAAGCTGAATGATCTGCTCACCTTTCTTTAAAAACTCACCTGGCATAAAATGTGGACTAACAGATGTAACCATACCATTAATTCGTGAAGTTAAATTAACTTTTTGGGCAGGTACAACACTCCCCATCGCGGTTATTGTTATGGGGTAATCAATCGCTTGTGCTGGAAAGACTTTGACTAATGGTGCGACTTTATTGGCATTAACACGCTTTGCTTTAGGTTTATTATTGAGCCAGTAATACGCTAAACTAAAGGTGATGGTTAAAATGACTAGGGCAGGTAGCCATGATAAAAGACGCTTAAGCATCGGTATTTTCCTTGTTATTAGCGAGTGTATTAAGTTCCCAACTACCAGCAAGTGCGCGATAGAGTTGTATGCGGTACTCTAATAATTGGCGTTTGGCTAAAATTTGACTGCGCTCTAGAGATTGTTGACTCACTTGCGTGGTTAAAACACGTAAAAAATCTATCGCGCCATACATATAGCGGAGTCGAATTTGTAGCGTGGCTTGTTCAGAGAGTTGATGTTGTTTATTTAAGCTAATAATTAATTTCTGCTGTTGATGTTCTTGAATCAACGCGTCTTCGACTTCCTGTATGGCTTGTTGTAGTGCGGTTGCATAATTGTTTAAGGCTTCTGCAGCAACAGCTCGATTTCTATCGACTTCAGCGACACGTCGTCCACCATCAACAATAGGTAAGATTAAATTACCTGCTAGCGTTGCAATCCAGTTATTAAATAAGGATTGTAAATTGGGTGCTGTGGTATCTATACCGACTGATAAGCTCAGTTTGGGAAAGCGATCAGCAATGGCGGCAGCGGTACGCTGATCTGCGGCTTGCACACGAAAATACGCAGAGCGTAGGTCAGGGCGGCGCTGTATAAGGTCGCTAGTTAATCCAGTTTGAGGTTGTGCGGGTAAGTCAGGTAATTGGTCTTGCTCGGGCAATACGAGCAAAGTAGGTGTATTACCGGTCAGAATTGCAAGTTGATATTCTAAAAGTTTAATACTAGAGAGTACATTATTTTGGTCGCCTCTTCTGGCTTCCAGTATTTGTTGTTGCTGGAAGACATCGGCAGCAGTCGCTTGTCCGCCAGCAAAACGTGAAGTAACGATGTCTACATTATCTTTATTAGTCTTAATCTGCTGTTTTAATAAAGCTAATTGGCTGCGTTGCTCGATTAAGCGGTACCAAGCAATCGCGACTTCAGCAGATAAAGAGATAGCTGCCGTATTTAAGTTTTCTTGGGCAATGCGAACATCTAAGTCTGAAGCATTTCTATGGGCACGTATCCGCCCCCATAAATCGACTTCATAACTGGCATTCAAGCCTAAACTAAATTGACTTGCATCTGTGTGGGCACTGTAATTTTGTTGGCCTGTCAGTGCGGCAGTAATACTCGGAATTAAGTCCGCCTTGGTTTTGTTAGCAATCGCTTGTGCTTGCTCAAGGCGGTTGTAAGTCGATAACAGGCTGAAATTATTATCCAGTGCTGAGTCGATAAGTTGATTGAGTTGTGGGTCATTAAAAGCGAGCCACCAGTATTCTTGATATGTTGATTTACCAGGTTGTGAGAATTTTTCGGGGGTTATTATCGGTGTGGGAATTTTATTTATTGGCATTGCACACGATTGGGCAAGCAGTGCAGTAATGATAATTAAGCGTGGTTTGATATCCATATATGCAAAAGACATTAAATGACGAGAGAGTGTAACAAGTCACTAGGAATGTAGTTATAACTCCTGAAACGTTAGTTGATGTAGCGCTATTGGTTCTCTCAGGACTGACAAGGCTAGGGTAGCATGGAATTTTGATTTCTTTTTTCGTAGGATTTATATGTGCTATACGAGACTCACTCCTTATTATGTAGAGGGTTGCGTGGTATCCACTTTGACCTTTAGTTTTTGTCCTAGTTTTAAGTATTTTCCTAAGCTATTTTTATTCCATTTACGTAAATCAGCGACACGTACATTAAATTTTTCTGAAATAGTTGATAAAGAATCACCACTACGTACTGTGTAACGAATAGGTTGAATGACTGACTTTCGTCGGGTATATTTTTTTGTTTCCTTATTGGTTTTTTTAATGATCAGCTTTTTCCCTAAAGGCAAAGGCGCTTTAAGTCTAATGTGATTCCAACGAGCAATATCTCTGCTATGTAAATCTAGCTTTCTAGCAATACTCCATAAGCTATCACCCGCTTGTACTGTGTAAGTAGAGTGTTTATTGTTAGGCTTAAGCTGACTGGCTTGAATAAATGGATTATTATTTATTTTACCTTGCGCTAAAGGAATAAGTAGGTAAGTTCCTGCACGAATTGTATTGTTACTTAAATGATTAACTTCACGAATAACTTTAACTTGGGTTTTATAACGGTGAGCAATACGACTTAAACTATCGCCTGAAATAACTTTGTGACGTTGCCACTTAATGCGATCTTGATCTGCTAGCGAAGCTAGATTTTCTTCAAAAAGATCTACTTTATCAATAGGAATTAATAAACGGTGCGGGCCTTTTGGTGGTGTGTAAGCGCGGTTACAGCCAGGGTTTAATTGAAATAACTCATTTAATGAGGTATCAGAAAGCTTAGCAGCTAAAGATAAGTCAAGCTGTGAACCAATATTGACAGCAGAGAAGCTAGGTTTATGATCCAGTTTCATTAAATCAACACCATAATGCTTCGCGTTAGCGAATATTTTGGCTAAAGCTAATAATTTAGGAACATAGCGCTCTGTTTCTCTAGGAAGGTCTAAACTCCAAAAATCAGTTGCTTTATTTTTAGCGCGGTTGCGTTTTATTGCGCGTTTTACATTTCCTTGGCCGGCATTATAGGAGGCGAGGGCGAGTAGCCAATCATGCTCAAATAGTTCGCCTAGATTTTTCAAGTAACTCGTTGCAGCCTCAGTTGAAGCATAAATATCACGCCTTCCGTCATACCACCAATTCTGTTCTAGGCCATAAATTTTACCTGTAGAGGGAATAAACTGCCACAACCCTGCAGCACGCGCATGTGAGTAGGCGTGTGCTTTAAAACCACTTTCGATTGCAGGCAATAAAGCAAACTCACCTGGTAAGCCTTTTGCCTCTACTTCTTTAATAATGGCATATAAATAAGGCTTGGCACGGGCTTGAATAGTTTCAATATATTTTGGGTGTGCTAAATACCAAGAAACAGCTTTATCAATGCGGGTATTATCCTCTTGTGGAATGGAAAAAAGAGAAATCAGGTATTGCCAGCTATCTTTAGGCTGGGCATTAACATCGATAGCAGGAGTAAAACCTTCTTGGTCGACTAATAAGGTTGATTGCAAAATTGTTTGAGGTGCGGGAGAGGCGTTAATGATGGCAGGCTCTATGCGCAGGTGTGCACTGTGATCAGAATTTTTTAGACTACAGCCATTAGCCAGTAGTAAGCTTAAAGTTCCAGAAATAATGGCGCGTTGCTTAAGTTTGTTCATAGTCTAATAAGATAGCTACTTTTTTTATATAAATCTGACTATTCTACTGCGTTTATAGAAAAATTATTAGAAAAATATGACCTTTGCTATATGTACTCCTGTTTGTTTTTAGGTGTGAAGAGTCGTAAGACTCTCTTTTTTAATTTTAGCATTAATCAAATTGGCTTATAATAGTTGCTTTAGTTTTTACATTACTATCAATTAGGAATTTAATATGAAAAAAATATCTTTTCTTGCGTTTTTCTTGTTTTTATTTAGTGCGGTTTCTTACGCACATGGCCCCGTTAGAGGGAAAATGACGGCAACTATAGATATTGAAGCGCCCGCTGAAGAAGTTTGGGAGATTATCAAAAATTTTGATGATATGTCATGGCACCCTGATATTAAGGTAATAAGTTCTACCGGTGGTAATGAGAAAGGAGCTACGCGTGTTTTGTCTGTTCCTGGCGGTGAAATCACTGAGAAGTTAAAAAGCTATAATGATAAAAAAATGTCATATAAGTATAAAATTACCGATATGACTGCGGTAAAAACAATTCAACATTCTGGCCAAGATGAAATTGTTCCCGTACTTCCGGTTGATAACTATCAAGGTGTGATCACAGTTAAGAAAAAAGGTAATAGCTCTGTTGTTACTTGGGTTGCTACTTATTACCGTGCTTATATGAATAATTATCCACCAGAAGAGTTAAATGAAGAAGCTGCTGATGCCGCTGTGACAGCTGTTTTAACATCAGGTTTAACAAGTTTATTACATAAGTTTGAACCCAATACATTATCTACAGCTATTACATTTACAATGAAAAGATAGCTTTTTAGTAGGGCGGACTTTAGCCCGCCCTATCAATGGTGCTTACTGAGCTAGAAACTCTAAACCCTTCCCAAACCCTTGATCAGTGGTTTCTTTGTGAATAATCCATGTAAAACTGTTTTACAATTCGTTATAGTCTTATGTTTCGCCTATAGCTCTAATATATTAGCGCAATCTTATGCTTTTATAACGAACCAATTAGATAATAATGTAGCCGTTATTGATTTAGCAACCAATGAGGTTATTAAATCTATAACCGTTAAAGGCAAGCCCGTCGGTGTTGCCGTTAACCATAAAAATAATCAAGTTTATATCAGTACGCCCCAAGGTGAAGGATTTACAATCATTGATGGCAACACCCTGGAAGTTATTAATCGGGTTAAAGTCGGTGGCGCATCAGTTGGTATAGCAGTAAGCCCGAATGGGAAACGTATTTTTGTGGCAGATTGGTATGAAAATAGTGTCTCTATCTTTAATAGTGCTGACTTACATTTAGAAAAGAAAATGACGGTGGGGAAATCACCTTCTGGTTTGGCTGTTAGTCATGATAACCGCTGGTTATATGTAGCCAACCGTATGGATGATTCAATTTCTCAAATTGATTTAGATAAATTAAGCATTAGAAATACAACGAAAGTAGGTGCACATCCTTTTGGTATTTGTTTAGATAATAAAAGGCAACGACTTTATAGTGCTAATGTAGAAAGTAATGATATTTCTGTTTTAAGCACCCAAGGCGCTAATTTGAAACGTGTGGCGCGTATAAAAGTTGGCGGGCGTCCTTATGCTTCAGCTTTGGCACTAGGGGGCAAGTTGTTATTTGTGACCAATCAAGATGATAGTACTGTTTCTGTGGTTGATACAAAAACCTTAACTGAAATTAAGCAAATTGAAGTTGGTGAAAAACCTGAAGGGATAAGCACAAGTACTGATGATCGCCATGTTTATGTCGCCAATTGGTTTGATGGAACGGTTTCAGTGATTGATGCGCAAACACTTTCTGTTGTTAAAACAATCAGCGTTGCTGATGGTAGTCGTGCTTTTGGTGATTTTATTAGTCGCTGAGGTATTACCTTTAAAGGTAGAGCATGACTTTAGCCCACCTTTAAGCAAGCGAAAAAATACTATTCATATAGTTACCAATATGCAGCCACAAGTAGAAATATTCTCTCAAGGTGAAGAGCTTATCACCGGTCAAACAGTTGATAGCAATGCGACTTGGTTATCTCAAGAGCTAGTACAAATGGGTTTTATCATCAAGCGTCATACGACTGTCGGTGATAATTTATCTGATTTAAAAAAACTATTGCAAGAAATGTCATTACGTACCGACTGTTGTATTAGTACTGGAGGTCTAGGGCCAACAACAGATGACTTAACATCTCAAGCTGTTGCTGAAGCTTTTGCTCGACCTTTATCTTTAGATTCGGTGGCACTGGAGCAAATAAGCGCTTACTTTACGGGGCGTAAGCGGGCTATGGCTGACACTAATCGTAAACAAGCCTTTTTCCCAGAAGGTGCGGAGCGTATTGATAATGAATGGGGCACTGCACCTGGTTTTGCTTTACAAGAAAATCGTTGCTGGTTTGTTTTTCTTCCCGGTGTTCCCTTTGAAATGAAAGCAATGTTTGCTGAGCAAATTACAACAAGATTAAAACAACGCTTTTCATTGCAAGCAAATCAATTGATCACTTTACGATCTATAGGTATAGGAGAATCTGATTTGCAGGAGAGAATTAATACCATGTCTTTACCTGATGCCGTTCAGTTGGGTTTTCGAGCAGGTGCTGATGAAGTTCAAACTAAGTTATTATTCCCCGCGGGCACAGATCAGGAGCAAGTTAAAAAGCTTGTGCAACAACTTGTTTCCAATATTGGTGATTATGTTTTTGCCATCGATGGGTTGAACAAGAAACAAGGTTCTCTTGTTGGTGTTATTAATCAGCTAATGCAGCAGCGAGAATTTACCTTATCAGTACAAGAAACGGCATCCCAAGGTTTAATCGCTGCGAAATGCATTGGCCAGCCCTGGTTATTGGCATCATCTTTTAGTCAAACATTGCAGCAGTTAAGCAATAAACTTAGCCTGCAACTTGGGTCTACTGCTAGTTTTAAAATAGCGGAAAGTATTGCCCATAAAATCCAGCAGCAAGAAGGTACTGATTTGGTGCTAGTTCAGTTGTATCAAGGGGGCGTTGAACAACTTCAGCACAAAGAGCAAAGTATTGTTATTTATAATCTACTATTAACGCCAGAGGGGGTTCGGCGCAGTGAATCTAATATGAATGGTTCGCAGCAACGAAAGCAAAACCAATCTGCACTATTAGCCTTGGATCTTTTAAGGCGTTATTTACAAAATAAAGGCTCAGCGTAATGCTATTTTTAGATTTTATTGCTTTTCGTATGTAGCCAAGCCCATAAACGATAAACGAGCATAAAAGCAATAACAGAAGATGCGCCTATAATAAATTCACGGTTATCTTTAATCAGCACTTGTATTTGCAAAATAATGCTTTGATTAACTTCTTTGTAAAGTAAATAACTGCCTAATAGTAGTACGAAATAGCCAAAGCCTCGCTTTAAATGATGTGCAGGAATATAGCTTGAAGCATTTGCCCCAGCAAAACTGCCGATAATAGCTAGAGTAGTAATCATTAACGTCAAGACTGGGTCAATATCTAAATGATTAGCATGGCCAGCAAGCGCTGCAGCTGTTTGTAAGGTAATAATAAATAAAGAAGTGCCAATCGCTCCATGAATGGGTAATTTAGCAAGGTGAGTTAAGGCTGGAACTAGTAAAAATCCTCCGCCGACTCCTACTAAGCCAGTCACAATACCCAAGAAAAAACCATCGAATAAAATAGCCAGTACAGGCAATTCTAATGGACAAGTGGGTGTGTCACTTGAATCAGCACTAGTATCCTTGGATTGTTTGCTGTTTTTTAAAATCATAGAAAAAGCTGCAATCAGCATAACCACGCCTAGTAGTACGAGTAATAAAGCACCAGGGATATAAGCTGTTAAACGTCCTCCTAAAAAAGCACCAAGCATGCCAGCGCTACCAAATACAGCCCCTGTTTTCCAGCAAACGTGGTCTTTACGAGCATGGTGATAAGTTGCAATTAAACTCGTGCAGCCAACGACAAAAAGAGACATGACAATAGCACTTTTAGCAGGAATATCGACTAAATAAACTAGCACAGGAACCGTTAATATCGAGCCACCACCACCCAATAAACCCAGTAAAAAGCCAATAATAATGGCGAAGAAACTAGCTAAAAACATAAGTTTATTATCCTTGTCTTAGTGGTTCTTGGGATGTTTCTATTTTTCCACAAGCTTGGTTTGCTGGTAGGGCGGCATCAATATATTTAGGATAGGGTAAATTTAAATTAGCCATAATTTCAATAAACTCAGCGCAGGTTTTTTGCTGCCCTAAGCGTGCATTTAATGCTATTTCTTGGGCAATATTAGACACCCGTTTGCCATTATAATCATGTCCAGGATAGACTAATGTATCCGCCGGTAGGGTAAACAGCTTTTCGGTGACACTATTATATAAGGTGGCTGTATCGCCTTGCTGGAAGTCAGTGCGGCCGCAGCCATTAATCAGTAAGGAATCACCCGTAAACACACGGTCACCAATTAGGTAACTCACACAGCCACTCGTATGACCTGGTGTGTGTAATATTTTAATTTCAATGTCACCCACTTGCAACACTACTCCATCTGTCACTAAGAGGTCAGCACACATAGCGCCTGCATCCCTATGAACTATGCTTTTGCAATTTAGCTGATCACGTAATAAACTAGCACCCGTCACATGATCTGCATGTACATGAGTTTCCAGCGTATAAATAAGAGTGAGATCTAAGCTGTCAAGTAGCTCTATATAGTGTTTTAATTCTGTTGCAACGGTATCGATTAAGAGCGCTTTTTTGCTGACTTCACAAGCGATAAGATAAGTATAAGTACAGGTATCTGGTTCAAAAAGTTGTCTAAAGATCATTATTATTTATCCATTAATATAATCAAATGCTAATTAAAGGTTAGCGATAATAGCGCTTAATTGCAAGGCAAAGTTACCACGAATTTATATTGTAGGCACAGAATTAAATTGAATAGTGGTAAACTAGTTTGATACAACATTAGCAACATAATTGAATCATTTGGAGTAATAAATGCTGAATAAAGTAACCTTAATAGGAAATTTAGGCGCTGACCCTGAAGTGCGATATATGCCTACAGGTGGAGCAGTTACCAATATTCGTTTGGCGACAACGGAACGCTGGAAAGATAAACAAACGGGTGAGCGTAAAGAAAGTGTTGAATGGCATCGTGTTGTTTTTTTTAATCGCTTGGCAGAAATTGCAGGTGAGTATTTAAGAAAAGGTAGCCAAGTCTATATAGAAGGGCGTATTCGCACGCAAAAATGGCAAGATCAAAGTGGCCAAGATCGCTATACGACTGAAATTGTTGCTGCTGAAATGAAAATGTTAGGGAGTCGCTCAGGAGGTACAGCACCTTTGGGTAATCATTCACCTGCGCAGCAACATGCTACAGCACAAAATACTTCGCCCCCTGCCCAGAGTCAGAGTAATCCGGCCTCTACTCCTGCATCACAATCTCGGCCTATGTCTGAACAACCGCCAGCTGCGGCTTATGAGGATTTTGATGATGATATTCCTTTTTAGGAGACACCTAACACTAATTGTGTAAAAGATATTTATAAGCCTCTATTTATAGGGGCTTTTTTTATGGTGAAATGATTTTTTTTGTAAAATTTATATTTGCTGGGATATTGAAGACTAATTTTATATTTAAAAAATAAACTGACTATTCTCTATGTTGCTATTCAGAATTCCCTTCGAATACATACAATACCCAGCTCTAAATCTAGAGAGTAAAGAGAAATATCAAGTTTAATGAGTCAGGATGAAAAATTTTTTCTAAAGAATTTGATGATTAAGTCGATAAGTATATAAATCATTTTTGCCTTAAGTCCTTTAAATTTGTGTCGTCAAGCTTGTCATCATCACCCATTTGAATACTAAATCTTATATGTTTGAAGCAAGTCACAATAATAAATGTTAAAGTTCTTTTTTTGCTGTTCTTTCCTGTATCATTCAAGAAAGTTAAAAAATTATTCATAATATTACCTTAGGAGAAATAGATGGCTAGCATACTAGCAGTTGATGATTCAGCATCAATGAGACAAATGGTCGCCTTTACCTTAAAAGGCGCTGGTTATACAGTTGTTGATGCTGTAGATGGTATAGATGCACTTAATAAAGCAAAAACACAAAAGTTTGACTGTGTAGTAACTGATGTGAATATGCCAAATATGGACGGCATCACATTAATTAAAGAGTTAAGAGCCTTACCTAATTACAAGTTTGTCCCTATGTTAATGTTAACCACAGAATCTGGTATGGATAAAAAGCAACAAGGTAAAGCTGCAGGCGCAACAGGTTGGATCGTTAAACCTTTTAACCCTGATCAGTTATTAAAGACTATAAAAAAAGTTTTAGGCTAGACAGTAAGTTTAGGTTTGCATTCTCAAAGCTTAATAGGTCAAGGTTGGGTTATATAGTGATATAAACAATAAGGTCGGCTGGTTTTTTACTTAATTTAAAGTATACAGGTTATTCAATGTCAATTGATATGGCGCAGTTTCACCAGGTTTTCTTCGAAGAAAGTTTTGAAGGCTTGGATATTATGGAGTCAGGATTATTAAACCTGGATATGGGCGATGTTGATTCTGAAGTTATTAATACAATTTTCAGGGCAGCTCATTCAATAAAAGGCGGTAGCGGAACTTTTGGTTTTACTGCGGTATCGGATTTTACCCATGTGATGGAAACGCTCTTGGATGAGATGCGTGATGGGCGCAGGCAAATCACTCAAGCGGCTGTTGATGTCTTGCTTGGTTCGGTTGATTGCTTGCGTGAAATGTTGTCGGCCATACAAGATGAAAATGATATTGATGAGGTTAGTGTCGCAGAGCATAAAAAGGCTTTGGAAATTGAGCTAAATGGTGCAAGTGGTAAGGATAATTCACCAGCCACTCCTGTTGAGTCGCCTGAAACAGTGGTTATTAAGGAGATGGAAAGTGCCACTGAAAGCGGATGGAAGATTTCTTTTTGTCCTCATGCGGATTTACTAAAAACAGGTAATGATCCTGTGCGCATGTTTCGAGAGTTATCGGAGCTAGGTGATTTAGAGGTTATTGTTGATTTGCACGGCGTTCCAGCACTCTTTGAACTGGATCCTGAAGAGTGTCATTTGTCTTGGACTTTGATTCTTAAAGGAAATGTTAAAAGAGAAGAGATTGATGATATTTTTGATTGGGTTGAAGGTGAGTGTGACTTATCTATTCAAGAATTAAACTTAGGTGAAGCGTTAGTTAATATGCAACAGACTGAGCCTTCTAGTTTGGTTGAGCAAACAACTCCAAGTGACAGTCTAATCACTGAAAATCAGGAAAACCCTGAGCTGAAGAAAAATATTCCAACATCATCTAAACCCGTTCAAGCTAAGGAGAAAAAATCAAAAGGAGCTGCTTCGACTTCCATTCGAGTAGATACCGGGAAGATAGATACGCTCATTAATATGGTTGGTGAACTGGTTATTACTCAGTCTATGTTGAGCTTAGTCGGCGAACATTTCTCCCCTGACAAAATCGATCACCTAAAAAATGGCTTAGTGCAATTAGAAAGACACACGCGTGAGTTACAAGAAAGTGTCATGAATATCCGCATGCTACCCATCAGTTTTGTCTTTAGTCGCTTTCCTCGGCTGGTACATGATTTGAGCACTAAGCTGGATAAAAAAATTGAGCTAAAGTTAGTCGGTGAACATACAGAAGTTGATAAAACAGTTGTTGAACTTATTAGTGATCCGCTGGTTCATTTAGTACGTAATAGTTTGGATCATGGTATTGAAATGCCCGCTGACCGAATTGCCGCCGGCAAGCCTGAAGTGGGTTTGATAACTCTAGAAGCTTACCATCGGGGAGGTAATATTGTTATCGAGGTAAAAGATGATGGGAAAGGGCTAAATAAGGATTTTTTACGCAACAAAGCAATAGAAAAAGGGCTTTTAGACCCAGATGCCGTACTAACTGATAAGCAATGTTATGAACTGATATTTATGGCTGGATTTTCAACAGCAGAAAAAGTAACTGATGTTTCAGGGCGTGGCGTAGGCATGGATGTGGTACGCCGAAATATCCAGTCTTTAGGCGGGAATATTGAGATAACATCTCATTTAGGGGTTGGTTCAACTATATCAATTAACTTACCTTTAACCTTAGCTATTTTAGATGGGCAGTCTATTGCTGTGGGAGATGAGACATTTATTGTGCCACTTGGCTCTATTATTGAGTCCATTAAAATTAACGATAATATGGTTAATCGTGTCGCTGGAAAGGGCGAGACATTTCGCTTGCGTGATGAATATCTGCCTATAGTACGAATGCATCATGTTTTTAATGTTAAATCAGCTAAAGCAACTAAATTAACCGAAGGCTTATTAGTTGTTGTTGATGGGCAAGGCGTACGCTGTGGCTTGTTTGTCGATGATTTATTAGGCCAACAACAAGTGGTTATTAAGTCGTTAGAAGCAAACTATCGGCGTGTGGAGGGGGTATCAAGTGCAACTATACTGGGTGATGGTTCAGTTGCGTTAATTTTGGATATTCCTGGTTTAGTACGTTTATCAAATCAGTAATACGAAACAGTAATGACTCAAGAAACTGATACACAAGAACTAGAAGAAACTCAGCTTGAGAACTCTATGCAGTTTTTAAGCTTTACTCTGGGTGAAGAAGAATACGGTGTTGATATATTAAGTGTTCAAGAAATACGCAGTTGGGAGCCTGTTTCTAGAATACCTAATGTACCCAGTTATGAAAAAGGAGTGGTGAATTTACGAGGTGCTATCGTTCCGATTATTGATTTACGAGAAAGATTTAACTTAGAGCATTCTGAATATACTAACTTAACCGTTGTGGTTGTTTTGCAGACAATTTTACAAGGTAGAAGTCGTACTATGGGGCTTGTTGTTGACTCGGTTTCTGATGTCAATAATATTGATCTGCAATCAATTCAAAGTGCACCTGATTTTGGGACAAAAGTTAGTACCGAATTTATTAGTGGCTTAGCATTAGTTGAGGAGCGAATGCTAATACTACTCGATGTTAAAAAATTATTGAAATTAGATGGTGTGGACGATGCTGCAGAGGATGATAATGATGAAAGTTAAACTGCTTAAATTAACAAAGTTGACTGGTAAGGAGAATGCATAGTGAAAGTTAACATGCCTGTGACTGAGAATGAAGTCATGATGAAAGACGGGACTATATTAGTTACGCGTACTAATTTAAAAGGCGTTATTACTTATGCCAATGATGCTTTTGTTGAAATAAGTGGGTTTTCTTATGATGAATTAATTGGTAAAAATCATAATATGGTAAGGCATCCGGATATGCCAGCGGTTGCTTTTCAGGATTTATGGGAATCTGTTAAGGCATTGAGGCCCTGGTCTCAACTAGTTAAAAACCGAACTAAATCAGGTGATTATTATTGGGTAGAAGCACATGTTACACCTGTTTATAAACAAGGGGTTCCTGTTGAATATCTTTCTGTTCGTTATGCACCTAGCCGTGCACAGGTTAATGAAGCAGATACTTTTTATCGGGAGTTAAATGGCCGTCGCGCAACAACGATTAGACCTGTTGGTTTAGCAAAAGTAATAAAAGCAATTAAAGAAATTTCGATCAATAAAAAAGCGGGAATGATTGCAGGCGCATTTCTTTTACCTAATATTTTTTTAATGAAGCAGTTTTATGATGCCCAACAACTATTACCACTTGCAATAGTCGCTTTGCTCTCTACTTTAGCTTGTATATTAGGGTATAGGTTGGTACGTGATGTCACTGGCTCCTTGGGTAAAGCAACTAATATGTGTTATCAAATGACGGATAATAATTTCCGAAATAAGACAGATATTGATCGTAATGATTTAATTGGTGATTTCAATCGAGCACTGTATGGCATGCAAGTTAAATTAAATGCAGACATGGCTTATATGAAACAAACAGGGAGTGAGTCTTTACGTATTAAACAAGCATTAGATAATGTCAGCTCTTGTGTCATGGTGGCGAATACTAATCTGGAAATCATTTATATGAATGATACCGTGAAAAGTATGTTCAAAAATGCTGAGAAAGATATACAGCAGCAATTACCTAATTTTGATGCAGATAAGCTTTTAGGGGCTAATATTGATCAGTTCCATAAAAATCCAGCTCATCAAAGAGGCATGGTGCCTAATTTACAAGGTACTTTAACATCGGAATTAGTCATTGGCTCACGACATATGAATTTTGTTGCTAACCCTGTTTTAGATGAAAGCGGAAGTCGAATTGGCACGGTAGTTGAGTGGTTGGATAGAACGCATGAAGTTAAAATAGAAAAAGAAATTGAAAATTTAGTTGAAGGCGTTAAAACAGGGAATTTATCTGCTCGGATTGAAATGGCAGATAAAGACGGTTTCTTTGAAAAGCTAAGTCAAGGAATTAATGAATTAACAGATGGTATCGAAGGCGTTTTTTCGGATATTAATAATACGATGCACAGCATGGCAACAGGTGATTTATCAAATAAAATTACTAATGAGTATGAGGGGGTTTACGATGACTGTAAAGGCAGTATAAATGCCACGATCGATAAATTAGCGGATACTGTAGGACAAATAAGAGAGTCGGCGGATTTTATTAATAATTCCTCACAAGAGATTGCCAGTGGTAATAATAACTTATCTGAGCGTGTAGAAGCGCAAGCGGCGAGTTTGGAAGAAACAGCTTCGAGCATGGAGGAGCTGACTAGTACCGTTAAAAATAACGCAGATAATGCCCAACAAGCTAATCAGGTAGCGAGTAGTGCTAGAGAATTGGCAGAAAAAGGTGGCACAGTCGTTATTTCAGCAGTTAATGCAATGGCTGAAATTAATGAAAGTAGTAATAAAATTGCTGAAATTATTGGTGTTATCGATGAAATTGCCTTTCAGACGAATTTACTTGCCTTAAATGCTTCCGTTGAAGCAGCAAGGGCAGGTGAGCAAGGGCGTGGATTTTCTGTTGTAGCGACTGAAGTGCGTAATCTAGCACAACGTAGTGCCGCCGCTGCACGTGAAAGTAAAGAGCTAATTCAAACCAGTATACAAAGAGTACGTACAGGAACTGAGTTCGTTAATGAGACAGGTGTATCATTAAATGAAATTGTCGGAGGCGTGAAAAAAGTCGGTGATATTATTTCTGAAATTGCGGCGGCTAGTATTGAGCAGTCTCAAGGAATTGAACAAGTTAACCAAGCTGTTTCAGAAATGGACGAAATTACTCAGCAGAATGCCGCTTTAGCTGAAGAAGCTTCAGCAGCAAGTGTATCTATGAGTGACCAATCGACTAATATGATTAATTTATTACAATTCTTTAGTTTTAATGGGGCACCAAGTCCAGTAAATAGAGCCGTTGATCAACAGGCTCCCCCTCCAGTTTCCCCCAAACCTACTCTGCATAGGATGAATAAATCACAAGCAAAAGACATGGTAGGAAAGTCTTTTGTAGAAACAAGTGAGGATGATGAGTGGGATGAGTTTTAAGCTAATACGCAATAAAATTAAGATAAACAAGTAGTTTGTAAACCGTATGTTTTTACACGCGTAAAACATACAGCTAATGATTAGGAAGTGAATATGGCTAATGACGCTATGGGTAATCAATCGAATATGAGCGGACAGTATTTGACTTTTGATTTAGCAGGAGAAATGTATGGCGTTGAAATCTTGAAGGTACAAGAAATTCGAGGTTGGGAAAAGGTGCGTAATATTCCTAATGCGCCAGATTATATTAAGGGAGCACTAAATTTGCGCGGAGAAGTCGTCCCTATCATTGATTTACGCGTACGTTTTGCAATGGAAAATAGGGAGTTCACCCCCGTTACCGTGGTTATTATTTTGTGTGTTGAATCTGAGCAAGGGACTAATGTTATTGGTGTTGTTGCAGATGCGGTTTCGGATGTTTTAGATATTAAATTAGCAGATATTAAAGAAAAACCAAATTTAGGCAGCAAAATTGATACCCGCTTTATGCGTGGTATTTATGTGTATAAACACAATATGATTATGCTTTTAAATGTCGATAAGCTACTTAACCCTGATGAGTTTGAAGGATTACCTAGTTTATTATGAGTGTTAGAGTGGTTGCTATTATTAATCAAAAAGGGGGCGTTGGTAAAACGACTACCTCGACGAATCTCACGCATGCTTTAGCTAAAAAAGGCTATAAAGTGACTGTTATTGATCTAGACCCACAAGGGCATTTAGCGGTCTCTTTTGGGGTAACATCGCCTCAGATTAATGGTGTTGATGCAGTGATGTTAGATGAAAAAAATATTGAGCAGCAGGTGATTGCAGCACGTGATAATTTGCAACTTATTGTTGCAGGCCCAAGGCTGCAAGAAATTGAACAGTTGACCGATGGCGGTGCGCAACGAGGGGATTTATTGCGCAAAGCATTGCATGAGAATTTACAAGACCAAGATTTTGTTTTTGTTGATTGTCCACCTTCATCGGGTGTATTGGTCGCAAATGCATTATTTGCAGCGGATGAGGTTTTAATTCCGATGACGAGTGACTTTTTGGCACTACAAGGTTTGTCGCATTTAGTTGCTACTTTAAAGCGCTTTGAAAGTGCATTAAAGAAAAAATATAAAATCTCTTTAGTGATGTCTCGCTATGTAACGACAAGACGTATATCTAAAGAAGTTTTAAATACTATGTTAAAACATTTTCCCAATCAGGTACTAGCGACTGTTATTCGAGAAGCTTCGGTATTAGCCGAGTGTCCTAGTTTTGGTAAAACAATTTTAGAGTATCGACCTGGAAGCCGTTCAGCACGAGATTTTCGTGATTTAGCGAATGCTTTTCTTGAAGGTAAGGTGATGTAAATGACGACAAAAAATAAAGACAGTTTAATTGGTTTTGACCCACTTGCCTGGATCAATGACGATGATAAACCACCAGATCAAGAAGAAACCTTGGTCGAGCAAGCCGTTGACAACGCAAGCGTCGATAAGCCAGAGAATGAAGTTTTAATTGCTGAAGTAAGCAATCAAATATCGGAAGTTAGTGAGTTTATAGATAATTCAAAAATTCTCTTAGAGAATACCCTCAATATTAGTACAGTGGCAGAATTACATAGTCAGTTAGTACAAGCTTTACAAGGTAATGAATGTTTAGAAATTGATGCTGCGAATGTGAATAGTATTGATACTGCAAGTTTACAGTTGTTTGTTGTTTTAAAGCAGGAGGCACTCAAGTTAAATAAGGATATTATTTTTGATTTTCCATCGGATAAATTTATAGAAGCGGCGAAATTGCTAGGTATCGATAATATGCTAGGGGTTGATCAGGCTGCTGCTGGTTTTTTCTGATCAGAGTATATAAAGAAAGGATAAAAACGATGGAAAAACAGCGTGAATTTAACTATACCCGAGCAGATTTTGAGGTTTTGAGAAAAATATCAAATAGTCATTCCGGCATTATTGTTACAGATGATAAGTTTGATATGTTTTATTCTCGCTTATCAAAGCGGATAAGAATGCTAGGCTTAAGGGATTTTCAGGAATATTGTCAGTATTTAAAAAACAACGAAGCACATGAGTTTACAGAATTTATTAATGCGATCACGACAAATTTAACTGCTTTTTTTCGTGAAAATCACCATTTTGAGTATGTAAAAAATACGATTATCCCTGAATTACTTAAACGTAATCATATGAGTAGGGAAATTAAGGTATGGTCTGCTGGCTGTTCTACTGGAGAAGAGCCTTATTCTATCGCGATGACATTATTGGAAAACTTACCTAAGGACTGGAATGTAAAGATTTTGGCCACAGATTTAGATACGAATGTTTTACAAACTGCTGCAACAGGTATTTATGGAGATGATCGTGTCAGTGGTTTATCAACAGATCGCTTAAAAAGATGGTTTAAAAAAGGCATTGGCAGGAATGCGAGTAAAGTAAAAGTTAAACCTGAACTACAAGCCTGCATTCGTTTTAAACAACTTAATTTGATGAATGAATGGCCTATGAAAGGGCATTTTGATTTTATTTTTTGTCGTAATGTAATTATTTATTTTGATCGAGATACAAAGGAAAAGCTCGTTAATCGTTACAGTACTTTATTATTTACAGGCGCACATTTATTAATTGGTCACTCGGAGTCTTTACATCAAATTGAGACTGATTTTGATTTAATTGGTAATACTATTTATCGAAAAATAAGATAAAAAGCATACAATTTCTCATCACACATGGACACGTTGATGTAGGATACACTAGAAAATGCAGCGCAACATTTACCTTGATTTTTCGAGCTTAATTATTCAAACGTCAGTAGATAATGAGACATTACAAAAATACGTTATTATGAATGAAAATATAGCCCCCCCTTCAGTTGAAGGGTTTGAGTCAATAAAACGTTACTGGGATAAACAAAATAATATTGTTACTGCCAAAGTATTACCTGGCGAGTATTATGTAACTAGGGAAAATGAACTTATTACCACTGTCCTGGGTTCTTGTATTTCAGCTTGTATTCGCGATCCTATCTCCGGTATAGGTGGTATGAATCATTTTATGTTGCCTGAAACAAGCAAAGCGCGATTACAAGCGGGTGATGAGGCGGTTGTGGGTAATGCTACGCGTTATGGAAATTATGCCATGGAGCATTTAATTAATATTATTTTATCTAACGGTGGTAAACGAAAAAACCTTGAAGTTAAGTTATTTGGCGGCGGCAAAATTATCCCAACTATGAGTGATGTGGGAGCAAGAAATATACAGTTTGTATTAGATTATGTCGATGCTGAGGCTTTGCGATTGCTTGCCCAAGATTTAGGCGATATTTATCCACGTAAAGTGAACTATTACCCCCAAACGGGTAAAGTTAAAATGAAAAAAATTCAAGATATACATAATGAAACGCTTGCTATTAGAGAGAAGCGATACTTTAATAGTATTAAAGATATGCCTGTTGAAAGTGATATTGAATTATTTTAAGGGAATATGTTAGATGGAAAAAATACGCTTATTAATTATTGATGATTCAGCACTTATTCGTACGATGTTGAGCAAAATATTTGAGTCTTCAGCTGCAATTGAGGTCGTTGGGACTGCTGCAGACCCTATTATCGCCAGAGATAAGATTAAGAAACTAAAACCTGACGTTTTAACTTTGGATATTGAAATGCCGCGTATGGATGGGCTAACTTTTTTGCGTAATTTAATGCGCTTAAGACCTATGCCGGTGGTTATGATTTCCACTCTAACTGAGAAGGGTGCTGAGGTAACTTTAGAAGCGCTAGCTATAGGCGCTGTCGATTTTGTTGCTAAGCCAAAAGTAGATGTGGCCAATACACTGAATGCCTACGCCGAAGATTTAATTGCAAAAGTTAAAGCAGCAGCTAAAGCAAATGTACGATCTGGATCTAGCTCAGTCAGTAATCAAAGCAATCATAAACAGGCAGCTAATATTTCTACAAAATTAAACATCCAAGATAAACAAGCGACGACTCCGAAAAAACATTTTGTTACTACGGAAAAAATTATTGCTATAGGTTCATCGACAGGGGGAACAGAAGCGGTTAAAAATGTAGTAAAAGGTTTACTAACAACAACCCCTGCCATTGTTATTACCCAGCATTTACCCATTGCTTTTAGTGCTTCTTTTGCTAAGCATGTTAATGAGGTAACTGAAATGAAAGCCTGTGTTGCTGAAGAAGGCCAAGTGATTAAGTCAGGGCATATTTATATTGCGCCAGGAGATAGGCACTTACTCGTGATTAGGCATGGTACACATTATGTCTGCCAGTTAAATGATGGCCCGCTTGTGAATAGGTTTAAGCCTTCTGTGGAAGTGATGTTTCGTTCCATCGCACAAAATGTTGGCAGTAATGCCATAGGTGTCATGCTTACAGGAATGGGAGCCGATGGTGCTGTGGCGATGAAAGAAATGCGTGATGCTGGATCAACAAATATCATTCAAGATGAAGCCAGTAGTGTCGTATGGGGTATGCCAGGCGAAGCTTATCGCCAAGGTGCAGCGCATTATGTACAGCCTCTCGATCAAGTTGCTGCACAAATACTTGCGTTAGTTAAATAATCTGGAAATTAAAATGTCGCTTTTTTTGAAAAAAATCATTTGGCCTTTTTTGTTGACATTAGCTGCTTTGTTTTTGCCGCTATTTTTTTCTATAGAAACCTTGTATTGGATTGTTATTCCAAGTTTATTTGGGCTTTTCTGTGTACTTATTTATCAAGTTCAGCAAGCTAATTTTATAAAGGATGGAGAAGCTGAGGATGAAAATTCTTCTGTAGAAGGGGCAGTTGATCAGTATTTACAGACATTACAGCACTGTACTGAACAAGAAGTTATTGATTTTGTTGGTGAGTTAGAACAAGTGAAGCAAGTTGTTTCGGATGCCGTTGTTACTATGTCGAATAGTTTTACTGAAATGCATAATCTTTCGGTTCAGCAGGCAAACGCAATGCATTCATTAGTCAATAATTTAGAAGGCACTTCTACTGAAGAAGGTGAAAAAAAATCAGTAAATTTTCAACAATTTGCAGAAGAAACTGATGGGGTTTTAGCTTATTTTATCGAGCATATTTTAGAGGTTAGTAAACAAAGCATGGAGATGGTTGCCGTTGTAAGTGATGTTGATGAGCATATGAAAAAAATTGTCGTCTTATTGGCTGATGTACAAGGTATTGCGGATCAAACTAATCTACTAGCACTCAATGCGGCGATCGAAGCAGCAAGAGCCGGCGAGGCTGGGCGTGGTTTTGCTGTAGTTGCTGATGAGGTTAGAAATTTATCTAAACATTCTGATAAATTTAGTGAAGAAATCAAGAAAGTAGTGGGGGAGTCGCGTACAAATATTAATAATGCCAAACAAATGATTGAAAAAATGGCATCAAGAGACATGAATATAGCCATTACTTCCAAATCGCATATTGACGAGATGATGCGCGATATCGGTACGATGAATGCAAATATGTCGGTACAATTAACGCAAGTATCAGGACTTTCTAATCAAATGGAGCAAGCAGTTGGGGGTGCTATTCGAGCTTTACAGTTTGAAGATATGGCACGCCAGCAAATCGAATTTTTACAAAGCAATGTACATCATTTTCAAGCACTCAATGACGAAGTTAAAATCGGTTTAGGAAGTTTCAAAATATCTGATATTCTGATGCAAAAAAATGAATTAGAAGCAGGGGTGCAGCGCTTTAAAGATATGCAGGCGCTATGGCAAATTAAAGAAAAGAAAACTGTTGCGCAGAACACAATGGAAGAAGGTGAGATTGATTTGTTTTAGCTTATGATAGATAACTTTTACTCCTCCTTTTTCTGTTAGATACTAAGTCATGTAAGATGTGCTGAGGAACGAAGCGCATCACATAAAAACTATAACCTTGATAGATCTTACTGTTGTATGGCTTATTTTGGGACTACTGTACTACGCTAGTGAATGATTAATTAATATTTTAGGAATATAACATGACAGTTGAAGTTTTTTTAAATAAAAGTAATAACGAATTACAAGTAAAGGTTATAGGACGTTTTGACTTTAGCTTGCACCAAGATTTCCGTAAATTATCAGAACAAGCAGCGAAAGGTGTTAGTTCGATTAGTATCGACCTTGGTAGAACCGAATATGTGGATAGCTCCGCTTTAGGTATGCTTTTAGTGTTACGTGATAAAGTGAGTAACCAACAAAGTGCGATAAAAATCATCAATGCTTGCCCTGATGTCAAAAAAATATTGATCATTGCTAATTTTGATAAATTATTTACAGTAATGTAAAGTAAAAAAACACAAGCTAATGATTTTAGAAAAAAAAACACAATATAAATCAAAGATCTTAGTTGCAGATGATAGCCAACTGCAACGCATATTGTTAGAAAAAATATTCTCCCAAGCAGGATATAAAGTTTTTGTGGCTGAGGATGGAGATGAGGCATTACAACTTTTTAAGAAAGAAAGGCCAGATCTTGTTGTTTTAGATATTCTGATGCCAAAAATGAATGGAATTGAGGCAGCGACTAAAATAAAGAAAATTTCAGGTACTGAGTATGTGCCTATTATTTTTATTACTGGGGATAGTCGTGAGGAATACTTGCAGTATTGTATAGATGCTGAAGGCGATGATTTTATTTATAAACCAATTAATGAATTGGTATTAAAAGCAAAAGTAAATTCTTTGTTGCGTTTTCGGCAGCTTTGTCAGAAGCAATATAGCCAAAAGCAACAGCTATTAGAATATCAGCACAAAATGGATCAAGAGCAAGAAATTGCCGCAACATTGTATAAAAATATTGTTCACGCTGGGTTTTATGATACACCAGAAGTGAAATATCGCTTATCTCCCATGGCTTTGTTTAATGGTGATATATTTTTGGTGGCTAAATCGCCAGGTAATCAACTTTATGTTTTATTAGGTGATTTTACAGGGCATGGTTTAGCCGCCTCGGTAGGTGCTGGTCCTGCGGCAGAAATTTTCTATGGTATGACAGAAAAAGGGTTTGGCTGTAGCGAAATTATTGTTGAAATTAACCGTAAAATGCATAAATTGCTACCTGTTAATATGTTTTTAGCAGCTACGGTTGTGGTTTTTTTTCCGGATACTAACTCCATGAGCTTGATCACTTGTGGTTTACCCGATCATTATTTATTTAATCATAAGACTAAGCAGTTACAGACTATTATTTCCAAAAACTTACCTTTAGGTATTATTGATAGCTTTGTGCCCGACATGCAACATATGCCGATTAGCAAAGATAGCTTTTTGTACTTGTTTACCGATGGTGTTATTGAGGCTGAAAACACACAAGGTGAGCAGTTTGATGCACCTAGTGTGATTAACAGTATTGATGGTGGTATTGATGGTTATACTGCGGTTTTAAGTGCATTAGATAAGCACACTAAGGGAATGGGGCAGCAAGATGATATTACTTTTGTTGAGTTAAACTGTAATGTTTCAGATGCTCAATGGATGCAAGTAGCAACTAAAGAAACACATAAAAAGTTACAAGCGCTTTCTTGGAAGGGATCTATGGAGTTCCAGAGCTCCTCCTTACGACATGCTAACCCCGTTCCTGTCGTGATTAATTTAATTATGGAAATTCAAGGGTTAATTGAGCACCGTGAGTCTATTTTTTTAATTGTTACTGAGTTATTTGCTAATGCTTTAGAGCATGGGTTATTAGGATTGGATTCCAAAATGAAACAAAGTGCTGATGGTTTTATGCAATATTATTCAACTCGAGAGGAGAGGCTAGCGCAATTAAGTGATGGCTATATAAAAATGAGTTTTAATCATCAGCCGACGAAGACAGGTGGAAAATTAGTGATTAGAATGCAAGATTCTGGGCCAGGATTTGATTTTTCAAAGGTATCATCAGACTTAAAGCAGAATGAACAAAACTTTGGGCGTGGCATAAGTCTCTTATTTAACTTATGTAAGACCGTTGAGTACAGTGGTAATGGTAATCGTGTGAAAGCAGTTTATGAGTGGACTGCATAAAAGTAAATGCGATTGTATTTTATAGGCTAAAAGCTGGATTAATTAATGAATAAACCGAATCATGCAAAATCTAAATTTGTAGCCGTGGCATCTATTGCTGCTGAACTAAGTGCTGTTATGCATGTGGCAAAAGAAATTTCCTTAGCGGCTGCCAATGCTAAAGCTATTGCTTTTAGAGCCGGTGAAAAGGCAAAAGGTTTTCAACCGATTACTGATTTTATTAATGAGTTGGCTAAAGAAACGATTGAGTTAGTTAATGATATCAATGAACATGCCTTATTACTTTACCAGATGACAGTTGATGAGCATAGAATGACTGACGCATGCCATTCTTTTGAGAAAGTAGTGATATTGGCTGAAGGTGCGCCTTATGCAAGTTCATTAGATAAATCGGTGGAACTAGCGCAACAGCGTATGCAGTTTTGTCGTACTCAATTTAGAATACACGTTAATCAACTTTTAGACCAACTCGAAGGCGTTATGCATCCTGCTAGAGCTGCGCGCGTTATTGCGGCTAACTCAAGGATTGAAGCTTCACAAGCAGGGGAATACTTACAAAGTTTACAAGCCGTAGCAGAAAGTGTCGATAATGCGGCGCAAGTTATTCATGATAATGTGCAGCGTTGCCGAAGCGCATTATCCATTCTTAATGTTACAGAATAGTTGCTAAAAGAGATTATTTATTATGAAAATGACTAAGCTTTACGATGGATCGTACCAATGGATTATGTACGGGCGGGATAAAAATAAACCTAGCAATATTATTGATACCAATCAATATATCATTCGCACGGCGAAGCGTTGCTTGGTGCTTGATCCAGGGGGAATAGAATTATTTGCACCGATGTTAGCCGCTGTATTGCATCATGCGCCTGTAGAAGAAATTACCGATTTATTTGCCTCACATCAAGATCCGGATATTATTTCGTCCTTAGGGCTTTGGGACCAAGCTTTACCGCACGCAAAACTACATGCACCTGCCTTGTGGGAAGGGTTTTTGCGACATTTCGGTTGTGAAACGATTGAATATGTTGGTATTCCTGATAATGGCGGCGTTATTCAATTGGATGGTGCGGATTTAAAAATTATCCCTGCACATTATTTACATTCTTCAGCTAATTTTCATATTTATGACCCAAAAGCAAAAATCCTGATGTCAGGTGATGTAGGCGCGGCATTAGAGGAGGATGGAGCTCCCATCTTTGTTGATGATTTTAATGCACATGTAGAAAAAATGCGCTTTTTTCATCAACGCTGGATGCCATCTAACCAAGCAAAACGTGATTGGATTGATCGAGTACGTAAACTTGATATTGATATTATGGCCCCCCAACATGGGCGAATCTTTAGAGGCGATGATGTGAATCGATTTTTAGATTGGTTTGAGTCACTACAAGTAGGAATTGCTGTTTAAGTTTTTCGTAGGGCCCTCTTTCATAGAGTCAATTATACTTTTGGGAGTAGTGCTTTAATCTGCCTTTATAGCTGGAAATAGAGGCTGAATTACTGTTCCCGCTATACCCTATAAAAAACTAATTGGATTTTATGATTGCTGTAAAAAAGCGTTTTAAGTATTGGCCTGTATAGGATGCTTCAATGTGAGAAACTTGTTCAGGCGAACCTTCGGCAACGACCATCCCGCCCCCATTACCACCTTCTGGTCCTATATCAACCACCCAGTCTGCCGTTTTAATGACATCTAGGTTATGTTCAATCACAATCACTGTATTCCCATGATCACGCAAAGTATGTAGTACATTGAGTAATTGCTGAATATCATGGAAATGTAAGCCTGTCGTCGGTTCATCAAGTATATAAAGTGTTTTTCCGGTATCGCGTTTAGATAATTCTTTAGCTAATTTAACGCGTTGCGCTTCTCCACCTGATAAGGTGGTCGCATTTTGCCCCAAGGTAATATAACTTAAACCGACATCTAATAAAGTTTGTAGTTTGCGCGCTAAAGTAGGTACAGGACTAAAGAAGGTATAGGCTTCTTCGATAGTCATATTTAATATTTCATTAATCGTTTTGCCTTTATAGCGGATCTCTAGCGTTTCACGGTTGTAGCGTTTGCCTGCGCAGGTATCGCAATGCACAAAAACATCAGGGAGGAAGTGCATCTCTACTTTAACCACACCATCACCTTTACAGGCCTCACAGCGACCACCTTTGACGTTAAAGCTAAAACGACCAGGTGTATAGCCACGAGAGCGTGACTCGGGGGTTGCTGCAAATAGTTCACGAATGGGTGTGAATAACCCCGTATATGTGGCTGGATTCGAACGTGGAGTACGACCAATTGGACTTTGATCTATATCGATAATTTTATCAAATTGCTCCAAGCCCTCGACATCATCACAAGGTGCTGGCAGTGTGGATGCACGGTTAATTGCGCGGGCAGCATATCGATATAAAGTATCATTGATTAATGTCGATTTGCCTGAGCCGGAGACACCTGTGACACAAGTTAATAAACCCACTGGAAAGCTGACATCAATGTTTTTTAAATTATTACCCTGCGCATTGCGCACTGTAATAAGGTGCTTTTCATCACGCGGCGTGACCTGCTTAGGTATGCTAATTTCCAGCTTACCTGATAAATATTGCCCTGTGATTGATTGTTCATTATTAATTACTTCATCAGGTGTGCCTTGAGCAATAATTTGCCCACCATGAACGCCGGCACCAGGACCAATATCAACCACATATTGTGCAGCACGAATAGCATCCTCATCATGCTCGACTACAATGACTGTATTGCCTAAGTCACGCAGTCTGAATAAGGTTTTTAATAAACGCTCATTATCGCGCTGGTGTAAACCTATAGACGGTTCATCTAAGACATACATAACGCCGACTAAGCCCGCCCCAATTTGGCTTGCAAGGCGAATACGTTGTGCTTCTCCACCAGATAAAGTATCTGCACTACGATCTAGACTAAGGTAGTCCAGGCCAACATTGACTAAAAATTCTAATCTTTGTTGAATTTCAGTATTAATTTTTTCTGCTATTTGTCCGCGTTGACCGGGTAAATTCAGAGCTTGAAAAAATTGCAAAGCTTGCCGAATAGGGAGGCTGGTAATTTCATAGAGCGGTTTTGAAGCGATAAAAACATTTCGTGCCGCTGTATTTAAACGTGAGCCATGGCAGCTAGAACAGGGTTTATTCGTTTGGTATTTGGCTAATTCATCACGTACAACTTGTGATTCTGTTTCTTGATAACGGCGCTCCATATTGGCAATAATACCTTCGAAGCTATGGCGTTTTTTGCGTTTTTTTCCATTAGCCGTGATAAAATTGAAATCTATAGCTTTGCGGCCACTGCCATATAAAATGATATGCTGTATGTCATCACTCAGTTCATTGAAGGGTGTCTCAGGGTCAAAGCCATAGTGCTCTGCCAGAGAACAAATAAGTTGATAATAATAAGCATTACGCCTATCCCAACCTCTGACAGCACCTGCTGCTAAGCTTATTTCTTTATTATGCACAACCAATTCAGGGTCAAAATGCTGTTTAACGCCTAAACCATCACAAGCACTACAAGCGCCTTTCGGGTTGTTGAAGGAAAAAATTCGAGGTTCTAATTCGGTAATGCTATAACCGCATTTTGAGCAAGCATATTTTTCTGAAAAAACTAACTGTTTTTTCGGATCATCCATGCTTATTACTGTCGCTATTCCGTCAGCAATTCTCAGGGCTGTTTCAAAAGATTCTGCTAAACGCAGACTCATATCGGGACGAATTTTGAAACGGTCAATGATGACTTCGATAGTATGCTTTTTTTTGCCATCTATTTCGGGTAGTGCATCGAGCTCATAGACTACGCCGTCAATACGTACGCGTATAAAACCTTGTGCTTGTAGGTCCTCTAATAGCTGAATATGTTCGCCTTTGCGCTCATTAACTATAGGCGCTAATAGCATCCAACGCTCATCTTGTTTTTGCTCTAAAACATGATCAACCATTTGGCTAATCGTTTGCGCCTCCAAGGATAGCTCATGGGTAGGGCAGCAAGGTGTACCTGACCGAGCATAGAGCAGTCTTAGATAATCATATATTTCGGTGATTGTGCCAACGGTTGAGCGAGGGTTATGTGAGGTAGATTTTTGTTCAATGGAGATTGCCGGGGATAAGCCTTCAATATGGTCGACATCAGGCTTTTCCATCATAGATAAAAACTGACGGGCGTAGGCTGATAAAGATTCTACGTAACGCCTTTGGCCTTCAGCATAAATAGTATCGAATGCAAGCGATGATTTTCCTGAGCCAGATAAACCAGTAATCACGATTAATGAATCTCTAGGTAAGTCAAGATCAATATTTTTTAAATTATGCGTTCTTGCACCACGAATGCTGATTGTATCCATTGGGGATTATAAATAAGGGAGGGGAAGTAAGAGGCTCTTATCCACAGTTGTTATGGATAAGAGTCTATATCTACGTAATTTATTTGGTATATTTTTTAGCTAAGGTTTTAAGGTAATCTAGAAAGTCATCTTTTAATTCTTCATGTAATAACGCTTGCTCAACTGTGGCCATTAAAAAACCTAATTTAGCACCACAGTCATAACGTTTTCCTTCAAATTCATAAGCAAGCACTTTTTCTTTAGCTAATAATGAAGCAATCGCATCAGTTAGTTGAATTTCATTTCCAGCACCTCTACCTGTATTTTCAATTTCGGCAAAAATGGCAGGTGTTAAAATATAACGACCAATAACGCCTAAATTGGTTGGAGCCACATCAGGTTTTGGCTTTTCGACGATAGATTGCACTTCACCGATTTTATCATTGTCGGTGCTCGTGGTTTTTACGATACCATATTTGTCAGTTTCATTCGGGTCAACACGCTCTACAGCAAGAAGTGAATGTGGTGTTTTGGTAAATTGTTGGGTCATTTGTGCTATGCATCCGCGCTTGCCATCCTCTACCAAATCGTCGGCTAAAAGAACAGCAAAAGGCTCATCACCAACAACAGGTTTTGCACATAATACCGCATGACCTAAACCTAAGGCTTCGGACTGGCGTATAAAGATACAGGAAACGTGAGAGGGTAGAATATTTCTAACCATATCTAATACTCGAAGCTTATTTTTTGCCTCAAGCTCTTTTTCAAGTTCATAAGATTTATCAAAATGATCGGGAATAGCACGTTTGTTGCGCCCAGTGACAAAAATCATGGTATCAATTCCCGCTGCTACCGCTTCTTCCACGGCATATTGAATCAGTGGCTTATCAACGATAGGTAGCATTTCTTTCGGGCTAGCCTTTGTTGCAGGTAGGAAACGAGTGCCTAAGCCAGCAACAGGGAAAACAGCTTTTGTAATTTTTTGCGTCATTTATCAGATCCTTATAGGGGTAATAGGGCATTAATATATCCCCATTACATTGGCGCTACTTTATTAGTGAATAATGTTTTTATCTTTCAAGGCTAAATGAATGTCATCAACCGATAAGGTGTCGGTATCAAAACTTAAATCACAGCCTGAGTCTGCCGTACAAATGCAAATTAATCCCGCCTGTTTAACAACTGTAATTGCTTCTTCTAAATGAGACGTTAATACGATTGTGGCATGGCCATTATCAAATAGTTTTCTTTCTAATTGATAAGCGACAGAGTCTTTATTTTTCCCTGTTAAGGCAATAGAAGTGGCTTTTTGAGCAAATCGCGCGGCACGCTCTTCAGCCGAGACATGAGTTAATTCCAGCTCTGAACTAGAACCTGTAATCATACCAGCGCCAACAGTAACATTGGTCAGGCGGTCGATAATAATAAAGGACCCTGTGCCTTTGCTACGATGATAAGCATCAAATACGACAGGCGCATTGACTGAAACGGTACACAGGCCAATTTCATTGAGCTGTAGTTTTTTAGCATCATGATGCTCAAGGGTGTTCACATCAATGCGGTGCTGAATATTCGTAATTGAACCTGAAACGCTACGTGTTGCCAGTTTTAAAATATATTGCTTGCTGGGGGTCAGTGCACTCTCTGCCATCCAAACGATATTGGCATCAAATTTATCAGCAACGCTGGGTAGATTATCGCTACTGACAATCGTATCGCCGCGGCTAATATCAATTTCATCATCCAAGGTTAAAGTAACGGCCATGGGCGGGAAAGCTTCTTTTAATTCGCCATCGAAAGTAACAATAGATTTGATCGTGCTGGTTTTTCCAGAAGGTAAGGCGGTAATTTTATCGCCTTTATGGAAAATACCAGCAGCCACCGTACCGCAGAAGCCTCGGAAATTGAGGTTAGGCCGGTTGACATATTGCACTGGAAAGCGTGGGTCCTGGAAATTTTCATCCCCCGCAATTTCTACTGTTTCCAGTGTTTCCATCATGGTTTTACCCGTGTACCATGGCATTTTTTCACTTTTATTGACGACATTATCCCCATCTAAAGCGGACAGAGGAATAAAGTGAATATCATTTAAACCATCAAGATTATTCACAAAATCCAAATAATCCGTTTTAATTTTTTCGTAGGTTGCTTTGCTGTAATCGACCAGGTCCATTTTATTGATAGCCACAACGATATGTTTAAGACCTAATAAAGAAGCGATAAAGCTATGGCGTTTGGTTTGTGTTTGCACCCCATAACGCGCATCAATTAAGATCACGGCTAAGTCACAAGTCGAAGCACCCGTCGCCATATTGCGCGTGTATTGCTCATGCCCTGGGGTGTCAGCAATAATAAATTTTCGTGTTGAAGTTGAGAAGTAGCGGTAAGCCACGTCAATAGTAATACCTTGCTCGCGCTCTGCTTGCAAGCCATCAACTAATAAGGCTAAATCAATTTTCCCAGCACCGGTAGTGCCTGATTTAACGCTGTCAGATTGCACAGCGGCTAACTGGTCTTCATAAATCATTTTAGAGTCGTACAGCAAACGCCCGATAAGCGTACTTTTGCCATCATCAACATTACCGCAGGTTAAAAAACGTAATAATTCTTTACGTTCGTGTTGTGCTAAATACGCATCTATATCGCTACTAATAAGATCTGACTGGTGTGACATGAGAAAATTTTTCCTTTAAAAATTTTAGGCTAAAGGTGAAAGGTTAAGAGCTTCTTGATTTAATGAGGGCAGATAGCATTTTTGATAACTGTTCCGCTTCATTTTTCCATTGAAAGCCTATGTCTTTCTTTATATAACCAATTTCAATACCTATGTAAATTTGAGTTCGTAGTTCACCACAAGAGCCTTTGGCATAGTAAAAAAATCGAATGCTATCTTTATCTGTTCCCCGTTCATATCCTTCAGCAATATTGCTAGGAATAGATAAGCTACAACGTGTAATCTGATCTTTAAAACCAAAGTCCTTGCAACAAGCAAGTTCTTTATAAACACTTACACAAAGCCGAGAAGAACGTTTCCAAACATCCAAGTCTTCAAATCGTCGCATGTTCTTCCTTTTGCCTTTAGCCTTGTGTCTTTCGTCTGCTCTTAAAAATACCCTTCACGTTTTTTCTGTTCCATTGAGCCTGACTGGTCATGATCAATCAATCGACCTTGGCGCTCAGACGTGGTGGTTAATAACATTTCTTGAATAATTTCAGGTAGCGTTGTTGCGCTTGATTCCACAGCCCCCGTTAATGGATAGCAACCTAAAGTACGAAATCGTACCATTTTCATTTCTACTTTTTCATCAGGGCCGATAGGCATACGCTCATCATCGACCATAATTAACATGCCATCTTTCTCGACAACGGGGCGTTTTTTAGCAAAATAAAGCGGTACAATCGGGATATTTTCTAAATGGATATATTGCCAGACATCTAGCTCAGTCCAGTTGGAGATTGGAAATACACGAATACTTTCACCTTGATCAATTCTGCCGTTATAGATATTCCATAGTTCTGGGCGTTGATTTTTAGGATCCCAGCCATGATTTTTATCACGGAATGAATACACGCGTTCTTTAGCGCGTGATTTTTCTTCATCACGACGCGCGCCCCCAAAAGCGGCATCAAATTTATATTTGTTCAATCCTTGCTTTAATGCTGTGGTTTTCATCACATCAGTATGGTTTTTACTGCCATGCGTAAAGGGGCCAACACCTTGGTCAATACCCTCTTGGTTTGAGTGAACCAATAAATCCCAGCCTAGTTCTTTGATATATTTATCACGAAATTCAATCATTTCTTTGAATTTCCATGTGGTATCAACATGCATCAAGGGAAAAGGCGGTTTGCCAGGATAAAACGCTTTACGCGTTAAATGCAACATAACAGCCGAATCTTTACCGACGGAATAAAGCATGACAGGGCGATCAAATTCAGCAGCAACTTCACGAATAATATGAATGCTTTCGGCTTCGAGTTCTTTTAGGTGGGTAAGTTTATGGACGGTCATTAGTAAATATCTAAGTCAAAGTGAGAAGTTAATAAGAGATGATGTAGTACAACACGTAAGTTTATTATGCCATTTTAATTTGAATCAGCTTTTAATGCTAGAATCATTACTATTTTAATGATTAGTGATAGACCTATTATGCGTTAAATTTTGAGTTTGGAGGTGTTTTTAAATGTAAATAAAGAGGCACATCAAAAGATGTATTAGTTGGATTATGCCGAGCCTTGTAAGAGTCAAAAATAGGGCACTTTCTTAGGCTTATTTTATGGAACTCACGCTTAACTCTAAGGGCTGTTTATAGCCTAATTTAGAGTGTGTCCGCTTATCGTTATAAAAAGCTACATATCAATAATGCTATTAACTAAAGTTTTGGAGTTCATTTTCCTTTTTTGTGCGTTGTAAGACTGACGCAAGGCGTGCTGGGACTTATCCAATTCGCTCCGTATGTGAATAAATATTTAGCGATAGGATTCCCAAATATTTTGTGAAGTAAGGTGACGCGTCCGATATAGAGTTCCATAAGGGATATTTTTGTGCTTATTCTTTAAACCCTTTTAATAGATCTATTGGAAAGACGATAGTAGAAGATTTGTCACCTGCAATATCAGTTAAGGTTTGCATATATCTTAGTTGAATCGCTCCTGGTTGCTCTGCCAATACTTTTGCTGCTTGCATCAGCTTTTCGGCAGCCTGTAATTCACCTTCGGCGTGAATGACTTTAGCGCGTCGAGTTCTCTCGGCTTCGGCTTGTTTGGCAATGGCTTTGACCATACGCTCATCTAAATCCACGTGTTTGATTTCAACGTTTGCTACCTTAATTCCCCAAGCATCAGT
>NZ_FQTQ01000191.1 GCF_900128525.1 methanotrophic endosymbiont of Bathymodiolus puteoserpentis (Logatchev)
TATGGTGTATGAACATTTACGTCGTGTCTGTTGCTTTTCTGTCACCAAGTCTCATTTAGAAGTAGGTGTTGTTCATTTGCAGCGTAAATGGCAAGTCAATCCATAATGAATATTTCTCTGTGGCTGGACTTTTTTCAGCATTTTTTTTGGCGGCCCTTATTATACCGTTTACCACGCAAACTAGCATTCAAACTGGCTGGGGCCGTTAATTTAAAATTGGCTCTACGCTTCCAACGGGAGGAGGTATCCGCTTATCATCAGCATTTACAGGTATTTTATTCTGTAGATAAAATCACCGCCTGGCACTGGTGTTGCTGGAATTTTCGAATGTTAGGCCGCGAAGCCCTTGACGCTTATTTTTTGCAACGGGTCAATCAAGCGGCTGATTTGGACTGGGTTTCTTTAGATGAACAGTGTCGCACTAGTTTTTCTGCATTAAAAACTGTGGACAATGGCGCAATTATCATTATGGCACATTATGGCCGGCCAATTCTGTTGAGCTCTTATTTAGGTTTACATGGCTGCCCGGTGGGTATGTTGAGTCAGCCGGTTGATGAGTCAAACCCGCATTTAAATTCGGCTATGCGATCTTTTTTGCAATTTAAAATGCGGGAGACGGTTCGGTTGGCTGGTGGTCGCTGGCTAACTTTGAATGACTCTCCGTTAGCGTTAGCACGTGCGATTAAAGCAGGCCAAAGAATGATTATTATGCTGGATTTATCTGAACCTGACCCTACGCGTCAAATAACTGTACCTTTTGGGCATGGCCAATTGCTATTACCCCCGGGGATTGTCCGCTTAGCCAAACAAACGAATGCCAAGCTTTTTTATGCCTGCGCCGAGGATCACGGTTGTCGATCTGTTTGTCGTGTTACGGCTTTATCCGATAGTCCCGATGAGGCATTTGCCCAGGCTGTTTCTATTTTTGAAAACGATTGTCAGGCCATGCCGTGGGAGTGGTGGCAGTGGTCTAATTTGCCTTCGTTATGGTCCGCTGACAATCGGCCTTAGCCTAAATCAGGTTCTGTCGCAAGTATTATTGAAAACGAAGTACGCCTTGTCTTCAGGCATAACTATCCTGCTAAAGCCATAAATTGCTTATAAGCAGGCATATTTTCCTCGGACAACTGTCCCTTTCGAATCATATGTGCTGTTTCAATGGTTCTGTCGCATTAATGGGTAAATTCTGAGATAATTCCCCCTTATTTCCCAATGTGCATAAAATAAAATCATG
>NZ_FQTQ01000192.1 GCF_900128525.1 methanotrophic endosymbiont of Bathymodiolus puteoserpentis (Logatchev)
AAGGAAGTGAGGTTACAACTTTAATTACCGGCGTGGTGGTTCTTTTCTCCGCGTTAGCGGCTTCGTCCAACAAAAAATTCCAGTCGACCGCTGGCAGCGCAGCTTTTTTTCAGAGGTCATTTATATCAAAGTTCAGTGTGTTTGCATAGGTCGTCTTATATCTGCCAGCGGCCACTGAATTTGGCGTTACATTTCAAAATCCATTGAGGGTTTTCTGGTTTGCTTGGCTTGGGCGTAATCGCTAGTGATAGCTTATCGTGTTTCTTTCCTAACTTTTTCACTCTTTATCATTGGCTGGAAAGGTTGAGTATGAGGTAGCAGGGCTAAGAGTATCAGGCATTTTACTACTTGGAAGGGCTTTGTATTATAAGCGATGAAGTAGTTTAGATAAGCTTTTACATTCTGTTTGCAGGGCACTAACTTGTTGGTATAACTTACATCAAAAGTCAGTGGCATTGTTAAGCCAGCCCTGCTACAGTAAAAGCTTTTAAAAGTCGTTGGTTGAGCGACTGAGCATGGATTGAAGGTTGTTAAATATCGAAATGTAACCATTCAATCCAGCTGACCGTTGGCCGCGCAGCCCGCTTCCAAGGGTCATTTTTTATCAAAAGTCAGTGCTTTGTCAGAATTCATCGAATATCTGCCAACGGCATCTGATTTTGGCGTTAGGCTTTAATAGAAATAGAGTGGAGAGAACTTAAAATGAAAAAAATCATAATGTTACTTTTACTATCTGTATTCATAGTTCCAGTTACACTTGCAGATGTATGTGACTATCGACCAAGTAAATTAGTTGGTAGTACAGTAACGGGTACTATAGCTGGTGGTGCTGGCGTAGCTGCGGCTACAGGAGTAGGAATGAAAGCAGCGGGAATATACGCAGTTACCAATGCGACAACAGGAGCAGCAATGCTTGGATCGACTGCTGCTGGAGCTTCTGCTGCAGGTACAACGGGGATTATTGCAGGCACAAGTGGAATTCTTGGTAGCATTGGAGCTGCTTTATTATCTCCTCTCGTTATCATTCCAGCTGCTGTCACTGTAGTTGGTATTGGTGTTTACGAAGGCAGTTGTTATTTATCTAAATAAAAAATACTAATAATATGTGCATAGGATTTAGAGTTATGTAAATACTACAGCCTAACCAAAAAATCATCTTGACAATCTTTCAATATCATACATACAATGTATGTATGATTAAGTTTGAATGGGATGCAGTTAAAGCATTAAAAAATGTGGAAAAACATGGTGTTTCTTTCGAAGAAGCATCATCTGTATTTTACGATGAGTTTGCAGTACAGTTTTATGATGATGGGCATTCGGAGTTAGAAGAAGATCGCTTCCTTATTCTTGGCATCAGTAATAATTTTAGAATGCTTATGATTTGTCACTGTGAAAAACAATCAGGAAACGTACTCCGAATAATATCGGCTCGAAAAGCTACAAAAAATGAAAGAAATTTTTATCATGGGTGATGAGTTATGAAAAAAGAATATAACCTATCAAAATTGCAATCACGTAAAAATCCATATGCTAGTAAATTAAAAAAGTCAGTTACTATGAGGTTAAGCGAAGATATTATTGGGTACTTTAAAGAAATGGCAACTGAATCTGGAGTACCTTACCAAAGCCTCATTAATCTATACCTTCGTGATTGTGTTATACATCATAGAAAAGTGGATATTTCATGGAATAATAGCCTAAATCGGGTAAGGGCTAGTTTCTCTCCAGCCCTCCCCACACCACCCTGCGTGCGGCTCCGCACAGGGCGGTTCATCGCCCTTATGAATAATGGAACTTAACCCATTGGTCTTTAATCGAGACTAGG
>NZ_FQTQ01000193.1 GCF_900128525.1 methanotrophic endosymbiont of Bathymodiolus puteoserpentis (Logatchev)
AGCTCATTTGTAGCCTCTGTAAATTGTTTGGTAGCTGTTTACTTTACACCTATGTCTTGTCTCAATTCAACCAGTGTATTGCTATCCGTTACTTTCAGAGGTTATGCACTTATTATACGAATTCAGGTATGACTAATCATTTGCACCTTCTTATTAGTCCATTTGATAAGGTGCAGTTGAGTAAGTTTATGCAAACGATGGCTAACCGATATGTCCGTTATTTTAATGCTACACGCAATAGAACAGGAACTATCTGGGAAGGTCGATTTAAATCATGTTTAGTCGATAGTGAAAATTATCTTTTTACCCTTTATCGTTATATTGAGATGAACCCTGTTAGAGCGGGTATAGTTAGCAGTATTGCTGAGTATCCTTGGTCTAGTTATGGGTATAATGGGCTAGGTGAAGAAAATAGTTTAATTACAGAGCATAAACTTTATCAAGATTTAGGTGAAGATTCAGAGGTACGTGCTAAAAACTACCAAAAAATATTCAAGACTCTCATTAGCACCCAGCAAGAGCAAGAAATAACAGATGCAACGATGCGGGGTGAAGTTTATGGTTCTGAGGGATTTCATTTAGAAATAAATAAACTGATTTCAAGAGCTACAAAGCTTACTGCGCATGGCGGAGATAGGAAAAGTGAGAAGTATAGAAATCAAGCTGGCTGCTCTATTGATGGCTTAAAATAAATATGATTATCTAAACGGTGACAGGTAAATAGCTACTGAAACTTGCTAATAAAAGCTTTCACAAGTCTTTTAGGGATGCGCCGATTAAAGCAATAATTTTTTAAATTTCAAGAAGAAACTATATGATAAAAAAAGCAATTATTACTGGTATCACAGGCCAAGATGGTGCGTATTTAGCAGAACTATTATTAGAAAAAGGTTATACGGTTTACGGTGCTTATCGCCGAACAAGTTCGGTTAGTTTCTGGCGTATTGAGGAGTTAGGTATTCAGAACCATCCTAATTTAGAATTAGTTGAGTATGATTTAACTGATTTAAGTGCCAGTATTCGCTTGTTGCAAACTACTGGAGCAACTGAAGTGTATAATCTTGCAGCACAGAGCTTTGTTGGCGTTTCATTTGATCAACCCATTACTACGGCGGAAATTACGGGCATTGGACCGGTGAATTTACTTGAGGCTATTCGAATTGTTAATCCTGAAATTCGTTTTTATCAAGCGAGCACATCAGAGATGTTTGGTAAGGTTCAGGCAGTTCCTCAGATAGAGACTACTCCCTTCTATCCACGCAGTCCTTATGGTGTTGCAAAACTTTATGCTCATTGGATGACGATAAATTATCGTGAGAGTTATGATCTTTTTGCTTGTAGCGGCATTTTGTTCAATCATGAGTCACCTTTACGAGGTCGTGAATTTGTTACGCGTAAAATTACTGATAGCGTTGCTAAAATTAAACTTGGTCAACTAGATGTGCTTGAACTGGGCAATATAGATGCTAAGCGTGACTGGGGCTTTGCTAAGGATTATGTAGAAGGTATGTATTTGATGTTACAGGCTGAACAAGCAGATACTTATGTATTAGCGACTAATCGTACCGAAACCGTACGTGATTTTGTAACGATGTCTTTTAAGGCTGTTGATATAGAGATTAAATGGCAAGGTTCTGAAGAAAATGAAATTGCTATTGATGTCGCTTCTGGTAAAAAAGTTGTCGGTGTTAATCCGAAGTTTTATCGCCCCGCTGAGGTTGAGTTGTTAATCGGCAACCCAGAAAAAGCGAGGCGCGAATTAGGCTGGGAACCTAAAACAACGCTTGAACAACTTTGCCAGATGATGGTTGAGGCTGATATTCGCCGTAATAAGGCGGGGAGTTCATTCTAAGCCTGTCTTTTAGCAGGGTCTTCCCACAGGAATAATAGCTTCTCTTGCTAGATAAGTTTAAGTATTAAGCAATTATAAGTATTTTCAGGTCAATTATGCATATTCTTACTAAAACTGATAAAAACGCCCCCCCTCCCCTCACTGAGTAATTTTTAATGACCAATATAAAAAGAGCACTAATTACGGGTCTGAATGGCTTTACTGGTCAATACCTTGCCTCTGAACTTTCTGACGCTGGTTATGCTGTTTATGGCACCGGAGCTGGCACCAGTAATTTACCCCGCTATTTTCAAGTAGATTTGCTGGATAAGCAGGGCTTGGCAAATGTAGTGCGTGAGGTGCAACCTTCTGTTGTGGTGCATTTGGCTGCCATTGCATTTATTGGGCATGGTACCGCTGATGATTTTTATCAAGTTAATTTGATCGGCACGCGTAATTTGTTAGAGGCTTTGACGCTTCATGAAAAAGGCCTAGATGCCGTTTTACTTGCCAGCAGTGCCAACATCTATGGTAATTCAACTGAGGGTATATTGGCTGAAAATACGTTACCTAACCCAGCCAATGATTATGCTGTGAGCAAGCTTGCCATGGAGTATATGGCTAAGTTATGGATGGATAAATTACCGATATTTATTGTGCGGCCATTCAATTACACTGGCGTTGGCCAAACTGAGAATTTTTTGTTGCCTAAAATTGTGGCGCATTTCCGCCGTCGAGCACCTCACATAGAGCTTGGTAATTTGGATGTATGGCGTGACTTTAGTGATGTGCGCGTGGTTGCACAATTGTACCGACAGTTGCTTGAAGTTAAGCCATTGGGGCTGACTGTTAATATATGCTCCGGTAAAACTCATTCTCTACGTGATGTGCTTGCCATGGCAGAAACAATTAGCGGTCACAAAATGGAGGTGAGAATTAACTCTGCCTTTGTGCGTGCAAATGAAGTTAAAACCCTTTGCGGAGATACGGCACGTTTGCGATCTTTAGTGGGTGAATGGGATATGCCTTCACTGGAAGAGACGTTACGCTGGATGTTATCGGTGAAAGCGTGAAAGTTATCCTTTCTGTCGATTCGGTAAAGTTTCCATTAACTGGAATTGCTCGCTATACGTATGAGCTTGCCAAGCAACTGCAAGCACAGCCTGATCTTGATCTGACACTACTTGCTAATGGCCGCGCTGTGGCAGAGCTGCCAGCCCATCGACAGATAAACCCTAGAAAAACTGATTGGCTAAAAAGCCAGTTACGTAAAAGCGACCTTGTCACTAAAACCTATCAAATGCTTAGTGGGATTAGAAATCAGATTTCATTAAAAGATCATGAAGATGCTATTTTTCATGGCCCAAATTTCTATTTGCCAATTTTTAATGGTTATAGTGTTGCGACTTTTCACGACCTGTCAATATTCACTCATGCGCAATATCATACACCTGCTCGAGTGCGCTTTATGCAACGCGAACTTAGCCTTACTTTGCAGCGGGCTTCGTTACTGATTACAGATTCTGAGTACACTAGGCAAGAGCTTGCGAACTACTTTGGATATCCGTTAGATAAAATTCATGCTATTCCATTGGCTTGCTCTGCTGAGTTTCACCCACGAAAAGCGACAAGCACGGCTCTTACTTTGGATCGTTTTGGCTTGAGGCATGGCGGTTATGTTCTGTATACAGGAACCATCGAGCCGCGCAAGAATATTGAAACTTTGTTAGATGCTTATTCTATATTGCCTGACGCTATTCGTCGTCGATGGCCCTTAGTGTTGGCTGGTTATCATGGGTGGAAGAGCGAGAGCCTGCATGCGCGTATAAAGGCTGCAGCCAGTGCTGGATGGGTTCATTATCTTGGATATGTGGCGGATGACGACCTACCTTATTTGTTTGCTGGCGCGCATTTGTTTATTTTTCCATCGCACTATGAGGGTTTTGGCTTACCCGTGCTTGAGGCTTTGGCAAGCGGTGTGCCAGTGATTTGTTCTAATGCCTCATCGTTGCCAGAGGTTGCTGGTGGGGCTGCTTTATTATTTGATCCTGATGACGTTAGTAAGCTTAGTGAATTAATCATCACGGGGCTGGAGGATGAAAGTTGGCGGGGTCCTGCTATTAATAAAGGTTTAGAGCAGGCTTCAACATTTAGTTGGCAAAAGTGCGCAGAAGAAACTATCGCTGTCTACCAAGAACTTGCTGGTGATAATGTATTTATTTAGGGTATAAGGGGACGATACCCTTTGTACTTTTGCGTATGACTTAACTGATGTTACGCACTCCATAACATTTATATTAAAATACTAGGATATGAAAATACCTGATATTTTTGATTTATACACCGATTACCTAATCACATCCTTTAGCTATACAACAGCAATAGGCTTGTCAGGCTTAGTTAATAATGAGATTAGTCATGACCAAATAACTCGGTTTCTTTCTCAACAAGATTTCACCTCAAAAGACCTTTGGAAAGTCATAGCCTTCTCAGTTCTTGCCTCCCTCTAAAAAAGGCGCTATATTAAGCACTAATAATAGTACCGGAGGTGAGGCCTGTGAATACAATATCTGCACTTGAAATTAAACGTCGAGGTATTTCTGTCGTAGATAGTCAGATTGAATCTGGGCCAATTCATGTCATTAAGAATAACCGTCCGCAATACGTCGTGATGACAGAGGATAGATACCAGAATCTTATAGACGAAGTGAATGAAGCATGGGAACTGCGAATCAAGGCATCTCTTGACGAAGCCTCTGCAGGACTGACTCGTCAGGGAACAGCCGAAGAATTAATCCGTGAAATTTTTTCAGTTGATTGATGTATACGCTTGAGTGGACTCCTTCTTTCATCAAGGCTGCCAAAAGGTTTGCGAAACGACATCCTGAACTGAAACAGAAAACAGCTATTGCACTGCTTGCTTTGGAGCAGGATCCGTTCCAGCCATCACTCAAGTTACATGGTCTTGAAGGAAAACTGAAGGGGGTATGTGCCATCAGTATTACATACAGTTACCGGATTACCCTGACGCTAAAAATAAGCGAGCATGTGATTACCTTGCTTAACATAGGTGACCATAATGATGTGTATAGAAGGGAATAATAAAAAATAGGGGACTGCCCCCTATTAAATTGTTTTATTGGCTCTGATAAGGAGACCCTAAGAACCAGTGAGCAACTTTTAAAATTACCTTTGTTTATTCTTTGAGCATCGAGTCTGCACATTATATCACCTAGGCTATCCATGCTTTTTTTACTGCAGAGCTTGTACAGGAGGCTACTGCCTCACTTTATGCGAATAAATAGTTTAACGCCACTTCATTAAAAGAATAAACCGATAACACCATTAGCATTAATACGCTTGCGAGTACAACTGCACGCTCTAATTGCGTCCAAAAAGGAGCAATCACCCAAAAATACACTAAAATGATAGGGATAATAGGAAAAATATAACGTCCTTGTGGCTGAAAGTCATATAGCCAGGAAAACAATATTCCCATCAATACGCCTCCCGCAACTGCGATCCCTGTTAATACTGAAAATATTTGATAACGCCACTCGGCTACGAATATGGCATGGTGCATAGCGAGTAGAAGTAATACGCTGTACACAATAAGCACATACAAGTAATACCAGCGGGGCGAATATTCGGCATAGTAGCCATAAAAACCTGTGGAACTTTTAAAGGTCATTTTATGCCAGTCCCAAGGTTTAGCAAATAGCGCAGATAAGCTGATGCCTTTGTCTTTTAAGCGCAAGCCCGGATAGGATTCAGGCGTTGATGCGATCGAAGGTTTAAATTGCTCGCCAGCATGTTGCTCGGCATAAGCCATTCTCTGGCCCAATTTATCCTCCCCATTGATAGTAAAGTCTAAACCAAAACGAACCACAAAAACCAACAAAGCAGCGCACAGAAGCAACAAACATTTATAAATAAAAACTTTCTTTGCTGGCACAAAAAACATGGCACGCCATAACAAGAAGGCAAAAACGAATAAAATAAATAAGTAATAATTCGTTTGTTCAATGCTGAGAAGGCCTAATAGCCCAGCCGGTAGAAGCAGATAACGCCAAGCACCAAAAACAGTTGAGCTCTGTAAAAAGTGATTTAATGAGCTTTTAACATTAACTAACTGCCAGGCTAATAACAGACTAATAAATAAAGCAAAGGCATCTCGATTGGCATAGCTGTATAAATACCAGATTTGTGGCGTACATAATAAGGGTAGCAAAAATAAGACCAAACGTTTTTGGCGACTATAACTAAATAATAAAATAAACAAAAAGGCATTAAAAGCCCGTGCGGTAAAGGTTGTATTGCTAAAAAAAAGTTGTACTAGATTTTCAAATTTACCTGCAAAAAAATAGCTAATCCCTAAATCATCTAAGCGAGAAATCGCCCAAGGCTCTTGATAGGTTTCAAGCGATCGCGTATCACCGACCACGGGTGGGTCCCAGTAATGGCTATAGTAATGAACCGCTTCAATATGCGCGTTTTCATCGGGATGAATATTATAGTCCGCCTGCCAGCTAAGGCTAACAATCAGTAATGCAACGATAAAAAAACTAAAATACGCTAGTGCATATAAGAGATAAGAGCTTTGATTTTTATTACCTATATTCATAAAAATCAAAGCAAGTACACTATAAACAACGAAGAAACCAATAAGTGGCCGTATTAAACTGGAAAAATCTTTCTTTTTATCAATAATGGTTTCTGCATTTAACTCGCCTACCGAAAATCCAGGTTCGAGAATATTAATATCCTTAAATTGACCCAGTAAGTTTTCTTTATTAGGCTGCAAATAAAGGACTTCGATATTACTGACATTGCCAATAGGTAGCACATATTTTGCTTGATCTGTGCTTATATTAATCACCCGTGCTCGTGTATAGGAGTTTGCTTGGTCAGCATCACGCCAAAATACTTTTAGTTGGCCACTCATAGGCTGAGCTGTTTGTAAAATAAGACGTGTTGTATTGGAGTTTAACAAAGCATACAAAGCCATAAAGCCTATAATAAAAACAAGCACTTTTTTAATATAAGCACCTTTAAATAAAACTAAGGCAATGACCAACACCAAGACTATTAAAAACCAAATATTATTAAGCTGTATAGGCCTTATTTCAATTTGAGGGTCACCTGCAATACTCTCTATATTAATAGCATGCTGGCTAGCCCCATTATTATCCGCTACAACAATATCGTTAATCTTAACGGGGTCATTCAGTAAATTAAAATCAATGGGAGAATAAAATAATGAATAAAGTTTAATTGCATCTATGCGTAAATGTGTAGGCGCTGTGACAGGATCAATTCTAAAGTGCGTTGATTTGTTAAAATGATTCACCCAAAACCAGTACGACCTTTTGCCAATTGTAACGGCTTGTTTTTGTGATTTTTCTTCTGAAAAACCAGCAGATTCATCTGACCAATAGACCTGTATATCGCTCTCGATAGGAGAGCTCATTTCAACTTTTAATAAGGAAAAAGTTGAAAGATACCCTATAGAAGCAAAGACAAAAAATACCAATAGGCTACTAACAGTGCGTGCAATAATAGCGCCTACCCCAGGAGTATTTGAGTTTTTAGGTAAGAATAAGCTAATAAAATGCATTATGTACAAGTCAAAATGACGCACCATAAGAATTCCTTAAGACGTATTCAGCATATCCCTTCTCCCTGTGCAGAAAGAAGGAGCATAAAAGATAAACCAGCCTTAAACCGAGCGGCTGGTGATAATAATTCCGATAACAATAAAGACCATGCCAAGTATTTTATTCAGCGAGATAGGTTCCTTAAAAAGCCAGGCAGATAAAACCAATACCAAGACAAAAGCGGCACTCATAAAAGGATAGGCATAACTAATATCAAATTTAGTCATCGCAGCAATCCAGAAGATGGCCGCTATAATCGTAGAGGCAAAGCCAGAGAGTAGAAAAGGGTCAAGAAATAATTTGGCCAGAAAATAAACTTTATCCCATGCTTCTGATGGGAGTTGGCCATAATGGCTAATGCGCCATTTTAAAATAAGCTGTCCGTAAACAGTAAATAAAATCGTGCCAAAAATATAAAAATAGCCAATCATGATATTTGAATACCCGTGTCGGCATGACATGCAATGCGCTTGGAGGGGTTTCCATGATATTGACATGCTGCCTCTGTATCTCTAACAATGACAGTGCCTGCGACCAAATAACTTTCATTCGCTATGGTAATATTATTTACCATGACAGCGGCATTACCGATAAAGCATGCATCCCCAATAAGACAATTACCACCTAAACCACAGTTACCCGAAACATAATTATGACTACCCACAACAAGATTATGCCCTAAAATAGAGCCAGTCCAGAAAACATTATTATTGCCAATGGTGACAAATAGGTCGATATCAACACTGGACTGAATCACATTATTTTCCCCCAAAACAAGGTCATCACGCACAATAGCCTGTGGACTAATAAAATTGACTAACGAATAGCCTTTTGCTTTTGCTTTGTTAAAAAGTAGTGCCCGATTACGCATTCGACTAAAGCCAATCGCAACAAACATTTTATACTCATTAACAGGGTATTCTTTTTCTATTTGCTCAAAAGCAATAACAGGAAGATTGCAAAAGGTATCATCTGTCTTGAATGCTTGATCTACACAAAATCCTACGACAGTATAATCACTGTATTTAGTAAAGTTATGGTACATCATTTCAGAAAATGCGCTTAATCCATAAATAACAATTTTTTCTGACATATTAAGTCCAAATAAGTAAATAAAATAAGAGAGAGGTTAGGGGCTGTTGCCGTTTCACATAGGTAACCATAAAAAAGCACAAGCAAGAGCCATAGAACCTTCAAAATTTCGTTT
>NZ_FQTQ01000194.1 GCF_900128525.1 methanotrophic endosymbiont of Bathymodiolus puteoserpentis (Logatchev)
CCCTTTTTCAGCCTATGAATCTTATCAGTCGTTAGAGCGAGAGCTGTTCAATGTGCTTAAAAATATTGGCGGAAGTCATAAAGTGGCTTTTTCATAAAGGTTAAATTAATTTTACATGGGTACTTAGTTCGTTATGCACCAGTATTGGTAACACACCCGTGAAACCAAAATCCAGTGTTATACTCTAGGGTACTATTAACCTCTCATTCTTAAGTGTATTTTTATATGCTTATTGAATATGGTACTATTTTCTTTAAGATGCTTACCTTTCCCTTGATGATCAGCCGAATTCGAGTCACCTTAAAGAATAAATTTGAGACTAAAGGTGCACAATGTCTAATATTTTCGGACACAAATAAATACAAGGAATACTATTTATGAAAAGATTGTTGGCCATTTTTGGCAATATATTGTTGCTCACTATAATTTTTTTACCCTTTGGAGTGTCTTATGCTGAGGAGAAAAAAATTAGTAAAGCAGAGCTTGATCAAATGATGGCTCCGATAGCGTTATATCCAGATGCATTGCTATCACAAATCCTAATGGCAACTACCTATCCTGCAGATATCACTGAAGCAGTGCAATGGTCAAAAGATAACCCTAAACAAGAAGGTGATGCTGCTGTTAAAGCAGTTCAAGATAAACCTTGGGATGCTAGCGTAATGTCTTTAGTCGCATTTCCACAAGTTTTGAGCATGATGGGGACGCAACCTGATTGGGTAAAAAGTGTAGGCGATGCTTTTTTGGCAAGCCCTGAAGATGTCATGGATACTGTTCAGAAATTACGTAAGAAGGCTAAAGATGAGGGCAATCTTGAAACGACTGAGCAGCAAAAGGTTATTGTAGAAGAAAAGGCGACAGAAACGATTATTGTCATAGAACCGGCTGATCCGCAAGTTGTCTATGTCCCTGTTTACAATACTACGGTTGTTTACGGTACTTGGTGGTGGCCGCATTATACGCCTTGGTACTATTACCCGCCAGGTTATGCCGTCATGAGAGGAGTAGGTTTTGCTGTAGGAGTGGGAATTACTCATGCTCTATGGGGGAACTGTTCATGGGGGCATGGTCATGGCAATGTTAATATTAACGTTAATAGATACAATAGTATTAATGTTAATAACAAAATTAATTCTAATAATAGAAATACAACTTGGAATCATAATTCTAATAATCGCGGAAATAAGGCACCTCGTAATAAAGCAAACTTTCAGAAAACCGGTAATCGGTCAGGTACTACGCAGCGCCAGAATTACAGAGGTCGGGATGCACAACGCGATCAAGCACGTACAGCTTTAGATAAGCGTGCAGTCAGCCCTAGTGTGGGGCGTAAACAGTTACAAGGAGATGCAGGCAGAAAAGCACGGGAATCAGTTAACCAGGCTAATCGTAATTTTTCACAGCATAAATCGAGTCGTAATACAGGGATTACTAAGCAAACAAATAGAGCAAGTCATTCACCAAGACAATCACAGAATAATGCGTTTCAAGGAGTTGGTAACGCGCAGCAAACTAAGAGGAATATTAACCGAGGAAACTCTAGTCATCGTTCAATGACTAGGCAACGTAGTAGCGGTGGAACTCGTTCAGGTGGCGCACGCAGAGGCGGCGGTCGTAGATAAAAGGAATCAATAAATGAGCTATATAATTTTAAATATTCGAGTGATTATGACTACTCAATCCCGAGCTATGAGAAATTTCTTATTCGGAACACTTCTTAGCGGAATTTTTTTATTCTCAGTATCTTGCTCACAAACAGACTTACATCGTACAGTGATGCAGGACTCTTCACTTCTCAGTCAGAGGGTATTTACTACAGCAGAGGAAGCTAACAACACTTTCGAATTAGCCCTTAAACAGAATAATATAAAATTGCTCCAAGAAATATTAGGTGCTGACTATCAAGAAGTTCTGCCAGTAGATACAGTTAGCAATGAGGATGTGAAAAAATATATTACTGCTTGGGAAAAGGAGCATGTACTGTTATCTGATGGCGATAAAAAAATGTTAATTGCTGTTGGTGCAGAGCAGTGGGTGATGCCTATTCCTATTGTTTTGGGGGCATCTGGGTGGTATTTTGATATTAAAGAAGGCCTTGAGCGCATACGCATTCGTCGTATTGGTAGAAATGAACTTGCTGCTATGACAGCGGTACTAGCCTTTTATGACGCACAAATGGAATATGTCAAACTGGACCATGATAATGATGGTGTGCTGGAATATGCTCAAAAGTTTATTAGTGGCTCTGGAATGCATGATGGCCTATATTGGGAAAATAATTCTGAAAAGACCTTGGGTCCATTGTTCTTACAAGGTATTCAGGGGAATTGTTTTCACGGTTATCATTATAAAATTCTTACTGCACAGGGAGAGTATGCCCAAGGCGGAGCTTATAGTTATTTACAAGGAAATAATATGACGCTGGGGTTTGCATTAGTTGCATGGCCTGAGGAGTATGGTGAAAGTGGCATAATGAGTTTTTTAGTTAGTGATAAAGGTATCATCTATGAGCAAGATTTAGGTGAGGATAGCACAAATATTGCTGAAAATATGTCTACTTTTAATCCAGATTTAAACTGGAAGCCAGTTGATGAGGTTTATAAACGATAAGCTAAATATTGATTTTTAGCTTTGCTGGTAACTAAGAAGAGTGAGGGTATATTCTTAATGGGTAAAGATGATTTATAAAATAAGTGTATGTCATATTTTCAATATTAGTTTGGAGTGGTGGGCTACTTCTTACTGTCCACCACTCCAGATAAATTCCTTAAAACAACCCCGTAATCACACCTTCATCAGTAATATCAATACGCTCTGCTGCTGGCGTTTTAGGTAGACCTGGCATGGTCATCATATTGCCAGCAATTGCAACAATAAATCCTGCTCCATTAGCTAGTCTAACTTCAGTAATTTCTACCGTATGACCCGATGGTGCGCCTATTGCTGTCGGATTGGTTGAAAATGACATTTGCGTTTTTGCCATACAAATCGGGAAGTGACCATATTCCGCTTGTAGGGCTTTAACCTCTGCTTTGACTTTTGGGCTGGCAGTAACCTTTGCTGCACCGTGTAATTTAGTCGAAATTGCTTCGATTTTGTCCCAAAGGGGTAATGATTCATCGTACACAAAACGACAGCCTGGCTCGCGATTATCCACGATATTAACCACTTCTTGTGCTAAAGCTTCTGCGCCTGCACCGCCTTCTGCCCAATGTTTGGAAACGATACATTTTGCACCGAGTGCCTCACATTTTTTGATAATCAAGGCAACTTCCGCTTCAGTATCAAAAGTAAAATGGTTGATGCACACTACGCAAGGTAAGCCGTAGTGTTCAGTGATGTTATGTAAATGACGTTCCAGATTAGCAAAGCCAGATTCTATTGCGGCTAGGTTTTCATTATTTAGTTCGTCTTTTTTCACTCCTCCATGTGACTTTATTGCTCTTGCCGTTGCTACTAAGACAACAGCTGAGGGCTTAAGTCCTGCCATACGGCATTTAATGTCGATAAATTTTTCTGCCCCTAAATCGGCACCAAATCCTGCTTCAGTAATGGCATAATCAGCCAGTTTTAAAGCGGTTTTAGTTGCCGTTACCGTATTACAGCCGTGTGCGATATTGGCAAAAGGTCCACCATGAATAATGGCTAGGTTGTTTTCTAGGGTTTGTACTAGGTTGGGTTTGATCGCGTCTTTTAATAGTGCGGCCATTGCACCTTGGGCGTTCAAATCACGCGCATAAACAGGTGTGATTTTATCTGTTTTATAGGCGATAACGATACGTCCTAGACGTTCTTTTAGGTCGGCACGGTTAGTGGCTAAACATAAAATTGCCATCACTTCTGAAGCAACCACAATATCATAGCCATCTTCACGACAATAGCCGTTTGCAGGGCCGCCTTGACCGACAGTGATTTGACGTAATGCGCGGTCATTCATATCTACGACACGTTTCCACTTTATGCGGCGTGAGTCTATGCCCAATTCGTTACCGTGATTAATATGGTTATCAATCATCGCTGATAATAAATTATGTGCGACACCAATAGCATGAAAATCACCAGTAAAATGTAGGTTAATATCCTCCATTGGGACAACCTGAGAATAACCACCACCAGCCGCGCCGCCTTTCATACCAAAGCAAGGGCCGAGCGATGGCTCGCGCAAACACATAATGGTTTTCTTGCCGATGCGGTTCATAGCATCGCCTAAACCAACGGTTGTCGTGGTTTTACCTTCGCCTGCAGGAGTTGGGCTAATGGCGGTGACTAAAATCAGTTTGCCGTCTTGTTGGTCTTTTAGGCTATTTACATACTCTAGTGATATTTTAGCTTTGTAGTGACCGTAAGGGTCTAAGTGTTCTGCTGGGATATTAAATTTTTCTGCTGCTAACTTAATAATCGGCTGCATTTTGGCTTTTTGGGCAATTTCTATATCGGACATGCTTGTATTTTCGGGTAAATAAAGGGTGAGGTAAACGTAAAAAGCCTACTTTATGATGCAGGCTTTGGTTTTATTTTTTTGTAGGTTGGGTTAGATTTTTCTTGCGAAGCAATAAAAACGTAACCGAACAATAATGCTACTAAGAAATGTTGGGTTCTGTTATCTGTGTTTTGCTGGGTAAGCCAACCTACACATCATTTAATCGCGATAAACAGGAAAGTGCTTGCATAAAGCATGCACTTTTTCACGTACTGCGGTAATGATCGTTTCATCTTCTAGATTTTCCATGACATCACACATCCAGTTGGCAATGTCAGTAACTTCGTTTTCTTTAAAGCCTCTTGATGTTGGTGCGGGCGTACCTATGCGGATGCCACTAGTGACGAAGGGTGATTCTGGGTCATTGGGTACGGCATTTTTATTGACCGTGATGTGTGCTAAACCTAAGGCTGCATCAGCAGCTTTACCGGTGATACCTTTGGGGATTAATGACACCAGCATTAGGTGGTTATCTGTACCGCCAGAAACAACATCGAAACCACGGTCTATAAATACGGTAGCCATAGCTTGCGCATTTTTAATGACTTGTTTTTGATAAGTTTTGAATTCAGGTTGTAAAGCTTCTTTAAAGGCAACGGCTTTTGCTGCAATTACATGCATTAATGGACCGCCTTGGATACCAGGGAAAATATTAGAATTAAATTTTTTCTCTAGTTCAGGGTTGCTTTTACACAAGATCAAACCACCGCGTGGGCCACGTAATGATTTATGCGTGGTACTGGTGACGACATCAGCAATAGGGACTGGATTTGGATATAAACCGGCAGCGACTAAGCCAGCAACATGCGCCATATCAACAAATAAATAAGCACCGACTTTATCAGCAATCTCTCTAAAACGCTGCCAATCCCAGATGCGTGAATAAGCAGAAAATCCAGCAACGAGTACTTTAGGTTTGTGCTCTAAAGCAAGTGCTTCCACTTGGTCGTAATCAATTTCACCTGTTTCATAATCTAAACCGTACTGTACTGCGTGGTAGATTTTGCCAGAAAAATTAGGTTTTGCACCATGGGTTAAATGCCCGCCATCAGCAAGACTTAAACCTAGGATTGTGTCGCCAGGCTGAATTAATGCCATAAACACGGCCATGTTAGCTTGCGAACCAGAGTGAGGCTGCACGTTAGCGTAATCCGCACCAAATAATTCCTTTGCGCGGTCTATCGCTAGTTGTTCTGCTTTATCGACATATTCGCAGCCACCATAATAACGTTTGCCCGGATAACCTTCTGCATATTTATTAGTTAATAGTGTGCCTTGAGCTTCCATGACGCGTGGGCTGGTGTAGTTTTCTGAGGCAATTAATTCTATATGGTCTTCTTGGCGTTGACGTTCCTCTTCAATCGCTTGGAAGAGTTCATCGTCAAAACCCGCAATAGACATTGATTTTTTAAACATGGTGGTTTCCTTAATTGGGAATGTTTTATGTAAGCTGTGGTTGGATAAGCAATATTTGTAGGTCAGCGACATTAGTGCCGGTTGCACCTGTGATGAGCAAATCCTCGGATATTTGTAAAGCGTGATAGGCATCATTATTGGCTAAATATTGTTTAGGCTCAATAGTTGCGTTGCGCATACGTGCTATAGTTTGTTGGTCAACTATGCCACCTGCGGCATCAGTCGGGCCGTCACGACCATCAGTGCCACCACTTAAAAACACCCAATTTGCGTTAAGTTGGTGCTTTTCGGCGGCGATTGCAAAGGCTAGTGCCATTTCTTGATTGCGTCCGCCTAGTCCTGTTCCTGTAATAGTTACCGTGGTTTCGCCGCCCGCTAAAATTGCATTGGGCTTATTTATGCCACTAGATAGTAATGCTTGAGCGTAGATAACTAAATCTTCTGCAATGTGTTTGGCTTCGCCGCTAAGTTGGTCGCTGTATAAATGCAGGTCGTAAGCCAGGTTTTGAGCCATTTGGCTAGTGGCTTGTAGGCTAATGGTGTTACTGCCGCATAGTGTGTGACCCGTGTTATTGAAAATAGCATCACCTGTTTTAGCTGTTTCGCTGATAATGCCTTGCGCGCCATTTTCTAAATGGGTTTGTACATTTTGCGTTATTTTATGCCAAATGTTCTTGTCTTTGAATACTTGTATGGCATCGTTAAACGTCGTGTCATCAGCAATAGTTGGGCCGCTGGCGATATCGCTTAACTCATCACTAAGTACGTCAGATAAAATAAGTGCATGTAAATCAGCGGGAGCAGTAAATTTTGCTAAGCCACCGCCTTTGATTTGTGATAAATGTTTGCGTACGCAATTTATTTCATTAATGGTTGCACCAGAGGCAAGTAATAAATCAGTGGTTGCTATTTTTTCATTCAAGCTAATGCCGTCAGCAGGGAGGGGGATAAGCGCAGAACCACCACCGGAAACTAAGGCTAAAACAAGCTCACCTTGTTGTGCTTGTTGTGCTATTTTTGCAATGCGCTGTGCTGCTACAAAACCAGCCTGGTCTGGGAGTGGGTGATTGGCACCGAGTATTTCAATATTAGCTAGTTCGGTAACATTTTCGTAATTGGTAATAGCAAGAATGGGTTGTGCTAAAAGCTGAGCGGGGATGATTTCTTGCGCTGCTTTTGCCATAGAGCAGGCAGCTTTACCAAAGGCAATAACATAAATTTTTTGCCAGTTGCCACTACGCTTGGCTCTATTATCTAAATCTAAAGCGATGTCTAATTGCTCACCATCACTTTGCAAGCAACGCTTAACAGCTGAATAGGGATCAGCCGCTTGAATGCCTGCTTGAAAAATAGCGAGAGCATCTTGGCGTAAGTCATTAGTCGCTTGCGTCATGGATTATTTTTCATTATGCCATTTCTTTAGCTAATTTGAAAATTAATTCAGCATCCAAAACTTGCTTGTTATCCTCAAATAACCGAGCGATACAGGCGCGGTGCAAGGCTAGCTTGAAAGCACCAAAACCAATAGCACCCCAGATAATTTTACCATGGCGGTCAATACCTTTATCCAGCATGTCAGTGCCACCTATGCCGATAGGTGGCGTAGCATTAGCATCGGCCAACATTTCTAAATTAGGGTTGTTTTGCCAGTGCTCAGGCTTTAATAGTTCAATACCTGCAGCTCCGGTTGCTAACACGATGTTGGCGTTTTTAATAGCGTCACCTCGCGCATCACTATCGCTTGCTTCGGCCGCTGATAAATCGACATTAAAACGCTCTTTCATAGTTAAGCATGCTTTTTCTGAGTTGGCTAAGCTGCGCGATACTATCGTGACGTGAGCGCCTTCTTCAGCAAGCATCACGGCCGCTCGCTGACCAACAGGCCCCGTACCTGCTAGTACGACGGCTTGTTTGCCTATTAATGTGCCACTGCTGGCTAATTTAGCGACTACTGCAGCGGCTGTGGTGTTGCTGCCATTACTGTCGAGCATGACTGAGACTTGAAAGCCAGGGAAAAAGTAAGAGCGCACCGCGTTAAACAGTACTTGTCCGGCTGCCATATCGCTACCGCCAACGAAAATTGCAGTGTTTTTTTTATCTTTAGGGGGGCGGGTGAAAATAGTGCCTTCAACTAAAGCACGTACATTTTCAGGCGTTAGATTACCATGACCAATCACATGATCAGCACCGCCATCATAGGCAACAACGCTATCAAAAACAGAGGGATGGGTGTCAGTATCAAATTGAAATAACAGTTTTTTCATTAAACTACCTAAAAAATGCCACAATAATGCGTTTAAACGAGTATAAAATAGCGCTATTATAACGCATAAAATAAGTTCAGCCTGAATTGTCGTACTGTGGAGCTAAGGTTTTTGTTTGTTGCTTGGTACTGAAAAATTGCTTATTACATTGGGGTGATGAGGTTATGGATTTTTGTATAAATTAAGTAAGCGTAAGCCGATATAGGAAAGTAGATGAAAACACCCATAGTTATAGCCGTTACCGGCGCAGCAGGGCAGATAAGTTATTCTTTGTTGTTTCGCATTGCCTCTGGTGAATTATTTGGTTTGGAGCAACCGATCATATTGCGCTTGCTAGAGGTCACCTCTGTATTGGATAAGTTGCTTGGTGTCGTTATGGAGTTAAACGATTGTGCTTACCCCTTATTGCAAAAAGTGATTTCTACCGATGATTCAAAGCTTGCTTTTAATGGTGCTGACTATGTCTTCTTAGTGGGAGCAAAGCCACGCAAAACAGGGATGAAAAGAAAAGACTTGCTTGAAAGTAATGCGGTTATTTTTGCTGAGCAAGGTAAGGCATTAAATGCAGTCGCTAGTAGACATGTAAAAGTGTTAGTAACAGGTAACCCTGCAAATACTAATGCTTTGATTACCCAATCTAATGCACCAGACTTAAATTCTAGTTGTTTTGCAGGTATGACTATGCTCGATCATAATAGGGCGATTAATCAATTGGCTGAAAAGTGTGGCGTGCGCTCTAAAGATATAAAAAATATAATTGTTTGGGGTAATCATTCAGAAACCCAGTATCCTGACTTGCATCATGCAACTGTGAAAGGGCAGAAGGCTTTTGCTTTGGTTGACGATGCATGGATTACGGAGGATTTTATTCCCACAGTGCAGCATCGAGGGGGAGCTATCCTTGAGGCGCGTGGGCTGTCAAGCGCCGCCTCAGCCGCGCATGCTGCTATTGTTCAGATGCGGGCTTGGGCTTTAGGGACTAAAGGTGATGACTGGGTTAGTATGGCCGTGGCCTCTGACGGTAGTTATGGTATTGAAAAAGGTTTGTTTTACTCTTTTCCTGTGCGTGTTGCTGTAGATGGCGAAGCGTCCATTGTTAATGATTTGAAAATAGAAGAATTTAGCCTGGAGCGTATGCAAGCAACTGAGCAGGAATTAAAAGAAGAGCGTATGACGATTCGACATTTGCTATAAAGTTTACTGTTAGAGGTGTATGGCCTAAAGTCTTGGATTTATAAAAAATTATTTCTAACTGCAAAGCCCCATAAATAAAGGCGGCTATTCTGTCGCCTTTATTTATGGAATTTCATGATAGCGTTTCTTTTTACATTAAGGTGAGAAGCTCATTTAAAATTTTGCCATTGCTCACTAGGATTTGTTTGGGGTAAATGCCGGGATTACCTTTGAAGTCAGTTATAGTGCCCCCCGCTTCTTGGACAATTAAAGCGCCGGCAGCAATATCGTATAAATTCAATTCTTGTTCCCAGAAAGCATCTAGCTGACCATCTGCCACTAAGCATAAATCCATAGCAGCAGAACCTAAACGTCGTTGCCCCGTCGTTTTTTGTGCAATGCGACAAAAACGCTCTAGATTATTGTCTTCTAGGTGGGAGCGTAAACAAGCAAAACCAGTACCAATCATTGAGTTGCCTAGGTCGGTTTCATTGGATACTTGTATTTTCTTACCATTTTTAAATGCCCCCTTGCCTTTTTCAGCGCAATAATAATCATTTAAAGCAGGTGCGAAGACAGCACCAACAATCAATTCTTGATCAAGCTCTAAGGCAACACTGATTGACCAATAATATTGGCCTTTAGCAAATGAGTGGGTGCCATCGATAGGGTCAACGATCCAGCGTTTAGTTTGATTGTTACTTTGTCCACTTTCTTCTCCCCAAAAACCATACTCTGGGTAGTGTTTGCCTAATTCAGCTTGTAAAAATTTTTCAACGGAAACGTCGGCAGCAGTAACAAAGTCTCTGGGACTTTTTTGTGATATTTCTAAATTTTGTAGGTCATTGAAGTAGCTTAAGGCGATGTCACCCGCTTCGCGGATAATAACTTCTAGCGTGCTTAGTGATACTGTCATGGATAATGGCTCGTGAAATAAATTAGTGGAAGCGATAGTATAGCAATAACTTGAAGTTACTTATGTATGCATTTTATTGACGTGTTGTGGCTAAAATCTTGAACGCTAAAATGATTTCCTATATAGTTGAGCCACAATACTTTCCTGTCGTAATGGATTACCGAGACAAATAATAAATAATGATGACCTGAGTGTCGTCTATAAGAGAGGCTTTTGATGAGTGGATTGAGTGCAGAGAGTTTAGGTTTAAAAAGTATAGCAAGTATTTATCATAACCTAAGTCACGATGAGTTATTTGAGCATGAGCTAAAGAACAAAGAAGGCAAGGTTGCTAGTAGCGGTGCTATGATGGTCGATACGGGTATTTTTACTGGCCGATCGCCAAAAGATAAATATTTTGTAGAGCAATCTCCATCAAAAGAGAATATTTCTTGGGGAGCTGTTAATAAACCTATTTCGTGCGAGCACTTTGATGAGATCTATGATGATGTTATTGATTATTTATCTGATAAAGATCTTTATGTTACGGATGGCTATTCAGGGGCAAGTGTAACATCACGTAAATCTGTACGCTTTATTACTGAATTTGCATGGCAATCACACTTTGTCAAAAACATGTTTATCCCTCCCAAGGAGGATGAACTAGAGAATTTTGCACCTGATTTTCGTGTTTATAACGCGAGTAATATGAAAAATGAAAAATGGCAAAAGCACGGACTTAATTCTGAAGTGTTTGTTATTTTCAATATAGAAAAAAATGTCGCCATTATCGGTGGCACTTGGTATGGCGGTGAGATGAAGAAAGGCATCTTTACCATGATGAATTACTGGTTACCATTGAAAGGAGTTTTATCAATGCACTGTAGTGCCAATGTCGGTAAAGAGGGCGATGTTGCGTTATTCTTTGGTCTATCAGGCACTGGTAAAACAACACTTTCGACCGATTCAGCACGTGAATTAATCGGTGATGATGAGCATGGTTGGGATGATGATGGTGTATTCAATTTTGAAGGCGGGTGTTATGCAAAAACAATTGACCTTTCTGCCGAAAACGAGCCTGAAATTTATGGTGCAATTAAGCATGGCGCTTTACTAGAAAATGTCGTGGCTGATGATGATGGTATCGTTGATTTTACGGATAAATCGAAAACAGAAAATACTCGTGTTTCTTACCCAATTCATCATATAGAAAATCATAGAGCGAGCTTACAAGCAGGTATGCCACGCAATATTATCTTTTTAAGTTGTGATGCTTTTGGTGTTTTGCCGCCCGTCTCTAAATTAACTAAAGAGCAAGCAATGTATTATTTCTTATCTGGTTATACAGCAAAGGTAGCTGGTACAGAACGAGGTATTACTGAGCCTGTTACCGCTTTTTCCGCTTGTTTTGGTGAGGCTTTCTTACCTTTGCATCCAACAGTCTATGCTAAATTACTAGGTGAAAAAATGGAGGAGCATAGCGTTAATGCTTATCTAGTTAATACAGGCTGGGTTGGTGGTGGTTATGGCGTAGGTAGTAGGATGAGTATTAAAGGGACGCGGGCTTGTATTAATGCAATTTTAGATGGTAGTATCAATGATTCTGAATTTGAAACAGTACCTTTCTTTCAGTTGCATATACCTAAAACTCTGGGGGGTGTTGAGACAAGCTTATTAAATCCGCGTAATGCTTGGGAAGATAAGGAAAGTTATGATACAACTGCAGAAAAATTAGCTGGGCTATTTATCAAGAACTTTAAAAAATATACTGATAGTAATAATGGTTTTGACTTTACTAAAGCAGGGCCACAGATATAAGTTAGGCTGAAGCCTAAGAAATATCAATAAAGGGAGAGTCGACATAAGTTGACTCTCCCTTTTTTATGTTGCTGAAGTTTAATTCAATAGACGAATTCCTTAGCAGTTGTTATAGTTTTCAATATTATGACGTATAGATTTTTTGCGTATTAACATTTTTTACATTTATCTTTAGGAGAAAACTCGATGGCGATTAAAATTGCAATTAATGGTTACGGTCGGATTGGTCGTTGTGTCGTACGTGCAATCTATGAAGCAAACCGTAAAGCTGAAGTAGAGGTTGTTGCGATCAATGATTTAGGTGACACAGCAACGAATGCACATTTAACGCAATATGATTCAGTGCATGGGAAATTTCCATTTGAAGTTACTATGGATGGCGACTATATGATTATTGACGGCGATAGGATTCGCGTATTAGCAGAAAGAGACCCATCAAAGCTACCGTGGACTGAACTAGGTGTAGATGTTGTTCATGAATGTACTGGTTTTTTTGCGACTAAAGAAAAAGCTTCGGCTCACTTATCTGCAGGTGCTAAAAAAGTGATTATTTCTGCCCCAGGTGGTAATGACGTTGATGCAACTATTGTTTATGGCGTAAACCACGATACTTTAAAAGCATCGGATACGGTTATTTCTAATGCCTCTTGTACGACCAATTGCCTTGCGCCTTTAGTTAAACCTTTGTTAACGGGTATAGGCATTGAGACGGGGCTAATGACTACGATTCATTCTTATACCAATGATCAAGTATTAACCGATGTATATCATAAAGATTTACGTCGTGCGCGCTCTGCGACGCAGTCAATGATTCCGACTAAAACCGGAGCTGCAGCCGCTATTGGTTTGGTTTTCCCAGAGTTAGTTGGTAAGTTTGATGGCTTTGCGATGCGTGTACCTACGATTAACGTATCGGTAGTTGATTTGACTTTTGTTGCATCACGGCCAACCTCTAAAGAAGAAATTGATGGTTTGTTAAAAACAGCATCTGAAGGGCCATTAAAAGGTGTGTTAGGTTTTAATGATAAGCCTTTGGTATCTATGGATTTTAATCATGACCCCGCGTCTTCAACTTATGAATCTAGCTTTACTAAAGTAACCGGTGGCGTTTTAGTTAAAGTGCTGTCTTGGTATGATAATGAGTGGGGTTTTTCAAACCGTATGTTAGATACTACGGTTGCTTTGATGAATGCTAAATAATTAACAATTTATATTAGAAGTTATTTATTTAGGGCGCAGATATAGTTGGTTATATCTGCGCTTTTGTTGTCACTTAAATTAGTTGGGCTTGCTCTATATGCGTATTTTAAAAAGAACTAAAATTGTGGCGACCTTAGGTCCTGCTACAGACGACCTTGAAGTATTAGAGAAATTATTTTGGGCGGGTATTGATGTCGTACGCTTAAATTTTTCTCACGGCTCTGCTCAAGATCATATTGATCGTGCTAATAATGTCCGTGCCATTATTGACAAGACAGGTTATCGCGTAGGAATTCTGGCTGATTTACAAGGACCAAAAATTCGTATTGCGCGCTTTGCCAATGATAAAGTTTGGCTAAATGAAGGGCAGAAGTTTGCTTTAGATATAAATTTAGGTGAAAACGAAGGTGATCATGGTCAAGTTGGGATTACTTATGAGCCTTTAGCTAATGAAGTCGTTGAAGGTAGTCGCTTATTGCTTGATGATGGGCGTATTGTTTTAGATGTGGTCAATGTTGAGCATGGGCGAGTTAATTGTATCGTCGTGGTTGGCGGTCAATTATCCAATAACAAAGGTATTAATCTATTAGGTGGCGGTTTATCTGCAGCGGCATTAACAGAAAAAGATATTGATGATATACAAACGATTGCAGCCATAAATGCTGATTTTGTAGCAATTTCTTTTCCTCGTTCTGCTGATGATATGCATTATGCGCGTAAACTTTTAAATGAGGCGGGCTGTTATGCAAGTTTAGTTGCTAAAATAGAGCGTGCAGAAGCTATGGAGGTAATGGATGAAATTATTCTAGCTTCTGATGTCATTATGGTTGCGCGTGGTGATTTAGGCGTGGAAATTGGCGATGCTAATTTACCGGCTGCGCAAAAGCAATTAATCAGGCGTGCTAGGCAGTTAAATAGGGCGGTTATTACTGCAACGCAGATGATGGAGTCAATGATTGATAATCCGATTCCGACGCGAGCGGAAGTATTTGATGTTGCTAATGCGGTTGTAGATGGTACTGATGCCATTATGCTTTCTGCTGAGACAGCAATGGGTAAGTACCCGGTGAAAACGGTTGAAGCGATGACGCGTATTTGTTTGGAAACAGAAAAGCAAAAAAGTGTACGTAAGTCCAAGCACCGAGTTGATACGCAGTTCACTCGTGTTGATGAGGCAATTGCTATGTCAGCAATGTATCTTGCCAACCATACTAATATAAAGGGGTTGATTGCACTTACTCAATCAGGTGCTACACCTTTATGGATGTCTCGGATTAGTTCTGGCCTACCGATTTTTGCTTTTAGTAGCCAAGAACCTACACTGGGTAAAGTGACTTTATACCGTGGTGTAATTCCGGTGTATTATTCTCTAGAAGCTCAGGATCATGCAGAGGTTAATAGGGAAATTATCGATGTGTTAAAGACGCTTGGCTATGCAAAAAAAGGTGATACTTTTATTATTACTAAAGGTGATTTGACTGGGCAAGAAGGTGGTACAAATGCCTTAAAAGTTGTGACGGTCGGGGAGGGTTTAATCCCAGCTTAAGATAAACTCCTTATAGTAACCCCCGTAACCGCGAACACAAATGTTTATACAGTGCTGAAGATAGGCAAAAAGACTAGCAATATGGACGCGGGGTATAAAGAATGTTGTAGGGTGCGCTGAGGAACGAAGCGCATCGTTTATGTGATGCGCTCCTATTGTCATCATATACCAGCCTGTGGATAATAAGGCGTTACATTGAGTGTCGATTATTTCTGGTTTTAGCTTATCAAATATCAGGTTTGTATGTCTTGAATTTTTATTTTTTCTACACTGAGTCCATTATTAATTTCAGCATAGTATTTATCCCTAAAGCCGCCCAAGACGGTTTTCTGTTCTTGTTCACTGACGCCGACATTATCTAATGCCATACGTGCTAGCTCTATGCTGACTTCAACATATTCCGAGACTGCGCCATCAGCGCCTAAACTGCGTAATTCAAGACACTGAGTCAGGCTGTGTCCGCGTACGAAAATTTTCCTATGGGGATAGGATGTACATAATGATGCGACTAATTTTTCGGTTGCTTCTGGGTCATTGACGGTAACGAGGATAACTTTTGCATGTTCTGCGCCGATGGACTTTAATACTTCGGGGTTACGGACATCACCATAAAAAACCGGAAAACCATTGGCACGTTCTCTTTCTACAATGGCAGCATCGGAATCTAAGGCGACATAGGTATAACCAGAGAGAGATAGGATTTCACCGATGCGATGCCCTACGCGACCAAACCCTGCAAGCACTATGGGCGTGTTGCTTTCCATAGCGGGTTCAGGCTCTTGTGTTTCTAGTGCGCCTTCAGATTTAATTAGGCGTTGAGCAAGGTATGCCAGTAGTGGTGTGACCAGCATGCTGAGCAAAACGATAAGCAGTAATTGTTGAAACAACAAGTCACCTGAATTCAAGTCATAAGTGCATAACCCAGTAAATTTTTTATATCTACCCCAGTTAGCTCTTCAAAAGCTTCATAAGGTGTTTTGTAGTTCAGACATTTTTTAGGTCGATTATTAAGCTTATC
>NZ_FQTQ01000195.1 GCF_900128525.1 methanotrophic endosymbiont of Bathymodiolus puteoserpentis (Logatchev)
AATTTATAGCTTTAGCAGGATAGTTATGCCTGAAGACAAGGCGCTCTTCGCTTTCACTAGTTCTTGCGACAGAACCATCAAGTAACGCAGAAGAGACATGCACTTGTTTGACTGCTTGCTGTACTATCAATAATTTCTCTGCTGGCAATTGCACTTCTAATGTGGCTATTAATTTATGTCGGTTAGTACCACTCAATAATTCCCGCTCGGCATTATGATTTGGGTAGCCTAGTTCAATGCGCATTAAGAAACGGTCTAGCTGAGACTCAGGCAAAGGAAAAGTCCCTAATTGATACGATGGGTTTTGTGTAGCAATAACAAAAAAAGGTTGTGGCAACGGATAGGTATGTCCTTCTACAGTTACCTGCTGCTCTTCCATGGCCTCTAATAAGGCACTTTGTGCTTTTGGCGTTGCTCGGTTTATTTCATCTGCTAAAACCATTTGATTAAAAATAGCACCTTGATGAAATGAAAACTGATGTTCCTCAGGATTGTAAATTGTTGCACCAATAATATCCGCCGGAAGTAAATCACTGGTAAATTGTATGCGTTGATAATGCAAACCCATCAACTTCGCTAAAGTATGTGCTAATGTTGTTTTACCGACACCTGGAATATCTTCGATTAATAAATGTCCACCAGAAAGCAAGCAGCACAGTGATAAGCGAATTTGCTGTTCTTTACTTAAGATAATATTGCTAGCGGATTGAATGACTTGATTGATTGTTGGGTGCATTAAATGTCCTTATTTTCATTCTCTACTAAAGTTAAGACGATATAAACCCTTATTTCCCTAACATACCTTTAACCGCATGAATTAAATCCGCGGGTATCACCACTGTTTTAGCATTATCAGATTCAGATAAATCACGTATCGCTTCAATATATTTTTCCCCTAACAAATATGTAACAGGTAAATCTTTGCCTTGCAGTGCCTCAGCCACACTTTCAATTGCTTTAGCACTCCCTTGAGCTAATAAGATTTTAGCTTGTGCATCACGGCGCGAAGCTTCTAAGCGGCCATCTGCTTCTAAAATAGCGGCTTGTTTAGCGCCTTCAGCACGCGTCACTGCGGCACGACGCTCTCGTTCTGCCGCTCCTTGCTCTTCCATCGATGCTTGCATGGTTTGCGAGGGATTAATATCTTGAATTTCTACTGTTTTTAAAGTGATTCCCCAGTCAGCAATATCATCAGAAATACTTTCTTTTAATTTCGTCTTAATATGATCTCTTGAGGATAGGGCTTCATCCAGTGACATTTCGCCAATAATCGCTCTTAATGAGGTTTGAATTAGCTTTTCTATTGCCATAACAAAATGTTCGACACCATAGACTGCTTTTTCTGGAGAAACAATATTAATGTAAGCAATGGCATTAGCCACAATTACCGCATTATCTTTCGTTATCACTTCTTGTGCAGGAATATCTAAAACAATATCTTTAGTGGTGATTTTTTCAATCACCGAATCGACATAGGGAATAACAAAATTCAACCCTGGGTTTAGCGTTTGATGATATTTACCTAAGCGCTGAACAATATGCTTGTAACCTTGAGGAACAATTCTTACCCCTTTGATAACGGTGACAATCACTAAAACAACAAATGCACCGACAATATATAAGCCTTCCATTATTAGTTCTCCTTTAAATTAACGAACACTCTCAACTATTATTTAGCTGAAACAATTAACGTATTACCTGAAAATTCACGTACCATCACCCGGCTACCAACCTCAACGGGATCGGTACAAATAAATTGCCACTCATCATTACCTAAAATAGGCGCGGGGAAACGTAATTTCCCTCGTCCTTTATGTGCAGCATTATACTCAATCACCGTCCCCGTTTGGCCAATCATACCTTCGCGCGCCATGCCGGAAAATGTTTTATTTTTAAAATGAGGTGAAACCCACTTAAACCAAGCGAACACAATAAAAATAGAGAGTACAATCCAGATGAGCAGCTGCATAGTAAATGAAACTGGATAAACCCATATTAACAGCCCAACGATAATGGCACTTAAGCCAAACCATAAAGAAACAAAACTTAATAACATAATTTCTGCCATTGCTAAGCATAGCCCAAAAACCAACCAATGCCAGTAAGCAATATTTGCATTTAACCATTCCATCATTGCCATTCTCCTCAAAAATTATTTTCTTTCATTCCCGAACCAGTACAATATACGTTTATTTTTAAGTAACAGGAAATATTATGATTATCTGGGCATTTAACTTGCTTATTTTATCGGTTGGTATATTAGTGGTCGGCTTAATTAAGCCTAGATGGCTATTATTTTGGATGGAGAAACCCAACCGATATATCATTGTTGGTGTCAGTGTGGTCTTATTTATGGCTGGAATGATCTTATATGGAGAAGGCAACAGACAAGGAGCGCCTTTATCTGAAATTACTAAACAAGATAAGCCCGTAGCCACGGAAGTACCTTCTGATTTAGTTAAATAATTTACGCACACTTTCTGTGGGAGTGGCTTCAGCTACAACAACACGACTAAAGCCGATCCCACAAAACAAGCTATTTAATACCCTTCAAGAAGCAAGCACACACTGGTTGCGACCTTTTTTCTTTGCTTGATAAAGCGCCTTATCCGCACGGACAAACAAAGTTTCTTGATTGTCGCCGACTTGCAGCTCGGCAATACCACAGGAAATAGTAATATTAATCGCCTTTCCCGCATAATTAAATTTAGTTTTTTCAATAATACGACGGATTTTTTCTGCCAAGACTAAGGCTGCATCACTGCTGGTATTAGACAGTAACATAGTAAATTCTTCGCCGCCAAAGCGCGCAACAAAGTCCGTTTCCCGACAATATTTATTCAATAACTTAGCAATAATAATAAGTGTCTTATCGCCTGTTTTATGCCCGTAGTTATCATTAATCTTCTTAAAAAAATCAATATCCCACACCAATAAACTTAAAGGCTCTTTATTTCTATGCCAACGCGCATATTCGACTTCAAAGCGCCGATCATAGGCTAAACGATTAGGCAGCTGAGTCAATGCATCCGTCATTGCTTCAGTTGATGCCTGCTTCAGGCTTTCTTTTAAAGATCGTGCCTCCATTTTTACCGCTTCAATTTCAAGCGCCATATTAGCAACAAGTTGATCGGCTTTAGCCTGTTGTTTTTTCTCTTCTAACTTATAGGCTTGAATCTGTGCGCTGATATTATCAAGTTCCGACTTAACCAACTGTTTCAAAGGCTCTAATTTGGTCGCACTTGCAGAATGCTCTTGTAACGCCTGCATTTTTGTCGTAACCGACATATCTAGATTATTTCTTTTAACAAAGATTTCTTTTGCTGAGTCCGCTGTACCATTAGCACTTTCCCCTAGGCTTGCTAACTTCTGCGTAACATGGGCAAGAAATACTTCCATTTCTTCTCTTTCCTGTTGCTCATATTTTTTAATCTGCTGTAAAAAATCTAATGCAGCATCAATACTATCTCGAAAGTCCTCTTCGGTTTGTGCTTCTTTTAATGCGTGTGTAATTTTCTTAGCTTCAGCTAGTGATGCATCCGGCATATCCATATCGTGAATAAGTAGGATAAGTTGCTCACTAATAAAGTTGATATCTAAATCTGTAGCAAGAGCATCCAAATCACTCGCACAGTGGCCAACTTCAAGTGTTTCAGGCGCGCATAATTCTGTTAATAAGCTTAGCAACTCTTTAGAGGAAGCTATTTTTCCCGCTTCATATTGGCTGTACAATAATTTTAAGGCACTGACTTTATCTATATTTGCCTCTTGAGCGATTAAAAAGCTAAAGAGCAAACTCGCATCCTGCAAGGGGCCTTCCGCATCGCCTTCTTCAAAACGCAATAACGCCTCGGAAAACTTATTTAATTCATCGCTAAGCTTAGGGTTAGTAATGCCTTGTTTTAATTGGTTGCGCAAGCGTAATAAGTGGGGATCTAACTTCTGGTGAAATCCTTTAGCCGCAAGTGATAGTCGAATCAAAGCTCGACAAAAAAGTGCCCCCGTATCTTTCGTTGAAGTTTCAAGCAACTCCAACTCATCCAATGCATGATAGTACTTATCTTTCCACTTAATAACTTCAGAGCTTGACGACTCCATTTTCTACTCTACCTATGAATTTAAGAAATCCAGAGGTGCAATAGTACACCTCTGGAATCAATCTAACATATACTCTATGTAGGGATTAGTTGCTTTCCTGCGCAATTAACTCATTGACAACTTTGATCATACCGCCCTTATTACTAGCACTACGAGCATTCACCAAGTATTTTCCATTAACGACTAATGCAGGAACACCAGTGATACCATAACGAGGTCCCATTGCTTTCGCTTGGCGCATTTTAGTATCGACAATAAAAGAGTTATAAGCATCGTGAAATGCGGCTTTATCTACACCATGAGCAACAAAAAAATCAGCCAAATCTTCTTCACTCGCCAATTTTTCTTTTTTAACTTGTATCGCATGGAAAAAATCAGCATGCACTTTATCGACAACACCCAAAACTTCAGCAGTAAAATAAGCTTTTGCATGCTTACCCCATAAACTACTAAATACCGCGGGTTGACGAATAAATGTAACATTTTCCGGAAGCGTTGCTTTCCAAGCTTCTATTTCTGGCTCAAATTTGTAACAATGTGGACATCCATACCAAAAAAACTCAATGACTTCGACTTTATCAGTATCTTGGGTTGGCTGTATGGCCTTTAAATTTTCGTAGCCTTGGCCTGCAGCAAAACTGAAGCTAGTGAATATAAACAAGCTTAAAGCGAGTCCTGTTTTTATTATCTTTAACATTTTTTATACCCTTTCTTGATACAATTCATTAATTACTTTCCATCACTGACACATGATAAGCAATACCTTTAATTTCTTCTTCCGTCATTTTATGCGCAATCATATGCATCATATTGTCAGGATTATTACTACGAACATTGTTTTTAAAGTCAGTTAAGGTCTTAATTAAATAATCTGCATGCTGTCCTTGCAGTGCTGGAAAAGCAGCTGGTTTATTCCCCTCACCATAAGGGCCATGACAAGCAATACATGCCGATATCTCACGTTCTAAATCACCATTACGATAAACATCATAGCCTAATGCGAGTAATGCATCTTGTTGTTCTTGCGCTGTTTGTTTATTCACTGCCACTTGTTCTTGAGCTGCCAAAGTCTCATTATCACCCTGCTCTGCTTCCAGTTCTTCATCATCGTCGTCATCTAGTTCAAGTGGCGGTAAAGTATTTTTGGTTACTTTTTGTTGTTCATAAAATGCTGCAATATCTTGCATATCTTGAGTACTCAGACCTGCCACCATTGCACCCATTACTGCATCAGTACGCGTACCGTCTTTAAATGCCTCCATTTGCTGAACTAAATACTCTTCATTTTGATCAGCCAGTTTAGGAAATAATGGCATCATACTGTTGCCATCCTCACCATGACAACCTGCACAAGGCGCGCTTTTTGCCTTTCCAGCTGCAACATTAGTCGTCGCAGTACCCTCTGTTTTAGCTTGCGCGGTACCCGTGATATTTAATAACACAATCGATACTGACAACGCTAATAGACTTTTCTTCATTAGATTCCCCTTTTCGGAATAAAATAAACATAAGGTAATCTTATGTACAATACTAAGTTAAATTCTACTCTAATTTAATTAAACCCTCTACACGAGATAAGTATGAACTCTCTCTACTATCAGGCTAAATTTCTTCTTAGCGCTCCCGAGTTAACGTTAGCACCTACCGATATAGGCCGAGAAATTGCCTTTGCAGGCCGCTCTAATGCAGGTAAATCGAGCGCCTTAAACACCTTGACTAACCAAAAGTCATTAGCACGAATTAGTAAAACACCGGGCCGCACACAATTGCTTAATTTTTTTACACTCAATGATGAACAGCACCGCTTTGTCGATTTACCAGGCTACGGCTACGCCAAAGTGCCTGTAGCAATAAAGCAAAAATGGCAACGCTTGATGGAGACGTATTTAAGCGAGCGTCAGTCTTTATATGGCATTATTTTAGTTATGGATATTCGCCACCCATTAACAGAATTTGATCAACAAATGATCGAATGGTGCAACTACAGTCAAAAACCACTGCATATTTTACTGACTAAAGCTGACAAACTAAATTATGGCGCTGCAAAAAACATCTTGTTGAGTGTGCAGCGTGAATTAAAAAATTCCGATATGCCAATTTCACTACAACTTTTTTCTGCTTTAAAAAAGAGTGGCGTTGATGAAATTCACCAACGCTTAGACGAATGGTTTCAAGCACCCAGTACGTACTAAGACACTTTTTATATCTATAAAGCATTACTCACCTTATAGTTTTATGAATTATTTCAAGGTATCACCCTTTTTCTGGCTATAGCTCGACTTCCAAGCCCTCTTGCGCAAGAAATAATTCACAAGCTAACGTAGTATTATTTTTTAACACCTCGGCATAAATTTTATCTAATGCTGCATCGGTACGCGTCGGCTCATGGTGAGTGAAAAATAATTTTTTTGCGCCTGCTTTTTTTGCCAATTTAATCGCCGAACTATAAGTACCATGCCCCCAGTTCTTTTTATGCTGGTATTCTTGATCAGTAAACGAGCTATCTATAATCAGTACATCAACATTACGTATCAATTCAACCAGTGAATCAACACATTCCTCAATCATTTGTTCAAATTCTAAATATTCTCTATCCTCAGGCTTATAAATATTAACTTGCTGCTCATAATCTCCCGTAAAAAAAAGCGATTTACCATCACAATCAATGCGATAACCAAAATTGATCACTGGGTGATTGAGCATAATGGGAGTAACTGTAGCATTCTCAATAGTAAATTTTTCACCTGCTTTTACCGTTTTATAGCTAACATCAGCTTTTAATTCATGCTCTGCTATAGGGAAAAATGAGTGCTGCATTTGTATTTTTAAAGTTCGCTCTATACCCTCGCCTGTCTTTAAATCTTGACCGCCATAAATCGTTAACTTATTGCCTGGGATATAAATCGGTGCACAAAACGGTAGACCATGAATATGATCCCAGTGCGTATGCGTAATCAAAATATGCGCATCAATCGGCATCTTGGGCAAAAGCGTTTGCGTTAATTGATGAATTCCCGTACCAGCATCAAGAATGATAAGTCCATCATTAGCTGTTCTAATTTCGATACAAGTGGTATTACCGCCATATTTATTGGTCTGTGCTCCTGGCGTTGGAATGGAGCCCCGCACTCCCCAAAACTTAAATTTCATTGATTTATGCCTGCATAAATTGCTGTACTTCAGACTTAATAATCGACATATCACCTAAACTCACGACCAACTCATCCAAAGACATACCAAAGACATTCACTAGCTCCTCCGAAAAAGGCTCTATTACTGAATTACCCGCATCGCCTATACGACATTTTTTAGCTATTTGATTAGCCGCAAACACACAATCAACCAACAAGTCACCTCGTGTAACACTGTGATGCAAGTCTATAGCATTGGCTAAATTCTCTGCAAGCTCCCATTTCAGTGCTAGCATGCGACCTGCTTGAGCATGATTAATACCCATAATTTCCAGCTCAGCTAAGTGCAAATCAACCTGCTGTGTTTTGCTTTTTTCTAATGCCAATTTAAACTCATAAGGCATAAATTCTGCGAAAACAATTTTGCCAAAATCATGCAATAAACCAGCGACAAAATAATCACTACTCTGCATTAAAGGTACGCCCATACGTTCCGCGAGCTTTTTACTCAACACGCCAACAACTAAAGAGTGTTCTAAAAACAAGCCCGTATCAAAGCCTGCTTTATTATGAGGATTTAAAGCCCCGATAGCTGCAACACTTAAAGCTAAATTTTTAATCGTGTTAATACCGATATACACTAAAGCACGTTGAATAGAAGTAATTTTTTGCGGCAAACTATAAAAAGCAGAATTAATCACTTTTAAAATTTTAACCGTCATAACCGGATCACTTTCTATAACCGCCACTATATCTTTTGCCGACGAATCAACATCAGCTGTCAGTTGTATAACTTTATGTGGTTCTGTCGCAAGAACTAGTGAAAGCGAAGAGCGCCTTGTCTTCAGGCATAACTATCCTGCTAAAGCTATAAATT
>NZ_FQTQ01000196.1 GCF_900128525.1 methanotrophic endosymbiont of Bathymodiolus puteoserpentis (Logatchev)
CATACCTGACATAAAAGAAAACCGCATAAAGAATAACGTCTTTGGGAAAGTGTGTCCCTTTAAAGCTGATCATGATTTTATTTTATGCACATTGGGAAATAAGGGGGAATTATCTCAGAATTTACCCGGAGGTGCGACAGAAATCCCACAATTAACTTATACTTGCGACAGAACCGTTTTTATTAAAAAACGTCTATGATGTAACGGGGACACAAAGCTATATCTGGCCATTAGCACAAAATAAAGGCGCTGTTCTTCTCTCAAAGCGCATGGACTTTGATACTTTAGCCGCTAAAGCCAATACACTCGATTTATCTGGTGTGCGAGAATTGAAATTTATCATGACAGACCTCAATAGCAACAACCCTGTTTTGTTTTTCATGAACTCTAATACAACACCCTTACACTATAATTTTGTGCGCAATATACTAAACCGCTATCAAAATATTAGCTATGACTCAGGCCTCGCACAATTTAATACAGAAACTTATTTTAGAAACCGCAGAAACTACCTAGTAGGCTCTGTTGTTGCTTATGACAACTATAATGATGGTGATAATCTAGGTATATACGCACTCGAATTCTGGCCCACTGACCCAGTGCCCGCCAGACTAATAGAACAAGCCTATCGTACGCTGAGTGCCGCCATGCCATTTTTGCCTAGCCCGCTCGCCTACCATCCCGTTGGCTTAACGCATGCACAAGAATTTACCGATAAAAATATACGCACCATTCAAACTAACCAATTATTCTCTCAGCTCGACTCCGCCATACTCAATAAAGGCGAAGCTTACGGCCGCCTTAAAGTATTCACCCCCGGCGACAGTCATCTTAGCGAAGACATTATTGCTATTTATACTTTTATCCCTAATACAATCGCCCATGCTGGTGGCATTATCACCACAGAGCCACAAACACCACTCTCACACATCAATTTAAAGGCGAGACAGAACAATACACCCAATGCCTATATTAAAAATGCACTCACTGATCCAAGCATTAGCAGCCTTATTGGCCAATGGGTGCATTACTACACTGACGATGATGGCATCGTTATTGAAGCTGCATCCGAAGCGACCGCTTTGCAATGGTTAGCAGATAAAATACCGAGCGAAGTGACAATCCCCGAAGGCGACTTAAGCCTTACTGTGCCAACTCCACTCAAAGAGCTAGGGTTTAATGACTGGATACGAGTTGGTGTTAAAGCGGCAAATGTTGCTGAATTAGCCAAAATCTTAGACGAAGGTATTCCCCCTAAGGGCTATGCACTACCCTTTGCACTCTACGATAATTTTATGAACTTACAGCGTTGTGCTAATGAACTACAAAAGCTATGCACAAGAAATGACAGCATGTCATTAAATGAATATATCGCACAACTACTCGCAGATAAGGAATTCCAGCAAAGCCTTGAGATACGCAGACAACGCTTAGCAGATCTACGTGATTTAATCGAACAAGCAGAAGCCCCTCAAGCAATGATTGATCAGATTGAAACAGTCCACCTTTTTTGGGAGCCAGTAGGTGAACCTTTCAAGCAAAAACTCCGCGTACGCTCAAGCACCAATAATGAAGACTTGGAAGGTTTTAATGGCGCGGGTTTATACAGCTCATTTACCCACAAACCCAAAGAAGGCAAGTTAATTAACAGCATCAAACAAGTCTGGGCTAGCCTTTGGAATGAATCCGCCTTTGAAGAACGCCGTTTACACAGGATTGATCACCTTAAAACCTATATGGGCGTCTTAATTCACCCTAATTATGGTGATGAACAAGCTAACGGTGTTGCTATTACAAAAAATATCTTCAATGCAGGTTGGGAAGGCCTGTATATTAACGCGCAATATGGTGAACTATCCATTACCAACCCAGAACCTATTAAAAGTGATACGGGACTTATTAAGGAATGTGCATGAAATAACTTAGGCAACTTATAAAGTTGTTGCGTCAGGAATGGCAGTATAATTCCATTGCCTCAGGTGCTCATCAAATACAATTCGCATTGACTCTTTAAAACCCTCTGCA
>NZ_FQTQ01000197.1:0-68433 GCF_900128525.1 methanotrophic endosymbiont of Bathymodiolus puteoserpentis (Logatchev)
TTAATGACATAATACTGGGCTATAGAAATTGACTAGTATCGCTTATTTTTCAGATTATTTATATGCGGTTGCCCTGCACAAAACTACTTTTTTACCCATTTTAACTGAATACTATGATAAGCAAGGTGAAAAATATAAAACCTATACGGCTTTAGCTGTCGAAACCATTGATGGCTACCCAACGATTACCAAGTCAGAAGCTAAAAACCTGAAAACAGGTGGTAATACCGTCATGGAATATAGCAAAGTTAAATATAATGTGGGTTTACCGGATAATATTTTTAGTGAGCGTTTCTTAAGAAAAGCACCTAGAAAATATTTACGTTAGCTATCCCTGTGGGAGGGGCTTTTAGCCGCGACTTTTTACAAATCACGGCTAAAAGCCCCTCCCACAGATATTCCTCATTTAACAGTCATATCGAAAACCAGCATTTTCACATAAAACATAACATCATGCGCCCATCTTCTTTATCACTAGTCATTGCTGTTATTTCAAGTCAAGGAATAGTTCAAGCTGCTCCCCCTTTACCTGCCGGACTTACTCCTGCAACACGCACACCCGCACTACCGCCTGGACTAAACCCTGCTCCCAGTTTACCTACTGGACTTACCAGCCCAAAATCAAGTGTCCCCGCCCTTCCTTCTGGCTTAAGCACACCGCCGTTGCTACCGGCGGGAATAGAACAAGCAGAAAATACCGAGCAAAACCCAAAACCGTTTAACCTGTTTGATCAAGATGAGCCCTTTATTAATGTTAGTGGATTCTTGGATGCACGAGGGGGTATTCGTACTCAGAATGACCCTTATGAAGACCAAATGTCTTTAGGGGAAATTCGTTTACATCTTGACCTGCAAAAAGACATTGGACCTTTTTCATTAAAACTGGTAAATGATTTTCTTTATGATGCACAAGTGGATACTTATGATATTAATTTGAATACAGGTAAAGGCTGGATTGATTTAAGAGAAGCCAGTATTGCTTTTAGCCCTTTATCATTTATGGATATCAAAGTCGGGCGACAAATATTAACTTGGGGCACAGGTGACTTAATCTTTATTAATGACTTATTCCCTAAAGATTGGCAGGCTTTTTTTATTGGTCGAGACTTAGAATATTTAAAAGCCCCTTCTGACTCACTAAAGACTTCTTTTTTTACTGACTACGGTAATTTAGATTTTATTTATACCCCTTGGTTTGATGCCGACCGAGGTATTACTGGCGAGAAACTCTCTTACTACAACCCAATGACTGGCTCATTAGCGGGCCAAAATGCCATAATCAATCCGGAAAGACCATCTGCTGGTGAATTTGCCTTACGCTTGTATAAAAATATCGGTGTCAATGAATTAGCTTTATATGGTTATTACGGCTTTTGGAAAAGTCCTATGGGCTTTAAACCACCCATAACCGCAACCGATACAGGCCGAGCCTATTACCCAAAAATGCGCTCATTAGGCGCTAGTTTACGCCGCCCGTTCTGGCAAGGTATCGCCAATATCGAAGTGGGATATTATGATTCTTATGAAAAAAATAGCAGTAGCAACCCTTTCGTACCGAATAGTGAAGCAAGGTTCTTAATAGGCTATGAACAAGAAATTGTAAAAAACTTCTCTATCGGTGTCCAGTACTACATCGAGTGGATGCAAGATTATAATCACTACGTAGCAAGCCAAGCACAAATAGGTGTAAAAGCCACACGTGATGAAGTAAGACACCTATTAACTAACCGGCTAACCTTAATGACCCACCAGCAAAATGTAACCTGGTCATTATTTACCTTCTTCTCTCCTTCCGATGTCGATGCTTATTTTAGACCTGATGTCAGCTATAAAGTAAATGATTTTTGGACAGTGACAGCAGGCGGTAATTTCTTTGTTGGTAAAAAACAAAACACCTTCTTTGGTCAATTCGAGAATAATAACAATGTTTATGGCTCCGTGCGTTTCAGCTTTTAAATAAGCCCTAAAGTGGACCCCATTGTAAAAAGTACAAGCTGTTTTTTTAGATAGTCATCCTGCATGTTGTTAGCAGGAATCTATGTTTAACATGGACTCCCGATAAAAAAACTTCGGGAATGACGATGTTTTTATATATATTTTCCCATGAATAATGAGAAGTTACCCATGATACACATAAGCCTGTAACTCCTTATCTGATGTAGGTATTGGCTGATTGTATGAGAGTGTTAGGTATTTCTTCTTATTATTGGGAGAAAATGGTCTTGACAATAGGGTCCACTTTATATAAGCAGAAAGCATCATCTTGTTTATGAGATTTTTGAAGCAGAAAAATTAATTAAATATATCGAATGTGGGCGTATAATGAGTGAAAATATTTACTTTTATTTATGACAAAAAAAAGGGTTATCATTATGAATAAAACAAGAGTAGACGATATGTTAATTGAAATGATTTCCCCAAAAATAAAAGAGATAGAAGAAAAGTTTAGTGCGGGAAAAGGACTTAACCAAGAAGATATAAATACGCTTTTGCTCAAATCTCAATACAACCATATAAATCACCTTGATGATAAACTAAACGAAGTAACATCAAGTGTCCTAGCACTTGAAAATAAATTTGTAAGCTTAGAAAATAAGTTTGTAAGCTTAGAAAATAAATTTGATTTATTAAATGAAAAAATAGAACATACCATTCAAAAAGCATTAAATAAAAACATGATGCTTTTAGTCAGCGTAATGGGTTTCTTCCTCATTATTTCCAAGCTTATTGATAAGATGTAAACTCAACCACTATGTATCAAAAGTCCATAGGTTGTTTTCAGAAAGGCTAAAAGGTAACTACTCACAGATCTTTATGAAAATATCGTCATTATAGCGGTCAAGCCATTTGAAGTTTTTTCAAAAAACACCACTATCAGCATAACCTGCTATATATTAGAAGTTTTAGTCTTTTTTTATGCAAAAAATTCAAATGATTATTCCCTTCCCCCTTATATAACAAGATCTTCAGAGTCTCCTTTGTAACTTCTCGTTATTAAAGGTAACTTTTACTTTGATCGTAACTTAGGGCTAGCATTTTTAGAAATCAGAATAATACGCTTTAACGTATCCGCAAGCTTTGCACTCCTACAAGATTACTTGGCAATCTATTGCCCCATCTTAAGTACGTCGCTCCAATTTACTATAAACTGAACAAACCTCATGAATACCATCGAACAGATACAAAGTGAATTACAAAATAAAAATCCACGTAAAGTACTCCGACATGCTTTAGAAAATTATGATCAAGTAGCCATTTCATTTAGTGGCGCAGAAGATGTTATCTTAATTGATATAGCCTTAAAAATTCGTAAGGATATTCAGATATTTTCTTTAGATACAGGCCGTTTACATCCAGAGACTTATCAATTTATCGAAAAAGTCAGAAAGCATTATAAAGTTGATATTGAATTACTTAGTCCTGATTACACTCAACTAGAAACATTTGTTAAAGAAAAAGGTCTGTTTAGCTTTTATGAGGATGGGCACCAAGAATGCTGTGCTATCCGTAAAGTACAGCCCTTAAAACGTAAACTCGCGCAAGTTGATGCATGGATTACTGGCCAACGTAAAGATCAAAGTTTAGATACACGACAAAATATTCCAGAAATCCAAATTGATCCCGCTTTCTCAACAACAGAACACACTTTAGTAAAATTTAACCCTTTAGTTAATCAAAGCTCCGCACAAGTTTGGGATTATATCGAAGCATACCAAGTGCCTTTTAATGCTTTGCACCAACAAGGATTTATCAGCATAGGCTGTGAGCCTTGTACCCGCGCTGTATTACCTAACCAACACGAACGTGCAGGACGCTGGTGGTGGGAAGATACCACTAAGAAAGAGTGTGGTTTACATGTAAAAAAAGGATAGAGCGAACCTTACCCGCTAATACACTCCACACTTAAAAGAGTGGACCGAAGAAGTCCGCCCTATCTACCCACTTAAAAATAAAACATATGCAAATTCAATGGTACCCAGGTCACATGCACAAAGCAGGCAAAGAGATAAAGGAATCATTGCCTGATATAGATTTATTAATCGAAGTGCTGGATGCGCGCATTCCCTTTAGTAGCGCTAACCCACTATTAAATGAATTACGCGCTGACAAACCCTGCATCAAAATACTTAATAAAGCTGATTTAGCAGACCCCATCAGAACTCAGAAATGGCAGGCATACTTAGAGCGAGAACAAGGGGTAAAAACTTTAGCAACAACAGCTGTACACTCTGAAAATGTAGCGCAAATTATTGACCTCTGTCGTAAATTAATGCCTCATAAAGCAGAAAATACCAAAGTCATACACGCTTTAATTATGGGTATTCCTAATGTTGGCAAATCAACCACAATTAATGCACTAGCCGGTCGTACCATTGCTAAAACCGGTAATGAACCGGCCGTAACCAAAAGACAACAACGCATTGATTTACATAATGGCATTATTCTATGCGATACACCAGGCATGTTATGGCCAAATTTAGAGAATCCTAATACTGGCTATCGCTTAGCAACCACGGGGGCGATTAAAGATACTGCCTTAAAACACGATGATATTGCTTCATTTGCAGGTGAGTTTTTATTGCGCGATTATCCAGAAAGCTTAAAACAGCGCTACCAAATCGATGAACTTCCTGAAACTGATTATGAGTTACTGTTGTTAATTGGTAAAAAACGCGGTTGCCTACGAGGAGGAGGTCATATTGATATCGACAAAGTGGCTAAAATTTTACTGACCGAACTAAGGGAGGGCCTACTGGGCAGGCTGACACTCGAAACACCTGAAATTATGGAGCAAGAGCTGATTGAACTGGTTGCCTTACAAGAAAAAAGAGCAGCAAAAAAAGCGTTACGAAAAAACAAATGGAAGGCAAATAGAGATGCTAGCCCAATTTAGTGCCAGCATGGAATGGAAAAGTGCTAACTACCTTGATAAAAACATGAATAATAAAGAAGTTAAAACTCGACCTTCCCTGTTTCAATATTGTACATAGCACTGACAATATCAATGTCACCGGCAATTTGCATCGCCTGTAATAAAGGGCTTCTTTGTTTAACTTCTTGAACCATAATTTCTACATTACGTTCAGCCACTTTATCCTCTAAGCAACTACTCTTCAGGCTGTTTTTAGCAAAATCACCTGCTTTTACTGCTTTAACAGCAGGCTGAATTTTATCAAGTAAGCCTGTCAAATTGCCTAATTCTATACCTGCGCAAGCACCTTTAATAGCACCGCAATGCGTATGCCCCAAAACAACAACTAACTTAGACCCTGCTACTTTACAAGCATATTCCATGCTGCCTAAAATATCATCATTAACGACATTTCCTGCAACTCTAACACTAAAAACATCCCCTAAACCTTGATCAAAAATCAGCTCAGCCGAAGTACGCGAGTCAATACAACTTAAAATAATAGCGATAGGAAATTGCCCTTCAACCGTTTCATTAACTTGCGAAAGTAAATTTCGTTTGTTCTTAATACTGTTTACAAAACGGTTATTACCTTCTTGCAATATTTTCAATACATCTTTAGGTGTTAATAATTGCTGCGATTCTTGACTAACGGGTAAAACATGCTCAACGGGCTGTAAAAAACCAAAGCCACGTAGGTTCTGTACAACTAGGTTAATACCTTTACGCTTGGCATCAATTTTAAAATTTTGAATAACCTCATAAACATCGTAATCTATATATTTTACATAGGTTGCGTCAATAACAATATTAGCATTTCGTGGTAGCTCACTGAGTAAATGTAAAATATTGGATTTATTTAAAAATGAAACATTCTCAGACAAAGTGATAATTTTTTTATTGTGCCCATGTTGTTCGTGTAAGTGAAAGCCAAGCTTTTTATTTTCTAGCAAAATAAAAAATAAAGCACAGCCCATACCGATACTAAAACCTGTCAACATATCAGAAAACATGAGTCCAATGATCGTTGCTATAAAAGGGATAAAATGATAAGAGCCGACTTGATACAAGGTTTTAAAGCGTTTTGGGTTAGCCATTTTATAAGCAACAACAAAAAAAACAGCCGCTAAACTGGACAAAGGAATTTTATTAATTAGCTTAGGAACTAGTAACACCGCAATTAATAAGAAAATACTTTGCATAAAAGCAGAGGCTTTAGTGCGACTACCTGATTGTACATTGGCGGAACTACGCACAATTAATTGCGTCATTGGTAAACCACCGAGTAACCCAGAGCAAATATTACCAATTCCCTGTGCTCTTAATTCTCGATTATTTGAAGTTACTCGCTTATAAGGGTCAAGCTTATTCATCGCTTCAACGCACAATAAAGTTTCCAAACTCGCGACAATGGCAATCATAAAAGCAATATGATAAATAACGGGGTTATTAATTTGTGAGAAGTTCGGAAAAGTAAAAACTTGTCCCAAGTCAGACAGTGTTTCTACAACAGGTATTACAAGTAAATGCTTATCTGTTAAAGCCCATTGAGGATAAAAAGCGATAAACACTTGATTTAACACTACACCAACGATAACCGCTACAACTGCCCCATGCAGGCTCTCACTAAACCGGTATTGTTTAATCCATTGTGTTTCCCATAACAATAAAATGAGTAAACAAATTGAGCTAATGATAATGGCGCTAGGTGCCATAAAATCAAGCATATGCTGTAACTCAGTGAGTGTTGTATATTGGTCACTCTGAAAAAATGAGATATCCCCCTCGTAATCACGGTCATAGCCTATCGCATGCGGAATTTGCTTAAGAAAAACAATAATACCTATGCCTGATAGCATTCCAGTAATAACAGCAGAAGGAAAGTAATAACCAATAACCCCAGTTCCAATCTTACCCATTATAAATTGGATAATCCCGGCCAAAATAACGGCTAATAGGAATGACTCAAAACCTAACTCTGAAATAGCACCAAAGACAATCATAGCAAGCCCAGCAGAGGGACCAGTGACGCCTAATGCTGAATCACTTAAGCTAGTGACCACAAGGCCTCCTACAACTCCAGCAATCAATCCTGCATACAAGGGAGCACCCGAAGCCAAAGCAACACCAAGACATAAAGGTAGGGCTAAAAGAAAAACAACCAAGCTGGCAGGTATGTCAAATCGTAAATTTGCTTTATAACTTAACATTGGGCCTCTCTTTGTAGAAAAGATTTTTTTAACGCGTCTTTCTTTTTTAGTAATTTCATATCAGGTTTATTCAACTAAGGCGATTTCTGGCTGCCACTCTAACCATTCTTGTTGATAATCATTATGCAAATCAAATACATGCCCTGCTTTAGCATTATGACTAGCTGTCTCCGGTGTAGCAAAAGCAATCCCACCGGCAACAATGCTTTCAATCGATTCAGTGCGTACTTCTGCCCCAGCAATCCAGCCAAAGTCAATGCTAACACCACTCGCATTCCAAAACTTAGTATTCTGTTTGACCAACGGCGCATATTGAGACGCAATATAAATATCAATTAAAACCTGTGTCGCATTTTTGGATAAATGAAAACTTCTTACTTCACCGACATTAATTTGTCGATAAGAAACATGATTGCCTACTTTAATAGAACCTAAACGTGGTGCTTGTAACACAAGATGTAAACCTTGCTTTATTGCCACTTGATTCAGTTTGGCTACAAATTCTGTTTGCTTTGCCCCATTACCGGGTTCTATATCCAAATAGCTTCCTTTAATTAAAGTATCTAAATTTTTATTTTTAAATAAACCCACTTGCGCTGATACTAACCAAAATTTCGTCCCGGCTCGGGCAAAATTAATCGCTGAGCCGAATAATTTTGCATTGGCAATAATCGATTGATTATCTTCTGCTAATTTAACCGTGCTTATTTCTCCAACAGGAACTCCCAAATACTTAATGGCCGTGCCTGCACTAATTCCCTTTGCTAAAGAAAATTTTATGGTAATTTCCTCAGCTAATTGCAGAGCGATTTGTTTATCCGCATACAGGTGATAAGTTTTATTATCTTTTGCTTTTGTAGTGACCCTGCTTTCTTGTGCCAAGTTAGCAAAGCTAATACCACCATTTAATAAAGCGCTCACCGACGCCATATCGACATCAAGCCCCGATAAGCTGGCTTTCACTTTCAGTCCGCTATTACGCCAAAAACGACTAGAACCGGTTAGTAAATGTCGATATTTACTGCGTATAACCACGCTAATAATAATCCTGTCATTCTCTTTGCTCAAACGATAATAAACGACTTCACCTACTGGAATTTTCTTAAAATAAACTTGAGTTCCAGTCGCCAAAGAGCCTAAATCACTCGCGCTAAGTTGAACAATAGTTTCACCTTTTTTCGGCTTATAAGGCGTTAATTCTACTCCGATCGCAGCAGCATAGTTAGGGTGTAAATCATAGAGTGCATGGTTTTTAATTTTTTTAGTACTTAATTCCGGTGTTAAAAATTCAATCCCCCCATTTAACAACGTTCCCACAGTCCCCGTTTGAATGTCCATACCCGTCGTACCGACATGCACTTGTACCCCACTGGTATTCCAAAAACGCGAACTAGGCGCGACTAAATGCGCATAACGTTCTGTAATATAAATATCAATTAAGACGTGTTCACCTTTTTTATTCAGTTTAAAATCATGTACTTGACCTACTTGTATTTTTTTATAAAGGATAGGGCTGCCATATTCGATAGAACCTAAAGAATCCGCTTTTAAAACCAAATGAATCCCTTTATCACCTATAGACATTAATGGTGGTTTGCTCAGCGCAATAAACTCTCTAACGCTAGCCCCCTCACCTACTTGCATTTTTATATGGTTGCCTTGTAATAAAGATTTCAACCCCGAAAAATCAGTGAGTGAAAGTTTTGGTTTATCTAACCAGAATTTTGTCCCCTCTTTTAATAACGCTTCAGCACGCGGGTCAAACATTACTTCGGCAATAACACTTTTCCCCGTCTTTTTATAACTTAATTTCTTAACAATACCGATTTTAAAAGCATCATACTGAACTTCTGTCACACCCTCTTGTAAGCCAATCGCTGATTCAAAATTAATTTTGACTAAAATACCAACCTTAGCACTATCAAAATCACTGTGTAATTTAAATTGTGTACCGTTATCAGCTATATCGGCACTTTCAGTGTCTGGCGTATAAAAAGCTATCCCTCCAGAAATGAGTGCTGCAAGTGACTCTGTTTGCATGGAGAAGCCGCTTAAATCTGCTTTTATTGATAAGCCACTCGCATTCCAAAAGCGAGATGATTTTTTGACTAAATAAGCATAACGCTCCTCAATATAGACTTTAATAATGACACCGTTATGTGTGTCAGCTAATTCATAATCTAAAACTTCACCCACGGGAATTTGGCGAAAATAAATTTTTGAACCACGCGCAATGGAACCTAAACTATCGGCAAAAATATCAATATTCAAACCTAACTTATGCTCGTCTATAACCGGTGGTTTATCTAAAGCGATAAACTCTCTTTGCTTTTTACCTTCTCCTGGGTGCATACGAATATAATTCCCCGAAACAATCGTCTCCAAACCAGTAATTTCAGTTAGCGAAACCTTGGGTTTAACCAACCAAAACCCGGTATTTTCTCTAAGGCTTTCACTGGCTGCTCGCTGAATTTCAGCATGCACTTTTACTTGCTGTAAATTCTGACTAATATCTACTTTTTTAACGACACCTATGCGCACCCCTTTATAAATAATAGGGGTTTTCCCCTCTCGCAGACCTACCGCATGATCAAATACAATAAGAATATCAATGCCCTTTTCATTCATACTTTGGTATATCGTCCAGCCCCCTATTAAAGCGGCTACTAAAGGTAATAACCAAATACCCGATAGCCAATGTTTTTTTATAATAGTGGGCTTAGTTAGGTTCATTTATATCATCCCAAATTAATCTTGAATCAAAACGCATTGCAGCTAACATAGTTAATATAATCACAACAGCAAATAATAATCCTGCAGGTTCTATATCCACCGAGGCTATTTTATTAAATTTAACAATACCTAATAAAATACTAATCACAAACACATCCAGCATAGACCAGCGACCAACAAACTCAATAATGCGGTACATTTGGGTGCGCATATAAGTGCTCATTGGCCATTTAAATTGTGTTGCCAGTAATATCATAGCTAAAGCAATTATTTTTAATGCCGGCACTAAAATACTGGCAATAAAAACAATCACAGCAATCGGAGCCATACCAATATTTGCTAAATTAATAATGCCAGACATAATGGTATCAGTACGGATAGTCCCCCCCTTAGTCAAAGTCATAATAGGCAGGATATTAGCTGGGATATAGAGAAAAAATCCGCTGATTAAAAGCGCCCAGCTTTGACTTAAACTATTTGGAATTCTAGGGTAGACTTTGTTCTGACACCGCGGGCACTGAATCACTTGTTGTTGTTTTTGAGGCAATACCTTATGGCATTGCCGGCAACATAAAAAACCTTGTTTCAAGGCAGAATAAGACTTATTCACCATGCTTCTCGATTAAATTCCAAATTAATTTTTTATTTAATAACTGAGTTTGCAGTGTATTAATGAATAACAAGCTAATAAAAGCATATAAGCCAAAACCTAGATCTAGCTCTGCATCATCGCGTAATTTAATCGAGGCAACAATAATACTTAGCATAAAAATATCTAACATACCCCAAGCATTTAAATAACCATACCATTTAAAACAAAATGCCAAATAACGACTTTTAACTTGGTAATAAAAGCGTGTGGTAACAAATATAAGCAATATCATTTGCACCAAAGGAACGAGCATTAAGGAAAAAAATATAATTAAACCAATCCCCCAGTTCCCGGTACTAAATAATGTTTGCACACAAACTAAAATGGATAATGCTTCGGTATTACCCACCATCGTAAACTGTAATATGGGTAATAACATGGCTGGAAAATAAAGAATCAAGCCTGCAAAAACACAAAAAAAGTTATTCCTAATAGAAAGGCGCGTTGGATGCTCTAAGGTATGTCCACAACGCGGGCAATGACTCGTACAACCTTCTTTTACCTGTATGGCAGCCATCAATAAATCACAATCAGGGCATGCCTCTAAAGATTGAGTATTATCGGTATTTAATGTTGACCGCATCATCTCTACCAATTAATCGCCGTAGTCGGATCATCAACTCATCCGTTGGATGGACACGCCATGCATCACCTAACTGCACACTTGCTTTCGCACTTGAAGCTAGGTAATTAGCCACAACCATGCATTGTCCACCACTAAAGGGTTGTATTATTTCCTGTAATTTATGCAAAAAATCACGCCCCTTTACTGCTGAATGCACGCTATCCCAGTCCAACATTAAGCAGCGCGCGAAATTCTCTCGCGCCTGTTCCATACTTAATAATTTATCAGCGGTAATACTAAGCATACCTGAATAGCCATCCATCCGTGCCGAGCCTTCAACGATCAAAATATCATCACCTTTTAATAAGTCTTTATAAGTTTCAAAAGTTTCACTATAAATGGCGACATCGACTCGCGCACTTTTATCATCCAAAGTGGCAAAACCCATCGTGCGACCTTTCCGATCTTGCCGCGTACGCATGCCAACTAATAAGCCTGCCAAACGCGTATCTGACTTACCACGCGAGCCTTCAACACTCGCTAAAATATGTGCAATACTGCCATGCGTGATATTTTTTAACTCGGCACTGTATTCGTCAATCGGATGGCCGGTTAAAAACAAACCTAAGGCTAATTTTTCAAAAGCTAAGCGCTCTTTTTCCGACCATGGCGGAACATTAGCCGAATAGTCTTTTACTTCATCTTCGCTCGTTTCTGCATTAACGGCTAAACCAAATAAATCATTTTGTCCGACTTCGGTCATTTTTACATGACGTTCTGCTACCTTTATAGCGGTTGGCAATTCAGCCATATGGCTCGCACGATTGGCATTAAAAACATCGAATGCTCCGCCACGAATCAAGGCCTCAAACACACGTTTATTAACCTTACGCAAATCCACGCGCTTACATAAATCATATAAACCTTTAAAAGGGCCATTTTCTTTACGCTCGCGTAATAAATCCTCAATTGCCGCCTCACCTACGCCTTTAATTGCGCCAATTCCGTAAACAATTTCGCCTTGTTCATTCACAGTAAAATGCAAATTAGAGACATTAATATTCGGCGAACAAACCTCTAATTTCATATCCTGACATTCAGCAATCAAGATGACCACTTTATCGGTATTATCCATATCAGCAGACAATACTGCAGCCATAAAAGCAGCGGGGAAATGCGCTTTTAACCAAGCCGTTTGGTAAGCCACCAAAGCATAAGCGGCTGAATGGGATTTGTTAAACCCATAGCCCGCAAATTTTTCCATAAGATCGAAAACATAAGTCGCAATACTTTCATCAATACCAGCCGCTATTGCACCTTTAGTAAAAATAGCTCGCTGCTGAGCCATTTCTTCTACTTTTTTCTTACCCATGGCACGACGCAATAAATCCGCGCCACCTAAACTATACCCGCCCATTTCCCGCGCAATTTGCATAACTTGTTCTTGATACAAAATAACGCCATTTGTAGGTTGAAGAATAGGCTCTAAAACAGGGTGAGCATATTCAGCTTTTGCACCATGTTTTACATTAATATAATCATCCACCATGCCTGACTCTAACGGCCCTGGCCTGAACAAAGCCACTAAAGCAATAATGTCATCAAAGCAATCGGGTTTTAACTTTTTAATCAGTTCTTTCATACCTCGCGATTCAAGCTGAAATACTGCCGTTGTTTCGGCATTTTTTAAGAGCTCATACGAAGCCGCATCATCACGTGGGATTTGCGTAATATCAACTAAAGGCTTATTCAGCTCAGCTTGTTTCTTATTGATAGTCTGTAATGCCCAATCAATAATGGTTAAAGTCCGCAAGCCTAAAAAGTCAAACTTGACCAAGCCTACTGCTTCAACATCATCTTTATCAAACTGGGTAACTAAATTACCACCACTTTGCTCACAATATAAAGGCGAGAAATCGGTTAATTTACTGGGGGCGATAACCACACCACCTGCATGTTTACCAGCATTCCTAACGACGCCCTCTAAAGATAAAGCCATATCCAATAAGGCTTTTACATCATCATCTGTTTCATATAGCTCTTTAAACTCAGGTACTTGGTCTAAAGCCTTAGTCAAGGTTATGCCGATTTCAAACGGAACTAATTTAGATAAACGATCAACAAAACCATAAGGATGACTTAGCACACGACCTACATCACGAATAACCGCTTTCGCTGCCATCGAGCCATAAGTGATAATTTGCGATACTTTTTCTCGACCATAATGGCGCGCCACATAATCAATCACTTCATCGCGTCGATCCATACAGAAATCGACATCAAAATCTGGCATCGAAACCCGCTCCGGATTTAAAAAGCGCTCAAATAATAAATCAAACTCTATCGGGTCTAAATCAGTAATATTCAGTACATAAGCTACCAAAGATCCCGCACCCGAGCCACGACCAGGACCCACTGGAATAGCATTGTCCTTTGCCCATTGAATAAAGTCAGCAACAATCATAAAGTAACCAGGAAAGCCCATTTGCACAATGGTATCTAATTCCATTGTCAAACGTTCATCATAAGCTTTACGGTTTTCTTCTGCTGTCCCGGCACCTACCGCAGGGTATTTTTTCAATCGCGCCTCTAAGCCTTTTTTTGATTCCTCAATAAAAAACTCATCTAAAGACATACCTTCTGGCACAGGAAAGTCAGGTAAAAAGTTTTCCCCTAAGGTTAATTTAAGGTTACAGCGCTTAGCAATTTCAACCGTGTTTGCCGTAGCTTCTGGAATATCAACAAATAATGCCAGCATTTCATCAGTGCTACGTAAATATTGCTGATGGGTATAATCTTTAGGACGGCGAGTATCATCAATAACACGGCCTTGGTTAATACACACACGAACTTCATGCGCATCAAAATTGGAAGATTTTAGAAAACGAACATCATTAGTAGCAACAACAGGCAAATCTAACTCTGTAGCTAAGGCAACGGCCTTGGCTATATAAGCCTCTTCATTTTTTTTGCCGACACGCTGTAATTCCAAATAAAAACTCTGTGGAAATAGAGACTGCCAGTACTGCGCTGCTTGCCTTGCCTGCTCTGAATCATCAGCTAATAGTGCTAACCCTACATCACCTTCCAGCGCGCCAGACAAAGCAATTAAACCTTTATTATTTTGCTCAATCCATTCTCGCCTGAGCATAGGCACACCTTGATGCTGCCCTTCTTGGTAAGCGATAGAAATTAATTCAGTTAAAGTAACGTACCCGACATTATTTTTAACCAATAGGGTAAGCCGAGAGGGCTGAGCGGGGCTATCTGGGTTAAAAATATGGACATCAGCCCCCGCTATTGGCTTAATGCCTTTACCTAAAGCGGCACGATAAAATTTGACGAGAGAAAAAAGGTTAGATTGATCGGTAATCGCTACCGCTGGCATGCCTAAGTTTGCTAACTCATTAATCAAGGGCTTTACTTTAACGATACCATCCACTAAGGAATATTCAGAGTGCAGGCGTAAATGAATAAACTTAGGTTGCATAAGATAGGAGAGTTACGAAAGAAATAATACCAAAGGCATGGTTACACACAATAGACATTGGTAAAACGAGGCTGTAGTGGAACTTATTGTAATGCTATAGCATTTGCTTAATAGGTGAAAATGAACGCCGATGCTGTTCAGTAAGCCCTAAACTAAGCAGCTTTTCTTTATGTAGTTTTGTTGGGTAGCCTTTATGTTTAGAAAACTCATAACCTGGATAAAGCACATCTAAAGTACTCATTTCACTATCTCGATAAACTTTAGCTAAGATAGACGCGGCTGAAATTTCAGCAACCAATAAGTCACCTTGAATAATAGTTTCCCCTGGATAATCTATATCGGGATATTGATTACCATCTACCTGAACCCATGTGGGTTGAACAGCTAATGACTCTACTGCACGTTTCATCGCCAAGAGTGAGGCTTGCAAAATATTCATACGGTCAATTTCACTAGGCTCTGCTCGTGTAATCGTCCATGCTAAAGCTCGTTCTTTGACCTGCTTTGCCAGTGCCTTACGTTTTTTAGCTGATATTTTTTTAGAATCCGTTAAGCCTTGAATAGGCCGGTGCGGATCTAATATAACTGCGGCAGCAACGACAGGCCCAACGATACAGCCGCGCCCAACTTCATCAACTCCAGCGGTAATTGTTTGGCTAAGAGGCAATTGAATTACCGTAAAATGCCACGCGATACATTACGCAAGAAACTCACCATATTAGAAATTTCGTCACATTCTGCAGCTAAATCTTCCATTTCTTCAATAGCATCTTCTAAGCGCAGGTTATTTTTATATAAAATCTTATAGGCCTTACGTATTAAACGAACCGCTTCTGCATTACTTCCTGCTCGCTCCATACCCACAGAATTAATACCATGAGGGCGTGTAGGCCGACCACCTACCATAACATAGGGGGGAATATCCTGAGTAATTGCACTACCCATAGCGGCAAAACTAAAAGTACCAATCTGAGTAAACTGATGCACCAAAGTAAAACCACCTAAAATGGCATTATCACAAAGATGCACATGTCCTGCTAAAGATGCCCCATTAGCCATAATAACGTTATTACCCACGATGCAATCATGAGCAACATGCGTATAAGCCATAAAAAGATTATCACTACCAATCTTAGTAAGACCTCTATCCTGCAAGGTACCACGATGCATAGTCGTAAATTCACGAATCACATTTCTATCACCAATGACTAAACTGGTTTTTTCATCAGCATATTTTTTATCTTGGGGATCTTCCCCAATCGATGCAAACTGATAAATATGATTATCTTTACCTAACGTTACCGGACCTTTCATCACAACATGAGGACCAATAACAGTACCTTCACCGATGCTTACTTCTGCACCAATAATGGAATACGCACCTATTTGTACATTATCCGCAATTTCAGCATGATTATCGATAATGGCAGTCGGATCAATCAATTTCATCGACGACTGCAGCACAACGAATAATAGCACTTGCAACAAATTCACCATCTACGGTTGCAGTACAATTAAAGGACCAAATATTACGTTTACTTCTTTCAAAAATAGCTTCTAGCATCATTTGATCGCCAGGTACCACAGGTCTTTTAAATCTAGCCTTATCAATACCCGTTAAAAAATAAGTCATGCCATGGCCTAATTCATCTGGCTTTGTTTCAGAAGCTAACAAACCTGTCGCTTGAGCCAATGCTTCTAAAATTAAAACTCCAGGAAAAATCGCCATATGAGGAAAATGTCCCTGAAAAATGGGTTCATTATAAGTAATATTCTTCACGCCCAGTAAGCGTACACCAGGCTCACACTCCACAACTTTATCAATAAGTAGGAATGGGTATCTATGTGGTAAAAACGCTTGAATTTGTTTTATATCAAGTAATGTTTCCAATGTAACAACCTTTTTTCTTTAAACTAATGAATACTTCAATACCAAATGAACTGGCGCTATCTTTTGTTTTATAAACTAATGCTTCAATCAAGATCAGTCTATAACCTAATCTAATTACTTTTCTCTGAATAGGAATTAAAAAGTGGCTAAGGCATTGTAGAAAGTTTTTCTTGTACTTTACTGGTCACATCTACTTTAGGGCTTGCATAAATCACGCCTTCAGTTAATAACAAATCATACTTCCCTTCTGCCGCCAAAGCTTTAACTGCTTCAATAATCCTAGTTTGCATTTTGCCTAATTCTTCATTACGACGAATACTAAAATCTTCTTTAAATTCTTGCTGAGCACGTTGAACATCTCTACGCTTAGCAATAATATCGCGTTCTAACTTTCGTTTTTCCGTATCCGTCATCGTCAGGCCATCTCTCGCTAATTTTTCTTCTAGCTTTTTGATTGCTTTAGCTTGTGATACTAGTTGCTTATCTTTAGGGGAAAACTCTTTTTCCAAACGTTTTTTAGCGTCTGCAGCCTGAGGGGCATTCGCCATCAATAAGGGCACATTTACTACACCAATTTTTATTTCCGCTTGAACCGCTTGGCTTGCCATTATCAAAGCCGCCAAAAAAAACATTTTTTTCAACATTAAAAATTCTCCATATACCTATTCAAAAGAACAAAACCTAGTTATTTATTATACTGCATATCTAGCAGTGAGAGAGTATTTCACTTACCCCCTAGTGATTTTTTTTAAAACTGCGAGCCAAAGCTAAACTGGAATGCTTGCAGTTGGTCGCCTGGCTTATCATTCAACGGTATACCATAACTCACCTGCAAAGCACCAAAAGGTGATAGCCATTGTGCGGCAACACCCGTTGAATACCTGAAATCACCAAATGAAATACCTGAGTTGAATCGAGTATAACAAGACGTATCACTAGGTGTACAAGTAGGGTCATCTGCATGATACTGTATATAAGGCCCCTGCACCGTCCCCATATCAAAAAACACACTTAAGCGTATAGAATCTATATCAGACATAAAAGGAACCGGGAAAATAAGCTCTGTATTAGCTAATACTTTAAAATTCCCCCCATACGGCCGTGGTGTATTACCATCTGTGAGGCTACAAGTTCCATTACAGTGGTCTCTTGGCCCCAGCGTATTGTCTCTGAAACCACGCACTGAATTTACACCACCAGCAAAATAGTTCTCAAAAAAGGGTAATTGATCCGTACTACCAAAACCATCACCATAAGCTGCTGAAGCCATGATTTTAAAGACTAAATCTTTGGCAACACTAAAATAATGCTGATCTTTTGCACTCACTTTGAAATAGGTTAAATCTCCACCTGGGAGAGCCACTAAACCGGAAAGTCGCTGCTGACTTCCATTTGTCGGAAAAGTAGGGCGATCTAAGGTATCACGCACCCAACCGATGGAAAGAGGCAACGTTAAAAATTTATCTCCATTCGCATTAATCCAAACAGGCAATTCCGGCGGTGGATTAACACCCTCCTTAAGTGTTGTATGCTTAATATTAAAACCCAAATTCAAGCGCTGATTTTCATTAATGGGAAAACCAAAATTGACACCGCCACTAATGACATCTGTCAAATAATTGGAAATATTAGCTTGATTAGCATTCGTAGACTTATACAATAAATTATAACCAAGACTCACTCCATCCCGAGTAAAATAGGGATTAGTAAAGCCTAAGCTATACAGTGTCGAAACATTACTTTTATTGAAGTTTATACTGACACGCTTGCCTGAACCAAAGATATTGTCTTGAGTAATGCTGGCATTATAAATCACCCCTTGAGTTTGCGAATAGCCAATACCTGCCATTAAATTACCTGATGACTTTTCAGTCACAGAGTAATTCAAATCCATTTGATCGCGCGTTCCAGGCACTACCGGCGTTTCTATGCCGACATTTTCAAAATAACCCAAGCGATTTAAACGTGCTTTAGATCGTTCAATTTTAGTTGATGAGGCCCAGGCTCCTTCCATTTGACGCATTTCTCTACGTAAAACTTGATCTCGTGTCTTGGTATTACCTTGTAGACCAATGCGGCGCACATAAACACGATTGACAGGATCAACAAAAAATGTCATATCGACTAATTTTTCATCATTATGAATATCAGGTACCATATTAACATTCGCAAAGGCATAACCTTCTTCACCTAGCCGGTCAGAGATTGCTTTAGATGTTTGTGTCGCCGCTTTGCGCGAAAAAATTTCACCAGGGCCTACTTGTAGCAGAGCTATTAATTCTTCTGGATCTACAACTAAATTACCACTTAACTTAACTTTATCTAGAGTAAATAAATCTCCTTCTTTAATATTAATCGTAAGGTAAATATCCTTTTTATCTGGGGTCATTGAAACTTGTGTCGACTTAATCGTAAAATTAATATAGCCACGATCAAGATAATAAGAACGTAATCGCTCTAAATCAGCTCCTAGCTTTTGCTTTGAATATTGATCATCTTTAGTATAAAAAGATAACCATCCAGAAGTCTGTAATTCAAATAATTTTAATAGATCATCTTCAGCAAAAACTTTATTACCAACAATATTAACTGATTTTATTTTTGACACCGCTCCTTCAGAAATATTAATACTAATATTAACTCTATTTCTTTCTAACTCAAGAATCTCTGTATCAATTTTTACACTGTATTTTCCATGACTAAAGTATTGACGCATTAACTCCTGCTCCACTTTATCCAAGATTTGTCGGTTAAATACCTTACCTTTTGACAAACCAATGGTTTTTAGTGCCGTCAACAAATCCTCTGTACTTAAATCCTCATTACCTTCAATATTTATTTCAGAAATTGAAGGACGCTCTTGCACAATCACTAATAAAACATTACCTTCACGTTGCAAGGTAATATCTTTAAAAAAACCTGTTTTAAATAAAGCTCTGATTGCAGGTGCAATATCTTTATTTAATAGCGTTTCACCTACGTTAACCGGTAAGTAATTAAATACCGTGCCAACAGAAATACGCTGCAAGCCACTTACTTGTATATCTTTGACGACAAAGCCAGTTTCATCACTGTGTACCACGGAGGAAATTGATAGCAAAACAAACAACAGTGAGAATAAAAATTTAAATTTCATGTATACGTTAATAGCAAAAAAAATCAGTAATCAATACAAAAACTAGGCCTATCAAGCATTCTCAATCGGAAATGCCAAGACCTCATCTATTGCGCTTTTTTGACTTATTATCATCAATAAACGATCAATACCAATGGCAATACCGGAGCAATCAGGTAAGCCACTGTGCAGTGCTGCTAAAAATCGCTCATCCTTGTCAATTTTTACTGCCCCATTATTTTTTCTATGCATAATATCTTGATCAAAACGTCTAATTTGCTCATTAACATCTGTTAATTCAAAAAATCCATTGCCAAGCTCTACCCCATCAATAAATAGTTCGACACGCTCTACTACACGAGTATCATTTAATTTTAATCGCGCCAAAGAAGGTAAACAAGCAGGATAATCAAATACCATGCACAATCGAGCTACCCCTAAATGTTGTTGCACCACATGACTAAATAAAAAATCTAACCATGCGGCATGATCTAAAGCACAGAGCTGAGTAGCCTCAGGAAAACCCAATTTGTCAGCGCATGCTTGATACTCAGCCGCATCAAACTGCAAAGCATTTAACCCTGTATAATTTTTAAAAACATCAACATAAGTAATGCGCTCTGCTTTACCTGAGCAACACTCAACTGTTAATAAGGGGGTTAATAAGCTCTCGACATCATCCATTAATTGCTGCAAATCAAAGCCAGTTCTATACCACTCTAGCAGGGTAAACTCAGGATTATGATAGCGCCCTGATTCACCATTTCTAAAAGCTTTAGTGATTTGATAAATAGAGCCAGTATTAGCAGCCAACAAACGCTTCATGGCAAACTCTGGAGAACTTTGCAAATAATAGTCCCTACTGGGTATCGAATAGTGACTCGTAAAATACTCTAAATAAGGATCAGTTCCCACCGAATGGCAAAGCAATGGCGTTTCAACTTCCAGCACATTATTAACATAAAAATAAGTTCTAATTTCATGTAATAATTTAGCCCTTAATTGGATAAGCTCCAGCGAACAGCTAGGCTGCCAGTTTAGACTCACTATGCTTTAGCACGTGAAACATATTCACCAGTACGCGTGTCAATCTTAAGTAACTCACCAATTTGTACAAATAAAGGCACACGAACAACAGCGCCAGTTTCTAAAGTCGCAGGCTTTCCACCACCACCAGAAGTATCACCTTTTAATCCAGGATCAGTATCTGTCACTTCCAATTCAACAAAGTTAGGAGGGGTGATACTGATTGGCGCATTATTCCATAAAGTAACAATACACATTGCTTGGTCTTTTAACCATAATTTAGCATCCCCGACCGCATTTTCATCGGCTTGAAATTGCTCAAATGAATCTAGCTGCATAAAGTGAAAAAATTCACCATCATGATATAAATACTGCATATCTATATCCACAACATCAGCCGCCTCCACAGATTCACCAGATTTAAATGTACGTTCAATAACACGCCCATTTTTTAAATTTCTAATTTTAACGCGGTTAAAGGCTTGACCTTTCCCTGGCTTAACAAATTCATTTTCAATAATGGCGCAAGGATCAGAATCCAACATTATCTTCATCCCTGCTTTAAACTCACTTGTACTGTAACTCGCCATTTTACCCTCAGTTAATTATATAATTAAAAACTTTGCTATTATACCTTGCATCCAATCATTTCTGCAGAATATAGTCTGGCTTTATTGATAAATCTGTCCAGAATCAATTTAAAAAAATCCTTGCATTTACTCTATGTCCCCACACACTCCAACTTGGCAAACGGAATTAGCCGCGGCCTTCACAAAACCCAGTGAGCTGCTGCATTACCTGAATATCAATACTCACTCAGTATCCACTCTTGCTGAACAAGATTTCGCTATGCGCGTGCCTTTAAGTTATGCCGCTTGTATGGAAAAGGGCAACTTAAATGACCCCTTACTCAAACAAGTCTTACCTCATGCTAATGAACTCATTCAACAAGCTGACTATAGCAGTGATCCTGTAGGTGATTTATCTGCATTAACTGAAGGCTGTATAATTCATAAGTACCAAGGGCGCGTTTTATTTATTACCACTGGCGGCTGTGCCATTAACTGCCGGTTTTGCTTTCGACGTAATTTTCCCTATAGTGAAGTACAACTAAATAAACAAAAAGAGGCAAAAGCACTACAATATTTACAAGATCATAAAGACATACATGAAGTGATTCTAAGTGGCGGCGACCCTCTACTATTAAACGATCAACGATTAGAGTCCTTAATTCACCAATGCGCAGCAATAGCACATATTAAACGTATCCGTATTCATACACGACTTCCTATCGTCCTCCCTGCCCGCATGACTGATAATTTAATTGGTATCTTAAATAATGCTCCGCTGCCTATCATTCTAGTAACACATTGCAACCATGCTAACGAGTTAAGCGAACACGTTGCAACAGCATGTTTCGCATTAAAGAAACAAAATATTACCTTACTCAATCAATCGGTTTTATTAAAAGATATTAATGATAATGTAAATATATTACAGAACCTAAGCGAGCGCTTATTTAACTGCGGAATATTACCCTATTATTTACATTTGTTAGATAAAGCAACCGGAACGGCACACTTTGAAGTAAAACAAGCAACGGCACTAAAAATACACCAACAATTACAAAATAATTTGCCAGGTTATTTAGTGCCGAAACTAGTCAAAGAACAGGCAGGCAAAGCATCAAAAACATTGCTAATTTAATAAACAGACCTTTAAACACAGCGCATACAGCTCTTCTCTGTTACCCTGTGACTAAAGCTTTATACAGCCCCGTCAATAATCCAAGCACAGAAAATTAGGCGCTATTGACCATAGCACGCAATACATCTGTTCGACTAATAATGCCAACTAATTTTTTATCCTGATACACAGGAAAGCTACGTATCGAAGAGTTTTGAAACTGGACTGCTAAATCCACCACACTCATATCCGCTGCAACATGGACAACCTCCTCTGTCATAAACTCAGAGACACGCCCTGCACTGCTCTGATTATATGCAGTTTCTACAACCATTCTTAAGGCATCCTTTTCAGAAAACATGCCCACCAAGTTATTATGCTCATCTATAACCGGTGCACCTGTGATTTTATGACTTAGCATCACCTTAACCGCATCGACAACATTCATATCTTTAGTTAATTTCACTAAATTCTTGGTCATATAATCTGCTACTGTGATTTTTGCTAACATAACTTCCCCATTATTATTTTTATAATTCAATCGTTCTATAGCGTAGATCCTTATTAATTATAATTAACCTGCGCTTGCTTCAGCCTCCGCATCCTGCTTCTTTCTTTTATCACATTTTTCAACACAAATACAATCTGCGGCTCCCTTACCACCACAAGAACCTTTAATGGCATTACGGCCAAAAATAACACCTACCGCCATAACAACGATAACAAGAACCATAAATGCAAATGTAACTAAAAAATAAATCATTGTTTTACCTTTGTGTATTCTGTAAATAAAGGCGTTGCACGCTCAGCAAAACCTTGTTCTGTTTTAATAATAAAAAATACGGCTAACTGTTGTTGCTCAGCCATTTTATAAGCCTCCTCTGGACCTAGCACCATAAATGCAGTTGCCCATGCATCTGCAAGCATACAAGTCTCAGTTAATACAGTGACAGATGCTAATTTATGACTAATGGGATATCCCGTTCTTGGGTCAATAGTATGTGAAAACCGCTGTCCCTCTTGCTCAAAGAAATTCCGATAATCACCTGAAGTAGCCATTGCGGTATCAGTAATAGCAACCACTTTTTCTAGTTCCCTTTTGTTAATAGTAGGCTTTTCTATAGCAATGCGCCACTTTTTACCTTGTAAATTATTGCCTTTTAAGCGAATTTCACCGCCAATTTCCACTAAATAATCTTTAATTCCCTGCTCTTCCAGTATTCTAGCCACTTCATCAACAGCATAACCTTTAGCTAAAGCTGATAAATCCATGGATAAACTTGCTAACTCTTTAGTCGCCATTAAATCTTGTTTATGCAACTGTAACTTAGTATAACCCGTTTGTGCCAATAACTGATTAATTGCTTCTGGCTTAGGGGCTTGAGAAAGCATAATATCTGGCCCAAAACCCCATAAATTCACTAAAGGTCCAACCGTAATATCAAATGCCCCACCCGACAATTGACTAATATTTTGTGCAGTATCAAGTACTTTATAGAGCTCAGCCGAGATAATTTGCGGCTCTGTGCTTGATAAAGTATTTAATAACGATAATTCTGAATCCTTTAGATAGGTTGACATGCGCTGATTAATCGCCTGTAAACGCATTAGGATTAACTGTTGTAATTTTTCTACACTAGCCTGTTCAGGTATATGAGTTGCTTTAATAGAAAAGCGAGTTCCCATAATAGCCCCTGAATAAACAAAAGGATATTTCTGAGGCGTGATATTTTCACAGCCTGATAATAAAAAAACAAATATTAAGTAAAAACCTAATTCTCGTTTAAATAATTTTTGTAACATATTTTGACCCATACATCAGATAGCGCTTAAGGAATCAAGATTCAATCATATCCGCAAACACTGTCAACCCGCAGTAGACTGGCAATACTATATATGATCTAGGTTTCAGATTTTATAAAATGTGCATTCCTAGCCTAGCCTTCGAAAATAGTGATTAACCTTGATATTCTTTGTAAAGAATTGAACAGTAAAGACTAAACATCATGCTCAAATATGCATTGTTTATAAATCTAAATTCAAAAAATCTGGGCTAACTAATAGCATTAAAAAAGGGTGACTGAAACTCAGTCACCCTCCTTATATTCCTTACAAAAGGACTACTTAACCACCGAAATCATCTAGCATGATATTTTCTGGCTCTACACCATTTTCTATCAACATATTGACTACCGCAGAATTCATCATTGGAGGCCCACACAGATAGTATTCACAATCTTCTGGTGCTGGATGATTTTTAATAAACTCTTCCAACAAGACATTATGAATAAAACCTGTATAACCATCCCAATTATCTTCTGGTAACGGATCAGACAACGCTACATGCCACTCAAAGTTGTCATTTTCACGCGCTAACATATCGAAATCTTCTACATAGAACATTTCACGCTTAGAACGTGCACCGTACCAAAACGTCATCTTACGATTGGTTTTGACAGTGCGTAACTGATTAAAGATATGCGAACGCATCGGTGCCATACCAGCTCCACCACCAATAAAGACCATTTCTGCATCAGTCTTCTTCGCGTAGAATTCACCATAAGGGCCAGATATAACACATTTGTCCCCTGGTTTCAGGTTAAAAATATATGATGACATAATACCTGGCGGTACTGAATCAGGCGCTCCTGGTGGCGGTGTAGCAATACGTACATTTAACATGATTTCTTTTTCTTCAGGATAAGAAGCCATTGAATAAGCACGTAATGTATCCTCTTTCACATCAGAAGTATATCGCCATAAGTCATATTTATCCCACTCATCACGAAATTCTTCTTCAATATCAAAGTCTTGATATTTAGCGACATGTGGCGGACATTCAATTTGAATATACCCACCCGCTTCATAATCAATCCTCTCACCATTTGGCAATTCTAGGACTAACTCTTTAATGAACGTCGCAACATTGTGATTTGATTTAACCGTACACTCCCATTTCTTAACGCCAAAGACACTATCTTCAACTTCAATGTTCATGTCATGTTTAATGGCAACTTGACAAGCTAAACGCTCACCTTCTGCTGCTTCACGCTTAGTAATATGACCTAATTCAGTCGGTAGAATTTCACCACCACCTGAATGGATTTTTACTTTACACTGCGCACAAGTTCCACCACCACCACAAGCAGAAGGAACAAACAAGCCGTTATCTGCAAGTGCTGTTAACAATTTACCGCCTACTGGTACATGAATCTTTTTCTCATCATTGATAAGAATTTCAACATCTCCAGAGGCAACTAATTTACTCTTTGCACCGATAATAACAAATACCAGCGCAATCACGATCACCGTGAAAATAATAATGCCTAATGCAATTTCTAGCATTACGATACCTTCCTAAAGTTGGATTCCAGAGAAAGCCATGAAGCCAAGAGACATCAGACCCGCACTAATAAATGTGATTCCAAGGCCCTCAAGACCTTTAGGAATATCACTGTATTTTAGTTTTTCACGTACACCCGCCATCACAGTGATAGCTAATGCCCAACCAAAACCACTACCAGCACCATAAACAACAGACTGAGTAAAGTCGTAGTCACGTTCAATCATAAATAAACTACCCCCTAAAATTGCACAGTTTACAGTGATTAACGGTAAAAATACGCCTAGAGCATGGTACAAAGCAGGAAAGAATTTATCTAAAACCATTTCCAAAATTTGCACTAATGCCGCGATCATACCAATACAGCTTAATAACGCTAAAAAGCTAAGATCAACACCTGTAATGCCCATCCATGCTAACGCATCTTCTTTTAGTAAAGTATGGTAAATAATATTATTCACAGGTACGGTAATTAACTGCACAATCAATACCGCAATACCCAAACCCATTGCCGTCGAAATTTTCTTCGACACGGCAAGGAAGGTACACATACCTAAGAAGAAAGCTAATGCTAAGTTCTCTACAAAAACTGCTTTAATAAATAAACTTAAATATTCGTTCATTAGTGATGTCCTCCTTCGCCATGAGAAATATCCATAATTTTAAAATCAGCTGCTTCATTTTGCTCTGGCTTCCATTGACGAAAGACCCAGATAATACAACCAATAATGAAAAATGCGCTTGGCGGCAATAACATCATGCCATTAGGTTCATACCATCCACCATCTTTAATTAATGGAAAGATCTCTATACCTAATAATTTACCAGAACCAAACAACTCTCTGAAAAAAGCAACGATAACCAAGATGAGACTATAGCCCAAGCCATTACCAACACCATCTATAAAACTCGCCATCGGCGGGTTTTTCATAGCATAAGCTTCAGCACGCCCCATAACAATACAGTTAGTAATAATCAAACCTACAAAAACTGATAATTGCTTACTCACATCATAAAGGAAGGCTTTTAAGACTTGATCAACCACGATAACCAAAGAAGCAATAATCGTCATTTGCACAATGATACGAATACTACTCGGAATATGATTACGAATTGAACTAATCGCCGCACTTGAACAGCCTGTTACTGCTGTTAATGCCACCGCCATAATTAATGACGTTGACATTTGCGAAGTAACCGCCAATGCTGAACAGATACCCAATACTTGTAAAGTAATCGGGTTATTATTGACCAATGGATCGGTCAGTACTTTTTTTGTATCACTCATAAGTAACTCCTAACCCTTAGTTCTTACTTTAGCTAAATAAGCCGCAAAACCTTCTTGGCTCATCCAGTATTTAACAAGATTGGTAACACCAACACTCGTAAGTGTTGCCCCTGCCAAACCATCCACTTGAAACTCAGACCCTGGTTTAGATGTATCAACTAAGCCTTTAATAAGACCTAAAGCAACCGCACCGGATTCATCATAGACTTTTTTACCTTTCCATAATGCACGCCAGTTAGGGTTAACTACCTCAGCACCTAAGCCAGGCGTTTCGCCTTGGTCATAAAAGTTAATACTTTGCACCGTTTGGCCATCTGCGTCTAAAGCAAGAAAACCATACATTGTTGACCATAAACCATAACCATGTACGGGCAAGATAATAGACTTAACAACATCGCCTTCTTTTACTAAATAAACTTTAGCAATTTTAGCGCGAGTTCTAATGCTAGCGCGATCTTGGTCTTTTGTTAAAACCACGTTCTGCGCAGGATCTTTCGCCGCTTTACGTTGATCATAAGCATCTACATCACCATCAACATAATCACCTGTTGCCAGGTCGACTAGTTTAGCCTCAATTCTTTCAGCAAATGCTTCATTAATATCCGTCCCTTCTTGCAATAATCCCGCAACATCAAGAATATTCTTCTTCATATCTAAGGCTTTATTTTCAATCTGCAAAGGACGCAAAGCAACTGCCGCAACAGAAACTAAAATGGCACAGACAAAACATAATGACAGTGCAATCGCAATAGTTTTTTCTAGGCTATCGTTACTTAACGATAAAATATGATCTCTATACTTGGCAAATTTTTGGTAGTGCTCGCACTTATCTAGTTTTTCACACAACCCCGCCATATATTTACAAGTCTTTTTTTCGTTAGGCATGACGTTTCATCCTTCTCTTAATATTTGCCTGAACGACAAAATAATCAATTACAGGCGCAAACATATTAGCGAATAAAATAGATAACATCATACCTTCAGGGAAAGCAGGATTAACTACACGCACTAATACCACCATGACACCAATAACAACACCATAAATCCAACGACCTTTATTCGTCATTGCCGCGGAAACAGGATCTGTTGCCATGTACACCATACCAAAAGCAAAACCACCCAAAGTTAAATGCCAGTAAAAAGGCATAGAAAACATTGGATTCGTATCACTACCGATCATGTTAAACATAACAGAAGTCGCTATCATACCGACTAACACGCCCCCCATAATGCGATAAGATGCAATCTTGGTGTACAACAAAAATGCTGCACCAATTAAAATAGCTAAGGTCGATGTTTCGCCGATTGAGCCAGGCATAAACCCCATAAAAGTTTGAAACCAACTATAACCCGCTGCATGCACAGCATCAAGCCCACCTGTTGCTGCTAAACCTAAGGGTGTTGCCGCAGTAAAACCATCAACTCCAACCCATACAGAATCACCTGAAATTGCTGCCGGATAGGCAAAGAACAAAAAGGCACGACCTGTTAAAGCAGGATTCAAAAAGTTTTTACCTGTGCCACCAAATACTTCTTTACCGATCACAATACCAAAAGAAATACCAAGTGCAACCTGCCATAAAGGCATATCAGGCGGCAAAATTAGCGTATATAGCATAGAGGAAACAAGGAAACCTTCGTTTACTTCATGGCCACGTACGGTTGCAAATAAAACCTCCCAAACACCACCAACCGCTAACGTAACGATATAAATGGGTAGAAAAAATAAAGCCCCATGAACAAAATTAGACAGAGGATTCATTGGATTATATCCAAACATCATCATCGGAATACTACGCCACCCCGCTGCCTCTTCTAACCCCATTGCTTCCATTGCTAAATTAGCTTGGTAGCCGGAATTATACATAGCCATTAGAATACAGAAGAACGTTGCAATAACAACAAACGTCATAGTACGCTTTAAATCATTACCATCACGTACATGTGTTGTACCGTGCGTAACATCAGATGGCGTATAAATAAAAGTATCAACCATCTCATAAAGACCGTAATACTTCTCTAGTTTGCCGCCTTTAGTAAAGATCGGCTCAATACTATCTAAAAAATCTCTAGCAGACATTAGCCTTCCTTCTCAATTTTAGTTAAGTTAGCACGCAATACAGGGGCGAAATCATGCTTACCTGGATCAACAAAGGTATATAAAGACATATCTTCATCATCTAACTCTAAGCAACCTAATAATTGCGCCTGATCCGTATCACCAACGACCAATGCTTTTAACAAAGGTGTTGGTAAAATATCTAAAGGTGTTACTAATTCATAAACACCTATAGGAACAATCGCTCTATTAGATCCATTTTTATCGGTTGTTAACGGAAACAAACGATTAGCAACACGATCACAACTAGAAGTATAAATATTTATTGCAGAATATTTATCCTTACCCGCAACAATCCAGCCAAACAACTCACGCTCACGACCTTCACGTAAAACTGAAATTTGATTGCTAAATTTACCTAAATACGCTGACCAGCCAGTAGCCTCGTGACCATATAATACAGAACCTGAAATAACGCGATTCTCATCGTCAGTCGTTTGACCTTTTACTAAATCATCTGTACTAGCCCCTAAACGCGTACGAATTAAACGTGGCTCAGTTACTGCAGGACCTGACAAAGCAACAACACGCTCAACATTCAAACGTCCAGACACAAATAAAGCGCCTATTGCGATAACTGATTGATAATCCAAATGCCAAACGGATTTATCTGCATTAACAGGATCCAGCAAATGAATATGTGTACTTGGTAAACCCGCAGGGTGAGGGCCAGCAAACTCAGCCACCTCAACTGACTCTATATTACCCGCAGGTATATCAGCACCTGTTGCTTTACAGAGGTAAGTTTTACCTGCCGTTAATTTAGCAATAATAGCTAAGCCATTAGTAAAATCGTCACTACGTTCCTTAATAATGACCGCAGGATCAGCCGCTAAAGGACGTGTATCGATTGCCGTCACAAAAATAGAACGTGGCACGGCATCTAAAGTAGGTGTTTTGCCATAAGGTCTGGTTCTAAAAGATGTCCATAAGCCCGAAGCGACTAAATTTTGCTTAATTTGCTCCGCTGTTAAGTCTAATAATTCTTTTGCGCTATAGGCTTGGAATGACTCTTCATCACCGCCTTCTAAGGCAATCACAACGGATTGCAATACGCGTTTTTCGCCACGATGGATTGCCGTCACGGTGCCCGCGCCAGGTGCAGTAAAAATGACGCCAGGATTCTTTTTATCTTCAAAAAGAGCCTGACCTAATTTTACTTTATCACCTTCCGCGACCATCATTTTTGGCTTCATGCCCACATAATCCATCCCCAAGATGGCAACCGATGACACCGGATTACCCTCTTCAATGGTCTGTTTGGGTGTGCCGGTAATCGGCAGATCCAAACCTTCTTTTGTAATAAATTGCATAGTAAATAAGCCTGTTGTCCAGACAAGTTGAGGTTCACCCTCTCAATCTCAATAAAAAACGAAAATTAAGAGGCACTTCAATACATAAAACTTTTCTATTATTCCATAAAAAACCCCTATTCTCAATGCGCTTACCCGACAAAAGAGCATAGATAGAATATTTTTTTATTTAGCAAAGTAATTTACCAAGAAATCAATAAAAGTACTCATTTTCGCGGGATAATAATTACGCCGTAAATAAGTAGCATAAACAGATAATTTTGGGATTTTATACGAATCTAGTACCTCAACTAATTCTCCTGATTGCACATAACTGCGCACCGATAAAGCCGGTGCTCGTATAAGTCCCATTCCTAGTGCAGCTGCTTGACATAGAGCTCGCCCATTATTTGAAGCAAACGACCACTTGGGGCGTATATCAATACGCTTATTATCTTTCTGGAACACCCACACATAAGCATGCGGTGTATCCAAATAATGCAAACACTTATGCTGCTCTAAATCCTCCACTGTTTTTGGGCACCCATACTGCTTTAAGTAACTAGGAGATGCGTAAGTACATAAAGAGGTTTGTGCGATCTCCCTAGCAACCACTCCCTGATCTAACTTATCCGTAACAACAATAGAAATATCAAAATTTCCTGCCCTTAAATTAATGCGGGCATTATTGAGTGACATTAAAACATCAACATCAGGGCATTCTTTTTGATATGCATCAATGACTGGCACCATATATAGGCCACCAAAATCAATCGGTACATTAATCTTTAGTACACCTTTCACTATTTTCCCTGATTGTGTCACTGAACTTTCAATATCATTCAAATCTTCTAGTAATTGCTTACACTGACGATAATAGCTCAGTCCCAATTCAGTCACATGCAGCTGCCTAGTCTGGCGGTTAATTAAAGTGACACCTAAGGAATTTTCTAGGCTACGCATATATTTACTAATCATCATTGCAGAAACATCCACTTCCCGAGCGACAGCTACAAATGTACCTAACTCAACAATACGACAAAAAACCTGCATATTTTTTAATTTATCCATTCCCCCCCCGTTATAAACTATAAGTTTACATAGCATAAACTATAAAGCCCCTATCTTAACCCTTATTCAAGCGATAAAATTCACCCCGGAGATAACAAAATGACAAGCGCTTATTTGTTATTATAGTTAGCAGCACAGTTTAAATCTCGTCATGATTAATGACTTAGGTTAAGAAAACTAGACTCAATCTCATATCAAGTAAGCGCTTTCTTTAAACAAAAAACATGACAAAGGTTGCATCATGAGCAAAATATTAAATGAAGTACTTTTGGCTAATCGTGAGTATACAGCAGGTTTTAATAAAGCTAATTTAGCAATGCCTCCAGCTCGCCAATTTGCCATACTAACCTGTATGGATGCACGCTTAGATCCCGCTAAATACGCAGGCCTTTCCGAAGGCGATGCGCATGTTATTCGTAACGCAGGCGGGCGAGCAAGTGATGATGCTATCCGCTCATTAGTTATTTCATACAAATTATTAGGTACGCGCGAATGGTTTGTTATTCATCATACAGACTGTGGTATGGAAACCTTTACCGATAATATTATGCGCGAACTCCTATCAACTAGCTTAAAAACAGCATCTGTAGATGATACTGGCTGGCACGACTGCTGCGAAGGCAGTGGCTCAACAGAAGGCAATTATATTGATTGGTTAACTATTGAGGAACAGACAGCAAGTGTATTAGAAGATGTGACTCGCATTAGAAATCACCCTCTTGTTCCTAGCGACATCCCTATTTATGGTTATATTTATGATGTAAAATCAGGCTCACTGGTAGAAGTTCCGGAAGCCACAACTGTTGGACAATGTAAGTAGCCAAAAAATAAAGTCGTGAAGCAATTTCACGGCTTTTTTCCATATCACATATTTCTAGTCTTACCTCCGCCATAGACACTTATTGCTCTACAGGCTATGATAAATAAAACATATCGAGGAGAATCTTATGCCTGGCACTCTTGCAGCAATCATCATTACCGTCTTATTTTTCAAGTCAGCATCAGATACAGGAAAGAATCCTGTGCATATGGCTTTTACTGGTTTCCTAGTATTTTTTATTCCCGCACTACTTTGGACTTTTTTTATCACTCCAGGCTTTAAAGATAGCCTAGCGCATGATCCAAGTAATACCTTAATTAGACTAACCGCTAACTATGCTTATGTGATTATTGGTGCAACCTGCTCTACTTGGGCTTGGTTTAAAATTTTCAAATCAGATAGCGAAGAGGATTAATTTTCCGAACAGTGCGACCATAGCGGAGTAAAAGTATATTATAAATACTAAATTTAGCTAAGTCCCTGTACGCCCTTGCACCCACTTCACACTGTCACTTTTTTTGCTGTAACCGATATCATTGGTTATCAGTAACTCATATTGATCTAACTTTTTCAGCATATCCTCAAGCCTCAGCTCTTCTCTGGGTTCTGGCGTACCACCCTACCTCATAAAATACTTAGGACTCCTGTCGCCAAATATTCATTCACATACAAAGCGAATTAGATAAGCCCTAGTAGGGAGCCCAGCATCCGCTTATTCACGAACAAACTCACCCTATAATTACCCTTATTTCTTCGCAAAGCCTCACTGCTATTAAGTTAAGGAAATAAATAGTATGATGTGCTGAGTCATAAAAGAGGTCTCTATGCTACCTTGGTTAATGTGGGGTATTGCCACACTATATTTTTTATTTGATTTTATCAATCAGGTTATCCCAGCGGCATTAGGCCCTGAATTAAGAATAGCCTTTAAGGCGGATGCAGCTACTTTTGGTTTAATTTCCTCCTGTTATTTTTATTCTTATGCCTTATTGCAAATACCGATTGGTTTAACCGTAGATCGGTTTGGACCACGCCGACCGTTGGCCATGGCAGCTATTGTGGCAGGTACAGGCTGTCTATTATTTTCTTTGTCTGATTCACCAGTCACAGCTAGTATTACACGAATGCTGGTAGGGGCTGGCGCAGCATTCTCCTTTGTCTCCTTTGTCTCCTGCTTAAAACTGGCGGCTAACTGGTTTCCCGCTAATCGTTTTGCAACTTTAGTAGGCTTAACTAATATCATTGGCATGATCGGAGCAATCAGCGGTGAAGGACCTATTGCAGCTCTCGGTGAAAAGCTGGGTTGGCAAGAAACCTTATGGATTATTGCTGCCGTAGGATGGTCTCTGGCATTAATTATTTTTGTTTTAGTCCGCGACCAACCAGCGAATGCAATCAATAAGCCTGCCGGTGTTACTCAAGCTATATGGCCTGATCTACGCTATTTACTGGCACAACGTGATGCCTGGTTAGCAGGTATTTATGCTGCAACTATTAACACCAGCTTTATTGCTTTTGGTGCATTATGGGGTGCTAATTTTGTGCATACGGCTTTTGGTGTCAACTACGTACAAGCGACTAGTATTACCTCGCTAATTTTTGTCGGTGCGATACCGGGTAGTTTCTTCTTTGGCTGGTTAGCTGATAAAATTCAGCGCTTTAAACTCCCCATGCTAATAGGTTCTGGCGGTGGGCTATTAAGTATGATGGTGTTGCTATATGTTCCAGCTCTGCCGTTATGGGCTGTGTCTGGCTTATTATTTGCCTTGGGTTTCTTTTGCTGTGGTAATGTCATTACCTATGCCTATAATGCAACTATTGGTCGTCATAGTGCAGAAGGTGTCTCATTAGGGTTTACCAATACCTGGCTTATTGGCGGTAGCGCTTTGTTTCAGCCTTTGATCGGCTGGTTATTAGATCAGCATAGCGCGGCAAATAGTAATTCCCATATCAGTACATTTACCTTAGCCGGTTTTCAGTTTGCCTTAACATCTATCGTTATTTGTTTACTCATTGCTTTTATTGCCGCGTTGTTTATAAAAGAAAGTTATCAAAAAACACCACAATCCAGAACCTAGAAAACTTTATTAATTATGAATATTACCCAAAAAATTAAATCACTTTTCGGAAAACGTGAACTCAACAGTGATTCATATTTAACGCCTACTTATGGCCGGCGCTGGAATACCTTAGCGATAGATAAGAAAAAAATACCCTCAGATTCCATGTCGCCAGAGGTTGCGTTTCGTATCGTGGCTGATGAAATGAATCTAGAAGGTAATCCTGCGTTAAACATGGCGACCTTTGTCACCACCTGGATGGAACCCGAAGCTGAAGAATTGATGAAACTAGGGGCAAGCAAAAACCTAGTGGATGAAGATGAATACCCTCAGCTAAAAATAATTGAAGACCGGATCATTTATATGGAAGCCGAATTATTCAATATTCCAGACCATTGCCATCCAACTGGCGTGACGACCATTGGCTCTTCAGAAGCGATTATGCTGGGTTTGCTAGCGCATAAATGGACCTGGCGTAAAGCTCGAAAAGCAGCAGGCTTAGATACTCAACAGCCTAATATTATATTCGGTGCCGATGTACATACCTGTTGGGAAAAGTTTGTGCGCTATTTTGATGTCGATATGCGGGTTATCCCACTACAAGCAGATAAATTTACCATTAATGCCAGCGATGTAGAACCGCTACTGGATGAAAACACGATTGCCGTCGGAGCGGTACTTGGCACAACCTTTACCGGCCAAGTTGATGATATACAAAGCATCAATAAATTATTATTACGTTATAAGAAACAGACGGGTAGAGATATTCCTATTCATGTAGATGCTGCTAGTGGGGGCTTTGTCCTACCTTTTGTACAGCCAGATTTTATCTGGTATTTCCGCTTGGAGCAGGTGAAATCAATCAATGTTTCAAATCACAAATTTGGCCTAGTTTATGCCGGTATGGGTTCTATCATTTTTCGAGATAAGACCGATTTACCCAAAGAGCTACCTTTTGAAATTAATTATCTGGGTGGTGAAATGTATAACTACAGTTTAAATTTTTCTAAAAGTAGTTCTAATTTGTTAGCCCAGTATTATATGTTTCTACGTTTAGGTATGAGCGGTTATCAAAATATTATAGATGCGATCATGAGTAATGCTCGCTATCTGGAACAAAAGCTACTAGACTCCAGTTATTTTGAAGTATTAACAGACAGTAATTTTCTACCGACGGTAGTAGTCAAACTAAAAGGTGCACCCAAATTCAGCGCCTTCCATATTTCTGATGAACTACGTAAAAATGGCTGGATTGTTCCTGCTTATACCTTGCCCGCCGAAGCCAATGAAATTGTAGTTTTACGCATGGTCATCAAAGAAAACTTCAGTCGAGACCTGGCAGAAAAGTTATTTTCAGATACGCTACGAGCTGTTGAATATTTTGAAAACTTAGAGGGTATTACACAAACTAAAACAAAAGCACACGGTGTTTGTTAAAAACAATGGGCATAAAAAGGGAAGTAACACTTCCCTTTTTATTGTTTAGCAAACACAAGCACTCCCTTTTTGCTAAATTCCTTTGCTTAAACCTAATTTATTCAGCCACACTATCCGCAGCAGCTAACATTTTTTGTAGTTCACCTTTATTATATAAATCCATAATAATATCGCAACCACCGACTAACTCACCTTTAATATAAAGTTGTGGGTAAGTTGGCCACTGAGAATATTCTTTTAATGCCTCACGCACTTCTTGATCTTCAAAGATATTAAAGGACCCATACTTTGCGTTACATGCCTGCATGATCTGTGCAACTTGCCCAGAAAATCCACACTGTGGAAAATCAGGCGTGCCTTTCATGTATAAAATGACATCGTTACTCGCTAATTGCTCTTTAATTCTGTCTATAACATCCATTATATTTACTCAATAAAATAAAAACCTAGTAATTTTATCAGGATTTATCTAGCAAAAAAAGCGCTTAATCAAATATTTACCTTGCTCATTAAAATTTAGAAAACTATAATCAGCACTTTTTTCAAAAAGACAGGCACTTTCACGCTTTACTTTTTGCTTTAAACAAACACATCATTATGACTAGCCATATCATGCCCACATACGGGCGTCTGCCAGTCACCTTCACTAAAGGCGAAGGTGCATGGCTCTGGGACGAAAATAATAAACGCTATTTAGATGCGCTTTCAGGTATTGCTGTGTGTAATTTAGGCCACGCACACCCAGCTATCCACGAAGCCCTATGTAAACAAAGCAAAACCTTGCTACATACGTCTAACTTATACAATATAGAAGTTCAAGAGCAACTAGCAACTAAACTTTGTCAGCTTAGCGGCATGGATAATGTATTTTTCGGTAATTCTGGTGCAGAAGCTAACGAAGCTGCTATTAAAATTGCTCGCTTATATGGTCATAATAAAAACATTACTAACCCTGTTGTACTGGTTATGCAAAAAAGCTTCCATGGACGCACTATGGGCACTTTATCAGCTACCGGCAACCCCATAATACAAGATGGCTTTAGCCCTTTATTAGAAGGCTTTGTCCACGTTAGCTATAACGATACTCATGCTATCGAAATAGCCATTCAACAAAACCCTAATATTGTTGCTGTATTAGTCGAACCGATACAAGGTGAAGGCGGCGTTAATATCCCGGCTCCTGACTATCTAACTCAGATTCGCAAACTTTGTGATCAGCATGACTTATTAATGATGTTAGATGAAGTACAAACAGGCATCGGCAGAACTGGCGCTTGGTTTGCTTTTCAACACAACAATATTACTCCTGATGTTTGCACCCTTGCAAAAGCGCTAGGCAATGGCGTACCTATTGGTGCTTGTATGGCGAAAGGCAAAGCAGCGACACTATTAACAGCAGGCAAACATGGCTCGACTTTTGGCGGAAACCCTCTCGTTTGCAGCGTTGCATTAGCCGTTTTAAATACCATAGAAAATGAAAACCTATGTCAGCAAGCCGCAGATAAAGGTGACGCCATTCAACAAGCTTTTACTGAGCAATTAAAAAATAACAAGCATGTCCTTGAAGTACGCAATAAAGGCATGATGATAGGTATTCAGCTCGATGCACCTTGCACCGAATTAGTTGCGATTGCCTTAGCAGAAGGCCTGCTTATCAATGTGACAGGCGCAACCACGATCCGTTTATTACCACCACTTATTATCAATAAAGAACAAATTGAACTGCTCGTCAGCAAATTATCTGTTTTAGTTAATTGTCATACACAACAATAAAAATAATACTATGAACCCAAGACACTTTATCAGCTTACTTGATTTATCAAGCGATGAATTCCGTGCATTAATTAACCGCGCTATTGAATTAAAAAATAAGCGCGACCCGAACTTTCAACCTTTAAAAGGTCAAGTTTTAGCGATGATTTTTGAAAAATCTTCGACACGCACGCGTATTTCATTTGAAACAGGTATGACCCACTTTGGTGGTAGCGCTATCTTCTTATCACCGCGCGACACCCAATTAGGCCGTGGTGAACCCATTAAAGACAGTGCAAAAGTTATTTCTAGCATGGTTGACGGCATTATGTTGCGCACCAATAACCACGAGACAGTGACTGATTTTGCCAAGCATTCCAGTGTGCCCGTCATCAACGGTTTAACTGACATATTGCACCCATGCCAGTTATTAGCTGACATGCAAACCTATTTTGAGCATCGTGGCGATATTCAAGGAAAAACAGTGACTTGGATCGGTGATGGCAATAATATGTGCCACTCTTATATTAATGCAGCCGTCCGTTTAGACTTTAAACTCAATATTGCGAGTCCTGAAGCTTATCTTCCTAATAATGAAATGGTTAAATCAGGCGGTGAAAGGATACAACTTTTTAATCAGGCATTAGATGCAGCTAAAGATTCAGATTTAATTGTAACTGATGTTTGGGCAAGCATGGGCCAGGAAGAAGAGCAAAAGCAACGCGAAATCGCCTTTAAAAACTATCAGGTCAATCAAAGCATTATAGATACCGCTCATGATGACGCTTTATTTATGCACTGCTTACCCGCTCACCGTGGCGAAGAAGTTACTGCTGAAGTCATTGATGGAAAACAAAGCGTTATTTATAATGAAGCCGAAAATCGCTTACATGCACAAAAAGCATTACTCGAATTGCTAATGTGTACCTAAGTTGGTTAAACTGAATGTAATTAACCTTTTGTAACAGGACTTTTTTGTGAAATACATTGTTTGTTTTATTTTATTATTCAGTAGCCATATTGCGTTGGCAAAATCTGTTTATGTCACCGATAGTATGAAATTTACACTACGCAGCGGAGAATCTAGCTCGCATAAAATTATTAAAATGTTGCCCAGCGGGACACGCCTTACTTTATTAGGAGAGAACAAGGCAACAGGTTACAGCCAAGTGAAAACATCTTCTGGAGTAGTCGGCTACATACCTACCCGCTTTACGCTAAGCAAGCCAATTAGTAAGTGGTATTTAGAAAAAGCGAATAAAGAACTTGAAGTCTTACAAGCAGAAAACAAGCAGCTCAAAGCAACACTCAAAGAATTAAAACAAAATAATTCCGGTGCTTTAAGCAGCAATGCTGAGTTAACTAAAGAGCGCGATCAACTCAGTACAGAGCTCAGCGATTTGCGCCAAACCGCCTCTAATGCCATACAGCTAAAACGGCAAAATGTTGAGCTACAAGAACGCGTTGTTCATGTTGAGCGCGAATTACAACAAATTAAAAGAGAAAAACAAGCATTAGAAGACAGTACTAGCCAAGATTGGTTCCTATACGGTGGTATTTTATCTTTTCTTGGTATCTTCTTTGGTTTACTTATTCCAAAAATTAGCTGGCAACGTAAGCACTCTAGTAACTGGGATACTTTTTAATTAAGAAATATAAATACAACCTTAAAACTTTCCATTTATTCACTCTGCAATCAAGAGACTCAAATCATATGGCTAACGATAAAAACACCCGCACCTTTTCTTCTCAAGTTGTCGATGGTATGGAGCGCGCACCTAGCCGTGCCATGCTTCATGCTGTAGGTTTTAAAAATGAAGATTTCAAAAAACCACAAATTGGCATAGCCTCAACGTGGAGCATGGTAACACCGTGCAATATGCATATTAACAAGCTCGCTGATAATGCAGCACAAGGTGTTAATGATGCCAACGGTAAAGCGGTCATCTTCAATACCATTACTATTTCTGACGGTATTTCTATGGGTACTGAAGGCATGAAATACTCACTAGTTTCTCGTGAAGTTATTGCTGATTCGATTGAAACAGTGACAGGTTGCCAAGGTTTTGATGGCGTTGTTGCTATTGGTGGCTGCGATAAAAATATGCCGGGCTGCATGATTGCTATTTCACGCCTTAACCGCCCTGCTATCTTTGTATACGGCGGCACAATTTTACCCGGCTGTCATAAAGAGAAAAAACTAGATGTAGTTTCGGTTTTTGAAGCCGTAGGTGCTCGCGCCAATAATCAAATTGACGATGCTGAATTAGCCGCTATTGAAGAAAAAGCCATTCCTGGTGCAGGTTCTTGTGGTGGTATGTACACAGCCAACACAATGGCATCTGCTATTGAAGCAATGGGTATGAGTCTACCAGGTAGCTCTGCACAAGCCGCCGTGTCTGATGAAAAACGTAAAGATTGTGAACGCGCTGGCGCAGCGGTTTTAGAATTACTTAAAAATGACATTAAGCCTAGCGATATTATGACTAAAGCGGCATTTGAAAATGCCATTACCGTCATTATCGCTTTAGGTGGTTCAACTAATGCTGTTTTACATATGATCGCTATGGCCAATGCTGCCAACGTTGATATTAAGCTAGATGATTTCACACGTATTGGTGCAAAAGTCCCCATGGTGGCGGATTTAAAACCAAGTGGTCGTTACCAAATGGCTGAATTAATTGAAATTGGTGGCATTCAACCACTGATGAAAATTCTACTTGAGCGTGGCTTATTACATGGTGATTGCTTAACAGTAACGGGGAAAACTTTAGCTGAAAACTTAGCTAACGTTAAACCTTACCCTATAGGCCAAGATATGATATTGCCATTAGATCACCCCATTAAAAAAGACAGTCACTTAGTCATCTTATATGGTAATTTGGCGGCTCAAGGTTCCGTTGCTAAAATTACCGGTAAAGAAGGTTTACACTTTACCGGCACAGCAAAGGTTTTTGATGCCGAAGAGCAAGCATTACAAGGAATTTTAAATGGAGATATTGTTAAGGGTGATGTGATTGTTATTCGTTACGAAGGCCCTAAAGGTGGTCCCGGTATGCGTGAAATGCTTTCACCTACCTCTGCCATTATGGGTAAAGGCTTAGGGAAAGATGTTGCACTGATTACTGATGGTCGTTTTTCAGGCGGTACACATGGTTTTGTTGTCGGTCATATCACGCCAGAAGCACATGTCGGTGGTACTTTAGCGATTATTGAAAATGGCGATAAAATTACCATTGATGCAGAAACTAAAAAGCTAACACTCCATGTGGACGATACTGAAATTTCTGCTCGTTTAGCTAAATGGCAACAACCTGCACCAAAATATACGCGTGGTGTGCTAGCCAAATACGCTAAGTTAGTAAATTCTGCCTCTGAAGGTGCAGTAACAGACAACTAAGCGATTAGTTTAATAAGCGATCTCATGCTCAGGGTGAGCATGAGATCGACATACCCTATACCCTTATGCATAATTCTAGCTCCTTCGTTAACTGGTTTCGGGGTTCCTCCCCTTATATTCATGCGCACCGCAATCGAACTTTTGTTATCTACTTTGGTGGTGAGGCCATTTTAGATGCTAGCTTAAACAACCTAGTACATGACTTTGCCTTATTAAATAGCTTAGGCATACGCTTAGTTTTAATACATGGTATTCGACCCCAAATAGATCTACGACTCAAAAAGCAAAACCTACCTTCTTTATTTCACGAACAACTACGCATTACTGATGCTGCTGCCCTGCAATGCGTTAAAGAAGCAGCTGGTTTAGCTCGTGTAGAAATTGAATCTCTACTTTCTCTAGGGGTTGCAAACTCACCTATGTCTGGCGCAAAAATTCGTGTCATTTCAGGGAACTTTGTGACTGCCCAGCCTCAAGGGGTTATTAATGGTATTGACTTGCAATATACCGGAAAAGTAAGACATGTAGACAAGACGGCAATCCAACAACAACTAGATTTAGATCACGTCGTACTTATCTCCCCTGTTGGTTATTCGCCTAGTGGTGATTTATTTAATTTATCAGCGGAACAGCTTGCCACGGATGTTGCTATTACTTTGCAGGCAGAAAAGCTTATTTTAATGACCGAGCAAAGTTGCCATTCAATCGAGTCTGGGCAGCTTATAGCACAAATGACCACTGCCGAAACACAAGCCTTTATTGACCACGAGCCACGGCTAAAATTCAGCACAAAACATGCACTACAGTCGGCAATTAAGGGCTGTAAAGCCGGTGTAAATCGCGTACATATTTTAAATAGAAAAGAGGATGGTGCATTACTCACTGAATTATTTAGCCGTGATGGCATCGGCACTTTAATTAGTTCAACAGAATTTGAATCCATACGCCCAGCTACTTTAAACGATATTCCAGGTATTCTAGAGTTAATAACACCACTAGAGCAACAAGGCCTGTTGGTCGCTCGCTCCGAAGAACATTTAGAAATTAATATTAATGACTATATCGTTATCGAGCGAGATGGCTTAATTATTGGCTGTACCGCACTACACAAAATAACCAACAGCCATGTTGGCTTAATTGCCTGTATGGCGATACACCCCGACTATCGCAAAGCGGCACGCGGCAATCAACTCTTAGAACGGTTACTCATCAAAGCCAAACAAAGCTCCCTACGACAATTATTCGCACTCTCGACACAAACCATGCACTGGTTTAAAGAGCGTGGTTTTCAAGAAAGTCACTTCAACGAACTGCCGCACGCCTTACAAGAAAATTACGATCATTTGCGTAATTCTAAAGTCTTGAAAAAAAACGTCATTTAGAAGTAGTTGTAGCACAGCACTATAAAGGCAGGCTGAAGCCGCGCCCTACAGTTTTTAATATGTCCCATGTTAAAATAATAACCCAGAAAACATAGAAAAACACGAATACTCTCTGTGCTTAACTCTTGTTTTTACCCCCGAAACCCGTGACAATTACAAGGGTAAATAGCGCGTACACATCTGGGCAATTGTTCATTACTCTACATTCGCGTAAAATCAAGATTCAGATTCACTTTAAGCACAATATTCATATGAAAAAAGCACTCTTGTTAACACTCTGCGTACTTGCATTTCCTGCCCTCGCAGCCGAAAAAACACAGCCCTCAGGCGCAACATGGACGGGCTCTAACCTTTCCGAAGCTACTATAAAACAAGTACAGACAGATAAATATAACTACACTGACTGCATTTACAAAGAAGCACAAAAACAGGGCTATAAAAAAATTGATGCTCGTGTCGCTACTGATGCTGTTATGAAACAATGTGAAAAAGAACTTTCTAAAATTCGCACCACGTTTATTGGTAACGGCGTACCCCCAATCATTGCTGATCGCTACCTCAAGAAAACGCGCATAGATATGACACGAAAAATACTTAAATCATTAATCTTTGCAGAAGCAGCGCGCAAATCAGGCGCAACCCAGTAATACTGATACGACAAAAAAACCACAATTAAATAAAAAGTCATTATCAAATTGTGTGGGAACGACTTTAGTCGCGAAACTGGGGCTAAAGCTACTCCCACAAAATACAAAAATACACAAAACTTATGAACACACAATTTAAAATAGATTTAGATCTTATACCGACCACGTTTGATGCCATTCATGTTTATTTAGCAGCGACTGTTTTTGGCCTTGCTCTTACCGTTATTATTTTATTATTTGTGCTCTTAATGAGTGCCATACGTAAAGCTAAAAAACCTGAACAAAAAGCTGTGGACAATAAAGAACAAGCTATTTCGACAAAAATACCCAAACGTGAACCTGAAGTTAAAATCGTCGAAAAAATTGTTGAGGTAGAGAAAATAGTTGAAGTTGAAAAAATAGTCCAACAACCTGCTCCAGAACCTATCGTTTTAAAAGAAGCAACGCCCGATGCCGCGTTACAACTATTAAGTTTATTACAAACCGAAGCACGTTTTATCGATTTTATTAAAGAAGATGTCAATGCTTATAGTGACCAAGATATTGGCGCTGCTGCACGTGTTGTCCATACAGGTTGTCATAAAGTTATTAAAGAGCACTTTACTTTAACAACAATCCGTACCGAACAAGAAGGCAGTAAAATTACTCTAAATAAAGGTTTTAATGCCTCTGAAGTGCGTTTAACTGGAAATATTGTAGGTCAAGCACCTTTTACAGGTACTCTAGTCCATAAAGGCTGGAAGGTTACTGAAGTTAAATTACCAAAATTAACTCAAGGACATAATGCCAATATTATTGCTGCAGCAGAGGTCGAACTATGAAAGGTTTATTCAATACAGGAAATTCAGCGCAAGACACCCCATTAACTGATTCAGAAACAGAAACAATAACTGACTTTAATACGGCTCCAGAAGGTGAAACGGAGAGTACTGAAATACTCGAACCAACCGAACAAAACGCTGCGCCTGAACTTGAAAGTACTGGCACACATTATTCTATTGGGATCGACTTAGGAACCACGCACTGCGTTTTATCTTATGTGGATATTTCTGACCTAGAAGCAGATGACAGAGAGCAAAAAGTGTTGCAGATTCCGCAGCTCACTGCTCCAGGTACAATTGAAGATAAAGCCCAATTACCCTCATTTTTATACCAAGCCCATGAAGCAGAAATAAACGCAGGCGATACAGCTTTACCTTGGACACCAAAACCCGATTATTTAGTCGGTGAAATCGCGCGTAACTTAGGCTCAAAAACACCTATTCGTTTAGTCTCCAGTGCAAAAAGTTGGTTATGCCATGCGGGAGTTGATTGTAAATCACCTATCTTACCGACTGAAGCACCTGAAGAAGTCACTCGCGTTTCACCTTATCAAGCCAGTGTTGCCTATTTACAACATCTTTGTGATGCTTGGGATCAACAACACCCTAACACCCCGATTGCTGAACAAGAAATTACCATTACTGTACCGGCATCATTTGACCCAGCTGCCCGTGAATTAACCGCAGAGGCCGCTCGCTCTGTCGGCTTACAAAATGCAATTCTCCTAGAAGAACCACAAGCCGCTTTATACAGCTGGATTGAAAAAAGCCATGGCGATTGGCGTAATCATGCCACTGTGGGGGATATTATTTTAGTCATTGATGTCGGTGGTGGTACAACCGATTTATCTTTAATTGCTGTGACTGAAGAAGCTGGAAATTTAAACCTAACACGTATTGCGGTAGGTGATCACATATTATTAGGCGGTGATAATATGGATCTCGCGTTAGCCTACACACTAAAAGCTAAACTTGAAAAAGAAAGCAAACGTTTAGAACCTTGGCAAGTTCAAGCGCTCACTCATGCCTGCCGCGATGCCAAAGAAAAAATCCTCAGCGATAATGAAGCAGATAATATTCCTATCGTTGTGCCAAATCGTGGCTCCTCATTAATTGGCGGTACTTTACGTACAGAATTGACCCGCGATGAAGTTAATACTGTATTACTCCAAGGTTTTCTACCCGAAATTTCTAGCAACGAACACCCTGTTAGCCGTGCTCGCTCAGGTTTAAGAACCACAGGTTTACCTTATGCGCAAGACGCAGGTATTACACGCCACCTGGCCGCCTTTTTAACCCGCCAACTCAATGCGGTTGATGATTTAAATGATGTTTCTCTACCAGAAAATGCTAGCTTCATTCACCCCTCAGCCGTATTATTTAATGGTGGGGTATTAAAAGCGACACGTTTTTCTGAGCGTTTAATGGACGTACTTAATTCTTGGTTGCGTGCTGAGCAAGCACCCGAAGCACGCTTATTAACTGGCGTAGATTTAGATTTAGCCGTCGCACGTGGTGCGGCTTATTATGGTTTTGTGCGACAAGGTAAAGGCGTACGCATTAAAGGGGGGACAGCAGCTTCTTATTATGTTGGTGTTGAAAGTGCGATGCCAGCTGTTCCAGGTATGCCTCCTGAATTGCAAGCTTTGTGTATTGCACCCTTTGGCATGGAAGAAGGAACTGAAACCGACTTACTTGATGAAGAATTTGGTTTAGTCATTGGCGAACCTGTACGTTTCCGTTTCTTTGGCTCTAAAACACGTCGTGAAGACACGGTTGGCACACGTTTAGATTATTGGACAGACGAGGAACTCGAAGAGCTAGATGAAATTGAAATCACTTTATCAGAAGAAAATTGTAAAGCAGGTGAAATTGTTCCTGTCTATCTGCAAGCTTCAGTAACCGAAGTAGGTACATTAGAGTTACAAGCTGTTTCCAGCAAAGATGACAATCATTGGAAAATTGAATTTGATGTGCGCGCAGGTGATGAGTAACTCAGCATTAAGCACGAAATAACACCAATAGATAAAGTAATAATGCTACTCTTGTAGCCAATTTATTTCTCTGTAGGGCGTGGCTTTAGCCTGCATTGAACACCACTATTAAATATTAGTGAGCTAAAGCTACGCCCTACCCGATTGAGTGTTTACAGCGTAAAAAGCAATTTTTCCTTGTCGGGTTAGATTTTTCTCGCTCCGCAATAAAAATCTAACCCACCCCACGAACCCACCCTAAACTATCGTGACTAATAAATCCGCACAGTACCACATAGGCATCGACTTAGGCACTACTCATACTGTAGTGGCTTACGCCAAAATCCAACAAAAAAATGCATCCATCCAAATTTTTGAGATAGAACAACTGGTCGCTCCTGGAGAAGTTGCTTCCCGCCCTCTCCTGCCCTCAGTACGCTATCACCCTGCTTGGGGGGAACTTTCTGATACTGATATGGCTTTTTCTCCCGCCGGTGAACAAGCGGTGCTTGGTCAAGCAGCCCGTGTCTTAAGTGCTAAAACTCAAGGTCGTTTTGTGAGTAGTGCAAAAAGCTGGTTATCTCACCCGTCCATCGATCATACGGCTCCTATTTTGCCATGGGGTAGCTCTGATGATGTAGAAAAAATATCCCCGCTGGATGCCAGTGCCAGTTATTTAAAGCATGTACGCCAAGTATGGAATCATAAATTTCCTAACGCTTTGCTTGAAAACCAGCATATCGTCATTACTGTACCCGCTTCATTTGATGAAGGTGCGCGCTCACTCACACTAGAAGCGGCACACAGCGCTGGGTTTAAAAAAATTCACCTATTGGAAGAGCCACAAGCCGTTTGTTATGACTGGTTACGCCGCCACCAGGATCAACTTAAAACCACCTTAGATGATATAAAACTATTACTCGTATGTGATGTGGGTGGCGGTACGACCGATTTAACCTTAATCAAAATCGAAGCCACCGAAACTGAACCGAAATTGTCACGCATAGGCGTAGGTGATCATTTAATGCTTGGCGGTGATAATATCGACCTTGCCTTAGCGCATTTAGCCGAGTCACGACTTAATACCGATAACAAAAAACTCTCGGCAGCCAATTTATCGCATTTATTAGAACAATGTCGTATAGCGAAAGAACGCTTATTAGCCGAAGATGCTCCCGAACAACTTAATGTCACGTTATTAGGTGGCGGCTCTAAGTTAATTGGCGGTACACGCTCAGTTAGTTTAACGCGCGAAGAAGTGAAAAAGATTGCCTTAGATGGCTTCTTTCCTTTATCTAAACTTAGCGAATTACCTGATAAAAAACGCAGTGGCGTGGTTGAGTTTGGCCTGCCCTACGCAGCAGAACCCGCCATCAGTAAACATATTGCCGCATTTTTAAACACCCATCGCCACGCAGCACAAGAAGCGCTAGGAAATGACACGATTGTCCCCGATGCCCTGCTATTAAATGGTGGCGTATTTCGCAGTCAACCGATTAGGCAACGTACTCAAGCCTTAATCAGTTCGTGGCGTAATAAAGCCCCCGTCTTATTGAAAAATGAGCATCCTGAACTTTCAGTGGCTTACGGTGCAGTAAGTTATGGTATCGCTCGCGAACAGAAGAAAATTAAAATTGGCGGCGGTGCTTCACGTAGTTACTTTTTATTAGTGGGTACAGAAAAAGAACAACAAGGCATCTGCATTCTACCGCGAGGCAGCGAAGAAGGAAATGAGATTATCTTAAAAGAGCGCCAATTTTCTTTGCGCTTAGGTCAACCCGTCAGCTTTCACCTTACTTCATTAACCGGCGGTGATCAATATAAAGCAGGGGAACTCGTTAACATTAGCGATGACTTTCACCCACTACCACCTTTAGCCGTCGCTTTTGACCACGATAATAGCAATGCACAAACTGAAGTCACGGTACAATTATCCGTCACTTTATCTGCAGTCGGTACTTTACAAATTCAATGTGTTTCAGTTGCCGAACCAGATCAACGCTGGGACGTACAATTTCAAATCAGAAAGAAAACAACTCAGCTTACCTCTAATGAACTACCGGAAAAATTTCCGCAGGCCGTAGCACAAATTGAAGCCATTTTCGGTTCTAAATCTAAAGACATTAACCCTAAAGCAGTAAAAAGTTTACGCGCTGATTTAGAAAAATTATTAGGCTTGCGCAGCGCATGGTCCAGTCATTTATTACGTGAATTATTTACGGTATTACTAGAAGTACGCAAGAACCATCGCCGTTCGGCTAACCATGAGCGTGTATGGCTGAGTTTAATCGGTTATTGTTTACGCCCTGGTTTTGGATATCAATTGGATAATTGGCGTGTTGAACAGCTATGGAAAACCTATCAACATAATATTCAATTTGTTAATGAAACCCAAAACTGGACTGAATGGTGGATTTTATGGCGGCGTATTTCTGGTGGCTTAGATACCGAAGCTCAAGAACTAATTTTTAACGATTTAGCTAAATACCTAAACCCAGCATCTGCACGCCAAGGTAATACCGCAAAAATTGGCAAACAACGGGGTTATGATGATATGGTGCGCTTGGCAGCAGTATTAGAGCGCTTACCTATTGCCCAAAAAACACAGTTAGGTGAATGGCTATTAAAACGCCTAGAAAAGGCCAGCGAGCCAGCCCATACCTGGTGGGCAGTGGGTCGTATCGGTGCGCGTGTGCCCTTTCATGCTAGCGCACATTTCGTAGTTCCCCCTGAAACGGCAACACTTTGGCTGGAAAAGATCCTTAAAGCCGATTGGAAAAAAATCCCACAAGCCGGTTTTGCTGCGACCTTAATGAGTCGCATGAGCGGTGATCGAGCACGTGATATTGATGAGACACTGCGCAGTCGAGTTATCGCTCAATTAACAGTGACCAAAGCACCTAACTCATGGCTAGAAATGGTTGAATCAACCAAAGAACTAAACGCCTCTGAAGAACAGCAAATATTCGGTGAAGCATTGCCGCCTGGTTTGACTTTGATTAATCGCTAATATTAGAAGGAGAATGCTTGATATGAAAAACCCCACATTGTATATAGTTTGGAACAATAAAACTAATATAGGTGTTCCCATTATTGATGAGCAACATAGAGGAATCATTGCTACCCTAAATTCGTTACATTATTTTATTCAACAAGGACGTGGACTTGAAGCTTTACAGCCAACCTTACAGATAATGAGTAAATATATTGGGTTTCATTTAAAAACTGAAGAAATGATTTTAGGTGAATGCAATTATCCTCATGCCGATGAGAATTTGGCAAGACAGAAAAAAATATTTAATGATTTTAACAAGGTTGCGAGAAATGCCACTGCTTCTAAAGATCCAGAATTATTGCTGAGATTTATTAAAAATTGGTGGCTAAGCCATATTAACGAAGAGCATAAAGCATATAGTCAGTATCTAAAAGGCGACTTTACTCAATAACATGGCACTATTGATTCGCCGTATGACAAATCAACTTTGTGACAGGCTCTCCAAAATCTACCTAAGGTACTTGGTAGCACACCAACAAAAATATCTAATTAGCCGTTGGCAACGAAGCACATTGCCAAAGGAAATTTTTATCAAATTTGAGTGCTTTATTAGAATTCATATACCACCGACTAACAGCATTTGATTGTGTAACTAGGCTGTAGAAAAGCCTAAAAGTACCCGTTATGAGCCAACAACTGTATTTTTAAACAATTGATATTAAATAACTCATTTCTCTTAAAATTAAGTTCTTAGGGAAATAAAGGACTTCCAATAGTCTCGTTAGGCGCACTCTCACAAGTACAAAATACAACAACTACACTCTGCTTTGGGTTTTTCTATACAATATTGGTTTTTATACGCTTAAATCTAGAAAATGCAGGCTAAAGTGCTGCCCTACATTTATAATTTAAATAATTGCTAGCCTTTCTTAACTTAGAAATTTATGCCCTGTCATTCAACTCAAAAAAAACTATCTCCTTTATTTATAATCATGAGTTTTATAACCCCTTCAGTAGCAGCTGATGACAGTGTAATACTGGACACTCTTGTGGTTGAAGATACTATTTCCGTGGGGAATGGATTAATCAACAAACAAACTGGCGTACAGGCGCGTAGCGTTATATCGCGTGAAGCCATTGAGCAAAAAAACACGCAAAATAACGTCTACCAAGCGATGGATCTGCTACCGGGAGTAAACACTTATAGTTATGATGCTACCGGTTTATTTGGTGGCAATATACGTATGCGCGGTTTTAATAGCGACCAAATTGGCGTAAGTATTGATGGCGTCCCCATGAACGACGCGGGAAACTTCGCCGTTTATGCCTCAGAATTAGTTGATTTAGAAAATTTGGAAGAAATTTCTGTTATTCAGGGCGGTAGTGAAATTGATACGCCTATGGTTGGTGCAGTCGGAGGCTCAATTGGTATGACAACAAGTGCCCCAACCGATCAGCCACGCTTTCGAATCAATCAAAGTTACGGTAGTTATAATGCTTTCAAGACCTTTTTGCGTGCTGATACGGGTTATTTAGGTGATAAGGTTTTCAAAGCATTTATCTCTGTATCGAAAGCAAAAGCAAACAAATGGAAAGGCGATGGCGAAGCTAATCGCGAACATTTAGACTTTAAAGCCGTCTTAAATTTGAGTCCCAATAATAAAATTACCGGTAGCGTGCTATATAACCGACTGTTTAATAATCACTTACGTACTTTAAGCTTAGATCAAATAAATACACTGGGTGGTCGCACTGATTTTGGCACTGTTCCACCACAGCATTTAACAGGGATTAATGGTACAGCACAAGTGGAAGTACCACCCACCAATAGTTATTACAACCTGAGGCTCAACCCTTATCGTAATTACTTAGGCACTTTGCAGGGGCGTTTTCAATTACTATCAAATCTACAATTAGAAGTCGATCCCTATTATAGCTATGGCTATGGTACTGGCGGTAATCAACTGAGAACACTGACAGAAAGTAATGATCCCACAGCATTAGGTGGCGGCATTAGCGATATTAATCAAGATGGCGACAGCTTAGATACAATCATGATTTATAGCAGTGGCGTGACTGAAACAGAACGCCCCGGCGTGACTGCTCGTTTACGCTGGCAAATAGCCAATAATAATATTATGGCTGGTTATTGGTTTGAATATTCACACCACCGCCGCTTTCAACCTGCCGTTATTTTTGATGATAATGGAAATAGCGCAGACCCCTGGTTAGAAAAATCGTCAGAATTCTTGCTGCGCCAAGACGGCACGCCTTATCAGGGGCGTAACTTCTTAACTAAGAGTTATTCTCAATCATTTTTTGCCCAAGATGACCTCAGTTTTTTCGAAAATAAGCTGAAAATTTCACTCGGTTTACGTTATACCGAAATCAAACGTGATTTCTATAATTTAACCAGTGAAGGTGGCCCAATAGCATACAATATTAAAAAAACATACGGTCGCTTACTACCTAATGCAGGAATTAGTTATCAATTTACCGAGCAACACCAAGTCTTTTTTAGTCACTCGGAAAACTTCAAAGCACCACCAGACTCTGTTTATTATGGCTTAGCCCAAGCTGATGGCACCTTAAAACCGGTCAATGTGGATGAAGAAACTTCAATGAATTGGGAGTTAGGCTATCGCTTTAATAGCCATAATATTTCCTTCGCGGGTACTTTATTTCTAATTGATTACCGTAACCGTATTGCTGCAGCCTACGATATTGAGAATGATGCGTATACTAATTATAACGTTGGCAATTCGATCACCAAAGGTGTGGAACTAGAATCCGCTTGGCGTTTTTTAGAAAACTGGAGTCTTTATGGCTCGTTTAGCTTTACCGATAGCCGTATGAAACAAAATTTACAGACGGGGGTTAATACTTTTGAGCCGACAACCGGCAAAGCATTTCCGGACACGCCTTACTGGATGGCTGGGCTAGCATTACAATACCGTAACGGCTCTTGGTCCGCTAATATTTCAGCAAAATACACCGGTGACCGTTACACTACCTTAGTTAACGATGAGTTAATTAAAGGCTATACTTTAGTTAACTTAGATGCCGGCTATCAGTTTCCCACTATGGGCTGGTTCAAAAATCCAGCAGTGCGTTTAAATATTTATAATTTACTCAATCAAGATTATTTGAACTTAAATGCCGGTAGTGGAAGTGGCTTCACGACACGCGCACAAGGTGACGGCGGCAGATCACCTTCATACTATGTTGGTGCACCCATTAGTTTTAGTGTTATGTTATCGACAGATTTTTAGTTAACAATGCTCAGCATAAATAAAATAATATTCAAACAACTAACACTATTTTTTTTATTCTCATTTAGTGCCCTAGTTTATAGCGATGTTCCGTCATTAAATTTTGTTAAAATAGACTCTGCTGACTTTAGCGAACCGAGAACGCTGTACCAAGACCATCAAGGCTTTATTTGGATAGGTACAGATTCTGGCTTATATCGATATGATGGTTATGAGTACCTTCATTTTCAACATCAAGCCAATATACCTAACAGCTTATCTCATGATACTGTAACGAGTATCTTAGAAGACAAACAACAGCACTTATGGGTTGCCACATTCAATGGCTTAGCTCTATTTGAGCCAAAATCACTGAGTTTTAGAACTTACTTTCCTTTAGACCTTCAAGAGGGAGCTCAACAAAACCGACAAATTCGCAAAATTGCTAGCGATAGCCAGAATGGCCTATGGCTAGCAACGCGGCGAGGGCTACAGCACTTCGACTTAAACACTAAAAAATTCCGTATTTATCGACATAATCCAGCTGAACCTAATAGCTTAGCTAGAGATAATATCGACACACTCGTATCCGACTCTCAAGGTGGGCTATGGGCTGCTACTTGGCCTGGAGGCATTGATTACTTACCCGCTGGCAGTTCTACATTTGAACACTATCAAATTAATACGGCAGATAACCCTGAGCTAAATAAAAATGTACGCGCTTTATTGATCGATAGTAAAAACAATTTATGGTTAGGAACAGAAGCTGGCATATTTCGCCAACCCCTCGACCAACCATGGATGCAAAATCAAAAACAAGCACTATCCGTCCTAGACAACAGCCAAAGCTTCAGGGTACACCAATTTATCGAGGATAATGCCAATATTATTTGGGCGGCAACGAGTATTGGGCTACTACGTTGGGATAGTGCTCAGCAAAAATTTACTCTTTACCATTCTCACAAGCCGACAAAAAATAGTACATTAGGTAATCATATCTACACCCTACTAGTAGATCATTCTGAAGCATTTTGGGTAGCCACTAACAATGGCCTTAGTCGTGCAGATACCTCTTTCACTGGCTTTGATCAATTCTCTATTGACTCCTTAAGTGGCATTGAGACATCCGCTAACAATACATTATTGACTATGGTGATGAACAAGGAAGATCAGTTATGGTTAAGCTCTGTCTCTGAATTACTTCTCATTAACCCTAAATCACGAGAAACGATAAAATCATTACCTTGGCAATACCTTCGAGACAAAGGAATTGTGGATAGTAGGATTTATAGTATTTATCAACCCAACAGCCAATTAGTATGGTTTGGGACTCGCAGTGGCTTAGTCCGCTTTAACCTAGAACACGAGCAAGCAACGCTTATACCGCTAGGCGATACAGCCAGTAATTTTGTTAATAAAATCATACCTGATGCACAAGGTCGATTATGGCTAGGTACGGGAGGTGGCTTGATAGAGTATGATCCCTCTATTGGGATCTTACGTAAATTTACCCATGAGCCAAACAATATCAACAGCCTAAGTAACAGTTCGGTTAATGCCATGCTCTTGGATACAAAAGGTAATATATGGTTGAGTGGTGGTTTTTTAGGTGGTGGCTTAGATGTGCTTAACCCAAAAACGGGACTGATTAAGCATTACCAATATGAGCCGTCCAAGCAGAGTAGCTTACCCAGTAACTTTATTATGGATATACAACAAAGCTCAGATGGTGCGTTATGGCTAGCAACAGATTCTGGTCTTATCCAAGTGCAGGTAATGCCAGATGACAGCCTAAAATTTCACCACTATCAATTTCCTGAGTTGGACTCTAATAGTATAAGATCACTGCGCTTTGATAGAAACAATATACTGTGGATTGCTTCGGCATCAAAAATGCTACGGTTTGATACGTCAACACAAGAAGTCAATGCCTATCCGTTTGCTAGTAGTGGATATAGTGCAGATAAACTACGCTATGATTTCATCATTGGGAGTGATGGCGCACTCTATTTCAGCCGTGACAAAAACCTTATGATCATCCACCCGGAGTTAATGCAGAACAATAAAATACCACCAACAGTCGCCATAACTGATATTCGCCTATCAAATCGCTCGCTACATAACTATAAAGATCAAAAAAAAATAAAACTCGATGGGTCAATCACTCGACCCGAAAAATTAACTTTAGCTTGGCAAGACTTGATGCTGTCATTGCATTTTTCTGCATTACATTATGCCAACCCAGCCCTCAATCGCTATGCTTATAAATTGGAAGGTTTCAATAAAGACTGGATAGAATCTGATAGTAGCATTCGAATTGCTACATATACAAATTTAGATCCCGGCGAGTATTTATTTCGTGTTAAAGCAAGTAATAATACAGGCATTTGGAATGAAGAAGGGGTAAGTTTACCTATTACGATTACCCCTCCCTATTGGCAGACACTGTGGTTTCGTGCCCTCATTGCAAGTGCATTAGCCGCTTTATTATTTGCGCTTTACCTTTGGCGCACTCGCCAACTTAGACAAATTCAATATGACCTTGAGCTGCAAGTAAGCCAACGAACTAAAGACCTAGTAGAGGCGCATCAAGAAACACTCGCTGCAGCTCAAGTAAAAAGTGATTTCTTAGCGAATATGAGTCATGAAATTCGAACCCCTATGCATGCCATTATGGGGATGACTCACTTAGTACTGAAAACACAAGTCACTGATAAACAACGAAATTACCTAAATAAAATCAACACTTCAGCCAAATGGCTCTTAGATATACTGAATGATATTTTGGATTTCTCCAAAATCGAAGCTGGAAAAATAACGCTAGAACGTGCTCCCTTTAATCTTCAAGAAATTATAAAATCCTTGGCTGATATAGCAGAATCTTTAATTGCCACCAAATCATTAGCGCTCACCTTCAAAATAGATAAGGATGTTCCGGTTTTATTAATAGGTGATTCCTTACGTCTAAGGCAAGTACTACTGAATTTAGTCAGTAATGCGATTAAGTTTACCGAAACTGGTTCAGTTACACTGCATATAGAAAAGGTTCAGGCCAATACTAAGGAAGTTAAAATATGTTTTAATATTATTGATACAGGCATAGGCCTAAACGCCGAACAACAACATCAACTATTCACTGCCTTTAATCAAGTCGATAATTCTATCACTCGCCTATATGGTGGTACCGGCCTAGGATTATCCATTAGTAAAGATTTGGTAGAACTGATGGGGGGTACGATTTCTGTTGAAAGCTCTCCAAACTCAGGTAGTCATTTTTATTTCACACTAAGCTTTACACAACAAAAGAGCCAGCAGCAGCCTCCACCTAGTAACACGAGCATACAAACAAAGCCACAGATAACTTTGGCTACAGTATCAATACTACTCGTTGAAGACAATATGATTAATCAAGAACTAATGCTGGAGTTCTTGCAAGATCAAGGTATACAAGTAGATATTGCGAATAATGGTAGTGAAGCCATTACCATGTTGGATAAGAAAGATTATTCCTTGGTACTTATGGATTGCCAAATGCCGGTTATGGATGGTTTTAGTGCAACACGCATTATTCGTGAAAATCCCAAATTTAGCGAACTAGCTATTATTGCGATGACCGCAAACACGACGCAAGCTAATCGTAAACTTTGCCTAGCTTGTGGAATGAATGAATTTATTGCTAAACCAATTGACTGGAAGGAGTTTTCTCAGGTTATTGCTCACTGGATTAAACCATCACCAAATACAAAGCCGACTAAAGATTGGCATATACTAGCTGACCAATTACCTGGCTTTGAATTAACTCAAGTGATGCATTTATTAGGGGGTGACCAGCAAAAACTACGGGCTATGCTGAATAAATTTCGAACTCAATTTATATCAGAAGTCAGCGTCTTTATTAGCCTACTCAATACACACCAACTCGATAAAGCAAAAAATTGGCTACACTCACTAAAAGGATCTGCAGGGAATCTTGGTGCACACGAACTTTATCAGGCCACGCTGAGTTTAGAAACTCAGTTGTTAAAAGGACAACACTCAAATGAAGCACTAAATCATTGGCAGACAGTCTTTGATCAAACCATGATGACTTTAACGAGGTTACAAAATAAATCTGCCCCAATAGACAGCGAAGCCACTAAAGCTGACCTCGCTCAAATTTTATCTAAATTAGTCGTACTATTAGATAATGACCACTTTATTGATGATGAATTACTGAGTCAGCTACAAAAACTGTTACCTGAAACTCAACAAACAGAATATAATAATTTTTTACAATATATTCATAAAACTGACTACTCTAACGCATTAGTATCACTAAACAAACTGAGCATTAATGAATGACGACGCTAAAAACCATAGAACACTCTCAAGCTACAATTTTAGTTGTCGATGACTCGCGCCTGACACAAGAGTTGCTCGTGACTTTATTAAGTAGCTCAGGTTACCACGTCAAAGTTGCCAGTAATGGTGCGCGTGCGTTAAAAATCGCACAAAAACAACCCCAGCCCGATCTCATTCTGCTTGATATCAACATGCCTGATATGGACGGTTATGAGATATGTCGTCAATTACAAAAATCTCCCCTTACTAACAATATCCCTATCATTTTTATCACTGGTGAAACAACTCATGACTCTGAATCTTATGCTTTACAACTGGGTGCTGTAGACTATATTACTAAACCAATCAGTTCTGTTATTACCTTACTGCGTGTAGCCAACCAAATATCACTCAAACGAAGCGCAAGCGCTTTAAAGTATGCAGCTCATTATGATGCGCTAACCGGAATTCCAAACCGTGCGTTATTGCTAGATAGATTAAAGTTAGCTATTGCATCGAGTCATCGCAGTCACCGAAAAGTAGCTCTACTCTTTATTGATTTAGATAAATTCAAAGCCGTCAATGATATTCTTGGTCATAATATAGGGGATCTACTTCTGCAACAAGTGGCTCTACGAATCGAGTCATGTATCCGTGAAGGCGACAGTGTGGCTCGATTTGGTGGTGATGAATTTATCGTAATGTTAGAAGATTTAAGTGAAGACTGGCAAGAAGCAGGCGCTCAAACTTCAGCCATTGCTCATAAAATACTTGGTGCATTGAATCAGGAATATCAACTCAATTCACATAAATACTTTAATACGCCGAGTATTGGTGCCACCGTATTCACGGGACATGAATACTCTATAAATGAACTATTAAAACAAGCCGATATTGCTATGTACCAGTCCAAGCTAACCGGACGCAATAAACTAAGCATCTACGACCCAAAAATGCAAGCTGATATTGCGGCTCGAACACTACTGGAAAGTGAGTTACGCCAGGCATTAGTAAACAAGGAATTCACTCTCTACTATCAGGCGCAAATATTCAATGACCAAGTGACCGGTGCAGAAGCACTCATTCGCTGGCAACACCCTACACACGGCTTAGTACTTCCCCAATATTTTATTCATCTGGCAGAAACAATAGGTTTAATTATTCCTATCGGCAACTGGGTTTTAGAAACTGCTTGTGCCCAATTAAATAGTTGGTCTCAGCATTCCGCTACACAAGATTTAAAATTAGCCGTCAATATCAGTGTCCACCAATTCCAGCAAGTTGATTTTGCAGAACAAGTACTCGATACCATAGAAAGCTACGGTATTAACCCTGAAAACCTTAAATTAGAACTAACAGAATCTTTATTCCTTAACGACATTGATAGCTCAATTATTAAAATGAATAAGCTCCGAAAAGTTGGGGTACATTTCTCGATGGATGATTTTGGTACGGGCTATTCATCTTTATCTAACTTAAAAAAACTACCTATCGACCAAGTTAAGATCGATAAAAGTTTCGTGCACGATATTTCCAGCGACCCTGATGACGCAATCATTATCCAAACTATTATTGCTATGACAAAGAAAATGGGGCTGAGTGTCATTGCTGAGGGTGTAGAGACAGAACTACAACGTGAGTTTTTAGAAAATGGTGATTGTTTATTTTTTCAAGGATATTTATTTAGTAAGCCTGTCCCCATTGAACAGTTTGAAGCACTGCTAACAGCTAAAAAATAAGCTACTTAAAAATCTATATGAAATACAGTAGGTAATCAAAAACTGCGTTCCATTATAATAGTCAAGTAAAATCTTGAATTTTTTTAGGGAAGAAGACTGCCAAAACATGGGAATACTAATACAAGCTAGAGACTATATTTCGACAGCCTAGGACTAACCTTTATTTTTCGATCTTGTCTCATCTAAGTGCATAGCCCCTAACTACCATAAACCGATATTACAACCGATTCCGGCGCTGCGCATAAGCTAATAATTTCTGTGAATACTCAAAAATCCTATGATCATTCGCGCCCGCCTTTCCGAGCGTATTAACCCAACGCGGTACTACGACACTCATCCGCCAAAAAAAATCAGGGCTCTGCTTAACTTTCAAGCCTTTATATAAAACCCCTTGATCATCGGCAACATTGGGAGCAGCAGATAAAAAAACTAAGGTTCCATAATGCGTATATCCAACGACATGCTTTCTTAGCCATTCGGAAAGCCATCGAGTACCATTAAATGGTATAAGACGGATTAAATTTAATACTATCGTAATGCTATACCCTAAAGGTACTCTAGGTACAATATCGGCAGCATTAACAATACGATATACAGGGGTTTTAATCTTTGCATAAAACTCATCATCAGCCACTCTAGGGCAACCATAAGTATAAGTTGCCCCAACACTATCCGATTCTAAATACCGAGTTGCAACCATTGCAAGCGCCCCACCTAATGAATGCCCAGTAATATAAACAGGCAAACCACTATCATCTTTTTGTAAAAATGTAGAAATCTGCTGTGCCACTAAATTATAGGCCTCTAAAAAACCCTTATGAACTTGCCCACCTTGAGGCGCAGGAATTAAATCCATCTTTACATCAGTATGCACATCTTTAATTGAAGGTTGTGTGCCCCGAAATGCCAAGATTAACATGCCATCAAAATTATCTTTAGAACTTAATTTAGCCAAAAATGCTTCTGTTCCGCCCTCTGAATAACACTCTAATAATTCAAAGTTAGCTTTATGCAGTGCTTGCTCTATACCCTGCACTGAACTCGCACTGTCTTTTTGAAGCGCCTTTTTAATTAGTGCCTGTACGGTATCTTTGGATTCCCCGCTTTTAACTGAAGCTGTAATCTCTGCAAATAAATCTTCAATTTTTTGTTCGCACGGCAAAGTGTCATAAACCAATCTCGATAACTCAGCCATTATCCAAGCAGTTCGATCAGAATAAGCCGCCCTTTTAATGGGAGGAGCTTTAACAAGTGTACTATCGGAAAAATATTCATTTGACATAATTAACCTCTTCACTATTTTATTTTCTTAAAAAACCTACCAAAAAATACATACTTTATAAGGTTAAATACCTACGCTCTTATCTGGCAGGATTAGGTTTTTAACATAGACTTAGGCAACCCGTTTTATCGTTACGTTTAACCGTCCTTTATTATTGCCATATTTTGCCAATAAATCATTAGCAAAAGCATATAGTTCGGCATCTCTAGCTGTAATATATTGATTATTTTCGCCTCCCTTGCCAATGCGAAAATAATCTTCGTTATCATCTAAAGAGCCGCATAACTCGAACCAATTAGCCTCAGGGAGTCGCCTATTACCTTCAAAATATTTAACGACGGCTTCTTTATACCAAGGTAACTCATCAGAGGTCCAACCGCTGGCATTACACTTAATGCTATCATCTAACCAAAACTGGTCATCGGCAATATCAAACTGATAAGTCTGATGTTTTTTCAACAGCACACCAGACCAGCTATAAAAATCTTCGGCATATACAATAAAATCAAATGAGCTTCCCACATCAACAAGTTCTTTTGCTACTGCGCTTGAATGAAACTTATCCGTTGATTTAACTATTCGTTGCGCGTCACGTTGTATATCTAAGTTATTACGTATCCTTGCAAGCGGATTGGTTTGAATTTTTATTCTTTCTACTTCTTCAAGATTAATAGCTAAGCCACTATCTATTGCTTTTTCCAGTAACCACTGCAAAGCAATATTAGAGCGTAAAGGATTATTGTTCCCTCCTCCTATATCACTATGCACCCCCTTAAACCATAACTCTTCAAAATGAGTTAATTCACTTTGTGCAACAGGTCGAGTCACATTGAATGCTTCTCTACGCTCATTAAACGCCATTGCATGGTAAAAGTTTTTTACTGTCGCTGGAATTTCGTCAATATTCCAATTTAGATTGATTTCCTGAAAATTAATAACCGCGTTAATAGGAATGCCAAAAGAACCGACTATGTCCCAAACCCCAAGAAAGCGAATTTCAGGCCTGACCATAGTTCCATCATCCAGTTTCACACCATGATGCGCCAGTATATTTGAAAAATGTACAGCTAATGCCGCACCGCGACTAAAACCTATAATATCGATTGTATGATCACCCTTTCGCCAGTTCTCCTTTAATTCATCATACATTTCATGAACTCTCGAACGTCCACCTGAGCCGAATAGCCCCCCTAAAACCTGCCCTAACACACCAAAGCGAGTACCTACACCTTCAACATATTCAACAGCAGTTGATTGCTTTTTATAAATCTCAGCAAACCTAACAACATTCGTAGTGTCTTCTAATTGTTCATTTTCATTCCATGTTCCATCAAATGCATATAAAGCCATGATGTATCTCCTATAGTTTCAGTTAAAAATTTTAGCTGATACTGTACCGCCAGCCTTTAAAGGACTGGTAGTGCAAATATTTATTGCCTGAATTCAAGTCATAAGCGCATAAAATTAGTCACATAAATATACTAACGACTCAAATCTGGCTTGACTGCCTCTAAATTTTCTTTTCTATGCCCATTCCAAGATCCACTCCCACCTAATGCCACTGCAAGCCATGCAATAAAGTTAACTAGAAAAAAACCATTAACCTCTTTCCCTACCCTTTTAAAAAGATTATCCCAATACTCTTTACCATCACCTTTCTTATAAGGGATGACCTCTCCATCAGGAGTCATCTGCCAGATTTGGTTATATTTATAGCCATAATCATGAAGAAGCCCAGGGATAAGAAGTAAACCAATGGGGTTTAATATCGCCCAAAAAGGCCTTGGTATTGAAGCACCGTCAAAACGAAATCCTTTAGGAATAACCAATTCAACACCATCGCTTAAAGTATAATGCCAATTCTCAACCAATTCCCACGTTCTCACTTCGAAAATAAATACCGTTAATTTATGCACGACCGACTTTTGGTTTTTTGTCGGAATCGGTACCGGTTTAAGCGCGGGCATCGATTCAGTTGAAATAGCCGGATCCACTTCAAGCTTTAACTTGAGATATAAAAAATAAAAAATAATATATATGGCTAGTAACAAAATAATTGTCAGACCAACCCAGTAAATAATAGTATTCATCATGATTTCCTTTATATTTTTTGCTAATATATTCTTAAATATAGACTTTTGCTACTCATTACAAGAAAACTGCTGCTAATATCAATACAGCATAATTGCCCCGCCCCCCTGACTTAAAGCGTAATACAGCCGTGTTCGAACAATATATTCGCGACCTCGATGCAGACGGAAAGTGATTTTGGCATTGTAATCCAAGCCACTATCATCATCACCATCAAGGTATTCAGGGATACCATCACGCACTTCAAATAAAACCATAACAGTATCCATTTGACCAAAAGTTTGTATTTTATATTTTCGGCTTGTCACTGGATTAATTACAAAGTCAATTTGCTCACCTGCTGCAATATCAAACCTTTGAGATTCGTACGGGCGTAATTCCGGTAGCTTCTTAGCAAGTGAAGGATATAAACGCTTAACGGTTTGGATATCAATAGCTGAAAGGCCACTAGCAGGAATTAGTGGCCGCGTTTGATATTCTGTAGGCTTCTTGATAAGGCCTGCCTGGAATTGATAATGCATAATTGAATCTTTATCCCAGTCCGAGCCATCAACTGTATTTGCCGCTATTTTACGAATAATATTCCAGTGTGTTTGCTGTCTTGACCAATTATTTGGTGGGCCACCAAGTGATGCATAAACCTTCTCTTCATCCCAAACTATACCTGCCTTAGGGTTTTGGTGCTCATGAGGAAAACCAAGCACATGCCCTAATTCGTGTAAAGCAGTATCCCGACCATAGGAAGTCGTCAAATCCCAACCGAAATTAACTGTACGCCTCGCTGTATCTGAAGCAAAATCAATGCTATCTCTGCCTATATAGGACCAAGACCCATCAGACTGATCAAAACCTATTCTGACCATTGCATCAGCCGCATTATCCACCTCCTGAAAAGTAAGACCAATATCGAGTTCTTTCCATATTGAAAAAGTATCCCGCACCGCCTGCTCTTGAGCACTCCCGCCTCTCCAGTAGGCAGGACTTTTAAAGAAAAAATAGGTCAAATTGGTTCCATTCACCCATACTTTATCCATGACAGCAATAAGACGCAGCCTAAACCCATCATAAATATGACTTAAGTCTCGTTCCTGTACCTCAGGCAATGAACAGCAAAGATGAGTGTCAGCTAAGGGTTCTTCGCATGCATGTTTAGTTTTATTTTTTGCAGTCATTAGCTATACCTCTTTTACCTAATTAGGTAATTTCAAGTTTAAAAAAATACAAAATTATTTAGAAAAAATGTTAAGGATTGAAAGTTTATATCCATCAAAACTGAACAACAATCCTGCGCTAGTTTTGGGGTTTGTTTTACCCTCAGTCCTAAAGCGTTTTAAGATACTCAACCAAAGCCAATCTTTGCCCCTTGTGAATGGCAGGTAACCACTCTAATTCTATTTGCCCTATTGAATTTTTCATCGGCTTCCCCTCTGCATCAAGTTTAATAACGGGAGTCTTTCCAGCAGCATACTCATGACCAACATGACTGTTACCAGGCAATGAGGTGTTAAACTCAAATAGACTGGGATATTGAGAGGATGCTTTACTAACTAGCCCGACATTGATAGGGTCAAACTCTCGGCTCCCCACTGTAAACTTACTTGAACGGCATTCTTTTCCTGTTGTCGCAATTTCTTCTTCAGTACAACTAGGCAAGAATAACTCATAAAGGCTAGGTACCGAGCCGTTATGTAAATACGGTGCTGTAGCCCATATACCATTGAGTGGTCGCCCTTTATAAGTCTGTAAGTTTTTTTGGGCTTGTTCATCTGCTGTAAAATCAACATGGCGAATGGTTTTGTCCTTTATCGGATTATTAGCCATCGCAACTAGGAAATCATAAGCTTGATCAAGCCAGCGACGAACCATCATCTTATCGTGGTCAGGCTCTAAAACAACGCCACTAGTTGCTTTTGAAAGAGCAAATAACACCCGCGTTTTTTCGCTAAATTGATCTTTAGAATTAGGAATGTCTTGGCCTTCAAAATAGCCACTATTACCTACATAGGTCAACGCATTTACTGCCATAGCAACATCTGTTTTAATTGCTCCAAGACTAGAAAATTGTGCAATAACTCTGCGTTCCGAACTGCTACGGTCAAATTTATCTGGGCTGCTATGACATAAGTCACACTGGTAATCTTGATAGACCTGCTTGCCTTGTTCTGCAAGTTGCTGATTAATGGCGGGGAAAATATCCTCGGGCCAAACCGGAGATTCCAAGGAAAGTAAATGATCTTCAAGGCGGAATAAATTTCGCTGCACAGCAGAAGAGCGATAGCCTTTATCCCCCGGCCTTTTTTTAAGGCTAAATGTTGCAAACACGCCCAATACTTCCCCAGTATTACGCTCTAAGGGACCTAAAAACCCCTTTAATCCACCTGGATTATTATTACCAACACCGTTCCACTGCACGAAATCATGTTGTGGTGTATCCCATAAAAATGGATAACTTACTGGGGCGTTAGCAGGATTAGCATTAGGCTGGTCAGGCGTTAAATGCTCCAAAATTCGATTGTATATTCGCCCAAATGCATCAAGCCGACCATAACCATAATGTACTATCTGATCACCCTGTACAGGTGCATTAGTTTTATTATATTTTTCTTGTTTTTGAGAAACTTGTTCTAATATTTTTCGAAATTCCTCCTTATTTTCAGACACACCTTGATCGACCATAAGGGTTGCCAGACGATCAAATTTCTCTGAATTATTCAGCGTTGCTTTAAGCGCATTTTCTATCTCTAAAAAGAAGCCTTCAAAATCTGCCAGTGCCGGCCCTCCATCAATGCGTATCCCTGTACCTTGATAATTAATCTGAGTGGTATGACAAGCAGCACATGTGAAGCCAACATAACTTTTATCTAGATGCATATCTTCAACAAAACCAACAGGCAGCCCTTCTGGGTTCCCTGTACTAGCCCTTTGTATTAAAAATCGGAATTTATTCATGTTCTCAGAACTTCGAAAAAGCGCTTTATTATCAGCTTGTTCAAGGTTTAAAAACAGCTTGTAGTCCATGAAGTTGGAGCCTTGTGTCGTGTAGTAAAACCACAAACTATCGTAGCGATCCCAATTTTGCTCCAAGTAGACAATCTTATCAGTCGTATCGCCGAAAATATCCTTTTCAGTTGTTTCGGCATAACGATCAGAATCCGCAATAATGCCTTGTGAAACATAAGTACAATCAGCTAAAAGAAAGAAAACTGGACCTAAAATTAACATTATCTTTTTCATACCTTTCTCCTGAATGATTTAACCAAATAGGAATTTGAAAAATCTTTCTAAAATTCGCATAAAAAAAGGCAGATTATTAGCCGGATCTGGCTCTGCTTCATTACGATATTTTGCTGAGGCCTGATAAACTGGCTTTCTTAGACGATTAATACTACCTATAGGCCGATGTTCAACGAGCGAATGCCAAGGCGTAAATGCCAAGCTCTCACAATGTGCTTTATGCTGTTCTAAATCGATTTCAACTTGTGGCGCGGGAATGGTAATTTTTGCTACCTTAATAAAAGGGAATCTATTTTCATCCCATAATGAAGAGGCATTTTCAATGTCCATGGCATCATCATCACGTACCTGAATCATAAAATCGAATACAATTGCTTTATTTTTATGCATCGTTTCACTGAGGGCTTCACGTAGATAATTAGCCGAAGGATTAACTGGAAATTCAGAATGACTTATTTGGCTAACGGGTCTAACGGAAAACTTCATTACCTTATTGCATCCAAACAAAAAGGGTGCAGCACTGAAATACTGTATATCCAGAGGGTTGGCCACCGCAGATGCTTGAATCTTCTGAACGATTTTAAACGTATCCAATATTCTCTGGATATCCTCTTGAGAAATATTTTCCGCTTCTATATAGGCTTGAATCTGTCGCTTCTGCTCTTCTATCAATGCTGGATCTTGAAGTTTTAGTGGTGAAAAAAATGCAGCGGGGTTATCATTATTTTTAACTAAAATACGTGTCAATCGAAGATAATCTTCAGTATTAGCAAAAGCAAAGACCGGTTGATTGATCATCAAAAAATCTTGATTACTAGCACCGTGGTCATCAATTAAAACCTCGCCCCCTACATTAAGTACCTTGATAGCCATTCCTCGGCTGCCATGCTCACCTGTTGCGCTAATATCTGGCCCGAGCCGAGCCGCAGCATTAGAAAAGCGAATAAACGCATCAAATTTTTTTCCAGGAGTACTAAATAATCCAACTTGAAGATGTTGCTTAATATCTGAATTAATTTCAAACCAAGCTTTAACACAACCATGAGATTTAGGATGAACACCCCGAAGTATTTTATCAGGCGAGGGATACCGTTTATCCAGCAACTGTACGGTAAGATCTACTGTTTCTGCAATTTCCTTTGCTTCCTGATCAGAGTTTTCAATGTGTTCAAAAGGACACATGGGGGAATGTTTTTCAGTCACGGTTTATACTCCTTATTTAGCCAGTGTATACAGTAAAAACTCAAGCTAGGTTTTAAAACTCTAACTCTCTGTATAAAATAATAAGTAAATAGACTACTCTACAATAAAGAAAATCACATGACCCATATGGGTCAAAATGAACAATATTTACACCAAAACTAAATATATAATAAACATTTACCTACCTAACTGCCTAGCTAAGTAGCTGAGTCCATGATATAAAGTTTATAGACTAAAGGATCATTCAAAATAACAATAAAAATAAGGTACGATTCTATGGATCAAACTGTCAACAGTATAGACCTTACGTCACTATTAGTTAATGCCCCTGGCAATGCTTTAATTTGGCAGCGTTTTTTAGCGGAACTCAATCAGCAACTGAACTTTGATTCTAGCGCCCTACTGATAACCAACCTCGTTACCCCAGAAAACTCCCAATTTCTTTTTACTGAAAGTATTCCACTCACGTATCAAGAGCAGTATCAAAAAGGGTTAAATAAATTAGATAGTTTTAACTGCTTTATTAGCAAAAAACCTAAGCATATTTTTTGTAATCAACGCTTCGAGGATAGTTATTTTGCGGATAATTATTTTGCAGAAATAGACTCTAATTTTACCCCTCCTCTTGAACAAAAATATCGTTTTGGTGTTTCAATTCCCTGTAATCACAGTCATGCTTTAAACCTATTACTCAATAGTAAAAAGGCCTTCAGTGATGAACAACAGCAGCGTACTATTCGGACTTTAGAAACCATTATTCCTGCTTTAGAAGAAGCAATGCATGGCGAGCAACGCTATAAAATAAACAGTCAACTACCCCACTATATTAGTGATCATTATGATGGTTATATTATTGTTGATCACCAATTAAACATACTCTTTTCTGATTCACTTTATACACCCATACTAGATCAACTAGAATGTATGCAGATATCTAATAATAAAATACAAATTAAAAATACGGTACTTAAACAACAACTATTTTCTTTACTAGAGGATAATACGCAAGTTACCTCCTTGCATAACCAATGCCAGTCTTGTCAAATTACTCTTATCGCCATTAACGCTTTAGAAAACCTTTATCAATGGGTAACGGTGTCCGCAACAATACATAAGATGGTAGACATACATCAAATCTATGGGTGATAATAAGTTTCCTAAGGTGTAAAAACCAACTTTTACGGAATTCAATTGCACGAAAAAGTGGCGCTCAGAGGGAAGGACAGGCGTTCTAATTGATTGAAAATAATGCAAAAAAAGGCTTGACAGGTCGAATAGGATTTGTTTGCGTATTACCATTTATAATCAGTCACTTACGCTTAAATAATGTCAAAAAGATTAGATAGCTTGCAATCCACACTGATGGATAACACCGTTTTGGGAGAATGGTTCTTGCCCATGCAAAAAGCCCTAGATAAAGTTCGCTTTTCACGCCAAAAATATTCTGTACTCTCTGCTGAGTTTTTTATTTTATTAGGCTGCTTACGTCAATTTCAGGGAACAAAGATACTACGAGAACAAATTCAATCTTTATTCGACATTGATGACACCGCTGAAAAAGCCCCCTTAGCCCGCTCAACATGGTCAGATGCATTAGCCAATTCATCACGCAGCAAAATATTGAAACAGGCTGTCCAAGTCTTGGTGACTTCTGCAAGAAATGAACTGCCCGACAGGTTTTCGGGAAAAGAAGAGTTGGGGATGCGCTCTATTTTTGCCATAGATGCGAGTTATCAAAATGAATCAAGTCATTATCAACCGATTTATCCAGGCCAGGGTGGGACTGATAATAAGAAAGGGCACATGAATATGACGACCTATGATATGCGAGCAGGGATTGCCATTGATAGTCAGACAGAAACTCGCTCTATTGATGAAATGCGCTTTATCAAAGAAAGCTGGGAAGGTTCTCACTGGACTTGCAAAAAAAATGCACTTTTTGTGGTTGACCGCGCCTTTATTGAAGCGCGTTATTGGGATTTACGTAAAACAAAATACGATGTGACAGTGATTACACGAATGAAATCGACTTTCAAATATCAAATTCTTGAGGAAAGTCATGTTGAACAGTCGGCAGTTAATGAGAATATTGTGTCTGATAGGAAAATTCAACTTAATAGCTCAAAACAAGTTTGGCGATTAATACAATTCGTATCGCCTGACGGCAAAGTTTATGAATATCTCAGTAATGATTTTACATTGTCACCTGGTATGATTGCTTTTCTTTATCACCGACGCTGGGATGAAGAAAAATATTTTGATAATTACAAAACAGATATGGCTAATGCCAAAGCATGGGGGAAATCACCTATTGCTATTGAGCAACAAGCTTTATTGGCATTGGTTACACATATACTCATGCGCTTATTTCTAAATAAAAAGGGACAGGAGATGGGCTTGGAAGAAGACCATCAAACACAACAAAAACGCCATGAAGCAAAAGAAACCGCATACTGTATTGACTGGGAAGGCAATTATAATCGTGCTTTTTTTAGAAAACTATCTAAGATTACCAAACAAGCTTGGCGGTTCTTAAAAAACAATTTCCTAAAGAAAAGCGCCACATGGCTCTTTGAGCGCAAGCTCCGACCTGTTTTGATGGCATATCTGTAATAAAATGTCGGACACCGTTA
>NZ_FQTQ01000197.1:68667-87044 GCF_900128525.1 methanotrophic endosymbiont of Bathymodiolus puteoserpentis (Logatchev)
TAACGGTGTCCGCAACAATACATAAGATGGTAGACATACATCAAATCTATGGGTGATAATAAGTTTCCTAAGGTGTAAAAACCAACTTTTACGGAATTCAATTGCACGAAAAAGTGGCGCTCAGAGGGAAGGACAGGCGTTCTAATTGATTGAAAATAATGCAAAAAAAGGCTTGACAGGTCGAATAGGATTTGTTTGCGTATTACCATTTATAATCAGTCACTTACGCTTAAATAATGTCAAAAAGATTAGATAGCTTGCAATCCACACTGATGGATAACACCGTTTTGGGAGAATGGTTCTTGCCCATGCAAAAAGCCCTAGATAAAGTTCGCTTTTCACGCCAAAAATATTCTGTACTCTCTGCTGAGTTTTTTATTTTATTAGGCTGCTTACGTCAATTTCAGGGAACAAAGATACTACGAGAACAAATTCAATCTTTATTCGACATTGATGACACCGCTGAAAAAGCCCCCTTAGCCCGCTCAACATGGTCAGATGCATTAGCCAATTCATCACGCAGCAAAATATTGAAACAGGCTGTCCAAGTCTTGGTGACTTCTGCAAGAAATGAACTGCCCGACAGGTTTTCGGGAAAAGAAGAGTTGGGGATGCGCTCTATTTTTGCCATAGATGCGAGTTATCAAAATGAATCAAGTCATTATCAACCGATTTATCCAGGCCAGGGTGGGACTGATAATAAGAAAGGGCACATGAATATGACGACCTATGATATGCGAGCAGGGATTGCCATTGATAGTCAGACAGAAACTCGCTCTATTGATGAAATGCGCTTTATCAAAGAAAGCTGGGAAGGTTCTCACTGGACTTGCAAAAAAAATGCACTTTTTGTGGTTGACCGCGCCTTTATTGAAGCGCGTTATTGGGATTTACGTAAAACAAAATACGATGTGACAGTGATTACACGAATGAAATCGACTTTCAAATATCAAATTCTTGAGGAAAGTCATGTTGAACAGTCGGCAGTTAATGAGAATATTGTGTCTGATAGGAAAATTCAACTTAATAGCTCAAAACAAGTTTGGCGATTAATACAATTCGTATCGCCTGACGGCAAAGTTTATGAATATCTCAGTAATGATTTTACATTGTCACCTGGTATGATTGCTTTTCTTTATCACCGACGCTGGGATGAAGAAAAATATTTTGATAATTACAAAACAGATATGGCTAATGCCAAAGCATGGGGGAAATCACCTATTGCTATTGAGCAACAAGCTTTATTGGCATTGGTTACACATATACTCATGCGCTTATTTCTAAATAAAAAGGGACAGGAGATGGGCTTGGAAGAAGACCATCAAACACAACAAAAACGCCATGAAGCAAAAGAAACCGCATACTGTATTGACTGGGAAGGCAATTATAATCGTGCTTTTTTTAGAAAACTATCTAAGATTACCAAACAAGCTTGGCGGTTCTTAAAAAACAATTTCCTAAAGAAAAGCGCCACATGGCTCTTTGAGCGCAAGCTCCGACCTGTTTTGATGGCATATCTGTAATAAAATGTCGGACACCGTTAATCAATGGGAGTGCTACAAGGATGGTTTTATTTTGGCCTTTACTCATGACAAAGCAAAAGACCCTAGTATTAGTAGATTAATTGAGATCCATCAGTTGTCTCGCTGTGAAGCAATTTGTGCGCTACACTTTATGAAAACACCTTCTATTGCAGATGTTGCTAAAAATACTTTTCGCTCTCAAAATACCGTACGTAACCATATAAAACATATCATGCAAAAAATGGATGTACACAGTCAAGCGGAACTAATGAAAAAGTTAATTACCCTTGCATCTCTATAGTATGCATATTCCGTCAAATATCCATAGCTGCTTTTACACAACGAAGCACGCCATAATCATAAGTTTCACCTAAAGCTTCATAAACTGGTTTTAAACTATTAGCTTGTTCTTCCGGAAGGCTAAGGATTTCATCCTGAATACTTTGGATTTCTTGTTCAGTTAAGTCCAGTACATCACTTAACTCAACGATGCCTTGCTCAATAGCTTGTGCCAAATGTCCATAAATTGTCGTTGCTTTTAACTCTCGCTGAGCGGCAATTTTCTCCACAGAATAGCCAGCTTTAAACAGGATAGTACTTTCCTCAACGGTCTCACTCAGCTCAGCATTATTATCTGGCGCGTTAATAAATTCCTGAATAACACTGAGAAAATCATCGGCATATAAATCCAACTTACGCTCTCCAACGCCTGAGATATTTGCAAACTGCTGGCGATTTAAAGGTGCTCTTTTGACCATTTCAGTTAATGTTGCATCATTAAAAATAATATACGGTGGCACATCTTGAGTATCTGCTAATTCACGACGCTTAACACGCAAAGCTTCCCATAAAATATTATCGCTATGTCTTGAAAAGTCCCCCCTGCTGACTTTGGTTTTTTTACCTTTTTCAGGTGTCAAATCCTTACGTAACATAACTGTGGCTTCACCGCGTAATACAGAGCGGCAGCTATTATTTAGCTTTAACGCACCATAGCCTTCCACATCAACATCGACTAAACCACGAACCACTAACTGACGAAATACTGAACGCCATTGATTTTCAGATATATCTTTACCGATACCAAAGGTGCTTTGTTTATCATGAGCAAAGTTTTTAATACGCTGATTATCCTTACCTAATAAAACATCAATTAAATAATTCACACCAAAACGCTGTTCAGTACGATAAATACAGGACAAAGCTTGCTGCGCTGCGATTGTACCATCCCACGTTTCCACTGGTTCTAAGCAAGTATCGCAGTTACCACAAGGCTGTTCTTGGCTATCACCAAAATAACCGAGTAAGACCTCACGCCGACAACTAACTTGCTCACATAAACCAAGCATGGCATCCAATTTATGTAGCTCTACACGCTTATGTGCCTCATCAGTATCAGAACCTTGTAACATTTGACGTAAAGTAATAACATCTTGCAAACCATAAGCCATCCAAGCATTAGCCGGTAGACCATCACGCCCTGCTCGGCCCGTTTCCTGATAATAGCCTTCAATACTTTTAGGTAAATCTAAATGTGCAACAAAACGCACATTGGGCTTATCAATACCCATACCAAAAGCAACCGTTGCAACAATAATGACACTTTCTTTCATTAGAAAATGATGCTGATTATTTTTACGTACCTCATGTGACAACCCTGCATGATAAGGCAAAGCATCTAAGCCTTTAGATTGTAGCCATTCAGCAGTAGATTCAACTTTTTTACGTGATAAACAATAAACAATCCCAGCATCATTTTGATGCTCCGCTTGGATAAACGTTAATAATTGCTGACGAGCATTTTGTTTAAGAACAATACTGTAACGAATATTGGGGCGATCAAAGCCACTGACAAATAATTCAGCCTCTGCTAAATCTAAGCGGCTAATAATCTCTTCACGCGTGCGTTGGTCTGCCGTTGCGGTTAGCGCAATACGCGGAACATTAGGAAATCTCTGATGTAATAAAGACAGCTGCAAATAATCAGAACGAAAGTCATGACCCCATTGCGACACACAATGCGCTTCATCTATAGCAAATAAACTAATATTTAAGCGACTAAATAATTGTAAAGTACGCTCTGAGGTTAAACGCTCTGGCGCGACATATAATAAATCTAATTCACCACGATGCAGCTGCTGCTCTATGCTTTGCACTTGGTCATAGCTTAATGTGGAATTTAAAAAGGCCGCTTTTACACCTAATTGATGCAAAGCATTGACCTGATCTTCCATTAAAGCAATCAAAGGCGAAATAACGATACCCACGCCTTCACGCATCATCGCGGGGATTTGATAGCATAGCGACTTACCCCCGCCTGTAGGCATTAAAACGACAGCACTTTTACCTTGTATTAGCTGTTCGATAATTGCTGCCTGTTGACCACGAAAATTTTCATAGCCAAAAACAGCTTGCAAGACTTCTACTTCTGAGCTTCCTTTATAATCCAATTGCTGCACAATATTTATCTCTAGCCTTGAAACAGTTATATAATAGCGTCATTATAAATTAAGCATGCCCGCGTTTATCAGGATTTTTTAATATTTTGAATATAACAGCTACGAATCGCCTAAATCTCTTATTAGCCAACAAACAACAGTCACTCTTAAAAGATGGCCTAAAAGGCATAGAAAAAGAAAGTCTACGCTTAAGTGAGCAAAGCTTTATCGCACAAACGCCCCACCCTAAAAAACTTGGAGCAGCGCTAACGCACCCTTATATTACGACCGATTATTCTGAGGCTTTATTAGAATTCATTACGCCGCCGTTTGCTGATATTAATAAAACCTTAGACTTTATGCAAAATATTCATCAATTTGTCTATGATAATCTAGGTAATGAGCATTTATTAGCTACCAGCATGCCTTGTGGTATCAGTGGTGATGAAAGTATTCCTATCGCTAAGTATGGCAACTCAAATATAGGGCAAATGAAATATGTTTACCGCAAGGGCTTGTGGCATCGTTACGGTAGAACCATGCAAGCCATTGCTGGTATCCATTTTAATTACTCTGTTCCAGAAACACTGTGGCCAGTATTACACCAACTTGAAGGCTCTGAACAAACACTCGCGGAATTCAAGTCTGCTGGCTATTTCCATTTAATTCGCAATTTCCAGCGCCAAGGTTGGATTATTCTGTATTTATTTGGGGCCTCACCCGCTATCTGTAAAAATTTCTTTAAAAGTCGCCCTGAATTGATGGCGCAGTTTTCAGAATTTGATAACGGCACGCTCTACCACCCTTATGCGACCTCATTGCGCATGAGTGATATAGGCTATAAAAGCAATAATCAAGCTAACTTAAATATCGATTACAACTCACTCCGCGGCTATGTCGATAGTTTGTCCCATGCGATCAATACAGCTTACCCTGAATATGAAGCAATAGGCGTAAAAATAAAGGGTGAATATCAGCAATTAAATAGCAATATTCTACAAATTGAAAATGAGTTTTACAGCACAGTACGTCCCAAGCAAATCATTGAACCTTGTGAAAAACCAACCTTAGCACTTAAACGTCGTGGTGTTCGTTATGTAGAAATTCGCTCTCTAGATTTAGATTTATTTAATCCTATCGGGATTGATGCCATTCGCGCACGCTTTATTGAAGCCTTATTACTCAGCTGCTTACTGCATGACAGTCCAGAAATGGATATTACCGATTTTAAAACACACAATACCAATCAACTAACCGTTGCCCATCAAGGCCGTAAGCCCAATGTTGAGTTGATTAAAGACGGCCAAGCCATTCGTTTACAAGATTGGGCCAATGATATACTGAATAACATGCAAGCTGTCTGCGATATCTTAGATGAAAATGAAGCTGAGGATTATTACAACCAAGCTCTTACAGAGCAACGTAAATTAATTGCCAATCCAGACTTAACACCATCAGCACAAATTCTAGCTAAAATGCGTGCAGAAAAGAAGCCTTTCGCTCACTTTGCAGAAGGCGTATCTCGGCAGCATGCGCAAAATTTTAGCGCACAAAAACTCAATGTAACAGATACCGAAAAATTCATCCAAATGGTGCTGGAATCACATACTAAGCAACAAGAAATTGAAACACATGACACACTGTCATTTGATGATTTTCTCAGTAAGTATTTTTCTCAAAAGTAAACAATAACATCCGATTCTGGTGTTATATTGACAATTTAACGCCGAGGCGAGAGCCCTGAAGGGATGATGCACCATAGTATGCAGATCGCACGTCTAAAGACAATGGAGCTTATTAATGCACTATAAAAGATATTTTTAAGGCGATTGATAAGCTTAATAATCGATCTAAAAAATGCCTAGGCTACAAAACCACTTTATAAATTTTTTAAAGAACTAACGGGAATAAATATTAAAAATTTATTGGGTTATGCACTGATGACTGGAATCCAGGTAACGCAAAAAACATTTGCTTTTCGAAATATGAAAAACTGCATGTTGGGGAAGCTGGCTCTTGCATTATTCTTATGCAAGAGTGCAAAGCGAATAATTTACAACTAAATAGTATGTGTAGAACGACCTGACTCCAAAGTTCCAGCCAAATAAGTTTCAATTTTATTTCTAGCTTGGCCACCATCTTGATCGCTAAATTGCACGCCTATTCCTGCTGTTCTGTAACCTTCAGCACCCACAGGCGTGATCCAAATTACTTTACCTGCAATAGGCAGACGCTCAGTTTCCTCCATTAAATTAAGCAGCATAAATACTTCTTGCCCCATCGTATAACTACGATTGGTCGGAATAAATAACCCGCCATTGGCAACAAAAGGCATATAAGCTGCATAAAGTGCATTTTTCTCTTTAATAGATAAGGATAAAATTCCTTGTCGTGCTGCTGATGGTTCGGCCATAATTATTTTTTTATCGCTGTTAGAGCCCAGGTAATCAAAATTTCTTCAAAAAGAAGCTGTTTATTCAGTTGTGTTGGAATTCTTTGCATATTAGTTAATAATAAACGATGAAATTCATATAAACGCTTTAAGTCTAACCGCTTCGACAAAACATTCAAGTATTTTTCTAGGTCGGCATTGCGCAACATTGAGCTTTCTATATTAAAATGACACTTAATAATATCTTCCGTCCAGCTAATCAACCAAGGCAAAATTTGGCTAGTAGGAAGTTTGTGCCATTTTTCAGCCAATTCTATAGGGCAAGCGCTGGCTAAAGGGATTTTTTGCCAGTCAGAAAAGCAGTTTTGTCGCTGCTCAAGCATATTACTTTGTGCATAATCTAAAGCGAGTAATGGTGCTCCTCCCGCTAAATTTAACAATAACTCTTGCTGCTGCTCAGCAACTCCTTGCTTTTGCAACCACCTATTAAGCTCTTCAAGCTTTGGTGGCATCAGCAATAATTTCTGACAACGACTAATAATGGTCGCAGGCAGTATTTGTATTTTCTCTGCCAGCAAAATAAACATAGTTCGCTCAGGCGGCTCTTCCAAACACTTAAGAAAAGCATTAGCAGAATTGTTATTCATGTTTTCAGCGGGGCTAATTAAAACCACACGAAACCCACTATACTGCGGCTTTAGCCTTAATTTAACAATTAAACTTCTAATTAAATCAATACCAATTACTTTACCTGATTCTTCCGGCTGAACCCAAGTAAAATCGGGGTGTGTATTGGCAACAAATAACTGACAACTTTCACAGTGACCACAAAAATCTTGAGTTTGCTTATTTGAACACATTAAATATTGCGCAAAGTGCAGTGCTAGCTGATGCCTCCCTAACCCTGCAATGCCATTAATTAATAAAGCTTGCGGAACTCTCTCTTGCTCCACATAAGCCGACAAATGCTGCCAGCACAAATTATGCCAAGGGTAAAGCTCGTTAGTCATGAAGAAATTGAGTAATCAACTGATAAATTTTAGCTTGCACATGCTCTAAATTTTGGGCAGCATCAATGACTTTAATGCGGGCAGGTTGCTGTTCAGCCATAGCTAAATAAGTTGCTCTGACTTTTTCAAAAAATGTTATTTTTTCTAATTCAAACCGGTCTAATTTGCCCCGCTGAGCCGCTCTATTCATACCTACTTGCACAGGTGCATCTAATAATAAAGTTAAATCAGGCCGCAACTCACCTTGGACAAAATTTTCCAACCAATTAATGGCAAGAATATCCATAGCGCGACCGCCACCTTGATAAGCATAAGTCGCATCAGTAAAACGATCACACAAAACCCAAGTCCCTTGCTTTAAAGCAGGCTTAATAACATGTTTTATATGCTGTGCACGCGCAGCAAACATCATTAATAATTCAGCTTGCTCAGTGATTTCCTCTTGATTTTTATCCAGTAATAATTGGCGCAGTGCCTCCGCTAATGGTGTCCCTCCTGGCTCGCGCGTCAGCATTACCGAAATACCATTCTCTTCCAACAAAGACTGAATATAAGCGATATTGGTTGTTTTACCAACGCCCTCTCCTCCCTCAAGACTAATAAACTTCCCCAACATTATTTCCGCTTCCTTTGGAAATTATTCACCGCTTTATTATGCTGGGCCAAAGTGGCTGAAAAAATATGACTACCATCACCTTTAGCAACAAAATATAAACTACCATTATCCGTAGGATGTAGCACTGAATACAGCGCATACTCACCCGGCATAGCAATCGGTGTTGGTGGTAAGCCATTAATTCGGTAAGTATTATAAGGTGTTAAAGTACTTAGATCCTTTTTACGAATATTCCCCTGATAGCTTTCACCCATACCATAAATAACAGTGGGGTCAGTTTGTAAACGCATTCCCTTGCGCAACCTACGCATAAAAACACCTGCGATAATAGGCTGTTCAGCTACAACACCAGTTTCTTTCTCAACAATCGAAGCCAATATTAGCGCTTCATAAGCTGACTTAATAGGCAAGTTAGCCGCTCGTTGTTCCCATAATACTGCTAATCTATTCTGCATTTTATTATAGGCTAACTTTAAAATAGCCAAATCAGTGGTATGCTTTTCAAATCGGTAAGTATCAGGAAAAAACAAACCTTCAGGGTGAGTATAGTTGCTGCCTAATTTTTGCAAAATTTGTAAATCACTTAACTCAACTATTGTATGTGTAAAATTTTTATTTGCTGCAATTGCTTGGCGTATTTCTCTAAAACTCCAGCCTTCAGGAAAAGTAATTTCATGTTGCCGTGTTTTACCTAAGCTTAATAGAGCTAAAAAATCTTTAGGCAATAAGCCAGTAGGTAATTCATATTCCCCTGCTTTTAGCTGATTTATTAAGCCTTGTTGTTCTGCTAACAACCTAAACCAAAGCCCATTCAGTGAACGCTTCTGGTAGCCAAGTTCTCGAATAATAAGCGCAAAGGAACTGCCTTTTTTAACCTCAACGACCTTAGCCTCTTCAGTGATGATAGGTGTCGTGACAAATGCTTGGTAATTCATCAAAGCCCAAGCAAAAATCCCTATTAAAATAATAAAAAATGCCGCAGCAACACGTACTAACATGTCACACCTAGTTCACTTTTTTTATATTCAGTTAAATAATGGCTTATTTTTTTTGTCCAAGGGCCTAGCGAGTATACTGTGCCAGCTACCGACTTAATTGGCCAAATACCAATCACGGAGTTTGTAACAAATAATTCATCAGCGGATAAAACAAATTCTTGAGTTAATGAAGTCACTTTAAAGGGAATATCATTTATCTTAGCAAGCTCTAAAATTATCCCTCGTAGCACGCCCTTTATGCCCGATAAAATAATATCAGGCGTATACAATACACCCTCTTTGATCACAAATAAGTTAGTCATCGTGCCTTCAATCACTTGCTCATTTAAATTCAGCATCAAGCCTTCTTGAAATTCATCCTGCCATTCGGCACGAGCAAGCACTTGCTCTAAACGATTATTATGTTTAATTCCGGCTAGCATCGTGTTAAGTCCTAAGCGAGACCTACAAAAACGGGCATTAATGCCTTCACTTTTATAGTGAGCTGGATAATCTGGGAATGGATATAAAGCAAGCAGACGAGTTGCCTGTATAGTTTCAGGTTGCCTGTATCCGCGCCCACCCGAGCCTCGCGTAAGCATTAATTTAAGGACACCATGATTAACTGAATGACTAACTTGATGGATTTCATCCAGCAGAAGAGCTTCTTTTGGATAAGGGATTTGTAAAACTTGGCAGCCTGTTTTTAATCTCGCTAAATGCTGAGTTAAAAAAACAGGCTGACCTTGAATCACTTCTAGCGTTTCAAACAGGCCATCACCGTAATGCAAGCCACGATCTGTTATTTTTAGCGTATCTCGCTGTTCACCATTGATTAATATCATTAGCAAACCTTGATCCGTACTTATTCGTAACGTTTAAAAACTAAAGTTCCATTAGCCCCACCAAAACCAAAAGAGTTAGACATAGCAATATTAACCTGCATCTCACGCGCCGTATTTGGCACATAATCTAAGTCACACTCAGGGTCTGGATTTTCAAGGTTAATTGTAGGTGGAACAATTTGTTTTTTAATCGTTAAAGCACTCAACACTGCTTCAATACCTCCCGCTGCACCTAATAAATGCCCGATCATAGATTTGGTTGAGCTAACTGCAATTTTATAAGCATGATCACCTAATGCCGCTTTCATTGCTTGTGTTTCACCTATATCACCTGCCGGAGTCGATGTACCGTGCGCATTGATATAATCAATATCTGTAGCATTTAAACCTGCATCATGTATAGCATTTTTCATACAACGTGCAGCACCTTCCCCCCCTGGGGAAGGTGTCGTCATATGGTAAGCATCACCACTCATACCATAGCCTATAACCTCAGCATAAATTTTTGCACCGCGAGCTTTAGCATGCTCTAATTCCTCAAGAACAACGACACCTGCACCATCGCTTAATACAAAGCCATCACGATCAGTATCCCACGGGCGACTTGCGGCTTGTGGGTCATCATTACGACGTGATAAAGCTTTTGCTGAAGCAAAACCACCCATTGCTGTAGCTGAACTTGTACAACGCTCAGCACCACCAGCAACCATGACATCTGCATCACCATATTGGATTTTACGTGCTGCATCACCGATACAGTGCGTGCCGGTTGAGCATGCGGTTACAATTGCAAAATTAGGCCCCTTTAATCCATACTTGATGGAAAGGTTACCGGAAATCATATTAATGATATTGCCAGGTACAAAGAAAGGTGAAATCCGACGTGCCCCCCCTTTTTCAAAGGTCATACGACATTCTTCTATGCCTGTAATTCCGCCAATACCTGAACCGATAGCAACACCAATTCTTTCTGCATTTTCTTCTGTAACTTCTATTCCTGAATCTTCAATCGCCTGACTTCCCGCTGCAATCCCATAATGAATAAAACCATCCATACGTTTAGCATCTTTAGCAGGAATATACTGGCTAATATCAAAATTTCTAATCACACCACCAAAAGTAGTCGCATGTCCGGAAATATCAAAAGAATCAATTTGACTGATACCACTTTTGCCATTAATAATACCATCCCATGTTTCAGAGACTGTGTTAGCAAGAGGTGTAATTGCACCTAAACCCGTAATAACAACGCGACGTTTACTCAATGGAAATACCTGAAATGAAGTAGAAAAGAAAGGAGATAGATATTAATGGGCAATGAATGATTACCCATTAAGTAATAACAACTAAGAAATTAGCCGTTAGCGTTCACATAATCAACTGCTTGTTGAACTGTAGTAATTTTCTCAGCATCATCATCAGGAATTTCACATTCGAATTCTTCTTCTAAAGCCATTACCAATTCTACTGTATCAAGTGAGTCTGCACCTAAATCATCAACAAATGATGCATCATTAGAAATATCTTCTTTTACACCTAATTGCTCAGCAACAATCTTTTTTACGCGTTCTTCAATGTTACTCATATTATTTTTTCCTTAATGGATGCCGATTTAAACTATGCAACATCACTAAATTATTATTAATCTGGTTTAACTTATAGTTAATTCTATAAGCGGGGCAATTATACTTTAAAATTATAAAAATGACATAATTTTAAGCCATAAACATACCACCGTTGACATGAAGTGTTTCACCGGTAATATAAGAAGCCCCTTCAGAGGCCAAAAATGCGACTGCATAAGCGATTTCTTTAGCATCCCCTAAACGTGCCAAAGGAATACCAGTCAGTAAGGCCTGCTTAAGCTCATCTGACAGCTCACGAGTCATATCAGTATCAATAAAACCAGGAGAAACAGTATTGACAGTGATACCCCGCGAGCCTACCTCTTTAGCCATTGATTTAGTAAAGCCAATTAAGCCTGCTTTAGCAGTGGCGTAATTAGTTTGTCCAGCATTTCCCGTTGAACCAACAACAGAACCAATATTAATAATACGCCCTGTTTTCGCTTTCATCATGCCACGCAATACCGCCTTACTCATTCTAAAAACAGATGTTAGGTTGGTATTGATAATATCATTCCACTCATCCTCTTTCATGCGCATTAATAAGTTATCACGCGTAATACCCGCATTATTAACCAATACTGCTGGCGTACCATACTTACCAGTAATCACCTTCATTACTTCAGCAATAGAGTCCGCATCAGCGACATTTAATTTCATGCCAGTGCCGTTATCAGCCAAATACGCAGAGATAGCGTCTGCACCACCCTCCGAAGTTGCCGTACCAATAACAAAAAATCCATCCGTTATTAATTTTTCTGCAATCGCACGACCGATACCACGGCTCGCACCCGTTACTAAGGCTATTTTTTTAGTCATTAGCAAAATGCTCCAATAATTCAGTTAAAGTATTTGGATTGTTAACGGTGAAATGATTCGCCGCTTTCACAATACGTTTATTTAATCCCATTAAGACCTTACCAGGACCCATTTCTACAAAAGTAGTTACACCTTGCTCAGTCATTGCATTAATCGTATCAACCCAACGAACAGGCTCAAATAGCTGCTCTTGCAAGGCCTGACGGACTTCCTCGGCAACTTTATGCACATTAACATCGACATTATATAATAAAGTGACATCAGGTTCGGAGAACTCTATCGCTTGCATTTTTACATACAACTGATCAGCTGCAGGACGCATTAATGCGCAATGCGACGGCACACTAACCGGTAATTTCAACGCGCGCTTAGCACCCAACTCTTTTGCCGCAGGCATCGCACGATCTATAGCCACACTATTCCCCGCAATCACTACCTGACCCGGAGAATTAAAATTCACTGCCGAACAAACCTCACCTTGCGCAGCATCTGCACAAACCTGAATCACTTGTTCATCTGCTAAACCTAGAATAGCCGCCATTGCCCCGACACCTTCAGGAACCGCTTCTTGCATAAAACGACCTCTAGCTGCAACCAAACGAATTGCATCTGCAAAGTCCAGCACCCCCGAGCATACTAAAGCAGTATATTCGCCTAAGCTATGCCCAGCCATATAAGCAGGCCTTACCTCAGACTGTGCGCACCAGACTCGCCAAAGTGCGACACCGGCAGCCAACATAGCTGGTTGCGTATTATGGGTCTGATTTAACTCTTCTGCTGGACCTTCATTAACCAATCGCCATAAATCAAAACCTAAAACTTCTGATGCTTGTGCAAAAGTTGCTTTAACTTCCGGATAAGCTTCTGTCATTTCAGCTAACATAGCGACCGATTGCGAACCTTGGCCTGGAAAAACAAAAGCTAACTGTTTATTTTGTTCACTCATAAAAAACCTTTTAATACTTAATGAGTGCAGAACCCCACGTAAAGCCTGCACCAAATGCCTCTAATAATACGATATGGCCACGCTGAATACGCCCATCTCGAACCGCCTCATTAAATGCTAACAATACAGATGCAGAAGAAGTATTCCCCTGCTCCTCCAAGGTAACAACAACTTGATTCATAGACATTTTCAGCTTCTTTGCTGTTCCCGTAATAATACGTATGTTTGCTTGATGCGGAACCAACCAATCGACATCTGTTTTTTGCATATTATTGGCAGCCAAAGTCTCATCGACAATACGCCCCAAAGTATTCACTGCCACCTTAAATACCTCATTTCCCTTCATAGAAATATAGCCAGTAGTGTCTGGGTTTCCTTGCGCCTGTGGATTAGGGCAGCTTAATAAATCTTCAAAACGCCCATCAGAATGTATGTGCGTAGATAAGACCCCCGGTTCTTCTGAAGTAAGCAATAAAATTGCACCTGCGCCGTCACCAAACAAAATACAAGTACCGCGATCAGTCCAATCTGTGATTCGTGAGTTGATTTCTGTACCTACAACTAAAACAGTCTTTGCTGCTCCTGACTTAATATACTGATTGGCTATATCTAAACCAAAAATTGACCCCGAACAAGCTGCTTGTATATCAAAAGCCACACCATTTTTAATACCTAACCGGTATTGTAGCATACATGCAGCGCCAGGATAAACATTTTCTGGCGTACCTGTAGCAACAATAATTAAGTCAATTTCATTCGGTGCAATATCTGCCATCTCAATGGCCTGCCTAGCAGCAATTTCAGCCATACTAGAAGTGGTTTCATCGGCTGCAGCAATGCGTCGATTCCTGATTCCAGTTCGCTCAAAAATCCAACTATCAGTTGTATCTACAATTTTAGATATATCATCATTAGATTTTATTTCAGCAGGTAAATACCCCCCCGTACCGATTACTTTTGCATAAGCCGTCATGCGCTCTCTCTCCCACTTAAAGATTTCTCAACTTGCTCGCTGATTTTTTGAATAACATTCTTTTCAACTTCAACTTCAGCGACATGAATTGCTGTTTGAAAAGCCAAAGAATCAGCACCACCATGGCTTTTAATAACTAAACCTTTTAAACCTAAAAAGCTAGCCCCATTATGCAACCTAGGATCAATACGATTTTTAATAGCTTTCAATACGGTATAAGAAAGCATTGCAGCAAATTTTGTGAATAGATTCTTAGCAAATGACTCCCTCAGTACAGAGGTAATCATTTTTGCCGCACCTTCAATTGATTTAAGTGCTATATTTCCGACAAAACCATCACAAACAATTAAATCAACTCTCTCATCACCTGCATTAAGCGAATTACCTTCGACATAACCGATATAATTTAATGATGAATTTTCCAGCAACTTAGCAGCTGACTTTACCTGTTCATTGCCTTTCGTCTCTTCCTCACCAATATTTAACAAACCTACTTTAGGATTAGAAATATTTTCAAGCGCCTTAACCACTTCAGCCCCCATAACAGCAAATTGAAATAGATTTTCAGCCGAACTATCTACATTAGCACCTAAATCTAAAACATGGGTATGACCAAAAATAGAAGGCATAGAAGACATAATCGCTGGCCTATCAACACCCGGAATCATTTTCAAAACAAATCGAGCAGTCGCCATTAATGCTCCGGTATTTCCTGCACTTACACACGCATCTGCCTTGCCATCACGTACCAAGTTAATTGCCACACGCATGGATGAATCTTTTTTGTTTTTTAGCGCCTTTGCTGGAGATTCATCCATTGTTACACATTGTGATGCATGCTGAATAGATAAGCGCCCTTCAAAATCAAGCAAATCCTGTGAGAGAAATGGCTGTAAAGCTTGCTCATCACCCACCAAAATCAACTGCAATTCAGGATTACGACGCAAACACTCTAACGATGCAGGGATAGTAGTATCAGTACCGTGATCTCCCCCCATTGCATCAATTGAAATTATTAAACTCACGTGTACGAAAACTCCAGTCGTTATTATAAAAAAACCGGACATAAAGGACATAAAGTCCGGCTTTCAAAATTTATATTGCACAATTTTCGTGCAAAACTTTAAATTTTAGTCTTCATCTTGCGCAACAATTTGGCGACCTTTAAAAAAACCGTCCGGCGTAACATGATGACGTAGATGTGTTTCGCCTGTTGTTGGATCCTGTGACAAAGTTTGTGCTGTCAACGAATCATGTGAGCGACGTTGTCCACGCCTTGAACGAGTTACTTTACTTTTTTGTACGGCCATTATTGGTCTCCAGTAATTTTTAATTTAGCTAAAATAGAAAAAGGGTTGTCAGATTCTTGTTTTATTTCTTCGGGTTTTTCAACGAGCGGCTTAGTTGATGAATATTGAATACAACTACTTTCATGTCTTGGATAATCAGGCAACGCAATAATCACCTCATCCTCAATAATTGTAGAGAGTGACATTTTTTGACCTGAAACAATCATTGGTTCAAACCCTTCCTCTAAGCGATCAGCCTGTTCAATTGTTTGCACCATACCAATCTTTACAGATTTATCTACAGTCCATGGCAAAAATTTCAAACAACTCTGGCACGTCAAGGTTATATGCCCTTCAATACGCCCTTCAATAATTGGAACTTTACCTTCCTTATAAAACTGCAAGTCGACATTTAACTCTCCCTCTTTATCAAAAAGAAAATCAGACAGGCGAGCCATCCTTTGTAAGCCAATATAGCCTACTACATGGCTATTCCGTTCCGCAAACACAACAGGATCTATAATTTCAGGTAATTGATCTAACATATCCATGTAATAATATAGGTTTTTATCATCCCCTGTCAATTGAATTCTAATGAAAAACTATCAGTTGGTTTTAGCTTCTAGCTCTGAGTACCGAAAAGCACTACTGGAAAAATTACACTTAAGCTTTATCTGCGCTACCCCAAATATTGATGAAACCGCCCAAGCGAATGAAACAGCAAAAGAACAAGCATTGCGTTTAGCCACACAAAAAGCCCATGCTCTCGCTAGCGCATACTCAAAACATATTATTATTGCTGCTGATCAAGTTGCTATGCTGGGCAATTCACAACTACACAAACCAAGCAACCAAGAGAATGCAATCAAACAATTGCAAAAGTCTTCTGGTAAATGTATAAAATTTTACACTGGCATCTGCGTGTTAGACACAACTACGATGAATTATAAGATTGATATTGATATATGCTCGGTGTACTTTAAAAAACTAAGCGCTAATGAAATAAAAAATTACGTACTTTTAGAACAACCCTATAATTGCGCAGGCAGCTTTAAATCAGAAGGTTTAGGCATTACACTGTTTAAGCGTATTGAAAGTGACGATCCAAATGCGCTTATTGGACTCCCTCTAATTAAGCTAATAGGACTACTTGAAAAATTTAATATTAATGTATTAGCATAAGTAGCCATATTAATAACAGGCGCGCCATCCTACCTCATGAAACACTTGGGACTCCTGTCGCCAAATATTCATTCACATACGGAGCGAATTGGATAAGCCCCAGTACGCCCTGCGTCCGCTTCAACTTCGCACAAAAGCCGCTACGTTAAAGCTACCTCAAATGGCTTGACGGCTGTCGGGATAAAATTCTAGCCTCCCTCGCGCACTGCTACCGCAGTGCACTTCGGATTGGCGAATTTCCCTGTCGCCTACTGCGGACTAAAAATCATCACTTCGCTATCGCTCCGTTTCCCTGATTTTCAGCGATAGTTGCGGCATGGTTTCAATTTTACCATAAATAATTATTGGGAAACTTCAGCCTTTAAAGCTGATCATGATTTTATTTTATGCACATTGGGAAACAAGGATGAATTATCTCAGAACTTACCCATAAATGCGACATAAAAACCACAATTAACCTTCCCTTGCGACAGATCCTTTTGTCAGCTTAGACTCATTCCATATTAGAATACGAGGCTCTTTTCAGACTCATTTCGTATTGGAGAAGGCTATAGCTTTTTTTCTAATAATCTAGTATAATTCAATGGAAACTTACGATTAATGGATAATCTCAATGAGAGGTAATAAAAATGAAGACTAAAAATGTATTATTGGCCGGTTTACTAATAACCTTTAGCGTATCAGCGTTAGCTAGTGAAATAGAAGATCTTGGAGCGCAGGCCATGGCCGAGGTTAGGGAATTAATTGCTGATACTAAGGTTGATATATCTCAAGAGCTTTTCGGTAAAGATTGGGTAATAAATAATGCGCAAGAATTAATAGACCTTGGTACAGATATTTACTATGGAGCAGAAATTCCAGGGTACCATGGAAAAAAAATAATAAATGGCATGAATAAACAAATGTACGGTAAATTCTCAATATCTCGTGTTGTGCCTAACGCACAAGAGAATTTGAAAAAATCTGTCTGGATTGCTCGTATAAGGATAGAACGTGAAGAGTCTCAAAGACGACAAAAAATAGAAGACGCGCTCTGCTCCATGAATGGTGAATACGTTAACATTCCACTCATAAAATCAGCAGGAAATGATAAACGTTATTCAGGTAAGTTTTTATATCGTGATGGTGACTTAAAGCTACTTGATTTCCAGGAGATTCCCGTAGATGACTCACTAGAGCCCACCGTGGTATTTAACGATCAAACAGGGGTTATGGCTATCTCTATCTGCAAAGTAGGTGATGAAAATTACTATGCTGAGTTGCAAGTTATGGATGATGGTATTACCTTTGAGGTTACTAAAGCAATAAGAATTTATTAATGGGTTCTGTCGCAAGCATTAGTGAAAGCGAAGAGTGCCTTGTCTTCAGGCATAACTATCCTGCTAAAGCCATAAATTACTTATAAGCAGGAATATTTTCCTCAGGGAGCTGTCTCTTTCGAATCATATGTGCTGTTTCAACTTCTGTAATCGTTGCTTGAGCGGAGTGAAACGCTTTAAACCCCTCATACCACATGAAATACTTGGGACTCCTGTCGCCAACTATTCATTCACATACGGAGCGAATTCGATAAGCCCCAGTACGCCCTGCGTTCGCTTCAACTTCGCACAAAAGCCGCTACGTTAAAGCTACCTCAAATGGATTGACGGCTGTCGGGATAAAATTCTAGCCTCCCTCGCGCACTGCTACCGCAGTGCACTTCGGATTGGCGAATTTCCCTGTCGCCTACTGCGGACTAAAAA
>NZ_FQTQ01000198.1 GCF_900128525.1 methanotrophic endosymbiont of Bathymodiolus puteoserpentis (Logatchev)
CCCCCCCTATGTCTTGTCTCAATTCAACCAGTGTATTGCTATCCGTTACTTTCAGAGGTTATGCACTTATTATACGAATTCAGGCAAATCTACATTTAATCGCGCAGATTTTAAGCCACCGTGTTGCAATAAATACTGCCCCAGGTCATACTCTACGCTCTTTATAGCCAATTGCGTAAATTGCGCTATTTGCCAACTATTTTCATCTTGCTGACGATAGTTTGAACGCATTAAAGGTGATAGCCATAACACTGCAAAATTTTTATTTTCTGTGGCTTTAAGGTAATAATATTGCGCACTAGAACTTACCTCATAACCTTGTGTTTCTATTGAGCCATCCAGTAATTTCACTTTTAAACCGTCTTGCTCTAGTATCTCAAGCAGGTTTTTACTTAGAGTTGTTAATTCTTGAAGCTCAACAACGCCAGACTCTAACGCTAAAATAATATCAGCATCAGTAGCAGGTCTATCAGGGCGATAGCCAAAAGCGCGACTGCTCAGCATCATTAAAGGCTGACTTTTAGCTTCTCTTAGTAATACTTGATTAAATAAATTAAAAACACTGGCGGTATTATCTAGATCCACTAAATCAGCGGTGTTATCGACATTTGCATATGGGTGTGTCGCACCAACCATCAATGCAGTAGCATTAATACGTCCAAATAAAGACACACCGTACTCAAAACTGTTCACTTCGTACAGTGGTCTTGGTATTTGCACTACATAAGGTTGCTTAGCTGCTACACGTAAGACGTAAGTTCCCCAATAACGGCGCTGACGGCCCTCTTGTTCTGCAATAATCAGATAATTTCGCAGCGTAGTACTATGTCGGTAACGAATAATTTGATAGCCCATAATAGCCGCTGAGCGCGCTACAATGCGTAAATCGTCCAGCAACTCGGGCGTCCAACTTTGTATTTGTTGATAATCTTTAACTATATCTAATAATGGCGTAAAAACCTGCTCATCTAAAAATAATAGCTGTCCTAAGTCAGGTGCCTGGTAAAGGTTACTGCCTTGCCCAGCAATTTGTGTTTTACTATTTAAAATCCAATTTTGTAAATAGCCTTCTATGCTTAAATCTTGCTCAAAGGTATCTACCAACGGTGTTAATAAGCTTGATTGAAATAATAAAGTACGTGCAGCTTGTTGGTTTAAAATTAATTCAGCAAAGCCTTCAGCCGATACATCACGCTGACGGTTACCAAAACCTGGAGATTGCCATTGCAACTGATAAGCACCAATCCTTTGCTTTAATTTCACCAAATCCAAACTTTCAGGAATACGTTGTTTAATCCATAAAGTAGACTCTAAACCTTTAATATCAATTTCCGTTCCCATACGCCGTAACCCCGAAGTTTGACGTGCAAGCTCTCCGGTATAAGTGCGAACCTGCAAACTGTCGTGCCGCCCGAATAGACGGTGAAACGCATGAAAAAAACTTTGTTGCTGACTTAGTACATCGGCAGTTTTATCCGCTCTAGCGAAACGGCTAGCTCCTGCAATAGCCAAGCTACGCGCGTTAAGCAACTCAAACAAAATACTACCTGCTTCCATCGCCATATTTTCATTTAACGGTGCAGGGATTTCTAAGGCTAATTTATTATCCATATTTAAATTAAAAACATAGATGCCCCAGCCACGCGCGGGTAATTTTTCACTTAGAACTAAATAATGTTGCTCAACCTTTAGCAAGCGGTAATTAACTTGATTAAAAAACTGATTAGCCTGCGTTAAGCGACTGGTCTCTTGATGCTCAAGATATTTTTGCAAGTGCTCTAAGCCTTCAGAAAATATTTCAATTTCAGTTACTAAAGGCACTTTAAAGCTATTATTGGCTTTTACTTCAAACAAGTGTACGCGCTCTTGTTGTAAATAATTAGCTAAAGACTGGTCTATTTCACGCATATCAGTGATGTCTAAAGTCTGGTCAACTTGCGCGGCAACAAAGCGATTAGTAGTAAGCGTCAATTAAAGTACACATTCTAAACCAATATAAAACATGGCAGACTAAGCCCTTCAATTAATTTCGGAGGCACTTATGAGTCCATATCAAAATAAAGCGGCTATGCAAGAGCATATACCG
>NZ_FQTQ01000199.1 GCF_900128525.1 methanotrophic endosymbiont of Bathymodiolus puteoserpentis (Logatchev)
AAGTTGTGTCACTCCAATCTTTAATGCTCTTTGCTTCAAAATATAGATCGCAAACTTCACTAAGAGTAAGGGAACTATTTATGGAGGAAGTGGTATTAATATTAGATGATTGATTACCGATATTATCAGGTGAATCTGAATTAATAATCGCCATTAATGTTTCATATTCCGATGTTGCATTTCCATGGTCGATGGAAATTTCACCAAGTGTTGATCCATTAGGCAGCTGCACATCTTTTATTGTGATAAGTTCGCTTGTTTTACGTTTACCGCTTTTTATTTCTGTTAATAATTTATCAAAATCGACCATATATAGACGAGAAAGTTTTAGTGCAATATGTTTATTTTCAGTTCTTAACGAACGTTTTATCTCGCGTTTATGAGTAAAATATTGCTGATATTTTTTTGGAATGACAACACGAAAATAAAATACTCCGTGTCGGTTTTTGTAAAGATAAGAAGGTGCTTTGATGTTCATGAATAGTTTTCGGTGGCTCACTGGAGTGGCTCACTATCGAAACTAAAAAACAAGATACCTTTTAAATCAATATGTTAAAGTTGGGTGGTGGAGACGGGGGGAATCGAACCCCCGTCCGCAAGCACTCCGCCTTTGGATCTACATGTTTATTCCGCACTTTTGATTTAGCTAAAAGCTACCCGTCGGACCAAGATACTTTTAGCGATTTCGATTGGATTTAACGTGTCGGGACTCCGAACAAAGTCCTTAACGCGATCTTATGTAGAGTGACTCCTGAGAGTTCCGAAGAACCTATCCGCATAAGCACAGATAGTCAGGAGAATGGTGCTGTGTTTAAGCAGCTAAAGCCATTGAGTAGTTTTCGTCATTTGCGAATACTTAAGTTTCAGTAGATTTTACGAGGTGTACTGTCCTCGACATGCACCTAAGGTTTTGTTACCCACGTCGAAACCTAGTCGTCCCCTTTGGTATTGACCATTATATAGGATTGTTAGCTAAAGTGGCTATAGAAATTAAATTTTTTCTAAATCTGCCGATACATAACGGTGTCCGACATTTTATTACAGATATGCCATCAAAACAGGTCGGAGCTTGCGCTCAAAGAGCCATGTGGCGCTTTTCTTTAGGAAATTGTTTTT
>NZ_FQTQ01000200.1 GCF_900128525.1 methanotrophic endosymbiont of Bathymodiolus puteoserpentis (Logatchev)
ATCCCGACAGCCGTCAAGCCATTTGAGGTAGCTTTAACGTAGCGGCTTTTGTGCGAAGTTGAAGCGGACGCAGGGCGTACTGGGGCTTATCCAATTCGCTCCGTATGTGAATGAATATTTGGCGACAGGAGTCCCAAGTGTTTCATGAGGTAGGATGGCGCGCCTGGCCCCGACCCAACAAGGTGTCGGAACATAGGCTCCAAATGACTTGACGCCGTGTCGGATGGCCTTTTATTTTGTCTCCACATTCGCTCTCCATAGCTGTCAGCGACTGTCCTACTAAAGCCATAAATTGCTTATAAGCAGGCATATTTTCCTCGGACAACTGTCCCTTTCGAATCATATGTGCTGCTTCAATTGGTTCAGTCGCATTTCTGAGTGAATTCTGGGATAACTCACCGCCTTATTCCCCAGTTTTATTTTATGCACATTGGGAAAGGATGAGGAATCATACCATAATCTACCAATAAATGCGACACAACCAGTTCTACCATAAAAAACATTGGAAAACTTTAGATGTGAAGACAAGATGAAGACTATATTATTGATAACAGTAACATTGTGGGCAACAACATGTCATGCGCGTGAGTTGTGGGAAATTCCTGTAACTGAAGCAATGGCTTTACATTTTCAAATGAAAGAGGATGCATTTGTACGAGCGCAAAAAGCAAGGGACATTAAAAATAAGATTAAGATATGGAGCACTTGTAAAGAAACGTCTGAAAGACTGAAATCTCAGTATTATAGGCTTGACGCTATAAGGTATAACGCTCAGCAAATATTTGAGTGGCAAGAGACATATCCTGAAGAGACTGACATGTATAAAGATGCAAAAGATGCCGAATCTCAGTGGTTGTTCTTGATGAACCAAGTTTCAAGTAGACTGGGTATCGCTCGTACAGAATGCAAAAAAGAAGGGACAACGCCAGCGGTTGAACTGGAAAGAGCTAGACGCCATTGGGTGTGGACTATTGAGGATAAGAATCGGGCCATTCGCAATAAGAGGCATATTTCCATATATTATATAACACACCTGTTCGATAAATACGCTGATAAAACGGTAATGTTTGCCCAGGAAGAGGTAAACTGGGGGGAGCGCATATACCAAGACATAGTTAGATATATGTATAGTATATCGGATGCTGCAATTGACGAAAAATTAGATGTAGATTACAAACAAGCTGATGAATACCTCAATGAGGTTATCGCCGCACACAAGACCAAAAAAAGGCTTGAAGATGGACTTTACGAATCACTTCAAATTAAAAAGATTAAGGAGGTTATGGAAGAGTGGAGTACAATACAAACTCTAGTGGATGCTATGCGTGACTATTAATGTAAATCAAGAGAGGTTCTGTCGCATTTATTGGTGTGGCCTTCCTGATAAGGTCGTTATGGATAAAAATGGGGCAAACTATGCAGGCTTAGCTAATATTAATCTCTTATTAATTCTGGCTGGGTTTGCCACTATGATCGACATATGCCAAGTTAAATATTTGGGTAGTGGGTGAAATCTGTTATTCCACTTAATTATTTGAGAAAATGAAAAATATATATCATACTGACTCAAATGAAA
>NZ_FQTQ01000201.1 GCF_900128525.1 methanotrophic endosymbiont of Bathymodiolus puteoserpentis (Logatchev)
TACGACTAAAGCTCAGCTTAATGCATTGTTGGATCAGCCTGCTAACCATCTTTTTTCCCTTCCTGAAGAAACAAAAGAGAGTCTTCCGGTTTTACAAACTCAAAGCCGCTTGTTTGCGCAAGCTGAGGATTATCGCGCCATATTGGCATCTCGGCGTGAATCCATCAATGCGGCGCAATCTCGACTTGATCTTGCCAAAAAGGATTTTTTCCCAGATTTTAAAGTGGGTGCTTTTTATGGTGGTCGAGCAGATACACTGTCTGGGCAGGAGCGTGCCGATTTTCTTAGCTTAAAGCTCAGTATGACTGTCCCTATTTTTGCCGCGAGTAAACAAGCTAAAGCGGTTGATCAGCGTCATAGTGAACTGATGCAGCAACGCTATGCCTTAAAAGATCAATGGAATAATGTGCGTGCTGAAATCTCAACAGCTTACAGTGACTTTCATCAAAGCAAAGATCAAGTCGTGCTCTTTAAACAAGGCATTATTCCTCAAGCCAGACAAACCGTTGCCTCTATGTTGGCAGGTTATCAGGTTAACAAGGTGGATTTTTTAAACCTAGTTCGCAGCCAAATTACTTTATATAACTACGAAACACAGTACTGGAAAGCGTTAACCGAAGCTAATCAGGCACTCGCACAATTAACGGCCGTTGTTGGCAAGGAAGAAATTTATGAATAAAACAGCATTAATGATTGCCCCTATCATGTTAACCGTTGGCTTAGCGGGTGGCTATTGGTATGCAGACTCAAAACAAGCGGCTACACAGGCAAAAACAGAAGGTTCGACAGCCAGAAAAATTTTATTTTACCGCAACCCAATGAATCCATCGGTTACCTCGCCAACACCTGCCAAGGATTCGATGGGGATGGATTATGTGCCTGTCTATGCAGAGCCTGAAAAGCCCGCAGAACGTAAAATACTCTTTTATCGTAGCCCGATGAATCCTTCGGTCACTTCGCCAACGCCTGCCAAGGATTCGATGGGAATGGATTATGTACCGGTGTATGCGGAAAGCGATACCGATGCAAAAGCCCCAGCAGGGACGGTTAAAATTGATGGTACAACCATACAAAATATTGGTGTGCGTACCATAAAAGCAGTAAAAGCATCCCTCTCGCATACTGTGCGTGCCGTAGGGCGAGTGGATTATGATGAAGAACGTATGGTACACCTTCATCCTAAAACAGAGGGCTGGATAGAGAAATTACATGTTGATAAAACCGGGCAATGGGTGAAAAAGAATACCGACTTATTAAGTATTTATTCACCGCAATTGGTTGCCAGTCAACAGGAATATATTCTTGCTTTAAATAATTTGAAAGCCTTGGAAGCGAGTCCTATTGCAGATATTCGGCAAGGTGCTGAAGAATTGGTTATCAGTTCACGTGAACGCTTAAAATTATTGGATGTGCCCGAGCATCAATTACGTGAATTGCAACGCACGCATAAAGTTAAAAAAAGCTTACATATTCATGCGCCTGAAGCAGGTATTATCATGAAAATTGGGGCGCGTGAAGGGCAATTTGTTACCCCAGCAACTGAAATTTATATGATTGCTGATTTACGTAAAATCTGGGTATACGCTGATATTTATGAGTATGAATTGCCTTGGGTTAAAGAAGGTGACTCGGTTGAAATGCAATTAGCCGGTATTCCAGGTAAAACATTTAAGGGACATTTAACTTACATTTACCCTTATGCAGAAGCAAAAACCCGTACGATTAAAGTACGCCTTGTCTTTGATAATCCGGATTTGTTATTAAAACCGGAAATGTTTGCTGAAATTACTATTTTTGCAGACAAACAAAAAGATGCAATCATCATTCCTTCTGAAGCGGTTATTCGTTCGGGGCCACGCAATCAGGTTTTTGTGGTGCGCGAACCTGGGAAGTTTGAGCCACGGCTCGTTACATTAGGTTTATCGTCTAGTGGTAAAGTTATTGTACTAAAAGGGGTTAAAGAAGGTGAAGAAGTGGTGACATCGGCACAATTCTTAATTGATTCAGAGTCAAAGTTACGTGAAGCAACCGCAAAAATGTTGAATGATGTTGTGGGTGAAAGTTCAACCTCTACGGAAGAGTCTGTGATAAAGGGACAGGATACGAACCATGAAAACATGAACCATAAAGGCATGAATCATGAAAATATAAATCATGAAGGTATGAACCACGAAAACATGAGCCATGAAAACATGAATCATGAAGGCATGAATCATGAAAATATGAGTGATGTAGTACAAGGAGACAATAAGTGATTAGTTCAATTATTGCAGCCTCTATTAAAAATAGAGTCATTGTCCTTATTATGGCTATCTTATTGGGTGCTGGCGGCTATTGGTCATATAAAAGTATGCCTTTAGATGCGATTCCTGACTTATCTGATGTACAAGTTATCGTCTTTACTGAATACCCGGGGCAATCCCCGCAAGTTGTGGAAGACCAAGTAACCTACCCGTTAACCACCGCAATGCTTGCAGTTCCTTATTCAAAAGTGGTACGTGGTTATTCATTTTTTGGACTGTCTTTTGTGTATATTATTTTTGAAGATGGTACTGATCTCTACTGGGCGCGATCTCGTGTTTTAGAATCATTAAACTATGTCAGTGGTGATTTACCTGATGGTGTGACACCGACATTAGGTCCTGATGCCACCGGCGTGGGTTGGGTCTATGAATATGCATTAGTCGATAAAACCGGCCAGCATGATTTATCTCAATTACGTTCACTACAAGATTGGTACTTACGTTACCCATTGCAAACCGTTAAAGGTGTTTCTGAAGTTGCCTCTATTGGTGGCTTCGTCAAACAATATCAGGTTGAGGTCGATCCCAATGCTTTGCAGGCTTATAACATTCCATTGTCTAAAGTCAAAAAAGCGATTCAACGCTCTAATAATGATGTCGGTGGGCGTTTGGTCGAAATGGCAGAAACCGAATATATGGTACGAGGTTTAGGTTATATTCAATCAGTTGCCGATTTAAATACCATTCCGGTCGGTGTGGATGCCAATGGTACGCCAATCCGCTTGCAGGATATCGCACATGTTCATTTAGGGCCTGAATTACGTCGTGGTCTTGTTGAATTAAATGGGGAGGGTGAGGTTGCCGGCGGTGTCATTATTATGCGTTTTGGTGAAAATGCACAAGCAACCATTACTGCCGTTAAAGAAAAATTGGAAGAGCTTAAGAAAGGCTTACCGCCAGGAGTTGAAATCGTACCGGTCTATGATCGTAGTGATTTAATTAATCGTGCGGTTGAAACACTCAACACGGCATTGGTTCAAGAGTTAATTATTGTCAGTGTATTGGTCGGCTTGTTTTTATTACATTTACGCTCGTCATTAGTCGTTGTCATTAGCTTGCCATTAGGTATTTTAATTGCCTTTATCGTGATGCGTTATCAGGGCTTAAATGCCAATATCATGTCATTAGGTGGTATTGCTATCGCCATTGGTGATATGGTCGATGGTGCGATTGTGATGGTTGAAAATGCGCATAAACACTTGGCTGATATGCGCGAAAAGAAAAATAGGGACTTAACCAATGACGAGCGTTGGCAAGCGATTCGTGAAGCTTCCAGTGAAGTAGGGCCTGCCTTATTTTTCTCGCTATTGATTATTACCGTCTCCTTTATTCCCATTTTTACCATGCAGGCACAAGAGGGACGTTTATTTAGTCCGCTGGCCTTTACCAAATCTTATGCGATGGGGGCTGCGGCTATCTTAACCGTTACCGTTGTGCCGGTGTTAATGGGGTATTTTATTCGGGGTAAAGTCATTCCCGAACATAAAAACCCAATCAATCGGGGTTTGCACTTTTTGCATAGCCCTGTATTAAAGCTTGCCATGCGGTTTCGCAGTATCACCTTGATTATAGCGGTATTATTACTGGGTTCAACCTATTACCCTTTATCAAAAATCGGTAGTGAGTTTATGCCACCATTGGATGAGGGTGATATTTTATATATGCCGACGACTTTCCCGGGTATTTCTATTACCAAAGCACGGGAATTATTACAGCAAACGGATAAGATATTAAAAACCTTTCCTGAGGTACATCATGTCTTTGGTAAAGTGGGACGTGCCGAAACAGCAACGGATTCGGCGCCTTTATCCATGATGGAAACAACCGTGCGTTTAAAACCGCGAGAAGAATGGCCTGATCCTAAAAAAACCACGAAAGTCTTAATGAGTGAAATGGACAAAGCCATTCAATTCCCAGGGGTTGCCAATGCTTGGACCATGCCTATTAAAACGCGTATTGATATGTTATCAACGGGGATTAAAACACCTATCGGTATCAAAGTCTCAGGGCCGGATTTAAATATCTTACAAGATGTATCGCAACAAATAGAAATGGCTATGAAAACCTTGCCAGAAACCACTTCTGCTTTTGGTGACCGAGCCGTCGGGGGATATTATCTTGATTTTGATATTAATCGTGAGGCGGCTGCACGTTATGGTTTAACGGTAGGCGATGTGCAAGATGTGATTCAAAGTGCCATTGGTGGAATAAATATCACAGAAACGGTAGAAGGTTTGGAGCGTTACCCTGTTAATTTACGTTATCCGCGTGAATTACGGGATAATTTTGCAAGCTTAAAACGGGTATTAATTCCTACGCCGACTAATAGCCAAATTCCTTTGGCCTTGGTTGCCGAATTGAATTTAAGGCGTGGTCCACCCTCTATTAAAAGTGAAGATGCACGCCCTAATGCTTGGATTTATGTGGATATTAGTAGTTCAGATATTGGTGGCTTTGTTGCGAAAGCCAAGCAGGTACTTGCTGAACAGGTTAATATTCCGGCAGGTTACACCGTTACTTGGTCAGGCCAGTTTGAATATATGGAAAGAGCGGCGAAACGTTTAAAAATAGTCGTCCCTATTACCTTATTGCTGATTTTCTTTTTGCTTTATCTCACCTTTGGCAATATGACAGAGCCTGTTATTGTGATGTTAAGCGTTCCTTTCGGCTTGATTGGCGGTATCTGGATTGTGTATGCCTATGACTTTAATTTATCTGTGGCGGTCTATGTTGGTTTTATTGCCTTAGCGGGTACGGCAGCGGAAACCGGAGTGATGGTCTTAAACTTTATTGATATTGAAATAGCGCAATTGCGTCGCAGCAAGCAACGGTTGTTATCCTCACCGGAAATTAGAGAAGCCGTTGAATCTGCAACAGCTTTACGGGTACGTCCAGTGGCAATTACTGCATTTTCCACAATGATTGGTTTAGTGCCTATTATGTGGAGTACCGGTACCGGTGCTGATGTGACACAGAGGATTGCAGCACCGGTATTAGGAGGGATGTTTACCGTACTATTATTAACCTTACTGGTTTTTCCGGTTATTTACAGTTTAGTCTTGCAAGGGCAGGAATGGCTAAAAAGGCGAGAACTTGAGAAAACTCAAGCGGAATAGACGCTTAAAAAATAAATGAACAGATTAGTACAGCATCCATTTTTTGATGAATTATTCCGTGCTAAAAGCGGTTGAAATATTAGGTAAATATTGTTTCTTTACCTGTCGGTATAAAAATGGTGTTGTACTATCACCTATGCTAGGAATTTTTTAATGAACTTAGCATTTTGATAGGGGTATTACGTGATGAACTATAAAAAAGAGGATAAGTAAGATGCAAAAACTATTTATTTTATTGGTATTGTTTTTAAGTGCTTGTACTAAATATGAGGCTTCTTCTTTACAAGCCGTAGCAACGACTAATGTACAAAATATATCCGGTATGGAAATTT
>NZ_FQTQ01000202.1 GCF_900128525.1 methanotrophic endosymbiont of Bathymodiolus puteoserpentis (Logatchev)
AATGGAATTATACTGCCATTCCTGACGCAACAACTTTATAAGTTGCCTAAGTTATTTCATGCACATTCCTAAGCTATATGTGCTGACAAATTAAACCGGATGGCATGCTAACTTAGGTATTATCAGCCATAGATTTTGCAATATTATGAAAAAGTGGTTCATTGTCGATAAAAGCAAGGACTACATCGGGATCAAAATGCTGGCCACTACCTGTGATAATAATTTCCTTAGCTTTTTCTCTGGAAAAAGGTGGCTTGTAGACTCGCCGTGTTGTCAAAGCATCATAGACATCGGCTACGGTTAATATGCGGGCAGTAAGAGGAATGTCTTCGCCTCGTAAGCCTTGTGGGTAACCCGATCCATCCCATTTTTCATGATGACAATATGCAACCTCCATGCCACATTTGATAAAAGATTGTGAGCTGTAGCGATCATACACAGAGCGTAAGGTATCACCACCTATATTTGCGTGAGTTTTCATGATAGAAAATTCATCTTCAGTTAATTTTCCAGGTTTTCTTAAGATTACATCTGCTATGCCGACTTTTCCTATGTCATGTAAGGGGGAGGATCTTACTAAATCTTTGGTAAATTCGGGGGTCACAAGGTTTTGATATTTTCCTGAGCGAGCCATGCATTGACAAAGTAATGCGCAGTATTCTTTTAAACGCAGTAAGTGTGCGCCTGTTTCTGGGTCTTTATGTTCAGATAGTTTGGCTAAAGCGGTAATAATCGCATCTTGTGATTCTGTTTGTATTTCCAAGTGCCAGTGATTCATTAATGCAGTTGCACTGGTATTACTTAAAGCTTGAATGGTGCTGATCTGAATTTTATCAAGTTGAACCTTATTGCTGGTACTGATGCTTAATAAGCCAATAATACGTTTATCCGCCTCTAAAGGGATACATGCACGAGCTGTACCAATAAAAAGTTTTTGATCAATGACAGAAAGTTCAATATCAGGATCTATAAATATTGTTTTTTTACTATGTAGACATTGAGCAATAATGCCTTGCTGCTGGTCTTCTTGGCTTATAGGAAGCAATTTATATTTTTTGGCTAGATCGAGGTGGGGCAGAAATACGCCTGCTTTATCATTTTGGTTTAGAAATAACGCAATATCGTCTGTCTGAGCTATTGTTTGCACCGCCTTGATTAAAGCGTTAGCAATTTGCGACGAAGATTCCAATTGCGCTAAAGTACTGACGTATTGATATTGAGTCGTTAAAGCTTGAGTACGTATTTTAACCAAATCTTCTAAATGATTATTAAGTTCATTTAATTTATGATTACTTTTTTCTAGCTCAGCTTGTAGCTGTTTTTCAGCCTGAATCAGCCGATATTGTTCTAAGGCATCGTTGATGGTTTGCGTCAATACCTCTTTTGGGCAGGGCTTGTTCAAAAAGCGTGATATATGCCCTTTGTGTAATGCTTCTATAGCAATGTCCAATTCAGCTCTACCCGTTAGCATGACTAATACCGTTTCTGGGTATAAGGTATAGACCTGGTTAAGGAATTGAATGCCATCTGTACCTGGCATATTGTAATCAGAAATGACTAGAGCAAAAGGCCCCTCAGAAGCTAAAATTTGTAGGCCTTCCTGCGCACTTTCTGCGATTTCAATAGTAAATTCTTTACGTAATTGGCGCCGAATGCCATCCAGCAATCTACGTTCATCGTCAACACAAAGAACTTTTTGACTTATTGGGTACTGATTCATATAGGGTCGATTATTAGTGGCTTAAAAGGGTCACTGCCATTAAGTTAAGCAATTTGCTGTAGGATGTGCTGACGATAGGAAGCGCATCAGCTGTAAACGATGCACTTCGTCCCTCAGCACATTCTACCTGTTTTCTTAACTTTAATGGCAGTGGTGTAAAAGAGTAGATAGAGCCGGTCAAGTTAATAATTTTAAACGAACAGAGGTGTCAATGACTGAAGGCTAATTTTTAGTGTAATTAAACTAATTAATCATCATGTTGAGCAACCTTTTTAGCTAATTTCTCCCAAGTAGGTAAACGATCAAGTTTACCAATGCGTTCAAGGTATGCAGTATCAAGACGTATATCAAACAAACGTTCATTTTTCTGTGTAGTCGCTGGTTTTAGCAGCGCAGCTGAAACATGTACAGCCGTGAGAGCATTGACACCATTATATTCGGTTTCATTTGGGGTGAATTGCAATAAAATAGATTCAGTAACTCTGGGTGGTATTTTCCATAGCCCCAACACATAAGCACCAGCTTCAGCACGTGTAAAGCCAAAAATTTGTTTTTCCAATTCGATTACGGGGACTCTGATTGTTCCAACTCTGTAAGTAGCGCATCGAACTTTTCAGGTAATTTAGACATAAAAATTAACAAACCCATGTTATGTAGTAGTGCACCAAGGTAAGCTTGATCAGGTCGATCTTCTTGCTGGTTTTCAGCAAAGGAGATTTTCTTGGCTAGCGCTGCAATGCGTAGTGAGTCACTAGAGATAGAGTCCAAATAAAGAGAGTATTTACTGTTGTGCACAGCAAAAGACTCTTTAATAAAGGTATTCAGTACTAAACTAGTGACTTGCGTAATTCCTATCAAATTAACGGCTTCAACTAAATTAGAAATTTTTCGGTTAAGCCCAAAATAAGAGGAGTTTACAAGCTGTAGAAGTTTAGCTGATAGCGCAATATCATGTGTAAAAATATCAGCAATGCTTTGTGATGTACTATTGGGGTTGCTAATTTCTTGTTTTAATTGATGGTAAATACTAGGTAAGCTAGGCAGTTGATTAATATCGCCTACACTACTGATAATGAGAGGGTTATAGATACATGCCTGAATTTTGAAAACTTGAGCTATGGTTTCTTTTAATAACTCTAAACTACAGGGTTTGCTTAGATACTGATGAGCGACTCTCATTGCATTTTTTAAGGTAGCTTCATCTGCATAGCCACTGAGTATAATACGAACTGTTGCTGGGTAGTGTTCTGCGACTTGTTGTAATAGCTCATCACCGCGCATATCTGGCATTAGCATATCGGTTACGATTAAGTCGATTTGATTTTGCCCCATGATCTGGAGTGCTTCTTTACCAGATATAGCATAAAATGTCCTCCATTTATCACGCTCACGCCTCAGTGAGCGTTTCATGCCATTGGTTACATTGATATCGTCATCGACAAATAAAATATTTTTTAATGTCATTGCTCTAAGTAAGGGGTATTCGTTTTAGCTAGGCTAAGAGGTAATATAATGTGAAAAATTGTACCTTCTCCTTCTGTAGACTCAAAGTAAAACTGTCCTTGGTGTTTTTCGACAATAATTTTATGGGCAATACTTAAACCTTGTCCGCTTCCTTTACCCACCTCTTTGGTAGTAAAAAAGAGGTTAAAAACCTTGTCTTGTATGGCTTTAGGAATACCTATTCCATTATCTTGTATGTTGATATAAATAGTGTCTTGTTGTTTTTCTGTGGTAATTTTTATTAAGCCTCGCCCTGATTTTTTCTCTTCGATGGCATGAGCTGCATTAATGATTAAGTTAAGTAGTACTTGATTGAGTTCATTGCCATAACACTCTATATCCGGCAAGTCGCTGGCAAAATTGGTTTCAATATCAGCAATATATTTATATTCATTTTTGCTGATAATGAGCGTATTTTTCAGTATTTCATTTAGATTAGCAAAGGAAGTGGACTGGTTATTAGTATGCGAGAAAACTTTCATAGCTTGTACGATTCCAGCTACTTTTTCTATGCCATCTAAGGATTGTTGGATGGCAATAGGGGTATCTTGTAGAATAAAATGGATATCGAATTGTTCTTCCCACTCATTCCATTCCTGCTGCAAGTCTGCTGAGAATTCAGAGAATTTCTGCCTACTTTTTAAAATTAAAGCCTGCAAATCAGTACAATTTGCCTCTAGTGCATGTAAATTATCACCAATATATTGTATAGGTGTGTTTATTTCATGTGCAACTCCAGCAGCTAACTGGCCCATAGCTTCCATTTTCTGAGCTTGATTAAGTTGAGCCATGATGTTTTTCGTTTCGCTAATATCATCAATTACACCGGTAAAGTGAAGGATGCCTTTTATCTTTAGTTTACTCACTCTTAATGTGGCAGGAAAGAGAGTTCCATCCTTGTGCCGTGCTTCAATCTCTCTTTGCTTACCGATAATTCTTTCTTGCTTATATATTAAGTAATCTTTTATATATTGATCATGTTGGCTAGCAACTTTCTCAGGCATTAAAATTTTTACATTTTTCCCGATAACTTCACTGGCAGTATAGCCAAAAATTCTTTCAGCTGCTTTATTGAAATTGGTCACTAAACCTTTTTGGTCGATGGAAATAATAGCACTTGCAACGGTATTAAATATAGTTTCCAAGGTGGTTTTTTGGTTATTTTCACTTTCGATTTGTGCTTTTATTATTATTACAAACTTACCTAAGATATAACCAAAAGCACCTAATACTATAGGGGCTAACCAAATAATAGTGAGTAAAGGCTGAGTGTGATGTAACTGCTGAATTGTCGTAAGGGATAAGGTTTGTTGAGTGTAAAATAACAGAAAGATAATGGCACTTACTGGAAATAATAGTCCCACTAGCACTGATACAAGCGGTATAAAACAAAAAGGTGCGTTTAATATTTTGTGAAAGTAAGGTTGAAGCATTTTTATACTGAAGTTCCTCAATAATGATTTATGGTAAAATTTAAGTGGTGTCGCAACTAAAAAACGGTTATTTTATGCATTTCAAATACTTTCACCTAATGATAATTAAATAGGGGGGGCTATATACATGGCACCCCCTAAATATAGACCATGATTTGTTAAAGTATAGATGAAATCTTAAGTTTTTGAAGTAAATTTGTCAGGTCTTTATGCTGCTATCATAAGTAGCTTGATACTTTATTAGGTGATTATTTTATAGATGAGTACAATTGATCTAAATAAGCGTATACTTATGCAGTATAATTTTTAAAGTAATTCTACTATTTTTTTAAACGACCATTTTAATATGACTGGTCAACTAGGAGTTTTATATGCCTAAATATATTATTGAGAGAAATATCCCCGGTGCTGGCCAATTAACAGCGAGTGATTTACAACAAATTTCTCAGAAATCATGTTGTGTGCTGAATGAAATGGGGCCGCAAATACAGTGGTTAGAAAGTTTTGTAACCGCTGATAAGGTGTATTGTGTTTATATTGCACCGAATGAAGCGGCAGTAAGAGAGCATGCAGAAAAAGGTGAGTTCCCTGCTGACTCTATTGCTGAAATTAAAACGATTATTGATCCAACTACAGGAGAATAAAGAGTACAAATTATTGTGGAAGGGACTTTTAGCCGCGATTTCATATAAGTCGCGGCTAAAAGTCCCTTCTACAGTATTGTTAATTTTAAAGATTGCGTAGCATCAGATAAATAATAATAAAAAATAAACAAAAACGAGGAAGAATAATGAACACAAAAAAATCTATTAATAGCTGGCAAACACTGCTTAAAGCCTGTGCTTTTACGGTAAGCAGCTTGCTTATTTCGGCACCCATTCAAGCCGATGAAACCTGTCAATCACCGTATATGGCTAAGATTGTTGGTCAAGAAGACTTTGTTTATGTCTGGACTTTGGGTATGGAAGGTCTCGGTGATGAGCAAGATAAATTAGTGACTGTAGATGTTAATCCCAAGTCAAAAAACTATGGCAAAGTCATTAATAGTCTTTCGGTGGGGGGGCGCAACGAAGCGCATCACTCTGGTTTTACAGATGACCGTAAATATTTATGGGCGGGGGGTTTAGATACCAATAAAATTTTTATTTTTGATGTACATACGGATCCAGCTAAACCTAAATTAACTAAAGTGATTAAGGATTTCGTCAGTAAAAGTGGCGGCGTTGTCGGCCCACATACAACTTATGCTCTACCAGGTCGAATGATGATTACCGGCTTATCTAATAATAAAGATCATGGCGGGCGTACGGCAATGGTCGAATACAGCAATAAAGGCGAGCATATTGTTACCCATTGGACGCCAACAGATGGTGATTTACGTGGCGCGGTTAAAACTGGCTCGTATGCTGATGGCTATGGCTATGATGTGCGTGTTTTACCACGACGCAATGCAATGTTCAGCTCTTCATTCACTGGCTGGTCAAATTATATGATGGATTTTGGCAAAATGTTGGGTGATGGTGAAGCTATGAAACGCTTTGGTAATACGGTTGTGCAATGGGATTTACATGCCCGTCAGCCGAAAAAAATCTTTGATGTACCGGGTGCACCGCTAGAAATTCGTTGTGCATGGAATCCAAATCATAATTATTGCTTTACGACGACAGCATTGACTTCAAAAATTTGGTTGATTTATGAAGATGATAAAGGTCAATGGCAGTCTAAAGCAGTGGCGGATATTGGTGACCCAAGCAAAATTCCTTTACCTGTGGATATTTCCATACAAAGTGATGACCAAATGTTATGGGTGAATACCTTTATGGATGGCAAAACCCGTGGTTTTGATATTTCTGATCCATTTAACCCTAAGCAAGTGTTTGAGCAAAAAATTGGTAAACAAGTGAATATGGTTTCATCTAGCTGGGATGGCAAACGTTTGTATTACAGTTCTTCACTGTTGTCTAATTGGGATAAAAAAGGCGCAGATAATGAGCAGTATTTAAAATTATTCAGCTGGGATGGCAAAAAATTAACAGAAAAATTTTCTATTGACTTTATTAAAGAAAAATTAGGCCGTGCGCACCAAATGCGTTTTGGTGCTTATTCATTGTATGCGAGTAAATCACCTGAAAAGCCCGTTGGTTTATTGGCTAAATTGAACCCGTAATACTAAATATGTGGGAGCGGCTTTATTCGCGACTGAAGCCGCTCCCACAACAATGGGTAAATATAATGATGAAAATATTCATTGCTCTATTCATGGCTGGGATGTTTAGTGCTGCTAATTTGTCTGCTGAGCCAGCACAGTCCAATTTAGCGCCGGGTTACAGTCCCTTAACTTTTAATGCACCTACCGTTGCGAGCTATAGCTTACCTATTATTGATAAGGCCGCTGATGGCGAGGTATTGACCACGGCTAAGCAGCTAGTCCATTTGCATGAATTAATGGGGGATAAAATTGTTTTGCTCAGCTTTATCTATTCGACCTGTAGTGATGTCAATGGCTGTCCGTTAGCAACGATGGTTTTTCATAAGATTAAACGACACTTGCAAAATGAACCTGAACTGGCTGGAAAATTACGCCTACTGACTTTAAGCTTTAATCCTGAACATGACACGCCTGAAGCGATGCGTGAGTATGCGCAAAGCTTTATCAGCGACAAGGTTGATTGGCAATTTTTAACTACGCAATCAGAACAAAAATTACAACCGATATTGGATCAGTACCAGCAAAGTATTCAGAAAGTGTACGATGAAAAAGGTGAGTTTACCGGCACTTTTTCGCATATTTTACGCGTGTATTTGATTGATACTGATAAGCAAGTGCGTAATATTTACAGTGTTTCATTTCTACATGCCGATACCTTAATTAATGATGTTAAAACCTTATTAAGTGAAGCCCATACGCAAAAACCTACAGTCGTGAGCGCAGACAATGCATTGTTTCAAGCAGGCGATAATAAACAGAACTATGCACAGCTGGGTTACCAAACACAGTCGATTGCTTTAAATCAACGTCAAGGAAAGGCCGCTGATTTATATGCGAATACGCAACAACTACCGCTAGGCTTACCGCCTTTGCCAGTGCCGCAAAATAACCTGATAACAGCAGATAAAATAGCATTAGGCAGAAAGCTCTTTTATGATCGTCGTTTATCACTAAATAATACCTTTTCTTGCGCGATGTGCCATATTCCAGAGCAGGGTTTTAGTAGTAACGAAATGGCAACAGCCGTTGGTATAGAAGGGCGTAGCGTTCGGCGCAATAGTCCAACAATTTATAATATCGCTTATGCCACGATGCTTTTTCATGATGGTCGTGAAAATAGTCTGGAGCAACAAGTTTGGGCGCCTCTATTAGCACATAATGAAATGGCTAATCCTTCTATTGGCTATGTGGTTGATAAAATAAAGTCATTAGCTGACTATGAGGGCTTGTTTGAAAAAAGTTTTGCTAAAGAGCCTGATATGTTAAATATCGGTCAGGCTATCGCTAGTTATGAGCGCAGCTTGAATTCAGCAAATTCCGCTTTTGATCAGTGGTTTTTTGCTAACAAAAGCGATGCGGTTAGTGATGCAGTCAAGCAGGGCTATCAGGTTTTTACGGGTAAAGCGGGCTGTAGTCATTGTCATACCTTGGATAAAGGCTTTGCATTATTTACCGATAATCAGTTACATAATACCGGAATTGGCTATCGTGAATCGATGCATAAAGAACCAGAAAAACAAACAGTACAAGTTGCTCCCGGTGTTTTTATAGAGGTAGACAGTCAGGATTTATCGGTTATTAGCGAAACTAAAGCAAACGATTTAGGACGTTACGAAATCACTCAAGATCCACAGGACAGGTGGAAATATAAAACCCCCAGCTTAAGAAACATCGCTTTAACCGCGCCGTATATGCATAACGGTTCCTTATCAAGTTTAGAGGAAGTGATTCGATTTTATAACCAAGGTGGTGTGGGCAATGAGACTTTAGACCCTCTTATTAAACCGTTAAATTTAACTGAGACAGAGATGGGTGAATTAGTTGCATTTTTGCACGCATTAACGGGAAGCAACGTGTCAGAGTTGGTTGCAGATGCTTATGCAGCACCTGTAGGAAATTAGTTAAGGGAATGGACATGAATAGAGACGTAGGCCTAAGAAAGTGTCTTGTTTTACTTGGTCACGATAGTTACAGTGAGCCTAATAAACTGAGCATTTCCGTTTCATCCAAAATAGTAATGCCCAGCTCCTGAGCCTTGGTTAATTTTGATCCTGCTGCTTCGCCTGCGACGACATAAGATGTGTTTTTAGAAACACTGCCAGATACTTTTGCACCAAGAGCTTGTAAGGCTTGTTTGGCTTCGTTTCTGCTCATTTGTGTTAACGTACCGGTTAGGACAAAGGTTTTTCCTTCGAGAGGCTGAGCTTGGTGTTCTTTGGTTTTTATTTCCGGCCAATGTATGCCAGTATCTAAGAGGGCTTGTATGACTTCTTGGTTATGTTTTTGACGGAAAAATGTAACGATATGTTGCGCGACAATATCTCCAATTTCATCAACTTTAAGTAAATCCTCTATGCTGGCTTGTTGCAAAGCTTCGAGAGTTAAAAAATAGTTGGCAAGATTTCTAGCGGTTGCTTCGCCAACTTCACGGATACCAAGAGCCAGTAAAAACTTGGGAAAAGTGGTGCTTTTACACTGACTAATAGCAGCAATTAGCTTGTTAGCTTTTTTTTCTGCCATACGCTCTAAAGGAATTAATTGTTCCGCTGTTAAATGAAATAAGTCAGCAGGCGTATGAATTAAGTTTTCATCAACTAATTGCTCAACTATTTTTTCACCGAGACCGTCAATATTCATAGCCTTACGTGAAGCAAAATATTTTATCGCTTCTTTGCGTTGTGCGGCGCAATATAGACCACCAGTACAGCGCGCGATAGCTTCATCTTTAATACGTTCTATTTCTGAACCGCAGACAGGGCAGGCTGTGGGGAATATGATTTCTCGGCTTTGCTCGCCGGATGTGCTGGGTAAGGCTCTGATAATTTGAGGGATGACATCAGCTGCTCGTCTGATAATCACTGTGTCGCCAATTTTGATATTTAAGCGTTTTATTTCATCGGCGTTATGCAGGCTGGCGCGACTGACGGTAACACCGCCAACAAATACAGGCTGTAAAATAGCAACGGGAGTAATGGCACCGGTTCTACCTACTTGAAATTCTACGTCGAGTAAACGAGTTTGTTCTTCTTGCGCTGGAAATTTATGCGCAGTCGCCCATCGTGGTGAGCGGGCAATAAACCCCAGTTGTTCTTGCAATGTAATATCATCAACTTTATAGACAATTCCATCAATTTCATAGGGTAATGTTGGACGTTTTTGTAACAGCCGAGTATAAGCTTCGAAGCAACCTTGCGCGCCGGTTTCAAGCGTAATCTCTTTAGTTAATGGTAAGCCCCAAGCTTTAAGTTGTTGTAAGCGTTGATAATGGCTATTGGCTAAGGAACCATTTTCTATAATACCCAGGCCATAACTATAAAAAGCTAGGGGTCTTTGTGCTGTGATATTGGAGTCAAGCTGGCGTAAACTGCCTGCTGCTGCATTGCGTGGATTAACAAAGGTTTTTTCTTGCTGCGCTATAGCGTGTTGATTAAAGGCATGAAATTCAGCAATTGGCATGACGACTTCGCCACGCACTTCTAAACGCCTAGGAATACTGTTGCCTTTCAATGTATGTGGAATATTTTTTATGGTTTTAACGTTATAGGTAACATCTTCGCCTATCGTACCATCACCACGAGTGGCTGCTTGAACTAGTTTACCGTGCTCATATAAAAGGCTAATAGCGAGTCCATCGAGTTTGGGTTCTACGCAAAATAAGAGTGGTTGGGGATTTTTTAGTTGTTTCTGAATGCGCTCAACGAATTCTACTAACTCTTCTTTTGAGTAAACATTGCCTAAGGACAGCATAGGTAACTTATGAGTTACTTTATTGAAATTATCGAGTACAGGGCCACCGACCGATAGGCTAGGTGAGTCAGGCGTGGCATATTCAGGGTATTTTTCCTCTAATTCACGCAATATTTTAATTTGTCGGTCATATTCTGCATCAGTGATAGTTGGCGCATCGAGTGTGTAGTAATTATAATTATGTCTCTTGATTTCTTGACGCAGTGCAGATATTTTTTGAGCGATTGATTGATTCATTTGATAAATAGTTGCGTTTTCTTTTCAGAAACTGCTAACCTTAGACCTATTGATTTTAATTGTTGAGAAAATACCTTGGAAGAAGACTTAACAACCGATTTGCTGGTCTTACAGAGTCATTTGGATGGCATGTTAGATCGTGTGCATTTTAATAGTACCACGCTACGACGTTTTCAAATGTTTGAAAGAGGATTGCTTGACCTTAATTCTTTAGCAGAAATGGTTGAATATGTTTTACATGCTCAAGATTTTTTTGACCTCGATTATATTGGTTTTTGTTTAGTAGATGCAAAGGATGAACTAAAAAAGTTTTTACAAGAAGATGGTTTTGCATTAAAGGAAAACCCACAACTTATTTTCTTGGATGATAATGAAGATTTGCAAGGGGCTTTTGGTGACACGAATAGTCCTTATTTGGGTAGATTTAAAAGCCCTAAATGTGCTAGTTTTTTTGCTGCAAATGAACAGCCGGTGAGTGTAGCCGTTATTCCTTTGGTGCGTCGTGGCCAATGTTTGGGGGCATTAAGTATGGGGAGTTTAACTGCTGAGCGTTTTTCAGATACGATGGCAACAGACTTTATTGAACATATGACATCCGTCGTTAGTGTTTGTCTGGAAAATCATTTGAATTATGAAATGATGAAACGAACTAGCCTGATTGATACCTTAACCGGTGTCAATAACCGGCGCTTTCTTGAACAACGATTAGGCGAAGAAATCGACCGTGTACAGCGTAGTTCTGAGTTATTATCCTGTTTCTTTTTGGATATAGATTTTTTTAAGAAGGTTAATGATAATTATGGGCATCAAGCAGGGGATCAAGTTTTAGTTGCTGTGGCCAGTATAATACGTGAGCAGCTACGTAATAATGATGTCTTAGCACGTTATGGCGGTGAAGAATTTGTCGCTTTATTAGCCAATATTGATGAAGCAATAGCGGTAGATATTGCTGAAAGAATTAGAAAAAAAATTAAAGCATTGGTGGTAGAAACTCAAAATAAAACTATTTCAGTGACAATTTCTATTGGTAGTGCAACTTACCGGCCTTCTAAGCGATCTCATTTAAGCTCGGCTGAAATAGGCGCTGATTTGATACACCAGGCTGATGAAGCTTTATATCAGGCAAAAAATAGTGGCCGAGATAAGGTCGTTTCTGCTGGGGCGATACCAGGCCATTTAGCTTTGGCTAATTTATTTAAATAAATAAAGCTTGATACTTCAGTTATTTGAATATATTTGTCATATTGCCAGAGTATGATTACGTGGTAATATGACTTACCTTCTTTAGGAATGTGCATGAAATAACTTAGGCAACTTATAAAGTTGTTGCGTCAGGAATGGCAGTATAATTCCATTGCCTCAGGTGCTCATCAAATACAATTCGCATTGACTCTTTAAAACCCTCTGCAACTTT
>NZ_FQTQ01000203.1 GCF_900128525.1 methanotrophic endosymbiont of Bathymodiolus puteoserpentis (Logatchev)
CGCATCTGCGCTTCAATTTCTTTTGAGTAAGGTTTTATCTTGGGTCGATTTTAAATAAAGTTTATGAGTTGCATCATTATAATTCTTAAATTGAACTTGCCTAAATTAATTTGTGCTCATTCCTTAACAATGCCTATCAGAATCAACAAAGTGATATCCAGGTTAATGGCTCAGGTACCGTTATACGCACACTTAGAGATGATATAAAAGGCAGCCAGCATCAAAAATTCCTGGTTAAACTTGCATCGGGAAATACAATATTAATCGCACACAATATAGACTTAGCACCTCGCATCAATTCCTTACGCATAGGAGATATTATTGAATTTTATGGTGAATATGAATGGAATAAAAAAGGCGGTGTAGTGCACTGGACTCACCGTGACCCTCGAGGTAATCATAAGCATGGCTGGCTAAAACATAAGGGGTTAACTTATCAATAGGCGTACTCAATAAAAATAGCACACGGGCAAGCTAAGGTCGCGCCTCGCCGTTAGTTTCCAAACAAAACAAAAGCTACAAACCCCGCCCAACTGATGCCTAATAAAAGCCATGGCAACCAATGCTGACGATAAATAAATTCTGGTTCAACACCCCCTTCCTCTATTTCCGGCGCATTTAATTGACTTAAACGACCTGAAACTTTTTTTAACTTTTTATTTAGCTCACGCGACCTTTCTTTTTGTTGTTTTTTATACAACTCGATGCCTTTTTGAATGCCTTGTGCAATGAGTTTTGTCTGCTCTTTAGTTTGTCCTGGACGTTGCGTAGCTTTCGCCACCTTCAATGCTTCTTCCTGTGTTTCTGGGGATGTTTGTGTCTTTTTAGAGTATCGGCTCATAGTTTTTTTGTTGCGATTTATTAGTGACTAGAATCATCAGGTGAACTACTCCCGCTTGTCCACACTCAGGCTACCATTTTAAGCCAGTACATATTAGATATAAGTATTCCGCTAAGTTATAGCTCACATTTAAGTACTCTCTGCGGCGTCCTCTTGCTCACTATCTTCTACTGACACATCATCACCAGCATCATCATGCACTACCGGTTTAGGCTGTGGAAAAAACATATTGGCAATTAAAACAGGAATCATCAACAAAATCATCACAGCAATCAAAGTAAAAGCAGGATGAATAATATCTCTTAACCAATAAGCAGCCAAAGCCCCCCAAACCATACGCATAGGGCCTGGTAAGACAACATTTTTTGATGTCGCTTTGCCTTTGGTTTTTATTTTGTTTTTGGCCTTGGCTTTACTCAAAATATCACCACTGAGTTAGATTTAAAATTGAGCCATATTTTATCACCTAGATGGATATTTAACTCACGCAAAGATTGATAAGTAATTAATACCTGAAAAATTACACCCGTATCAACATTTACCAGAATACTACCACCCTCTTCTGCGATCATGACAATACGCCCTTGCATACAATTACGCATACTAGAAACTAATGCCTCGGTGGATAAAACAATATCTTGCGGATTAATAGAAGCATGATGCCCAGAAACGACACCCTCAGGCAAATTAATACGCATCGCACCACTATAAAAAACATGCTCCCGTACAACGCCAGTGAACAAATTAATCAAAGGGCTATGTACGCGTTTGCCTTGAGCTAAGGCTAGCACTTCATCGGCTAAGGCAAAGCCCTGCAAACGGTCATGCGTACTAAAGACTAAGGTCTGCCCTACTGCCTGTGCATACCGTCGTAAAAATAACTCTAAAGACTGGGCACTACTTTGATCCAAATAGCTAAAAGGTTCATCCAATAATAAAACTTCTGGCTCTAATACTAACATCCGCGCTAAAGCAGATTTTTGTAATTCACCACCTGACAATTGCTTTGCTTGTTGTCCTGCACAGTGCTCTATATCTAATTGTCGCAACACGCGCTGTATTTTCTCAGCACGTTGTTTTTTACCGTGTATTCTTAAAGCTAGGTCAATATTATCAAAGACTGTACCACACAACATAAATGGCTTTTGCGCAAGAAAACCAACACGCCGTCTATAGGTTATTAAATCAGACAGTTTAACTGGACTACCGTTAAAAAATAACTCACCTTGCTGCGGGCTTGCCAGAAAAGCACAGAGGTTCAATAAAGTACTTTTTCCTGAGCCATTCGCACCAATTAAAGCCGTTGTCTTACCTTGCTCAATCGTTACTTGATCCAATGATAAAGCAAGCTTATCAGCATAATAAAATTGTAGGTTATTGAATTGGTAAATCATCAATTAAAATAACAAAATAGATAAATCATGACTAGGCGTAACCACAACTCCCGAACGGCTGACATCATAACCCTGTACACCAGCGACACTCAGTTTAAACGCATGACTACCTAATAGCTCAATAAATGAGCGGAATAAAACTTGGTCTGCCTTGGCTTTGGGTAAAACGAACCAATAAGACTCCCAGTTAAAAGGAATAAATGCTAAATTAAATTGTGCTGCTGCAGCTTGCAGACCAAAACCACAATCTGCCGCACCACTTGCCACTATGGCAGCTACCGCGCTATGAGTAAATTCTTCATTAGCATAGCCATCAATCAAGGCACTATCAATACCTGCCCGGCATAACATTTCATCTAAAGTAAGACGACTACCCGAATTGCGCTGACGATTAATGAATTTAACATCAGAGCGTGTTAAGTCACTCAAATTCTGAATATTTTTGGGATTATTAAGTGCCATCATTAACCCCTGTTGACGGCGTAGTGCATAAACCAAGCAATCCGTTTCTGAATTAATTAAACGTTTGACTCTTGGCAGTAGAGCCTTACCTAACTTACCTTCAGGCAAATGAAATCCCGCCATATCATAGCGCCCTGCTCTATAGTGCTGCAAGCTATCTAAGCTACCATGAAACTGGACATCTAAATTTAACCCCTGCGTTTTTTGTGCCAAATCGCGTAAATTAGCAATCACTAAGCCATGACTTGCCGCAATGCGTAAATGACTCTGCGGCCCCATTTGCATTAAAGCGGCCAATTCAGAAGATAACTCTGAGGCCAAACTGGCCAATTCAGGCTCAAGCCGAGCAGCGATACGCTGATATTCCCATAATAATTTTTCACCGAATGCCGTTAATATAGCACCATTACCTCGCCCTCTTTTTAATTCTACTAAAGGATGCTTAAAGTGTTGCTGCCAAAGCTGCAACATCCCCCAAGCATGACGATAAGATAGCTGACATTCCTCGGTTGCTGCGCGCAAAGAACCGTTATCGACTATTGCTTGTAATAAGGAAAATAAGTCCAACGGTATCTCGTATGACTCATCCGCAACACAAACCCAGCGCAAAGTTAATTGTATGCTCACCCATAAACCTCTTATTATGAAATATTAAACCTATTTTTTTAATTTAAATTATATGCTGAAATACCTATAAATAAGACAATTAATTTTTATTTATGTAATTTTAAACATATTATGATAAAAAATAAAAAACTAGCACACTGCTGCGCTTTGACACTAGGACTTTATAGTGGCCTAAATCAAGCAAGCGAAAACTGGAGCGTACAAAAACAACTCAATCTCCCGCACTGGGTAACCTTAAAAATTGACCATCGAACTCGTTACGAAGGTTATGATAGCGCATTCAAAAAAGGTCAATCTGGCGGCGATCAAGTGATAGCCTTTCGTACCAATGTATTTCTGGGCATTAACTACAATAATGTTGAACTCGGCACGGAGTTTATTGATTCACGTATTACTTTAGAGGGCAGCAACACACCAATGAGCACCAGTTTAATTAATCAAACGGACTTATTACAAGCTTACTTAGCTTGGCAAAGCAGCGACCTCTTTAACAGCGGCTTAAAGTTTAAAATCAAGGTGGGACGGCAGACTATGGATGTTGGCAGTCGCCGCTTAATTGCCCGCAATCGATTCCGCAATACGATTAATAATTTTACCGGCCTTGATACCACCCTTAGCCAAGGTACTTGGCACTGGCGTAACTTTGTTGTATTACCTGTCTCTCGCTTACCCAATAATAAAGCTTCTTTACGTTCGGGTAGAACAGAATTTGACCAAGAAAATTTTGAACGAATTCTTGCAGGTACATTCTTGAGCATAAAAAACCTGCCTTTAAATAGTATCGCTGAGCAGGGCAACCGCATATAAATAATCTGAAAAATAAGCGATACTAGTCAATTTCTATAGCCCAGTATTATGTCATTAAGTTTAGTAGAATCTTTTTCATCCATAGATCGGAAGAGCGTCGTGTAGGGAAAGAGTGTA
>NZ_FQTQ01000204.1 GCF_900128525.1 methanotrophic endosymbiont of Bathymodiolus puteoserpentis (Logatchev)
CATGGCTTAGATGGTTTGGCAGGTGCAACGATTACTGGGGATGGGCAAATTGCTTTAATTCTGGATGTGCCGGGAATGATGAGGAAGTATGCTGGCTAAAAAGTAAGCTCTTGAATTAATAGTGCAGCAACGAGGGGGTCGTATTTGGGCTCAGGATGAGGCGAGTTGTACTTTTATGGTATGCCTAAAGCTATAGTAGGTGTCGGTATTGTGGCAAAAATAAGCACGCTAGTTGAGTTGATGCAAATTTTCAGAGAAATTAACTAATGGATGTTTTTAGTGTATTGGGTATATTGGTCGGCCTAGGGGCTGTAGTTGGTGGCAATATATTAGGTGGAGGGAGTCTTTCTTCCTTATTAAATGGCCCTGCTTTGATGATTGTTTTAGGTGGCTCTTTAGGAGCCGTTTTATTTCAGTACCCACCTAAAGTCATATTAAGGGCTGTAAAAATAATGGTATGGGTTTTTGTACCGGAGAAAATTAATCTAACAAGTGATATTGACCAAATTGTTGCTTGGAGTTCACTGGCTAGAAAGGAGGGTTTGCTGGGCTTAGAGGCTATTGCAGATAATGAGCAGGAAGTTTTTGCGCGTAAAGGTTTGCAATTGTTAGTGGATGGTAATGAACCTGAAATTATTCGAGAATGCTTGGAAGTTGATTTAGAAACGAAAGAGTATAGTGATTTTCAGGCTGCTAAGGTTTTTGAATCATTGGGTGGGTATGCACCTACGATGGGTATTATAGGTTCTGTTATGGGGTTAATTCAGGTTATGCAGAACCTTTCTGACCCTAGTATGTTGGGGATTGGTATCGCAACTGCTTTTGTTTCTACTATTTATGGTGTTAGTTTAGCAAATTTAACCTTTTTACCTATTTCGGCAAAATTGAAAGCTCATGCTTATGCTTTGTCTAATGCAAGAGAAATGATGATGGTCGGTATTGTAGCGATTGCTGAAGGTGAAAACCCACGTAATATTGAGTTAAAACTGTCAGGTTTTTTACACGCAACGACTTAACTAGGCGTCATAATAATGGCACGAAGACGAAAAAGGCATATTGAACCACCTGAAGATCATAATCGATGGTTAATTTCTTATGCAGATTTTATTACTCTGCTGTTCGCTTTTTTTGTAGTGATGTATGCTATTTCTTCTGTGAATGTAGGTAAGTATCGAGTGTTATCGGATTCAATGATCGAAGCATTTGAACGTAAAGGCGCCAAGCAATCTACTTCAGAATTAACGGATGGGGAGGGAGATTCGTCGCAGCCTATTTCTTTGGGTGAGCCTGCTACAAGTGCTATTGAGCCAGTCGTATTAGATCACTTTATTACGGCTGAGGAATTGCGTGATGTTGAGATTTCCGAGGAAGTATTAGAAGAACGGCGTAGATTGGGGCGTATTGCTGAGCAATTTGCATCTGCATTAGAGTCATTTATTGACGATGATTTAGTTGAAGTCAAAAAAAATGACTTATGGGTGGAAATTGAGATTAAAAGTGGACTATTGTTTGCTAGTGGCGACGCGGCTCTGCAGTCAAAGGCTGCGCCTGTATTAAAAAAGATTAGCGAAGTTTTACAAACCACATCAAACATTATTTATGTTGAAGGCCACACAGATAATATACCGATAGAAACTATTGAATTTCCATCTAATTGGGATTTATCATCTGCTCGAGCCGTTAGTGTGGCGCGTGAGTTAGTTAATGATGGCATAAATCCTGCTAGATTAGCTGCAGTAGGTTATGGAGATAATCATCCAGTTGCAGATAATAAAACCGCGGAAGGGCGCTTCAAGAATAGGCGAGTTACTTTGGTCTTGATTTCCAATTCGCTTGCTCGATATGGTGGAAAAAATAATGCACAAATAAAGGAAGTTGCGGAATAAGTTTTTATCTGTTGCAGATGATGAGCCTTTATAGTGTCGTTACTTTTATAGTGAGAAAATATTTAAACTCGCTGTTCATAAATGAGTGTCAATTATGAAAATATGGTCAGTTTCTAATCAGAAAGGTGGGGTAGGTAAGACAACAACGGTAATAACTCTAGGTGGCTTATTGTCATCTTGGGGATATAGAACACTGTTAGTCGATCTAGATCCCCATGGTTCTTTAAGCAGTTATTTTAAGCAAAACCCTGATGAAACTCAGGCTAGTGTCTATAATTTATTTCATAATGCCAGTCGTAAAGTTAAAGATTACAATCCTAGACCTTATATTATAAAGACAGAATTTGAAAATCTGTCCATTCTGCCTGCAGCAACGGCTATTGCAACACTAGATAGGCAAGTTGCTTCTTTGGGGGGCATGGGCTTAGTTATTTCTAGTGCATTAGCAGAAGTGGCTGATGAGTATGATTATGTCATTATTGATAGCCCACCTATGTTGGGAGTGTTAATGATTAATGCTCTGGCTGCTTGTGAATACTTATTAGTGCCTGTCATTACTGAATTTTTGGCATTACAAGGCCTAGACAGAATGGTACGGACGATTCAAATGGTTTATAAGTCCAGAAAGCAGGCACCTGGCTATAAAATTATCCCGACAATGTATGATAAGCGCACTAAAGCAGGTACTGAGAGTTTAAATTTCTTGCGCAACAAATATCCAGATAATGCTTGGCATTCTTTTGTGCCAGTTGACACTAAATTACGTGAAGCCAGTAGTATGGGGGTTCCTGCCTCTATTTATGATCCTACGTCTAAGGCAGTTGCGAGTTATTCTAATTTGTTGGATGAATTATTGCAGAAAGACAAGCTAGCTAAGGTCGCTGCGTCATGAGTAAAGTATGCGCTGTTGCGGTTAAGCAACTTATAGAGCAAGAGCTTGCGCTGGATTCTTATTTGGCGACAATGCTTGCTGAACTTCCATCTACAGAAGCTATTGAAGAACAAGAACGACAAGTTAAAAAAGTAGTTTCTTCGGCTGTTAAGGTGCAGGCTGCAACAGTTAAAACGCAAGAGCCGTCGATTGAATTGGTGGCTGATGTGGTTACGGCGAGCAAGGCATTATCTATTATGCCTAAATATGCTCAAGATGAGTTCTCTGCTTTATTTTTTAAAGTCGGGAATTTGGTTTTAGCTGCGCCATTAACAGATTTATCACGAGCCATAAGGTTTGATGGCAAAGTAACAAAAATCCCACAACAGCCACTTTGGTTTATAGGGTTAAAGGCTGAATTAGAGCAAAAAATAGGTATATTAAATATGGCCTATTTGATACAAGGAAAAAGTCGAGCAGGAATAAGAGATTATCAACAGAAGCCCTTTACCAATGTTATTTTGACCGAAGATGGCCAATGGGGCTTGGCTTGTGATGAATTATTGACCATTGCCAAGTTAACATCGGAACAAATTCGTTGGCGTACTGATAGGAAAAGCAAGCCTTGGTTGGTTGGTACGGTGATTGAGCAGCTGGTCGTAGTTGTGGATATTAATGAGTTAGTACCTAAACGGAAAAGATCCGAAGAATTAGGTATATAATTCATTTATTGATTTAGAATGTATGTTTAAACTTTAATAATTAGGCGACTGAATATGAGTGATGAGAAACAAAATGACCCTATCATGCAGTGGGTGACTTTTCGTTTAGGTGAAGAGAAGTACGGCATTAATGTAATGCAAGTGCAGGAAGTTTTAAGGGTTTCTGAAATTGCTCCAGTGCCTGGTGCGCCTACTTACGTTTTAGGTATTATTAATTTGCGTGGTAATGTTGTGACAGTGATTGATACGCGTAACCGCTTTGGCTTGATGTCTAAGGATCAGGATGATGCAACACGTATTGTGATTATTGAAACAGACCAGCACATTATCGGTATTATGGTAGATAGTGTGGCAGAAGTCGTTGATTTAAGAGCTTCTGATATTGAGACTGCGCCAAATGTCGGCAATGATGAAAGCTCTAAATATATACAGGGTGTAACAAGCAGAGATAACGAATTATTGATTTTAGTGGATCTAAATAAGTTTTTAAGTGATGAAGAGAATGAAGCATTAGATATGTTCTAAGCACTTAAAACTTATTATAAAATAATTAGAACTCCGGTTCTGAATCAGAAAAAAGTAAGCATAGCTAATACAGTAGCCTAGAAATAACCGATAAAACTATGAGGCTGTTAATAATTTAAAAACAATCATTTATACCGTTTTTTATGTTCTAAATTTAAGAGGTGCTGTACGAAATGGCGATGTGGGTGACGTACAATATACGGATAAAATTGTTTAATGGATACTGATTTGCTTATTATTGTTGTCTTATGTTTTTCTTTGCTCGGTTTAGGGCTGTTGTGGCTAGCCTGGGAGCAGCGAAAGTTAAAAAACATTAATCAAGTTTTAGCTGAACAGATCGATAGTATGTCTAAAGATATTGCGGGACTATGCTCGGCGGCTGTTACAGTTGATTCGCGTATCGCTATGAGTGCCGAACAAATAACTGATTTGCTTGATAAGTTAGGTGATTACGAGCATAAAGAATCAGAAGCTTCACCTTACCATAACGTTATTCAAAGAGTTCGTTCTGGCGCTAGCGAGCAGGAATTGATAAAAGACTGTGGCTTAAGTCGCGAAGAGGCGGCTTTATTGATTAAAGTGCATGGAAGTCGCTTTAATTAATCTATTTATTACCCTTGATAAAATCTTTGTTAGGCCGATAACCTAAATATCTGAGAGGTTATTACTATGTCTAAATTTCTACTGGCTTTTCTTTTTACCTATTTATTCGTTATATGCCGACCTCTTGGAGCGGTAGAATATTCTGCTGATATTTTAAATGCTTATTGGGAAAATAAGTCCAGTAAAACGACATGCGATTTAACTCAGGCGATTCCTCATTATGGAGAGGCATTTTTCTCACTACGTCCAGAAGAGCCATTACAATTTGGTGTGTATCAAGCACGTAATCCAGGGTTTGTTGTTAGCAAAGCAAATTTATCGGCATTACCTGCACCGTGGAGGCATGAATTTACACATTTAAAAAGCTACCCAGTTTTCATAGAGCAGCGTTCTGAATCAAAATATCTTTCAGTTTTTGGTGTTGATGCGGAAGCAATGATTGATGTTTTGCTCAGTGCTGAATTTCCTACTTTTACTTATGTAAATACTTATCAAGACAAGCCTATTGAACAAGTAAAGGTGACGGTTTCCGCGGTTAATTTTTCTGCTGCATATTCTCAATTTATTGCTTGCGGTCAACAGTTATTGCCTTATGCGATGGCATCTTTACAGGATAAGGTGTTTTATTTTTCCGAGGGAAGTAAACGGGTAGATCGGCAATATTTTATACTTATAAAGAAAATAGTGAAGTATATGCAAGTAATGAAAGATACTAAATTAGTGATAGTCAGTGATACGCAAAGTATAGGTAGGGCTGATGATAGATTATTTAAATCTAGAGCAAAAAAAATTGTTGATTTACTGGTAAAGCAAGGACTTAAAAAATCACGTATTGCAGTACAGTCTAAACTTTCTATGATAGATTTAGAAAATAATGACAAAATTCTTCGTATACATGTTTTTGGACCCGATGTTTTAAAAATGTTTTGGTTTAATAAAGGTAGTTTACATTTAACAGCTAAAGAAAAGCACCGTTTAGACTTAGTTGCACGGTATATGCAGCATCAAACAAAAGCACTAATTATTAACAGTCATACTGATGGTATGGGGCGTAAAGCGCATAATATGGTTGTGGCACAAAAGCGCGGTGAGGTTGTTAAACGTTATTTAGAGAGTCAAGGTGTATCAGCTGATAAACTGACTGTGCGGGCTTATGGTGAGAAGAAGCCTATTGCAAGTAATCGCACCCGAAAAGGTCAGGCGAAAAATCGGCGTGTTGAATTAAGCTTTGCACGTTGATTGAGAGAAAATGCAACAATATTCAGCACTTGTTACGGCTTTTATCTCGAATACGGTAAACTATGTGCTTGTTACTTTTGATGTTTTTTAAATAAGGGATTTTCTCCTTGAAATTTAAAAGGAGATAACTCATAATAATCATTCTTCAACGCTAGTGGTTGTCGACATTATGGTTACTGTGTCGGTCCTCTCGCAACGATATTCTGTCAACTCCGCCAGGTCCGGAAGGGAGCAACGGTAGCAGAAGATTCGTGTGCCGAGATGTGGCTGGCATGGTAGCCGCCCAATCTAAAATCTACCACGCAGCCATGAATCACCAGGTTCTCGCTAGGAAATGGCGTCCGCATAATTTTACCGAAATTGTTGGTCAAGAGCATGTTAGTCAATCATTGATTAATGCTTTACGGCACAATCGTCTGCACCATGCTTATTTATTTACAGGCACTCGCGGTGTAGGAAAAACAACTATTGCTCGGATCTTAGCAAAAGCAATCAACTGTGAAAATCTTCAAGATTATAATCCCTGTGGAGTTTGTGCTGTCTGTACAGCACTGGATGAAGGACGGTTTCTTGATTTAATTGAAGTTGATGCCGCTTCTCGCACTAAAGTCGAAGATACGCGTGATTTATTAGATAACGCCCAATACGCCCCAAATAGTGGAAAATATAAAGTTTATTTAATTGATGAAGTGCATATGCTTTCAGGGCATAGTTTTAATGCTTTACTCAAAACTTTGGAAGAGCCACCTGAACACGTTAAATTTCTGCTGGCGACCACTGACCCACAAAAAATCCCTGCCACTGTTTTATCTCGTTGTTTGCAATTCAATCTAAAGCGGCTCTCTATTAGTCAAATTAGTGAGCAAATGGCTTATATTCTTAATGCAGAAAAAATTGAATTTGAAGTAAGTGCATTGCGTTTACTCGCACGTGCTGCTGACGGCAGTATGCGTGATGGTTTGAGTTTATTAGATCAAGCGATTGTCTATGGTAATGATGTAGTCCATACGGCAACGGTCAGTCATATGCTAGGTACAATTGCCCAGCAACCAGTAGAGGATTTACTGCGTAGTTTAGCGGAAAATAACGCTGCAAGTGTACTGCACAAGGTAAAGGAAATGGCTGAATTAACGCCTGATTTTGCTAGTATATTGCAGCAAATGTTATATTTTTTACATCGCTTGGCGCTGGTGCAGCAAGTGCCAGCTATAGCGGAAGCAGATGATGATGCCGATATATTGCGTGAACTCAGTCCCTTATTTTCTGCTGAAAAACTACAGTTGTATTATCAAATTGCCTTAATGGGGCAAAAAGATTTAAGTTTATCCCCTGATCCAAAGTCAGGCTTTGAGATGATCTTACTAAGAATGCTTGCGTTTAGCCCGCAAAAAACTAGTGCAAATGTACAAAAAATAGCTCCAACTATTGCGCAAAAGTCTCGTTCTGCTATGGTATCTCCTACGGAAGTTAGGGCAATGCCTACCGACAGCAAGATTGCCAATAAAGAGGCGCCAGTAACGGCTAATGTTCGGCTCACAGAGGTGGATGAAGAGCTATCTTGGCATGAGATAGTGGCGACTATGAGCATTGTCGGGCTAACGCGCGAATTAGCAAATAATTGTATTTTAGAAGGGGTCGATGAGCAGCAATGTCGCTTGATTTTAGATCCCAAGCAAGCGCAAATTAGAAGCCCTCGCTCAGAAGAAAAATTACAAGCAGCTGTGCAAGCTTATTATAAGCGACCGCTCAAATTAGTGATTAAAACAGAAGCGGTAGTTGCTGATACACCTGCTGTACAAATACAAAAAGATAAGATTAACCGTCAACAGGATGCTGTTGATGCTATTGATAATGATGAAAATATACAGGCATTAAAAGCAAATTTTGATGCTCGTATTATTCCAGGCTCAATTGAGCCAGTTCAAAATAATGATTAGGAGAACTTAATGAAGGGCGCACTCGGCAATATTATGCAGCAAGCTCAGCAGATGCAAGAAGATATGCAGAAAGCTCAGGCTGAACTTGAAAACTTGGAAGTAACCGGTGAATCCGGTGGTGGTATGGTTAGCATTTTAATGACAGGAAAAAGAGAAGTGCGAAAAGTCTCTATTGATGATGCTTTAGTAGGTGATGACAAAGAAATGCTAGAAGATTTAGTTGCTGCGGCGATTAATGATGCTGTGCGTAAAGTTGCTAAATTAAAAAAAGAAAAAATGGCTGATGTTACTGCTGGTATGCCTATTCCTCCTGGCTTCAAAATGCCGTTCTAAAGATGCAGAAACAAGGCTTATTAACTGATGTCATTGATGCCTTGTGTTGTTTGCCTGGAGTTGGTCCTAAGTCCGCTCAGCGTATGGCATTACACTTATTTCAGCGCGATCGAGGTGGGGCTGATAATTTAGCTAAAGCATTACAAGTAGCAGCCGATAAGTTAGGTAATTGTAAAAAATGTCGTACTTTAACTGAGTATGAATTATGCAGTATTTGTGCTAGCCCCACGCGTGACCAACATCTGGTTTGTGTAGTAGAAAGCCCAGCAGATGTTTGGGTTATTAATCAGGCGACAGACTATCAAGGTATGTTTTTTGTTTTAAATGGTCGGTTATCGCCTTTAGATGGTATTGGTCCTGATGAAATTGGCATAGACCAGCTTGAACAGCAATTAGCAGTTAATCAGGTAACAGAGCTTATTCTGGCAACTAATTCTACAGTCGAGGGTGAAGCGACTGCGCATTTTATTGCACAATTGGCTTTAGCTAATCATGTGCAGGTTAGTCGCCTAGCGCATGGAGTGCCAGTAGGCGGCGAGCTTGAATTTATTGATAGTAGTACTTTGGCGCATGCTTTTAGCGGGCGTCGTTCAATTGAATAAGGGGAGGGCTATGACAGATTGTTTATTTTGCAAAATGGTTGCTGGAGAAATTCAGCCTGATATAGTTTACGAAGATGAGCAAGTTCTTGCGTTTAGAGATATTAACCCTAAAGCACCGACACATATTTTAGTTATTCCTAAACAGCATATAGCGACCTTAAATGATTTGCAGGATAAAGAACTTGCCGGATATTTATTGCAGACTGTTGCGCAGATCGCGGCAATAGAAGGTATTGCTGAGACTGGGTATCGTACCGTTATTAATTGTAATAATGAAGGTGGGCAAGAGGTTTATCATTTGCACTTACATTTATTAGGTGGTCGTCCTATGGCATGGCCTGCGGGGTAGTACAATGCTAAGTAATGTGACTACAGATCAGGTATTTACTTGGGCCGAACGTTTAACGAAACAGAGTGATTTCAATGCTTTGACTAAAGAAATCGACGGTATTCTAGGGTCCTTGCAAGGTGTTTATAAGTAAGCGTCAATTAAACCACACATTCTAAACCGCCTAAAATAAGTGCAAACTAAGCTTTTCATTTCAAAATGGGAGG
>NZ_FQTQ01000205.1 GCF_900128525.1 methanotrophic endosymbiont of Bathymodiolus puteoserpentis (Logatchev)
TTAAATTGAACTTGCCTAAATTAATTTGTGCTCATTCCTTATTAGCATTAGGAACATCGACTACACCAGAGTGGGATGCGGAAGGCACTGTAGTAGAAAGTTCACTCGGATGGTCTGCTGATGGTTCACCACTAGATGGTTCATTAAGGTCTTTTACTATAGGCGCGATTATACAACATATGCCAAAAACCCTTAATCGTGAAGTCGATATTGACTTTCGCATGCCAACAGATGATGAACTAGATGCACTTCATGCTTATATGCTATCTCTAGGTAGGTCTAGGGATCCTGACTTAGATAATATGCATTTTTCTTCACCTATCGTAGAAACAGGCAAGGAATTATTCCATAGCACAGAACCAGGTACAGGTCAATGCAAAGGCTGTCACTTTAATGCCGGAGCCAATAGCTCCACCTCACTGCAAAATGGTAACCGCAATACCGGAGTAGAAAACTTACCTAACATATTAAAATTGGTATGGCAAGAAGCACCCTCAGATGGNATCACTTATAGAATTTTTTTGGGGTAAGGAATTGGATTTATTTTATCACTGAATCCTAAATTGAGAATTGCTGCTCAGATGGTGGGTTTAACAATAAAGAACAAGATAATTGTGGTAGTGATAATACTCAAAACTGTTTTGGAAACCATGAGTTTAATATGACAACGGTCGTTGAAGCAGCAGATACAGCTCCCTATTTTCACAATAACTCAGTAAATACTTTGGAAGAGGCCATTGCTTTCTATAATAGTAAAGCTTTCCATGCTTCACCTGGCGCTAAACCTGCGGACCCAACGGATCCTAATTCAGAATGCGGGCGTTGCATTCATTTAGAGCCCACGCAAGTAACTGCTATCGCATTATTTTTACGCACGCTTAATGCAATGGAAAATATCCGTAGTTCAAACGAACTTGATATTCAAGTGACACAATTAAACAAAACGTCTGACCAACTAGACATATTAAAATTGGCTATGGCAGAGACAGAAGATGCGATAGAAGTTCTTGAGGGTGGTGCTATTATTGCTAACCCAAAGTCACTGAGATTATTGCATAAAGCATTAAGCCTTGAACAGCAGGCGCTTATAGCACAAAATAAATTACAGGCTCTCGATTTCATTGAACAAGCCGTTTTAGCGAAAAATATGGCAAATAGCTTATTACTCAAAGATCCTATCGAGTGAATATAAAAAGCTAAAAATATAAAATTCATCATAAAATTTTTAGCTTTACAACCAAAATAACATTAGAATATCCTAATGCATGCTTTACAAGCCTGTTAAATATTCTCTCAAAAATAATTAAAAATCCCCCATCTTCTGATTATAAATTCAGCACCACTAAGCATGACTTAAGATGACCTTGCCAAAAAATTATGACATTTAATGAACATTAATAAACCCACATTATTTCTATCGATTTTTGCTGCATATTCTGCTCTATCCGTTACTTATGCAGAAGAAATGACCAAAGATAACGTCACTGAAGAAGATGCCGTTTTGCATCTCAATGATATGACCGTCACTCAAAGCGCAGGCGACGCCAATATCTCACATCAAACAACACTAGGAAAAGATGATATTGCAAAAAAACAAAGCCAAATATCGGATACCGCGCAATTACTAGGAGATACGGCAGGTGTTAGTTTTCAAGGTGCTGGAGGCGTATCTTCAATCCCCATTCTTCGTGGCTTAAATGATACTCGAATTAAAATTGAGGTGAATGGTATGACAGTAAATTCGAGTTGTCCCAACCATATGAACCCTGCTTTAGCCAGTATTGATCGTAGCAATGTGGGTAAGATTATAATCTTACAAGGTGTCACTCCAGTAAGTATGGGCGGTGATAGTATTGCCGGCACTATTTCTGTTGAGTCAGCCGAACCTATTTTTGCGGATCCAGGCGCAGGCTATTTAACGACAGGAACGGTATCTTCTTTTTATCGTAGTAACGGCGATGCTTTTGGTGCAAATATCTCAGCAGGCTTAGCAAATGATTTCTTTCGCCTTGATTACTCATTTGCTCATACTCAGAGCAGTAATTATAGCGATGGTAATGGTACCGTTATTAAATCAACACGCTATCAAACTCAAAATCATGCGGCAGCCTTAGCCTTTAAATGGGATTCACATTTACTGGAAATAAAGGCAGGACTGCAAAACATGCCTTACCAAGGCTTTCCAACGGCCCGAATGGATTTGACTAATAATGATAGTGTTTTTGGCAATATGCACTATAAAGGTAATTTTGACTGGGGTACTTTAGACGGTAAACTATTTATTGAGCATACCACACATGTTATGGACTTTGGACCGGATAGAGAGGCTCCAGAGCCCATGCCGATGAATACTCGAAGTACCAATATTGGTTACAAACTGCAAGCTGAGATACCTTTTAACAATGATGACCTAGTGCGTATTGGTAGTGAATTTCATAGCAATGCTATTCATGACTATTGGCCACCAACCTCTACTTTTCCTAGCATGATGGGCCCGAACACCTTTCTCAACCTAAATCATGCGACGAGAGATCGTTTTGCGATATTTACCGAATGGGAACGGTTTTGGTCAGATAACTGGCAGACCATGTTTGGTCTAAGATATGACCGCACTATGACAAATACAGGTGATGCCCAAGCCTACAACACAGTCACTCCTGACTACGAACAAGCCATAGCATTCAATGCTTTAGATCATCATCGAAATTTTGATACCATTGATATTACCGCCTCTGTAAAGTATATGCCGAACGATTGGGCTAATTATAATTTTGGCTATGCACGCAAGAACCGCGCCCCCTCACTACATGAGCTTTACCCTTGGAGTACCAGCCCGATGCCAATGACCATGATAGGTTGGTTTGGTGATGGTAATGGTTACGTAGGTAATATTAATTTAAAAACAGAAACGGCACACAATATTACCTTCACAAGTGAATTTTTTGACCCAACTGGAAATGATGACTGGAGCATCAAATTAACCCCTTATTTTAGTTATGTTGAAAACTTTATTGATGCTGATCTCTGCCAAACCTGTAAACAACCCGAAAATGGCTTCTCTTATTTGCAGATGGAAAATCATGATGCATTACTGTGGGGAGTTGATGTCAGTGGCCAGGTAAATCTATATAAGAGTAAACGGTTAGGTCAGTTTTCGAGTAAATCCATTATGAGCTATGTGCGCGGACGACGCATGGATGGCGGAAATCTCTATCATATGATGCCTTTCAATCTAAAGTGGAGCATAGATCATAAATTAAATGGTTGGCAAAACTCAATTGAAATGCAGTTTGTAGATGCAAAAGATGAGGTACAAGAAATTCGCAATGAATTACAAACCCCCTCTTATATTTTGCTCAATATGAAAACAAGCTATCAATGGCAATATGGCAGTATCGACCTAGGTGTCGATAATATTCTTAATAAACAATATTATGCACCACTTTCAGGGGTTTATATTGGTGACCAATACCCCATGACATTAGTTTCTTCACGCCCAAATACACAGAATTTAGCCGGTCAAGGACGTTCTGTTTATGTAGGCTTCACTCTTAAATATTAACAAACTCATTATGAGGAGAAAATAGATATGAAAACATATAAATTATTACTAGCATCTGTGCCATTACTACTAAGCAGTCATGCTAATGCCGAATTGTACAATGTAAAGCTGGTTTTTATCGATGATACCACCTTTACGGGTACATTTGATTACGACCCAACGACTCAGGAAATCAATAACTTACAAGGTAAGTTAGATGATGTTCTTATGGGAAATATAGAAGAAATCAAGTACCAACTTGATGCTCAGAGCGATGGCCAAGGCGGTATTACTGCTCATGCCTATGCACTGGAAACAACAGATATCGAGACCAACCCGCCTATCAATAATAATGTTATGGTCGCCATTAACTTTAATGCCACCGACCCGACACTGGGCGCAACCGATGAGAGCCAACTTGCTTATATGGATTGCAGTGCAGGCGCACTTATGGGAAACACTTGTATGTATTATTTAGCTTGGCATACCCCTGTTGTTCCAATGGCTGGTGGTCGCGGACTATTATCTCAAACTATTACACTCGCTAATGGTGGCGACACTACTTCCTCCTATGACTGCTTATTTACTTGGGCAGAAAATAACTATCCCGACCTATTTTCACCCGCTGCAGCATCAAAAACTCTAAGCCCCTATTATTATCGTTATTTCTCAACACAAAACGTCTATTTAGGCGTTAATACCAACGACAATCATGTCTATTATTTAGATGCAGATAATATATTGTCAGATGTTGGCTCTTTATCCAAGTGGCTGCCACTAGCTGGATGTGAATAAGCGCTGACCAATAAACGCAAGATATAAAAAAGCCCCGCTACCTTTATCAAGTAGCGGGGCTTTTTTTAAGCTATGGACAAATAGCGCGAGCTTACATCATACCGCCCATACCACCCATACCGCCCATACCGCCCATATCAGGCATTGCAGGGGCACTACCTTCAGATGTTGGTGCATCAGCAACCATAACTTCAGTAGTAATCATTAAGCCCGCTACAGACGCTGCATTTTGTAATGCAGTACGTGTTACTTTTGCAGGATCTAAGATACCCATAGCAAGCATATCACCATATTCTGCAGTCGCTGCGTTATAGCCGAAGTTACCTGAACCATTAGCCACTTCATTGCAAACAACAGAAGCTTCATCACCTGCATTAGCAACAATTTGACGTAAAGGCGCAGACATTGCACGGCGTAAAATATCAACCCCGACTTTTTGATCGTGATTAATACCTTCTAGACCTTCAAGTGCTGAAATAGCACGCACTAGCGCAGTACCACCACCCGCAACAACACCTTCTTCAACCGCAGCGCGAGTTGAATGCAATGCATCTTCTACGCGAGCTTTTTTCTCTTTCATTTCAACTTCAGTTGCCGCGCCAACTTTGATAACCGCAACACCGCCAGCTAATTTAGCAAGACGCTCCTGTAGTTTTTCTTTATCGTAGTCAGAAGTTGCTTCATCAGCTTGTGCACGAATTTGTGCAACACGACCTTTAATCGCTTCCTCTGAACCCGCACCATCAACAATCACTGTATTTTCTTTAGTGATTTGAATTTTCTTAGCTGTACCTAGTTGATCCATCTCAACTTTTTCTAAAGATAAACCAATTTCTTCAGAAATAACCGTTGCATTAGTCAATACAGCGATATCTTCTAACATTGCTTTACGACGATCACCAAAACCAGGCGCTTTAACAGCTGCCACTTTGACGATACCGCGCATGTTGTTAACAACAAGTGTCGCTAAAGCTTCACCATCAACATCTTCAGCAATAATTAATAAAGGACGACCTGCTTTCGCAACACCTTCTAGTGTTGGTAGTAGATCACGGATATTAGAGATTTTTTTATCAAAGACCAAGATGAAAGGATCATCTAATTCGATGCTCATACTTTCTTGGTTATTAATAAAGTAAGGTGATAAATAACCACGGTCAAACTGCATACCTTCAACAACATCTAATTCGTTGTCTAAGCCTGAGCCTTCTTCAACTGTGATTACGCCTTCTTTACCTACTTTCTCCATTGCTTCAGCAATGATTTGACCAACAGACTCATCAGAGTTCGCAGAAATCGTGCCTACTTGAGCAATCGCTTTGTTATCTGCACAAGGTGTTGCAGAAGCAATGATAGCTTCAACCGCTTTCGTCACAGCTAAATCAATACCACGCTTTAAATCCATTGGATTCATGCCTGCTGCAACTGATTTCAAACCTTCGTTTACAATCGATTGCGCTAGTACAGTGGCTGTTGTTGTTCCATCACCCGCAACGTCAGACGTTTGCGAAGCAACTTCTTTAACCATTTGCGCGCCCATATTTTCGAATTTATCCTCTAATTCGATTTCTTTTGCAACCGAGACACCATCTTTAGTGATTGTTGGTGCACCAAAGCTCTTATCTAAGACTGCGTTACGACCTTTAGGTCCTAAGGTTGCTTTTACTGCGTTAGCTAGAATATTAACGCCGTTTGCCATTAACGAACGTGCGTCATCACCGAATTTTACTTCTTTTGCTGCCATGTGTTTATTACCTAATTATTTGTTGAATGATTTTAAGAATTTTAAGTGTCTATTAGGCTTAACCTAAAACACCCATAATATCGTCTTCACGCATTACGATAACTTCTTCACCGTCGATTTTAACTTCGCTACCTGAGTATTTACCAAATAACACTCTATCACCGACTTTTACGTGTAACTCATGCACTTGACCGTTATCTAAAACTTTACCAGTCCCTACAGCTAATACTTCGCCTTCACTTGGTTTTTCAGTCGCTGAACCAGGTAAAACGATACCACCTGCTGTTGTTGTTTCTTCTGCAACGCGTTTAACAATAACACGGTCGTGTAAAGGGCGTATATTCATTCAAATATCTCCTAAAATAATAAAAAATTAAAAAAACTAAATCCGATTAGCACTCACTCAATACGAGTGCTAATAATAATCCACTTTTGCAGTCTGTCAAGTTTATGGCATCATTCACTTCTGCTTACCGAAAAATTAAACCAAAATGAACGACAATCAACTCTTACGCTACAGCCGTCAAATCATGCTCCCGCAAGTAGATATTGAAGGACAAGAAAAACTACTTAATGCCCATATCTTAATAGTTGGAGCTGGCGGCCTAGGCTCCCCAGCCGCTATGTACCTTGCTGCTGCAGGTGTGGGCAAGATCACTATTTATGATGATGACCAAGTTGACCTATCCAATTTACAACGACAGATAGCTCATTACACAAACGATATTGGGACAGATAAAGTCATTTCAACCCAACACACATTAAATAATATAAATCCTGATATAAAAGTACTTGCTATCAAACAACGCTTGGAGGGTGAAGCCTTAAAAAAGGCCGTTAGTCATGCTAGTGTCGTATTAGATTGTTCAGATAATTTCAGTACCCGTTTTGCTATCAATAGCGCCTGCGTAGAGCAGAAGACAGCGCTGGTATCGGGAGCGGCTATTCGTTTTGAAGGGCAAGTTAGCGTGTTTACTCCAGGATATAACAATAGTCCTTGCTATAATTGTTTATATGTACAAAATGGCGAAGAGTTACAGAATTGCGCTACTAATGGTGTTATTGCACCAATTACTGGCATTATTGGCAGTATTCAGGCAATGGAAGCCTTAAAGTTGATTATGGATATTGGCGATAGCCTGGCAGGACGCTTACTATTATTAGATAGCTTATCTATGCAATGGAATGAAATGAAATTACGTAAAAATAATAACTGCCCAACCTGTAGCTCTAAGAGATAAGGAAACACAGCTAAAACGGGATATTAACCATATTTGTAGAGCGAACTTTAGTCCGCTATTAGTAGACTACCTTAAATAAAGCGGTGCAGCTAAAATAACAAAAGGGCGGGCAATGCCCACCCTATCAAGCATTTGAAGCTGTAGATTTTACTCACTATCAGCTTCGGCTCTAGCCTCTTCATGCTTCTGAACATATTTCCAAATAAAATACCCTAATGGAGCAAAAGCCGCTCCCGCAGCAATCCACATTAAAATAGTCATCCAAATAACATCACCAGCCATAACCTACCTCCGAAATTTTATTATTTTTTACTCAGTATGAGTAAGCCAAATATAACGCGCTCTTGCTATTCTCACAAGTATATTATGTGCATTTAGCCAATTGTTCATTTGCCAAACAAAAAACTTCATCGTATACTGCCGAGTAGCTTACTTGATCAAGCTAGCATAATAAAAATTAAATATTAATCCGGAGAAATTTATGAAATGGGAAACACCTGCTTATACTGATTTACGTTTTGGTTTTGAAGTCACTATGTACATCTATAACCGCTAATCATTCGGTTCAGAAATGAAAGGGCTCTTTATTGAGCCCTTTTTTTTGTCTACTATTTCTAATCAAAGAATAAAACATCATGAAAATAAGAGTTCTCGGTTCAGGCGCTGGCGGTGGTTTTCCACAATGGAATTGCAGCTGTCCAAATTGTAAAGCAGTCAGAGCGGGTACAATCAAAGCCAGTACACGCAACCAATCCTCTATCGCCGTTTCATCTGATGGTGAACACTGGGTGTTATTTAATGCCTCCCCTGATGTACGTGCACAATTAGAAAATTTTCCAGAAATTCACCCTAAAAACAAAGTGCGTGGCACTGGCATAGAAGCCATTGTCATTATCGATTCGCAAATCGATCATGCTACCGGCCTGCTGATTTTACGCGAGGGTGACCCCTTAAATATTTATTGTACCGAGATGGTTAAACAAGACTTAACTACTGGCTTTCCTATTTTTAACATTCTGGAACACTTTTGTGGCGTTAATGAGCATTCTATTCCCTTAAATGGTGATGCCTTTACCATTCCTAATATTGACGACCTTGAGTTCACCGCCTTAGCCCTAAAAAGTAAAGCACCGCCTTATTCACCACATAGAAACGACCCGCATGAAGGTGATAATATTGGCATGATTATTCGCCAGGTTTCAACAGGTAAAACAACGTTTTATGCACCCGGTTTAGGCGTAATCGAGCCCCATGTCGAAAAAGCCATGCAAGAAGCGGATTGCGTCATGGTTGACGGCACATTTTGGACAGATGATGAGCTAGCTTCGGTCGGTCGACCTTTATTAGCACGAAAAATTGGCCATATCCCACAATCAGGTGAAGGCGGAATGATGCAAATTTTGGACTCAATGAAAAAACCACGTAAAATTTTAATTCATATTAATAATACCAACCCCATTCTCAATGAAGAATCTGAAGAACGCGCTATACTTAATGAACACGGTATAGAGGTATCCTTCGACAATATGAATATCGAGCTATAATTATGACAAAGCAAACACCTTGGACACGCGAAGAGTTTGAAGTTCAATTACGCAGTATGGAAAAGTTTTACCATATTCATCATCCTATGCACACCTTAATGAATGAAGGTAAGTTAACTAAAAAACAGCTGCAAGGTTGGGTGGCGAACCGATTCTATTATCAAATCATGATCCCCATTAAAGATGCTAATATTTTGGCAAATTGTCCTGATCGTGAAACTCGCGCCATCTGGACACAACGCATTTTGGATCATGACGGACACCCAGGTGATCCTGGCGGCATTGAAGCGTGGATACAGCTTGGTATTGCAGTCGGCATGACGCGCGAGGAAGTTACCTCTTTAGAGCATGTTTTACCCGGTGTAAAATTTGCCGTTGAAGCCTATGTGAATTTTGCACGCAATTCAGAGTGGCATGAAGCGGCTAGTTCTTCCTTAACAGAGTTATTCGCACCAAAAATTCACCAGCAGCGTTTAAGTAATTGGCCAGAACTTTACCCATGGGTAGAAGAGGAAGGCTATATTTATTTCCGCAAGCGTTTATCTGAAGCACGCCGCGATGTAGAGCATGGCCTAGAAATTACCCTAGATTACTACAAGACACGTAAAGAACAAGAGCGCATGCTAGAAATATTAAAATTCAAATTAAATGTTTTGTGGAGCATGGCTGATGCTATGTATATGGCTTATATCAATGATATGCCTCCGTATTTTAATATAGAAGATTGATTAATCCGTAAGGCGAACTTCAGTCCGCTAGTAGGAATCAACATGCAATAATATCCAGAAACACTGTCCGCCCGTCAAAGGCAGGCAATATTGCATGTTCTAAATTTTCGGGCTTTATTGAGTCTATATGCCATAGAAAGATGCGCATAAATTGCGGACTAAAGTCCGCCCTGCAAGCCGCCCTACTTTTAAATAAAACGCCAAGGCTAAAGAACATGAGTCTAAATACAGAGAAAACCATTAAATTCTCCCCTATGCACCGCTTACAATGGGAAGAAGCGCAACAAAAAGATGTTATACTCTACCCCGAAGGCATGGTGGAATTAAACCAAAGTTCCGCAGAAATATTAAAACTCTGCGATGGCACACGCAACCTAGATCAACTGGTTGCCGACTTGGAAGAAAAATTCGCCACCACAGGCTTAAAAAATGATATTTCAGGCTTTTTAGAGGTAGCACTAGGCAATGGCTGGATCCAACAAAACTAACATCACCCCTCCGCGCTGGTTATTAGCAGAGCTTACTTATAAATGCCCTCTACAATGCCCCTACTGCTCTAATCCACTTGATTACGCACAGCATAGCGATGAAATCAGCACCGACGACTGGAAGCGTGTACTTTCTGAAGCTCGCAAAATGGGTGCAGTACAGCTTGGTTTTTCTGGTGGCGAACCCTTAACCCGCCAAGACCTCCCTGAATTAGTCCAACACGCCCGTGAACTCGGCTATTATTCCAATTTAATCACCTCCGGCTACGGTCTAACGGAAGAAAAAATCATTCAGCTAAAAGAGGCTGGCTTAGATCATATTCAAATCAGTATCCAAGCCAGCACCCAAGATTTAAACGATCATATTGCCGGTACTGAATCATTTCACAGCAAACAAGAAGTCGCGCGCTTAGTCAAAAAACACGGCTATCCGATGGTGTTATGCGTGGTTATTCATCGTGAAAATATTCACCAAATGGCTGATATTTTAGCCATGGCCGAAGAACTAGGCGCAGATTACGTTGAATTAGCCAATACCCAATATTACGGTTGGGCGCATGCTAACCGCGATTTATTAATGCCCACCCAAGAGCAATACCAAGAAGCGGAAGAAATCGCCCAAGCGTTTAAAGAAAAAGTCGCTGGTAAAATGAAAATTTATTATGTGATTCCTGATTTTCATGAAGACCGCCCCAAAGCTTGCATGAACGGCTGGGGAACCACTTTTTTAACTATTGCGCCCGATGGTGTCGCTCTACCCTGCCATTCTGCGCGTGAATTACCCGGCTTAGATTGCCCAAATGTCAATGATGCGAGTATTTCCGAAATCTGGCATGAATCTAAAGCCTTCAACTTTTTCCGTGGCACAGAATGGATGCAAGAGCCGTGCAAAAGTTGTGATGAAAAAGACAAAGACTTCGGTGGTTGTCGTTGCCAAGCTTATTTACTCACAGGTGATATGTATAAAACCGACCCTGTTTGCAGTAAATCACCGGATAAACACATCATCACGGAAGCGATAGAATCAGCGCGACTATCAGCTTTAGCCAGCAATGAGAAACCGTTGATTTTCCGTAATAGCAAAAACTCGAAAGCTTATTAGCAAGTCTAATAGCCTAAGCTTTAGCAAAAGTTACTCTGCTTATTAGATCTTTATTGAAACAATTACACAGCTAGCTGGTGAGAATAAGTATTCGTATATATGACTCCTACAAGTGTGCAGTCCCAACGTATAAATACTCGTATCATCCCAAACTTAGTCAAGCTGCCCCTTACGAACTGATTTTGCATAAAAAATTAATGCCCATCCACGATTAGCTATTTCAGCGCTTAGCGCAAAAGATAAAAACCATAGCCCATTAAATGGCCACTGAAAACAAACCATTATGCCTAGCAACACCGATATACCCCCACCAACTTTCGCTGAATAAGGATTAGGAATTTCAGATAAATAAATAAATCCCAGCCGAAATAGGCCTTGTATTATAAGGTAAGCAGCAACAATTAAACTCAAAGTAAGCGCAGTTGCACCGAGATTAATCAAAATAATAAAGCCACAAACCAAATCAATAATACTGCTTTGCATATTCATCACCTTCAACGCTACTCTATCAGAGGTATAAGCATCAATAGCCCTTAAAATACCCGCTATTAGTAGTAACATTGAACAAAAGAGCAACCAAGACGCTTGCATACCTAGCATCTCAACATTTGGCACCAGTATTGAAAATATTAACAGTATCCCTCCTGATATCAGCATGGCTATCCCGCGCAGCATAAACCATTCAGGATTTATGAGCCGCTCAATCTTTGTAATTTCAGTTTGTGTATTCATACCTTTCTCCCAGCCTTAAGGCTGTTTTTTTATGTGTTATTTTTCACGATATTTACAACCCTTCCCAGGGTGTAAATAAGCCTTCGACATTCACAGCAAACATACTCAGCACTCGCCCCACTCCCTCATCCACCATAGCAGAAATTGAATTAGATTTATTATAAAATGCAGGCATAGGCGGGAAAATGATTGCGCCCATTTCGGTAGCGCTCGCCATATTGCGAATATGCGCTAAATTTAACGGTGTTTCACGCGGCATAATAACGACTCGCCGCCGCTCTTTTAAAGCGACATCGGCAGATCGAGAAATTAAATTATCCCCAAAACCATGAGCTATCGCAGCTAATGTTTTCATCGAGCATGGTGCAATAATAACACCTTCGGTTTGAAATGAGCCACTCGCAATAGTTGCAGCAATATCATTAATACCATGCGTGATATCAGCTAATGCATACAACTCAGAGCGACTCATCTCTAATTCATAGCTTAAATTCACTAAACCTGCGGAAGAAATAACTAAATGCGATTCCCATTCTTCTTGCTGTTGTAACACTTGCAACATACGCACACCGTAGATAGCGCCAGTCGCCCCTGTCATCGCAATGACTAGGCGTTTTTTCTGCGAGTTCATTGCAACTGCTCCGCCATGACATCAGTTGCCACGACTAAAGCATCTATCATTTCATCACCTTGAGCAATATGCCCTGCATTCGGCAAAACGATATAATCTGCATAAGGCAAAGCTTTGGATAATGTAAAACCCGCTTCCACTGGACAAACAAAATCATGCCGCCCATGAATAATCATTATTGGAATATCTTGCAACTGAGCACAACCTTCTAATACTTGATTTTCATTAATGAAATAATGATGACGCGCATAATGCAATTCCATTTTTACCTGATCAACCATGTTTTGGGTAATATGCCCATCTTGCCGGCTTTGATCATAAAATCCCCCTAAAGCCACTTGACTACTCCATTGCATCCACGCACGAGTCACTCGTCGCACCGCCACTTCATCATCCCCCCATAGCGTAGCGAAAACTGAGTGCATCGACTGTTGCTTATCAACTTCTACGGGCAAGCTATCGAGTAATATCTGCCATTGCTCAGGGTAAATCCGATTTGCACCATGACCAGCAAACCAATCCAAATCTTGTTGCCGCGCGAGAAAAACGCCACGAACAATAATCCCTGAGACATACTCTTTAAACTGCTGTGCATATAATAAAGCTAAAGTACTGCCCCATGAGCCACTAAATAATAGCCATTTGTCTATCTTTAACTGCCGACGAATACGCTCCATATCAGCAATCAAATTCTGAGTATGATTCCCCTCTAGTTCGCCAAAAGGTTGAGATAATCCACAACCACGCTGATCAAACAAAATAATATGGTACAACTCTGGATTGAAAAAACAGCGGTGTTGCGGCTTAGTACCCGAACAAGGGCCGCCATGTAAAAACACGACTGGAATTCCTGTAGGGTTGCCTGACTGCTCTACATAAACCTTATGCTGGCTACCTGTTTCTAGAAAGAAGGTATGGAAAGGTTCTATTTCTGGGTAAAGTGACTTCATTTTTAACTTATTGTATTTTTGTTTGATTTTCGGTGGGGCGGGCTAAAGCCACGCCCTACCAAAGCAAATATTTACCTTGCCTGACTGACTACAAATCGCGACTAAAGTCGCTCCCACATAAAAAAATCTAAAATTCCACGCCTTGAGCAGCTTTAATCCCTTGTCCATAAGCATGCTTAACCTTAGCCATTTCTGTCACCGTATGCGCGGCTTCAATCACTTCAGGCGCGGCATTGCGCCCAGTCAAAACCAAATGCATCCAAGGCGGCTTTTCATGGATAATAAAATCAGCAATTTCCTGCCCAGAAATCCAGTTATAGCCACAACAATAGTTAATTTCATCCAATAAAACAAAATCATACTCTTCTGACAAAATCTTCTGTTTACTAAACTCCCAAATTTCACGACTGGTTTTAATGTCCTGCTCCGGATTTTTCGTATCCCAAGTAAAACCATCACCCAATACATGCCATTCAATATTATCAAAGCGCTCCGCAGCTTTTTGCTCACCCGTTTGCCATTTGCCTTTAATATATTGAATAACACAAACCTTCATATCCCAACCTGCGGCACGAAACACCATACCCAAAGCACTCGATGATTTACCTTTGCCTTCGCCAGTATTGACTAATACGATGCCCTGACGGCGATCTCTTGCTTTCATTTATTCCCACTTAACCATTTACTTATAACTTCAGGCGCACTGGCAAAATACCAATGCACATAAGAAGCACGACAATTTTTATAACACACACCTTGGTCGCCCCGATCTATTTGCAAATAGGGCTCTAATTTTTGCTCAGACTCACGCACAGAATGATGAAACTCATGGCCTTTGATGCCTGTCTTATCCTCCCGATAACCTAAAGAAGCCAGTCTCGTTTGCATTTTCGAGCGAAAAGGCAAGATATTAGCCATAGCCCAAGACTTGCCATCCAGATCAATTAAAGCCTCTCCCAATAACATCGCCCCGCCACATTCGGCTAATACAGGTTTACCCGCTTCGATAAATTCACCTAAAGAAAACCAAGTCTTCGAGATCGATAAAGCTTGCACAAATAACTCTGGATAGCCTCCCGGCAGCCATACGGCATCAGCCGTATTAGGAATAGCATCACCCGCAACAGGCGAGAAAAATACAAGCTCAGCCCCCTGCTCCCGTAAAAACTCCAGATTCACTGGATAAATAAAACAACAAGCGGCATCTTGTGCGATAGCAATTTTTTTGCCTTTTAATAATTGAATTGGTTTTTGCTCACCTAAATGACTATCCGTCTCAGCAAACAAAGCCACTAAATCGGCTACTTCTACATGAAAAAAAGGCAAAAAATCAGGTAATGCTACTTCAGAAGGTTGCATCAACCCTAAATGCCGCTCGGGTAAGACAGGTGCATCTTTCTCCATCCAAGCAATTAAAGGCGGCTGCTGATGCTCCTGTAAAACAGTTTTTAGTAAACTGGCATGATGCGCACTACCCACTCGGTTAGCGATAATGCCGCTGATCCTAACACCCATTTTTTCAGCATAAGCACAAAAACCACTGACCAAAGGCACAATCGAGCCACTCATCCCTTTAGCGTCAACCACCAAAAAAATCGGTACTTGCAAGACTTTTGCTAATTCTGCACTAGAGCCACTTTCACCCACCCCCGAACGCCCATCAAATAAGCCCATGACCCCTTCAATCACGGCAACATCCGCAGCCAGTGCTTGCTTAGCTAATAACTGTTGACTGTTCGCTGCGCCAATCATGCGCGTATCCAGATTATAAGAATACTGGCCAGTGATCGCCTGATGCCATAAAGGATCTAAAAAATCAGGACCGGCCTTAAAAGACACGACATTATGTTGCTGTGCTTTTAAATATTGCAACAAAGCCAACATGATTGTAGTCTTGCCACAAGCTGACTGCGTTCCGGCTAAAAGAGCTGTTTTCATATTCTCTGTACACACAATAAAATCGACCATGATAACGTTAATTGCCACACGACTCAAAGTCTCTGTTTGTACCTGCTAGACATATTGATACAATGCTCATTTTCCGCCACTACTAAGCCACTTAATAAATGGACGTTATCCAGAAAATTGCCGACGAATTAGCCGTTACTCAACATCAAGTCAAAGCCGCAGTCACACTTTTAGATGAAGGGGCGACTGTGCCTTTTATCGCTCGTTACCGCAAGGAAGTTACAGGGGGGCTAGATGATATCCAGCTACGTTTATTAGATGAGCGCTTAATTTATTTACGCGAACTTAATACGCGGCGTGACACTATATTAGAAAGCATCGCGTCTCAAGACAAACTCACTCCTGCTTTAGAGCTGGCGATTAAAGAGGCGGATTCTAAAACTCGCCTAGAAGATTTATATTTACCCTACAAACCCAAACGCCGCACCAAAGCACAAATCGCGCGCGAAGCTGGTTTAGAGCCATTAGCCGATGCGATTTTAGACGATAGAAACGGTAACCCAGAACAACTTGCCACTCACTATATTAATGCCGACAATAACATTAATGATGCTAACGCCGCTTTAGAGGGTGCGCGCCAGATTATTATGGAGCGTATTTCAGAAGATGCCGAACTGGTCAGTACGCTACGTGAACGTATTTGGCAAAAAGGGATTATTCATGCCACAGTTGCCAAAGATAAAGAAATCGAAGCTACGAAATTCAAAGATTATTTTGATTATCAAGAAGCCATCAATAAAATCCCCTCGCATCGCGCTTTAGCTTTATTTCGCGGCCGTAACGAGAGTTTACTCAATGTTAGCTTATTGCCTGGAGCTGACGAAAAAGCTGATCATCAACTGTGCGCACAAATTGTCGCGCGCCATATTCATGTTACCGACACCAGCAAAGCTGCGGATACCTGGCTAGCGGAAACTGCACGTTTTGCTTGGAAAGTGAAATTATTTACGCGTATTGACCTAGATTTAAAACAGCAATTGCGTGAAGCAGCTGAACTAGAAGCCATTAAAGTATTCGCCAACAACCTGAAAGATTTATTACTTGCCGCTCCTGCTGGTCCTAAAGCCACTTTAGGCTTAGACCCAGGCATTCGCACTGGCGTAAAAGTAGCCGTCGTGGATACCACAGGGAAATTAGTCGCTACTGAAACTATTTATCCACACCCACCGAGAAATCAATGGGATGCTTCTATCGCGACCATAGCCAAACTTATTAAGCAGTATCAAGTTGAGTTAGTCAGCATCGGTAATGGCACAGGTTCACGCGAAACTGACCAATTGGTTGCTGACCTTATGAAGCAACATAAAGACTTAAAATTCAACAAAATAACTGTCTCTGAAGCCGGTGCGTCCGTATATTCCGCATCAGAACTTGCCTCGCAAGAATTCCCAGATATTGATGTATCGTTGCGCGGCGCGGTATCCATTGCCCGCCGTTTACAAGATCCACTCGCGGAACTGGTTAAAATCGAGCCAAAATCTATTGGTGTCGGCCAATATCAGCACGATGTCAATCAAATTCAATTGGCGCGTGGTCTGGATGCCGTCGTCGAAGATTGTGTTAATGCTGTCGGGGTGGATGTTAATACCGCCTCTGCTGCCCTGCTTAAACAAGTGTCAGGTATCTCCAATACCATCAGCCATAATATTGTCGCGTTTAGAGATGAGCAAGGCGCTTTCAAGAATCGAAAACAACTGAAAAAAGTGCCGCGTTTAGGTGCTAAAGCTTATGAGCAAGCCGCTGGATTTTTACGCATTATGCAAGGCGATAACCCGCTAGATGCTTCTTCAGTACACCCAGAAGCCTATCCTGTCATTGAAGATATTGTCAAAAAAACCGGAACCCCGATTAATGAACTTATCGGCAAAAGTAATGTCTTACGTCATTTAAACCCCACAGATTACACCAATGAAAATTTTGGTTTACCCACTGTCACTGACATTTTGCAAGAACTAGAAAAACCCGGCCGCGACCCTCGCCCTGAATTTAAAAGCGTCACTTTTAAAGCAGGTATCGAGAAAATCACCGACCTCAAAGAAGGCATGCGCTTAGAAGGTGTAGTAACTAATGTGGCTAATTTCGGCGCATTTGTCGATATAGGCGTGCATCAGGATGGGTTGGTGCATATCTCACATTTAGCAGATGTGTTTGTCAAAGATCCACGCGAAGTGGTCAAAACAGGAGATATGGTTAACGTTAAAGTCATTGACATTGATGTAGCACGCAAACGCATTGCTTTATCAATGAAAAAAGATGCGCCTGTTGGTGAGCAAGTCCACCTAAAAGCCGACAATGCCCCACCCAGAAAAGCACATAAACCTAAGCCGCCAGTTGAAACACCTCAAAGCTCTATGGCCGATGCATTTGCTAAGGCACTGAAGAAATAAGAGGTGTGCTAAAATGATAACAATATGCCCCAGCACTTAGCCTGCTTTACACTAAAAACCATTGGCACATATTTTAAGTGGAAAGATGGAGATCTCAGCCTTTTCTAATCCAGAAAACAAGCTCATTTATCGGATAGGAGAAACCTGAAGTAGCCTTATTTTTATGGTATTAGACTTTTTAAAGCATGCATCAAGCTAAAATCATCCGCGCCCGCGATAAGGAGCAACGCCCTGGTCTGGCACCCAAACGCCTTGAGGAATTTCACCTTGAGCAAAAAATACATCAATAGGCATGCCCCCACGAGGGTACCAATAACCGCCTATACGCAGCCATTTGGGGGTAATTTCTTTTATTATGCGGCGGGCAATACTGATGGTGCAATCCTCATGAAATGCACCGTGATTTCTGTACGAGCCGAGAAACAATTTTAATGATTTACTTTCCACTAGCCTTGCTGATGGGATGTAGTCGATCACTAAATGAGCAAAATCAGGCTGCCCGGTCAGAGGGCATAATGAAGTAAATTCTGGCGAGATAAAGCGCACCATATAATCAACATCCGCTTGTGGGTTTTGTACGCTTTCTAGGATAGCTTTTTCGGGTATTTCTGGCAACTCAGTTTTGCCGCCGAGTTGTTGTAAATTTTGATAAATATTCGTTTCGCTCATTCATTAACCTTTTATAATCAGTCGTACTTAGCAGCTGCCACTATTGTAGCTGAATTAGTTTTAAAAAAGCGAACCATATACACTCAGCTATTTAACTTGCTAAAGCATAAATTGATAATTTTAATCGGTAGAGCGCTACTTTTTAATTTACCTTGTAAAAAACAATTTAAGAAAATACTGCAGGGCGGACTAAGGTCCACCCTGCCCTGTTTGAGTTTAATCGTCAAAACTTTTACTCAGGCTATGACATAAATTACAAGCTACCTCTTCACCTGCTTTTAAGCTTGCAAGCACTTTACCTTTACGATTTTTTAAGACGCGGTCTACGGGCACTTTGGATAGGCGTGTACCTAAATGATCATCCCCATGACATGCTGCACAGCGATCACCATTACGCCTGTCTTCAGCAAAATGTCCGTGTGCATCTTCATCCATCCAGCTTGAATCATTAACTGGATGCATGCCGTGTGGACCACTCAAAGTACCCTTCGGAAAGCTATTGTCTTCATGGCAAACAGTACATTCAGAAATTGTACCAGCATGTCCCTGAAGTTGTGTTGCGGTAATATTATCATTTGCATCAGGATTACGGTTTGGCCAAATAGCATGAGGGCTACCATGACAAGATTCGCAACCTAAGTTAGCATGTTGATCGAGACTATTACGATATAAAGTGTTAGCATTCTCCGCAAATCGCGGGGTTTTCGCTGGTAATGGCTCCGCCGAAGGGTCATTTGGGTCAAATGCTATATTAGCGACAGCCTCACTCCCAACACCACTATGGCATGCCCCACAAGCAGGCTCGTCTAACCAGGGTTCGCGTATCGAGCCATCTTTGTAGGTAAATTCTCCCCCCATAGCAAGCATATCGCCATGACAAGTATCGCAGGTCTGCCCTGCGGTATACATTGCTCCTCTAAAACATTGTGTAATTTTGCCTGGATGACACTGAAAACAGTTTTCTTCCATTGGAATATTCTCACCCACAGGTATCAACGCGATGACATCAACTTGGTTTTGAGGGTCACTTAAAATGGGTTCACCCTGTATGTCACGCACCAGATTACCTTGAGAATCCGTCTGCAACCGACCATGAAAACTATGCATGACTTTTGACATATCTGCCAAAAATGGATTACCGCCTGGGCCACCAACAGAAGCAAGTGCATTTGATTTATGACAACTAGCACAAAGCACCGGCTGATCCTGAGCAATAAAATCAGTACCATGCTTAAAATCATGCAGCATTAGGATATTCTTTTTGGCTGCTGTTTCAACATCGAGACGGTCAATAGATGCAGCGACGACAAAAACGGGGGGCTCATTACCTACCCCCGTATTCAGCCAAACATCTCGCGCCTTTAATCGTGCTTCTGAGTCTGCACCTACCTTGCCGGCTGTATGACAATCACGACAATCGACTTCACCTGAAACAGGTGTTACCACATCAGTTGTTGCTAAGGTTAATCCAGTATTGTTATCAATCGCTTGGATACGTATTAGAGGATAGGAGTTCAACCGTCCACTATCATCAACCGGTGTTAACGGAATACCTTGCGCGGTAAACCAGCCAAATTCTGCGATAAATTTACTAAACCCTTGTGGCTCATTAGCATTATAAGGGTCATTGATTCCCGGCATATAAAGTCCACGCCCTAACTCGCTATTATCTGCCGTAGCTAGGCCTTCATCAGGGCTAGGGTTCAAGCCAGGAAAGAGCAAAGATGCAATGCTTTGCCCTGTTTCTTTAAAACCATCCCAAAAGTCAGATTTTTTAATGCTTGCATCAGCTTGCTTTACTCCAATAGGAAAATTTTGACTAGTTGAATTAATTGAATTAGGCCCAGCAGGATCATTAATATTAGAGGCGGCCGAGTATTTCAAAGTCACCGAACGAGGATCTAAAATAAGTGGCTTATTACTACCCGTCGTTCCCTTTAAAATCGCATGTGCATTGACGGTATTAAAGGGTGGTAAGATACTTAATGGATAAGACCCTAGGTCAGCGCAATGCATCCCTAAATCATTAGCAGGCAATATGACATGTTGACCATCACCAGCTTGAGCTGTATTTGGTGCAGGTTGTTGCGGCACCATTTCAACCGGCTGACTAGGACTGTCTACGCCAACAATAACTGTTCTATCCACTGTACAACGCACACCTCGATCGTCAGTTACGGTAAAGTGAACTAAAAAATGTCCATTATTAACATCAAAAACTATATTGCCTGGTGCCAATGTAGTTGGCCGACTATCAGCTCCACCATTAAAGTCCCATTCGTATCTTAGCTCTCCTGATTCAGGGTCACTTGCCGCTCCAGAAAAATTAACTGACCCGCCTAAGCCTATGCTCAACACAGTTTCAGATGGACTGATGATAGAGCAGAGTGGCGCCTGATTTTTAGGAGGCGGCGTTACAGTGTCGCAGTTTTCAACATGCTCGACAGTTTGCTCAGCACTCGACTTATCTGCCTGGACTCTAATACGACAAGGTGGCTGTGCTAAATCGTAAACTTTAAAAATAAAATGACCTTCTTCCCTACTGCGGTTGCGTGTTGCTAATAACTGCCCTGTCGTGCCATCATATAAACCAATAGACCGTGGCGTATTTCCGCTAAATTCACCACTGACTATCAGCAGGTCTTCTTCATATTCTGCATCATTAATTTCTAGCTTACTAATACTACGATTCGGCTCACCTATTTCCACCCCACGACAATCAGGCATTTCACTTTTAACTGCGACAGTTTGACTAAGCTGGCCTAATTGCACTGTCACCGAGCAAGGTACTGAAGAACCTTCGATATTTTTGACTTTCAGTGTTACCTTGTCTTTCTTGGTGCTTTTTTGCAGTAATAACTGACCCGTTACTGTATTGATTAATTTAAGCTTAAAAGGTATTTCTCCTTTCATTTTCACCTTAACTTTAAGTTGTTGCTTTTCTACATCATAGCGTGCACTTTTAATACTTAAAGCGCGTTCTTGAGAGTCTTCGTCAGCGGCCACGAGATGATTAAACGCTAAGCTGACAATGAGTATAAAAAACCACTGAGAAAATAAGAGCCGGGATAAGTTATTTATCATCTTGCCTCCTTAAGACATAGATTACTACCTATTTAAGTATAATCCACGACACCCACTCAAAATATCCAGTTAATTTAAAGCGCAAACTTTTCTCTTCTTTACCTCTTTTGCTAGCGTTATTTCTATAAAAAGAATCTAGTTCAGGAAATAAAGCAACAATAAAAGCCATTTGGGTAGCATGGTCATTATTTCTCACTAATCAATGATGTGAGTATATTTACTGCCAAGCAATGTTCGTGCCGTCCACATATAAATAACAATAGAATTCCTTTGATATGCCCGCAATACGCGCCTTAACAGCTTATAATTACCTTTATTAATATACTAGGCATCTAGTTTTTGAGTCGTAAATACCCGACAAAACTTAATATTGCCTCCAGATAACGTGAACTTTCAAACCGGCAACACTTACAAAATATCATCACCTTATAGAAATAGAGGGTCTAGCTTACACTGTCTCAATTTAGTGACTGTCTCAATACAGCGACACGGCTAAAAACTAATATTAACTATCCCAATAGATGACTTTTATGCTTAGATTTTATGCCGACACTAAACTGTCACAAAGCCGTCATACGAAGTGTTATACAATGAAGCAGTTAAATAGGAAGATAATATGAGTCAATTTACAATTTTAGTTGTTGAAGACGAAGAAGCTATTCGCAATATGCTGGTCATGGTATTGCAACAATATAATTTTAACGTATTGGAAGCAACCGATGTCATGCAAGCGCAGTCACTTTTGGAAAATAATCTGCCTGACCTTATTTTATTGGACTGGATGCTGCCTTGTATTACTGGTGATGAGTGGACTCGGCGCTTAAAATCAAACGAAAGTTATCGAGATTTACCTATTATTTTAGTCACTGCTAAAGGTGAAGAAAGCGATAAAATTCGCGGTTTAGATTTAGGTGCTGATGATTATATAACCAAGCCCTTCTCCCCTAAAGAACTTATCGCTAGAATTAAAGCTGTCCTGCGCAGAAGTGGGAAAATTCATGATTTAACACAAATTAAATTCCACGATATTGTTTTAGATACCGAACAGCACCGCGTTAGTATCGCTGACAAGCAAATTGAAGTAAGCCCGACCGAATTCCGTTTACTTAGCTTTTTCCTCACTCACCCTGAAAAAGTGTATAACCGCACGCAATTATTAGATCAAGTTTGGGGCCGCAGCGTGTATATAGAAGAAAGAACTGTCGATGTCCATATCCGGCGGCTAAGAAAGATTCTTGCCAATTATGGGCGAGAAGAATGGCTACAAACGGTGCGCGGTTTCGGTTATCGATTTTCTGAAAAAGAGAACTCATGAGTTTTTGGCATAAAGATTTACTTCACTACGCACTTGCCGTTTTCTTTGCGTTTCTTGCTAGCCTCTTTGTGGGTCATTTTTTATACTTTTTATTAGCTATCTGTATAGCGATTATTATTCGGCAAACCTACTTACTTAAACAACTAGAACATTGGCTAAGTGCAGGAGCAAAAGCCAATAACCCGCCACGTGGGGGCTTATGGGAAGAGGTTTATTATCATATTTTTCGTATCAAAAGAGCCAATAAAAAACGTAAAAAAAAACTCAGCAATATTATTGAGCAATTTCGTAAATCAACAGCTGCGTTACCTGATGCTATAGTCGTGCTCGGTGAATATGACGAAATTTCTTGGTTTAATAAAGCCGCAAAAAAAATACTAGGACTACAGCCATCAGATAAAGGACAGCGTATTCCTAATTTAATTCGCACCCCTGCTTTTGTTGATTTTTTAGTAAAAAAAGATAGCAATGCCGTTTTAAGCATTAGCTCACCTATTAACAAAAACATTACATTACAAATTAAGATTGTAAATTATGGTAAAAATGCGCACCTGCTAGTGGCGCATGATGTCACTTATCTAAAAAATATCGAGCGCATGCGTAAAGATTTTGTCGATAATATTTCACATGAGTTACGTACACCGCTGACTGTCTTAAAAGGCTATTTAGAAACCCTCACCGACATGGATGACCAGCACTCAGCCCTATTGACGCATTCACTAGAACAGATGCAAAATCAAACTTTTCGCATGCAACATTTAGTAGATGATTTGTTATTATTGGCCAACCTTGAAACACAAAGGATTTCCCATGATTGCGTCACTATTCAACCCTTGTTAAAACAAATCTGCTCAGAAAGTAGTGCATTAGAAGCGCTTAATAATCGCATTGAACTATTTATCGACTCTGACGTAAATATCATAGGCAATGATCAGGAACTGCGTAGTGCTTTCTCAAATTTAGTCGTGAATGCTCTCAAGTACTCTCCCGAAGAGTCAATTGTGACTGTGCAATGGTACCAATCAGGTGAAAGCCTAATCCTTGCAGTGACAGACCAGGGCGAAGGAATTCCAGAACAGGAAATACCTAAGGTTACTGAGCGTTTTTACCGTATCAACGTAAAACGTCAACAACAAAAAAGCGGCACAGGCCTTGGCCTATCGATAGTTAAACATGTGTTAGCTCGACACAGTGCTAAATTAGTTATTACCAGCGAACTAGGCAAAGGAAGTTGCTTTAAATGCATATTTCCTAAGCAACGTTTTTGTTAACAGACAACCGATATTTACCTCGTTAATTAATCGAGATAAAAGATAGATTTCTTGCTTAGCTTTCAACAAGCGTATTATTATAAGGTTTTACTATATTTCGCGCGGTCACAGATTCCGCTGTTATAAGCTGCTGATTTTTGTCGATAACACAATGTTAAAACAGGCGCATAGCAAAGCTACGCAACTGTTTCAGCAACGCAGGCTATGGGCAAAAATCAGCGGTTAGAATCCTGCCGCTGTGAACGCGCGAAGTATATTAACATCATAAGAGAGATATTATGCCTACAACCTTATATCAATCAAATAGCCCTTGCCAAAAAGCGGCACAACATTTATTAACCCTCATTTTCATCTTGATTGTTGCAAAATTAATCAGTTGGATTCCAGTGATGCATCACTTGCAATTAGCGGAAACCTTTACGGCAGCTGAAATTATCTGGTTTAGCGCCAAATTCGCAGCTTTAATTATCTTTTTTTATTTTTCGCGCGCAGCAATTGAAGCTATCCCCGCTCGTGCCGGGATAGCTTCATTTTTGCGCAATATTGCTGAGCCTATCACGCTATTAGTTATTGTAATAATCAGCCAAGAATTACTTTGGCATATACTCACCCCCTTTGTTAAAGGCTCAGGTGAGACTATCTATTTTAGTTTAGCAATACTAGCCATTATTTCAGCTAGCATTTGGCTAATACTTAAAGCTTACCAAGCAACACCTTATTTATTCGAAAACCAGCAAAATATAAGCACTTATTTTGCTCAATTAATACCCAGCCGGCATATGCTTTGTACTAGTTGCGGCCAAAGCATTCAAAGCAATGCTGCATTTTGTAGTTATTGTGGGCATAAGGCCCAAAAGCAGAAAAGTTGCATTACTTGTGGTCAGATGTTATCAGCTGATGAAAAGTATTGTGCACACTGTGGAACCGAGGCAAACAAGTAACGCGAATAAAGCCTTGCTGCTAAGGCTTTGTCACACTGCCTATTAATAAATCATTCCGGTAAATCCTTTCTTTTCTAGGTACGAGAGTTCAACCCTATCTAAGTCTAATTTGTTTTTGGCTTAGTACTCTCACTCCATAGCAGAATGCTTATACAGAAACGAATAGGCGAGGTATACTTAAAACTATATTTTAAATAAGCCTCTGTGAGCTCTTTATGCCTGTTGATATTTTAGCTACTTTACTCCTCACAACTGTTATCCAATCTATATTTGGCGTCGGTATACTCTTATTTGGTACGCCTCTTTTACTGTTACTCGGCTATGAATTTAGCTATACTCTCTCGGTACTCTTACCTATCTCTATCGCGATTAATATATTGCAAGTGCTAAAGCATTATAGCTATATTGATTTAAAACTGTATAAAAATGTCCTATTGTACAGTATTCCTTTCATCGTACTGTTCTTGTTTATTATTAGCAGCATACGATTAAATATCGGTTTAATCATTGGTGTATTTCTCATATTTGTCGCTTTAAAAAGTGTTTCTCCACGTATAGAGACCGCACTTAAAGTTATGCTCCGTTATGAAAAGCTATACCTTATACTAATGGGCATCGTTCACGGCATTACTAATTTAGGAGGATCATTGCTCACGGCATTAGCACATGAAAAAAACCTACCTAAAAATAATACCCGTGCAACTATTGCTATATGCTATGCGACCTTTGCGCTATTTCAACTGCTTACCTTATACTTTATTGGCTATGATGGTGGCATGCCCTACGCAGATACTATGCTATTATTGCAAACTTCAATCGTTGTATTTTTACTCACCGAAGAGTTTATATACAAGAAAATTGATAATAAAAAATACACTCAATTCTTTGCTGTATTCCTTGCCCTATCTGGCATATTATTACTTTTAAAATCATTAAATGCTTAATAATCTATTGGGAGCAATAAACCAAGTACACACGTACAATGAAATGGTATGCCCGTAGGTCCAAATTTATTTGCACCACAAAAGCCTACTAAACATAAGACACGAATAACTTTGAGAAACCTTGGCTCACGGATATTTGAATCGCCCTTTATAAAGGTGTTAGTTGCACTCTCATATTATGACGTAAATAGACTTCATGCTGTGACCTCAGCGATTTATGGCAAGAACCATGAACGCATCAAAATCAGCTTATTCAGTTAGCATCTGGTAATATTTTAAAGCCCAGTAATATTGGTTATTTTTTTCACCAATATAGCTCATTTCTGCTGAATAAGCATTTTCCCCATCTGTTATAAAAGGAATACTAATCCCAAAATCTTCTCTAACAACGGCGCCTTGGTCAAAATCATTTTTTGATACTAAATCGAATTGATTCAATAGCCATACTGGCTTAACCGAATTTTCTAGGGAAAAACTAGCAGAATACGGCTTTCCAGAATAGTTAACTAAAGGAAAAAATAAATCCAAATTGTCACTTATGTAAGCCTTAGAAGATCCTAGAATAAGTGGCATTTTTTTAATGCTCTTTTTAACACCAGTAGATTGATCGGGTTCAACGTCCTTTAACACATTAGGTGTTGGCTGAACCACTGCATCCCGCCCTTGAGTAAAACTTTGCTCTTCTACAATGACTCGATAGGCTTTATTTAGTTGTAAAGCACGTGCCGGAGAGGCATATAAAAGAACAGATATATCTTTATGTAACTTTTCAAGCATCGCCTCTTTTAAAACCTTTTGAGGATTAAAAAACTTGGCTTGTACTTCAGCATTGGTTCTAAATTCATTTGCTGATTTATTTTGCTGTAAATAATAGCTATATTCATAGCTACCATCCTGCCGTTGGGGTTCAGCTAAGCCCTTCAAGCCATGCTGCGACCAATGAAACCAGCCCTGTTGTGGACTGTTTGCAGGCATTTTTCTATGAAAACTAAAAATACCATCTGTGATAGCACCAATACCACTATGACATCCAACGCAAAAAACTAACTCTTCAAAATTTTGCGGCCTTAATTCGCCCTGAGCATCTTCGATAAATGCTGCAAAAGCCCAACCTAGTCCATTGCTAACACCCGTCTCAGAATTACCTCGGAAAACTCGAATGCGATCCGGGAAATCAGATTTTTCTTTTGATTCTGCCGCTGCTTTAGATTCTAATTTTGAATAATTTAACCAAAGTCGTTTTAAGGCATAACGCACTTCTTTCATTCGAGCGGATAATATATTATTACCTTGTTCATCAACATCAATATAGCGTACTGTGTGTAAAAACTCCGTGCCTTCTGGATATAAACCCGCCGCCAAATGCACTTTACCTGTCTTTTGCAAGGCATTAGCTTGCCCTACATACCACATAAATTTTTCTTTTAAAGGAGCCCAATCATATTTTATTTTGCTGGCTAGCCCAATTTTTCCATCCTTATCTAAATCAATATTCCCGAGCTGCCCTTCATCGACGGGTTCAATGGTAATATCTTGCTCTTTAACCATCGCCTCGACGATAGCTAAGTTGACTTTATATACCGTTAAATCTTCAATGCCTTTTTGATTAGTTCGAAAAGCTGATGGTAGCCGAATCATAACATCATCAGTCGAGCCATTGGTGGGCCAAAATGTACCTAAGTAAGGATAATACCCAAAAGCACGCCACCCAGTCAGTTGTCCTTTTGGATCATGATCAAATCCTTGCGCATCGAAATTAAACCAAATATCAGGCGTAAAACCATTCCATTGTCCATCATGGTTATAATCCCAGCTTTTAGGCACTTGAGCCAATACTTTGCTTAGTTTTATCGCTCCCTGAGAATCAAAATAGTTACTTTTTCGAATATAATCAGTTATCGTTTGGTCACTTATTTTGGCAACCTGCTCACTGCGATCCTTAAATAAATTTTTCCAATGGTTTTCTCGCGCCTCTTCAGTAAAACTATAAGTTTCCTGTAAATCTGAATCATTCACATAATTAGGACGGCGTGAATCGGTATGACAAGCATAACAGGGGTTATAAGTCGCCTTATTATCGTCTTCGGTTTTTGTGTAACATTGAGGCGGGATATAGGCAACTTTATTCTTTAATGTACTCGTCGTTATATCAACTGTTTGAGCGAAAACAATGTTACTTAACAATATACTGCCAAATAACGCCATGTTAATTTGTTTCAAATTAATCACTTTTGAACCCCTAAGAAATGTCCATTCAATAAAACCTCAATAGAGAACTGGCTATGCTTTTAGATATTATTGAATTTGACTTCTAAGATAAATAAAATAGATAAATACAAGGTGATAAAAAGTGTCATTCACTAATAATAAATGACTTTATCATACGCCTATGCAGGTATAGTTAAAAAAAGAGGCTCAAAATGAGCCCCTTTCATACATCACTGCAAAGTAAAGCTTAAATTAATAACCGCCCCAAGGACCAAAATATCCAGTATATCCACGCCCTTCTTCAGCATCTTTTAGTTGGTCTTGATCTGACTCTCCAAAAGGATGTTGGACAACTGTCATCATATAACTAAAGCCATTCACATTACGGTAGAAATAAGGGGAGGTTGTTTCTGAACCATAAGGTGTCGTTGCTATGCGCGTTAGATTTTTAGATTCGACATTAAAAGCCCAGATCATGTCATTTTGATGTCTTCCTGTATCTTCACCAATAATCAGCGTCTTAAACCCAGGAATAAAAGTCACATTATCAGGCTCAGATATACCATTAAGGTCACACTCATTTGCCGCATAAGGACCATCAGCAGGATAAGGATTATCAACTTTAGCGCCACGTTTTATGAGTCTTGGTATACCAGAAATTAACGGTGTCCGCAACAATACATAAGATGGTAGACATACATCAAATCTATGGGTGATAATAAGTTTCCTAAGGTGTAAAAACCAACTTTTACGGAATTCAATTGCACGAAAAAGTGGCGCTCAGAGG
>NZ_FQTQ01000206.1 GCF_900128525.1 methanotrophic endosymbiont of Bathymodiolus puteoserpentis (Logatchev)
AGCTCATTTGTAGCCTCTGTAAATTGTTTGGTAGCTGTTTACTTTACACCTATGTCTTGTCTCAATTCAACCAGTGTATTGCTATCCGTTACTTTCAGAGGTTATGCACTTATTATACGAATTCAGGATGTTAAAATTATGCCGGGTGATATTTTAGTGATTCCAGAAGCATTCTTTTAAATAAAAATATATTAGTCTTTGTTAGTAGCTTAGGGTTGCTTTATTGTGCTTTTAAGTTAAGGAAAGCCTGATATCGTTTTTGATGTTGAAATAATAGCTAATTAACTTTTTATTTCGTGTAAATATAGATTATTTGAAAGGTAAAGAATGCAAGATCAATTATCTGAAATTTTATTTTATGTCAAAGGGACATTAAAATATAAATGGCTAATCATTATTACGGCTTGGCTGATTAGTGTCGCGGGCTGGGTGTTTGTTAGTTCTATGCCGGATCAATACCAGTCTGAAGCTAAAGTAAGTGTAGATAGTGGCACTATGCTTAGGCCTTTACTACATGGTATGGCTATACAATCAAACACGCGTGGATTAGTGCAAGTAATGCAACAACTGATGTTTACGCGCCCTAATTTGGAGAAAATTGCTAGGTTAGCTGAATTGGATATTGATTCTAAAGACGAAGCGGGAAAACAGTCTCTCATTAGAGAATTAAAAAGCAGTGTTAAAATTTCTGGTGGTAGAAACGATATATTTTCTATTTCTTATGAAGATTCTAACCCTGCAAAAGCACAAGATATTGTTCATGCTGTATTGACTGTTTTTTCTGAACAGACTCAGCAAAGAGGAATATCAGATACAGGAAGTGCACAGCAGTTTATTGAAGGACAGATACAAGAATATGAAGTACGCTTAAGAAATGCTGAAAAAGCAAGAGAAAATTTTAAGCGAATTAATGCCGGTCTCTTACCTGATCAAGGTGGCGGTCAGTTAGGGGCATTAAGTGCTATAAAAGAACAAATTCAGGAAACTCAGATGGCTTTAAGTGAAATCAATTCTCGGTGGAAAGTATTAAAAAGTCAGATGAATGAAGCACTTGAACTCGGTAATGACGTGGAAGATGAGTGGGGGGTTTCTGATGTGGGGATGACACCATCTACTCCAGAGGATGCTAAAATTGCAGTACTAGAAGATAGAATGAGTGAGCTTTTATTGCAATATACGGAAAAACACCCTGATGTACTCAGCATAAAGTCAAAAATTCAAGATTTGCAGAAAAGTAAAGTGCAACGTTTAGAAAATATGCCAGAAGCCAGTATTATGAGTTCCGGAGCTATCAATAACCCGTATATACAATCTTTAAAAATTGCTTTAAATAATGCTGAAGCACAACGTGCATCTTTACGTTCAAGAATTGGCTTATTATCACAAAGGATGGCTAGTATACAAAAAGGAATGGATACTAGGCTAAGTATAGAAACAGAAATGCAAAATCTAGATAGGGATTATTCGGTTATCAAATCTAATTATATGCAATTAATTCAACGTAGAGAAATGGCTTCCATGACTGAAAAAGCAGATAGTAGTCAGGGGATATTAAGGTTTAAAGTTGTTGATGCCCCGAGCAAAGCGCTTGCACCTACTGGGCCTAATCGTAAGTTCTTTAATTCAGTTGCTTTTGGTGTAAGTTTAGCTGTGGGCTTTGTTCTAGCCTTTTTAATTTATTTTATTAGGCCTACTTTTATGTCTACTCGGCAAGTGAGGACAGTAACAGGCTTACCTGTATTAGGTAGTGTTTCTGTGCAATTAAAAGAGGGAGAAAAAATAAGGAAAGCTAATTTTCTATTGTTTTGGTTTTTATTTTTTGGTCTTTTACTCGCTTATTTTCTGGTAATGAGTAATGCTTTAAACTTTAAGTAGAGGAAGGGTCAGAATGGATATTTTAGAGAAAGCATTAGAGAAATCTGTACAAAAGAAAAACAGTAAAGTTAAAGAACCCAAAGCTCAGGATAGCTCCCAATTAAACATAGAAAATACGCAGCAGACTGTTAATCTTGATTGGCACCATCTAGCTGCGGATGGATATTTGTCCCTTGAGCAAGTAAGGTCAGCGTTGATTGAAGAATATAGAATGATTAAGCGCCCTTTAATTACTAATGCTTTTGGCAATAGAGCGAAAGGAATAAACCGTGCAAATCTGATCTTAGTGACAAGTAGTATTCCTGGGGAAGGCAAATCATTTAGCGCGATTAATTTAGCGATTAGTATTGCTAATGAAAGAGACAAAAATGTCTTATTAATTGATGCTGATGTTGCTAAGCCTACTTTAGCAAAACGGCTTGGTCTACCAGACTCAAAAGGTCTTATAGAGTACCTAGAAAGTGATGATGTAGCTTTTACTGATATTTGTTTTAAAACAGATTTACCGGGTTTACAAGTGATTCCAGCAGGAAAGCGGCATGCCTTTTCAACTGAATTATTAAGCAGCGATAAAATGGCGAAATTTGTTGATGAATTAAGTCAGCGTTACCCAGATCGTATTGTAATTTTTGATTCTCCGCCTCTATTAGCTGCAACACAAGCGGAAGTATTGGCGAGTCTAGTAGGGCAAGTTATTTTTGTGATTAGTGCGGAAACAACCATGCAAAGTACAGTGCAGGATGCTATTAAAAAACTAGAATCCGTGGATGTGGTTTTGGCACTATTGAATAAATCTAAACATGAGCTTACTTTAGATTATTATGGTTATGGACAATATGGCCACTAAAGGGCAAAGCCTTAAAGTGCGCAGACTTATTTTAATAAGTGTAGCGTATATTTTATTTGCTCAAGCACCAGCATTTGCAATTGATTTTATATTTACACCAAACTTAACAATACAAGAAACATACTCTGATAATATTCGTTTGGCTAGTAAAGGTCAGGAGCAAGGTGCATTTGTGACCGAGGTCAGTCCAGGTATTTCGATAAGAGGTATCAATGGAGGTCGTTTAAATGCTGATTTTAATTACCGTATGCAAAACTTATTTAATGCTGGAGGTGATGGACAAACACAAATTAACCACCAACTACAATTAAATACTGGCTATCAAGCTATACGTAATCGACTTAATGTTACTGCTAGAGGCAGTTATAATCAGCAAAATATTAGTAATTTACGTGGTGGTGATAATATCAATAATCTCCGTGCTCGGACAAATGTATGGACAGCAGGTACTTCTGTTAATTGGACACCACGTTTTGGGCAATTTGCTAATGCTAATGTCAATATAGATTTTGATTATGTTGGCAATGATAGTGCTGACCAGCTAGCAAATTCCATGAATTTGAGAGAGTCTATTAATTTATTCAGTGGTCGTGATTTTAAGCATATCACTTGGAATGTAAATTTTGATAACTCAACTCAGTTTCGAGAAAATGAAGATGATGTCAGTTTTCAGAATACTAATGCTACAGTAAGAACCTGGGTTGATAGGCGTTTTAATTTCTTTGGTACAGTAGGTTATGCTAATAATAGCTTTCAAGGGCTAGATACTAATAATAATGGTGTTTTTTATACGGTAGGGGCGCAGTGGAAACCGAACTGGTATTTTGATGTTGAAGCAGGTTATGGTAATAACTGGCATGTGTCATCTAATCTTAGTTTAAGTCAGCGTACCCATTTAAGTGTGGGTTATTTTGATCGTTCTATTGGTTTAAATACGGGAGGAGCATGGAATGCTTCTTTATATCATCAAACAAAAAGATCAACATGGAACTTTACCTATTTACAAGACACAACAACTGTTCAGCAAATCTTATTGCAGGATACTCCCTTTGTCGTTGTTGATGCGGCTGGCAATCCACTACAGGGTACTGATGGACAGCCTATTATTTTTAATGCTAGTTTGCCTAGCTTAAATAATGATGTGCTTGTTAGGAGAACTGCGAATGCTTCAGTTTCTTACACAACGGGGAAAAGTAGTTTTCAGTTAGGTGGTTTTTATGAAAAAAGAGACTACCAAAATTCAACGGCTGATCAGCAAACTGTTTATGGCGCTAATGCTTCTTGGAATTGGCAGTTTTCGCGTAGAACAAGTCTTTTGCTTTCTCCATCATGGCAACGCATTACGGGAGATGCCGTAGAAGTACCTACAAATGTAAATGTTAATCAAGATCGTTATCAATTTATAGCAAGGATGACCCGTACAATATCGCTTAGCTTCCTTAGCTTCGGAAGAAGTAGACTCTTAAATGCAAGTATAGAGTATCGTTTTGTACAGCAAGATGCTGATTTAGCAGCGAATACCTATACAGAAAATAGAGTAGCAGCCAGCTTGTTTTGGAATTTCTAAAAAGACTTAAAAATACAGTAATGAAAAATGCCATGACAGTTGATGTAGAAGATTATTTTCAAGTCTCTGCATTTGAATCGTATATCAAAAAATCACAGTGGGATACTTTAGAACATCGAGTACAAAATAATACCGAACGTATTCTTGATGTTTTCACTCAGCATAATGTAAAAGCGACTTTTTTTACCTTGGGCTGGGTGGCGGAGCGTTATCCTGAATTGGTTAAAAGAATTGTTAACGAGGGCCATGAACTTGCTAGTCATGGCTATGAGCATATTCGTGTCACAGAGCAAACGCCGGTGCAATTTAGAGCTGATGTACGTAAAACGAAGAAATTATTAGAAGATATAGGAGGTATAGAAATACAAGGTTATCGGGCCGCTAGTTATTCTATTGGCCGCGACAATCTCTGGGCATTAGATATTTTGGCAGAAGAGGGGCATAAATACAGCTCTAGTATTTACCCAGTAAAACATGATTTATATGGCATGCCAGAAGCGCCACGGTTTGCTTATCATCCTATAGAAGGGCGTGATTTTAAGGAAATACCAATCAGCACATTAAAAATAGGTAATAAGAACTATCCTTGTGGCGGTGGTGGTTTTTTTAGGTTATATCCGTACTTTATCTCTCGCTGGGCATTTAATCGAATCAATAATACTGAGCAACAAGCTGGAATTTTTTATTTTCATCCTTGGGAAATTGATGCTGAGCAACCTAGACAAGAAAATTTAGCATTTAAAGCGAAATTTCGACACTATTTGAATTTACAGAAAATGGAAAGTCGTATTAAGTCTTTATTAGCAGATTTTGAATGGGATACGATGCAAGCCGTTTTTTTAAAATAAGTGAAGTGTAAATTCGGCCTTTAGTCGTAAATTATGCGTAAAAACTGTGGCTAAAGACACGCTCCTAAAAATATCAATTAATTTTTTACTACCATGATAAAAATTTTAAGTCATCCGGATAAAAATCTCTGGCAACAATACGTAGAGAAAACACCAGCAGCTACCTTTTTTCATCAAGTTGAATGGCAAGAAGTCATTGAACGCTCTTTTGGGCATAAAACTTATTATCTTTATGCAGAGCAGCAAGGCCAAATAACCGGTATCTTGCCCTTAGTACATATTAAAAGCCTGTTATTTGGTAATGCCTTAGTATCTAATGCTTTTTGTGTTTATGGCGGCGTAGTTGCTGATAATGTTGATGCGGCTTTGGCTCTTGATCAAGAAGCTTGTCGATTAGGTAAAGAGTTAGCTGTTGATCATATTGAGTTTAGAAATAGAGAGCGCATAAATCCGGATAGACCCTATAAAGAAGGTATGTATGTTACCTTTAGAAAAGAATTAGAATCTGATGTAGATAAGAATTTAGCGGCTATTCCTAGAAAACAGCGTGCAGTTGTTAGAAAAGGCATAAAAGCAGGTTTAGTCAGTGTGATTGATAATGATACTGAGCGCTTGTTTGAGGCTTATTCAGAAAGTGTACGAAATTTAGGTACGCCAGTCTTTCCTAAGAAGTACTTTAAAATACTAAAAGAGGTATTTAAAGAGCAATGCGAAGTGATCTCTATCGAGCATAAAGGAAAACTTATTGCTAGCGTTATGAATTTCTACTTTAGAGATGAAGTATTGCCATATTACGGAGGCGGTAAAGCTGAAGCCCGAGCCTTATATGCGAATGACTTTATGTATTGGGAAGTGATGCGGCGTGCTGTTGATAAAGGTGTGAAAATCTTTGATTATGGACGGAGTAAAATTGGTACAGGGTCTTATCGGTTTAAAAAGCATTGGGGCTTTAAAGAGGCACCGTTATTTTATGAGTTTGAGTTAGTAAAATCAGGTTCTATGCCAGATATTAATCCTTTAAACCCGAAGTACAAGTTTTTTATTGCTGCGTGGAAGAGACTACCGTTAAGTGTTAGTCAAGTTATTGGTCCTCTATTAGCAAAAGATTTAGGCTAAGGGAAAAGACGCAATAGAAATGGTATCAGCCATTGTAAAAAACTGACTAAAATTAATAAAGCTGCTAGATAATACAGCGTTGTTATATGAAGCAAGCTATGTAAAAAATTAGTTAAATGATCTGTGCCTTGTATTGCTGTATTTGCTTGTTCTTCTAGCAGGGTATTATAGTTAATCGTACTTGCTTGCCTGCTATGTATTGGTATTTCTTGTGTCTTTTGAGTGCTAGATCCCATCTCAATATTTTGTAGGGCTGGAGTGATGGATATTTCAGACTGTATTAGCTGGTCCAGCTCCAAGGAAAATAAAAGATCATAAGCAAAGTCAGTGGCTAATGCATCAGCATCGGTCCATAGTTGCTTAGCTTGGGAGAGGGAGTTTAAAGTCTTAGATAGCAGCTCGTTATCCTGATAATCATTGATAAGCTTTTTACCCTGAGCTTTGAGATCGTAGAGTTTTGGCTTGTGTTGTGCTTGTTGTGCATTAGATGGAAGATGAAAGCGCGCAGGAGTATCAATTTTATAATCGTTTGAGCGGTAGTCTCCTTTTGGCTTAGGTCTTTCTGGGTCGGTATTGAGAAGAGCTTTTATTTCTATTGATGGTTGTACTGGAAAATCGGCATGCGGATCAATTTGCACTAGTGCCGCACTAACCAAGCCAGATAGAGCAAGCAATAAAGCAAAATAGCATAGCTTAAAGAGGGGTAAGTGTGGAAAGTTTTTTTTCATAATTTTGATTGTATAGCTTTATATGTATTTTGTAAAAAATTTGAAAAGAGTAGCGTATGAAAAATTTATTATTCCTTGTGCACCGAATTCCTTATCCGCCCAATAAAGGAGATAAAATTCGTTCCTATAACTTTCTTAAAGGTTTAGCAAAAAATTACAATATTTATTTGGCTGCATTTATTGATGATGTAGAGGATTGGCAATATGTTGATAAAGTCGAAAATTTGACTGCGAGCTCTTTTTTTGTCAATCTTAATCCGTCTTTAGCTAAAATACAAAGCTTGTCAGGGTTCTTTACAAAAAAAGCACTTTCTATACCTTATTATCATAATAATAAAGTACAGCAATGGGTTAATAAAACGATCCGAGAAAATAAAATAGAAAAAATATTTATATATTCTTCGGTCATGGCTCAATATATTGAGGTCCATCAAACTGACTGCGTAATTGATTTTGTCGATGTTGATTCCGATAAGTGGTTACAATATTCGCAAAAAGCAAAATGGCCGATGAGTTGGATTTATAAAAGGGAAGCAAAGTTACTTTTAGAATTTGATGCTAAAGTTGCCAAGTTAGCAAAGATGAGTATTTTTGTTTCTCAAGAAGAATCGCAATTATTTAGCAATTTAGTTGATATTAATCCTAAGAAAATTAGTTTCGTTAATAATGGGGTGGATACGGAATATTTTAGTGCCAATAAATCGTACAATTTACCTTATAATAATCCTGAAAATATAATAGTCTTTACAGGAGCAATGGATTATTGGGCTAATGTTGATGCTGTTACTTGGTTTGTGCGTGAAGTATTGCCAAGAATAAAACACCAATGTGCCAGTGCTCAATTTTATATAGTAGGCTCAAACCCAACTAAAGACGTGCACGACTTAACTAGTGTGGAAGGTGTATTTGTTACTGGAAGAGTTGAAGATATTCGCCCTTATTTGAAGTTTTCATCTGTTGTTGTTGCGCCTTTACTTATTGCGCGAGGTATCCAAAATAAAGTATTAGAAGCGATGGCAATGGGTAAAAAAATAATCGCTACTCGGCAAGCCATTGAGGGCATTAAAATAACCTCTCAAGAGGTTTATATAAAAGATAATGCTGAAGATTTTGCAAGGCAAGTACTTTTATTGTTAGACAATACTCAGGCAAGTTTTTATGTAGAAGAAAACCGTCAATTTGTGCAAAAGAATTTTAGTTGGGGTGCGAGTCTCAAACAGCTGACACATATAATAGAAACGGAACAGTTGATTAAACCGAAGGTTTGAGAGAATGAAAAAAAGAATTTTAATTATTTTTGGTACACGACCTGAGGCCATTAAAATGGCGCCTGTTGTGCAAGCCTTTCAAAATGATATGCGCTTTGAAACAAGAGTATGTGTGACTGCCCAGCATAGAAATATGCTAGATCAAGTTCTGGAATTATTTGCTATTAAACCAGATTACGATTTAGATATTATGAAGCAGAATCAAGCTCTAACAGGCATCACTTGTTCTATTTTGATGGGCTTAGAGCCTATATTGCAAGAATTTTCCCCCGATAGAATTTTAGTGCACGGCGATACTTCCACTACATTTGCCGCTAGTTTAGCTGCCTATTACCAAAAGATTCCGGTGGGACATGTAGAGGCCGGGTTGCGCACGCATAATATTTATTCACCTTGGCCTGAAGAGGCGAATCGAAAATTAACAGCTGTGTTGACTGATTTACATTTTGCACCGACAAGTGCGGCGCGTGATAATTTGTTGCAAGAAAATATTGCTGAAAAAAATATTATGGTTACTGGAAATACGGTGATTGATGCTTTGCAGCATGTGCAAGACTCGATACAAAATAATACAGAGTTAAGATCACAGTTAGCGAGTCAATTTCCTTTTATAAATAGCGAAAAGAAAATTGTTTTGGTCACTGGTCATCGACGCGAAAGCTTTGGCGATGGTTTTGAAAATATTTGCCAAGCACTTAGAGAATTAGCTTTACGTGAAGATATACAAATTATTTATCCAGTCCACCTAAATCCACATGTACGTGAGCCTGTTAATCGTTTATTAAAAGATATTGAGCATGTCCACCTTATAGAGCCACAAGATTATTTGCCCTTCGTTTACTTGATGAGTATTGCCCATATTATCCTTACTGATTCAGGCGGTGTTCAGGAAGAAGCGCCTTCTTTAGGTAAGCCTGTGCTAGTTATGCGTGATACAACGGAAAGGCCAGAAGCGGTCGTTGCAGGGACAGTAAAGTTAGTGGGTGCAGATAAAATAAAAATCATTCAGAATGTTTCATTACTTTTAGATGACCAGGATGAATATCATAAAATGAGTTTTGCTCATAATCCTTACGGGGATGGTCAAGCTAGTCAGCGAATTATAGAGGGAGTCGCAGCATATGCATAAAGCCGTTTTTAATAAAGTATCGGTGATAGGTTTAGGTTATATCGGTTTACCAACAGCAGCCGTTATTGCTTCACGAGGCATAGAGGTGATAGGTGTCGACGTGTCACAGCATGCGGTTGATACGATAAATCAAGGTAAAATTCATATTGTTGAACCTGATTTAGATATGCTGGTGCAAAGTGCTGTAACGACTGGGAAACTTAGAGCAACAATAGAACCTGAGTCTGCAGATGTTTTTATGATCGCAGTACCTACGCCTTTTACTGATGGGCATAAACCTGATGTTTCCTATATAGAAGCAGCCGTTAAAAAAATTGCCCCTGTCTTGAAAAAAGGTAATTTAGTTATTTTAGAGTCTACTTCACCCGTTGGTACAACAGAAAAAATGTCTCAATGGATGAGTGAGATTCGCGCTGATTTGAAATTTCCACACCAGCTAGGTGAGCAGGCAGATATTCAGGTGGCTCATTGTCCTGAGCGTGTTTTACCAGGGTATATCATTCAGGAACTGGTCTCAAATGATAGAGTTATCGGTGGCCTAACACCTTATTGCGCGGAAAAAGCAAAAGCGTTATATGAGATTTTTGTTAAAGCTAATTGCATTATTACGGATGCACGCACTGCAGAAATGGCAAAATTAACGGAAAATTCATTTAGAGATGTAAATATTGCATTTGCAAATGAGCTGTCTATTATTTGTGATAAATTAAATATTAATGTTTGGGAGTTAATTAAACTAGCTAACCGGCATCCGCGTGTTAATATTCTAAAACCCGGTCCAGGCGTTGGGGGGCATTGTATTGCTGTAGATCCTTGGTTTATTGTTGACTCGGCGCCGGAAGAAGCGCGTTTGATTCGTACGGCGAGAGATGTCAATGATAGTAAGCCTGAGTTTGTATTAAATAAACTTAAACAAGTTGCCGAAGAATTTAAGCACCCTAAAATAGCTTTATTAGGCTTAGCCTTTAAAGCAGATATTGATGATTTAAGAGAGAGTCCTGCTGTTGGTATCGCTCAAAAAGTCATACAGGAAGCGCTTGGGGAGGTGTTTATTGTTGAGCCGCATATAACAGAGCTACCTGCTAAGCTACAAGCAGATAATGTAAGCTTAGTAAGCTTGGCTGAAAGCCTTGAAAAAGTAAATATTATTGTAACACTAACGGATCATACGGTTTTTAAACAGGTCAAGCCATCAGTTTTACAAGAAAAAATTATTATTGATGCTCGTGGCATCTGGGAACAGGATTAAATTATGTTGGAAAATACAAAAATTGCCATGATTGGCTTAGGTTATGTAGGTCTACCTCTTGCTGTTGAATTTGGCAAAAAATACACAACGGTAGGTTTTGATATTAACAGACCACGTATTGATGAATTAAAAACAGGGCATGACCATACTTTAGAGGTCAGTGATGAAGAGTTAGCCGGAGCTGATAAACTAAGTTATACCGCTGATATTGAAGATATTAAATCCTGTAATATTTATATTGTTACTGTGCCGACGCCCATTAATGAATATAAACAACCTGATTTAAGCCCACTAGAAAAAGCAAGTGATTTATTAGGTAAGGTTATTAAACAGGGTGATATTGTTATTTATGAATCAACTGTTTACCCTGGTGCAACAGAAGAAGTTTGCGTACCTATTTTAGAGCAAGTGTCTGGTTTAAAATTTAACGAAAATTTTTATGTCGGCTATAGCCCAGAGCGCATAAATCCGGGTGATAAAGAGCACCGTGTTACCAATATTTTAAAAGTAACGGCGGGTTCTACAGAGGCTATTGCCGAACAAGTGGATCAGCTTTATAAAAGTATTATTACAGCCGGTACCCATAAAGCTAGCAGTATTAAAGTGGCTGAAGCTGCTAAAGTTATTGAAAATACCCAGCGTGATGTCAATATCGCTTTAATTAATGAATTAGCCTTAATTTTTAACCGCTTGGATATTGATACCGAAGAAGTTTTAATTGCTGCGGGAACGAAATGGAATTTTTTACCTTTTCGTCCGGGTTTAGTGGGGGGGCATTGTATTGGTGTCGATCCTTATTATTTAACCTATAAAGCGCAATCCATTGGTTATAATCCGGAAATTATTTTATCCGGACGACGCATTAACGATGGTATGGGTGAATATGTTGTTTCTCGACTCGTTAAGCTTATGCTTAAAAAGCGTTTACATGTTCAAGATTCAAATGTTTTGATTATGGGGCTAACGTTTAAAGAAAATTGCCCAGATTTACGTAATACGCGTGTAGTTGATATTATCAAAGAATTAGAAACTTATGGTGTTAATATTCATGTTTATGACCCATGGGTTGACCCAGAAGAGGCAGTAGTAGAATATGGTATCAAGCCAATAGCTGCACTAGAAGAGGGGAAATTTGATGCTATTGTGTTAGCCGTTGCGCACGAGCAATTCAAACAAATGGATATTAAGCAAGTTAGAGCATTAGGTAAGCCTGATTCAGTCATTTATGATCTTAAATATCTATTTCCAGCAGACTTAACAGATGAGCGATTATAAATAATGAAAATAATGGTTACCGGCACGGCCGGATTTATAGGCAATCATCTTGCCATCAAGTTATTAGAAAGGGGTGATGAAGTTATTGGGATTGATAATTTAAATGACTACTACGATGTCAATTTAAAGTTGGCGCGTTTAGATCGAATAAAAGATCATCCTAATTTTACTGATGTTAGAGCTGATATTTCTGATAGAGAGCGCATGGAAGCGTTATTTAAAGAGCATCAGCCACAGCGTGTTGTTAATTTAGCGGCACAAGCTGGTGTTAGATATTCCATAGAAAACCCACATGCTTATATTGAAAGTAATATATTGGGTTTTTTAAATATCTTAGAAGGTTGCCGGCATAATAATGTAGAGCATTTAGTTTATGCATCTAGTAGTTCTGTTTATGGTGCTAATGAAAGCATGCCTTTTTCCGTGCATGACAATGTTGATCATCCTTTAAGTTTGTATGCAGCTTCTAAAAAGTCGAATGAGTTAATGGCGCATACCTACAGCAATTTATATAACTTACCGACCACAGGTTTGCGGTTTTTTACCGTATACGGTCCTTGGGGGCGTCCCGATATGGCTTTGTTTTTATTTACTAAAGCCATTCAGGAAGGTAAACCTATACAAGTTTTCAACTATGGCAAGCATCGCCGTGATTTTACCTATATTGATGATATTGTTGAAGGTATTATCCGGACATTAGATCATGTTGCGCAACCTAACCCTGACTGGAGTGGTAAAAATCCAGATCCAGGTACGAGTAAAGCACCTTGGCGAGTCTATAATATAGGCAATCAAAGCCCAGTAGAGTTAATGGACTATATTGAGACCTTAGAGAAATTTTTGGGTAAAAAAGCTGAAAAAGTATTGTTACCATTACAGCCTGGAGATGTTCCTGATACTTATGCTGATGTTGAGGCTTTAGTGCAAGATGTAGGATATAAGCCAAATACCACGATTGAGCAAGGTATTGAGAAATTTGCCGCTTGGTATAATAGCTATTACACATAAACATATATCAGAATGGGCAAACAGGATGTTATTTCTAAAAGTATTTTAAAGCGTATTTTTGTTGATGTTGCGACCTACTTATTTGGTTTAAAGTTGCATAATGTGCAGTTAATCGATACAGAACAGCAAAGAATAGAGGATCGACGTGCGGATTTAGTGGCTAGAGTGCAAGATGAAGCAGGAAATAAATTCATTTTGCATATTGAAATACAAAATCAAAATCAGCGCATAATGCCAATAAGAATGCTGAGGTATTTGACGGATATTAAATTAAATCACCCTAATGAAAAGGTATTTCAGTATTTGCTTTACATTGGTCAGGAAAAAATGAATATGGCCAGTGGTATTCATAGTCAGCAACTCGATTATCAATACGCAGTCATTGATATGCACATGATTGATTACCAGGATTTTATGGCACAAAGTACTCCAGATGCAATTGTCATGGCAATCTTATGCGATTTTAAAGGTGTACCAGAAAAACAAATTGTTCATGGGTTATTAAGTAAGTTAGGAATGTGCATGAAATAACTTAGGCAACTTATAAAGTTGTTGCGTCAGGAATGGCAGTATAATTCCATTGCCATAATTCTTAAATTGAACTTGCCTAAATTAATTTGTGCTCATTCCTTACTGCAGTTAACTCAAAATAGTTCGACGGAACAAAGAGAATATATTTCGATGTTAGAAATTCTAGCGAATAATCGAAATTTAAACATAGATATACAGCAGGAGTTTGAGATGTTGAACCTAGAAATAGAACAACTGCCTAGCTATAGAATAGGTATGAAAAGAGGCGAGAGCCAAGGTGAGCTGCGCGGTGAAAAACGCGGTGAAAAACGTGGTGAGAAAATAAAAGCCATGCTTATTGCTAAAAAGTTGCTAGGCACGGGTATGTCAATAGAGAAAATCTCTGAAATTACTGAGTTGTCATTGGATGAACTTGAAACACTAATCTACTAAGAAATGAACATTTTATAAAATCTGAAGTTTAAGGTCATGTAGTACTGCCAGTCCTTTCGGAAATTATTGAATTTTTATTTCTAACTCAATAGCATATAGGTATAACTGTGGCAAAAAGCGTACAACAATTTCCACTTATTGCCCATGTAATTTATCGATTAGGCATTGGTGGTTTAGAAAATGGATTGATAAACTTAATTAATAATATGCCGGTTGATAAATATCGACATATTATTATTTGTTTAAAAGGAAGCACTCAGTTTCGTGAGCGTTTAAAGCGTAAAGATGTACAGATAATAGACTTACAAAAAAAAGATGGGCAAGATTGGCGTTCATTTATAAGGTTTTATCGAATACTTAAACAATATAAAATCGATATTATTCATACGCGTAATTTAGCTGCAATCGAATATCAAGTGCCTGCATTTTTAGCAGGTGTAAAGTATCGGGTTCACAGTGAGCATGGCTGGGATACCTTCGATCCCGAAGGCAATAATAAGAAGTACCAATATTTAAGGCGTTTATTGAGCCCTTTAATAAAAGTATTTATTCCCTTATCTTTGCATTTGCAAGACTATCTTGTTGAAAAAGTAAAAATACCCAAGTATAAAATACAACGAATTTGTAACGGGGTCGATATTACAAAGTTTTACCCAGAAAAAGTAAAACAGCTAGCCTCTGATTGCCCGCTGCCCTTTGATAAAAAAGGTATTTATATCGGTACTGTTGGGCGAATGCATGGCGTGAAGGACCAGATAACATTAGTTACTGCTTTCATTATGCTAATGCAAGCTCATCAAGAATTCATTGGGCAGGTATATTTAATATTAGTTGGTGATGGGCCGTTAAGGCAGGAAGCAATAGATTTATTAGAAAAACATCAGTTATTGCAATATGCTTGGCTGCCCGGTGAACGAGAAGATATTGCAGACATTATGCGTGCATTGGATATTTTTGTACTGCCTTCACAAGCGGAAGGTATTTCTAATACTATTTTAGAAGCAATGGCAACGGGGTTACCGGTGATAGCAACAGCAGTAGGTGGGAACCCAGAGTTAGTCAAGCAAGAAACAACAGGACTATTAGTTCCCCCGTCAGAACCAGAGGCCATGGCGCAAGCCATTTTAAGCTTACTGATTGATAAAGAAAAAAGGCAGCAACTAAGTGAGAATAGCCACCAAAGAGTGATAGATAATTTCTCAATTCAGGCCATGGTTACTAAATATACTAGAGTATACGATTCATTAGGATTCAAAAGGAAATAATATGTGTGGCATTGTAGGTATCTTTGATCTAAACGGAAAGCGTGAAATTAACCGTGAATTGCTACATGTAATGAACGAAAGGCAATTCCATCGTGGCCCTGATGAAGGTGGCTTGCATATAGAGCCAGGTTTAGGATTAGGTCATAGGCGTTTATCGATTATTGATTTATCCAGTGGTCAACAGCCGATGCACAGTGCTGATGGTAGCGTGGTTTTAACGTATAACGGTGAAGTGTATAACTTTCCTGAGTTGCGTAAAGAGCTAGAAGCCTTAGGGTATACCTTTAAAACTCATTGTGATACAGAAGTTATTGTTTATGCTTGGCAGGCCTGGGGGGAAGATTGTGTGTTACGTTTACGCGGCATGTTTGCTTTTGCTATCTGGGATAGGGATAAGCAAACTTTATTTTTAGCGCGTGACCGTTTAGGTATTAAGCCCTTATTTTATTCACAGTTAAAAAATGGCCAGTTTATTTTCTCTTCGGAACTAAAAGCTTTAAAAGCACATCCTGATCTACCTAAAGAAATGGATCCAACTGCCATAGAGGATTATTTTGGCTTCGGGTATATTCCTGATCCAAAAACGATTTATAAAGAAGTTTATAAATTAGAGCCAGGCTATTGTTTAGCGCTTAAACGAGGTAATTCTCAATACCAGCCACGCCAGTACTGGGATGTTCATTTTGAAACAAAACATCAAGGCACGGAACAGGAATTAAGTGCAGAACTTATTGCACGTTTACGTGAAGCCGTCGATATTCGTACCGTTGCGGATGTACCTTTAGGTGCTTTTTTGTCGGGTGGAGTAGATTCTAGTGCAATTGTTGCTATGATGGCGGGTTTATCAGAAGATCCAGTCAATACTTGCTCTATTTCTTTTGGCGACCCTAAGTTTAATGAGTCACAATTTGCTGCGAAAGTCGCCGAACAGTATCATACTAAGCACCGCGTAGAGCAGGTTGATCCTGATGATTTTAGTTTAGTCGGCAGGTTAGCGGGTATTTATGATGAGCCTTATGCAGATAGTTCGGCATTGCCAACATATAGAGTCTGTGAGTTAGCAAAAAAACAGGCAACAGTCGTGTTATCGGGTGATGGTGGTGATGAAAATCTCGCTGGCTATCGGCGTTATCGATGGCATACTTATGAGGATCGTATGCGCTCTATTATGCCGGATGCAATACGTAAACCCTTATTTGGCTTAATGGGGAATGTATATCCAAAAGCGGATTGGGCGCCGAAAATATTTCGCGCAAAATCAACTTTTGAATCCATCGCCCGTGACTCTATTGAAGGTTATTTTCATAGTGTTTCAGTGAACTCCAATGCAATTCGTGCATCACTGTTTAGTGAACAATTAAAAAATGACCTTCAAGACTATCAAGCGGTTGATGTCTTTAGACGACATATGCAAAATGCACCTAGCGAGGATGCTCAGTCTCTAGTACAATATTTAGATATTAAAACTTATTTACCAGGTGATATTTTAACTAAGGTAGATCGGGCTAGTATGGCGCATTCGCTTGAAGTGCGTGTGCCATTACTTGATCATAAGTTAGTTGAATGGATAGCTAAACTGCCTCCTGATTTAAAATTACATAAAAAGGAAGGCAAATATCTGTTTAAGAAAGGACTAGAGCCTTATTTGCCTAATGATATTTTATATCGTCCAAAAATGGGCTTTGGCGTGCCGTTAGCCAGTTGGTTCAGAGGGGCACTAAAAGATCAAGTGCAAACCTCTTTGCTAGGTGAAACAATGCAAGGTTGTGGGTTTTTTGATCAGAAATTTTTGACCAAGGTGGTTGATCAGCATCAGAGTGGGTTAAGAGATTACAGCACTACTATATGGTCGTTGTTGATGTTTGAGCATTTTTTGCATGGCAGTGAATAAGGCTATTTTTAAGTTTAAGTAACTTCTTATTATTAACAGGTACAGACGAGAGCTTATAGGGCTTTATTCATGAATAGTAAGATATTACTTGATAATCGGATAAATAGTTGATTTATTAATACTTTAATATAATAATGAGGTATTGTTTTTCTTGTTAGGAAAAATAAAAACTTAAGTAGAGTGGCATTGAATTTATTCTATTTTTATATAGGAATTAAGGGGGAATGGTGAATAATATAAATCAGCTTCAAGAGAACACAACTGATAAGAAAAGTGATTCTGTACTTACTTCTAATGCGCGTCGTAGGTTGATTAAAGGAACTGCGATAGCGCTACCCGTTGTTATGACCTTAAGAAGTGGTGCGGCTATGGCGGCATCTAGTACGGAAAGTTGTATTGCACGTGACCAAAGAACAGCGGATAATTTAAATCCTAATAAATTTACTAAGGAATGAGCACAAATTAATTTAGGCAAGTTCAATTTAAGAATTATAATGATGCAACTCATAAACTTTATTTACACCTGAGGCAATGGAATTATACTGCCATTCCTGACGCAACAACTTTATAAGTTGCCTAAGTTATTTCATGCACATTCCTAATGCAGATACGGATCCATTTTTAAGAACTCCAATAACCATTACTAGGCTAATCAAGATAAAAGAGGTGAGGGATAGTAGCGGTAATAATCCAAAATGGGTTTATGATAAAAAGAACACGGCCAATGCCGATGGTACTTTTTTTAAAAGAAGGACTGTTTATGTACATGGTCATGGACTAACAGCCCTTCCTGCTGACTGGTTGAATACAACTGAACCACAGTTACAATTTAGTGATCAGTCTACTACAATCGACGTTTATAATGTATATACAGATCCATCACCAGCAATAACGGCTGGAAATCATTTTAAACGATTAGCAAATAATTTTGTTCAGGATACGAGTTTTGGAAGCAATGGAATCAAGGAAAAATTTGGCTTGGTTGTAACTGACCCGTTTGGAGGGATACAAACTGATGCTCTTAATGGCCCTAGAGTTGGGCAATTTGTAGATCATTCCGACTTACAAGCTAACAATCATCTTACAGGTTCTTGCTGGACTTCTTTAAATCCAAATGTTCCTTGAGTACTAAAATAATAACATGGCGAGTTATTCAGGGATCTGATTTATTGTTCGTAAATTGGGGTTCTGAAGTCATTGTCTATAATTCCTTATCAGGTGAAACTCATCAAATGGATGTTTTTTCGGCTACTGTATTAGAACAGTTGATGAGTAATAATTATATAGAGGAAGCATTGCTAAACGATATTTGTCGATTATATTCATTGGACAATAATTCCGAAAATCAACAATTAATAGCCTTAATCATCAATAATTTTGATCAGCTAGGGTTAATAGAGCCCTGTTATTAATGAAATTAAAGCAATTAGGGTTAGGTAATCTAGTCAAACAGGCTGCAAGTAAAGAAGGGGTTTGTCTGGATATTGGTGCTTTTTGCGTTAGAGTAAAAAGTGATGAGATAATATTCTTAGAAACACTTGCTTTTTTATATCAAGATTTCCCTATTTTACCTAGTGATACCTTTGCAGACTTTCATATTGTTATTACGCGTCCGAAGGGTGTACGGCACTATCTGAAGCCTCAAGTTATTTTTGTGACTGATGGACAGCAACCGTTTGAGCCTTTTCCCCTTAGTCACGCATTTCCTTTATTTGAGTGGGGCTTAAACTGGTGTATAGCCCGTAGGTCTCATCAATACCTTATGCTTCATGCAGCTGTTGTTGAGAAAAATGGTAAGGCGCTGATTTTACCTGCGCTTCCTGGTTCGGGAAAAAGCACCTTGAGTGCCGCATTAGCTATGAATGGGTGGCGGTTTTTATCAGATGAATTTACTATGATTCGGCCACAGGATGGTAAGATATTACCGATACCGCGGCCTACGCCTCTAAAGAATGCTTCAATTCAGGTAATAAAAGGTACGTTTCTTAATGCCGAAATGGGTCCCTTGTTCCCAAAGACACGCAAAGGAACAGTTGCTCATCTTAGGCCACCCAAACAAAGTGTTGAGCAGTTAAAGGAAGCAGTATTGCCTGAGTTGTTGATTTTTCCAAAATTTCAAGCGAATACAGAAATACAACTTAATCTACTAAATAAGCCATACGTTGTTTTTAAATTGGCTAGTAATGCTTTTAATTATGAATTGATGGGGCGAACAGGCTTTGAACTGGTGAAGAATATGACTTCATCTTGTCGCTGTTACAACCTGACTTATAGTCGTTTTGATCAAGTATTACCCTTGCTTGATGATTTGCTAATGCAAAACGTATGACAATACCTGCCAATCACGTAAAAAAAATACTTATTAATTGTTTATGTTTTCCTGAAACAGTTAAAGAGTTAACTGTTTCAGAATGGGAGTTATTAATACGCTGTGCTAGACATTGTAAATTACTTGCTTACCTGAGATGGAAGCTTGATTCATGCGGTTTGATTGCATCAGTGCCCGCCCAGGTATTAACGCATTTTACAGCGGCACAACGCATTGTAGATTACCGGAATAGATTGGCAATGTGGGAATTAAACCGGATAAGGCGTGCTTTATATGCGAAGGATGTTGAAGTACTCGTATTAAAGGGAGGTGCTTATCAATTATTACAAATCCCTTTTGCTCAAAGCAGGCTGCTAGCCGATATTGATATTCTGGTTAAAAAAAGTGACATTCATACAGTAGAAACATGTTTGCAGCAACAAGGCTGGCAAACGGCGAAATTGGATGAATATGATCAGCAATATTACCGAACCTGGATGCATGAGGTTCCGCCTTTAAGGCATCAGGAACGTTTTATTGAGGTCGATTTGCATCATACAATATTACCACTATCCAGTCGATTGCAGCCTTCCCCTGAATTGTTAATAGAAGATTCAATAGTTGTTGAAAATATAGCTTATAAAGTGTTTTCACCGGTTGATATGATTTTGCATAGTAGTGTACATTTATTTTATGATGCTGAGTTAAATGGAGCTGATTTTAGGGATTTGGTTGATTTAAAAGAACTGATTGCTTATTTTCAACCGCAGCAAGAGTTTTTCTTTGAAATACTGTTGGATCGAGCTAAGCAACTGACTTTGCAGCGGCCTTTGTACTACACACTCTACTTTATACATAATTTATTAGATGCCCCCATTCCTGAAGAATATATTGAAAAAAATATTGGCAAACCCAGTTGGTTGACTAGAAAATTAATGTGCTACCTTGTGCCATTAGCTTTAATACCCGAGCATCCAGATTTCCCTAGAAAAAAAGTGGCACTAGCCAGATGGCTGCTGTATGTTCGTTCACATTTTCTACGCATGCCTTTTTATTTGTTAATACCTCATTTATTACGTAAAAGCAGGATGCGAATGGCGGGGAAAGAGATGCATTAATGGGTGAAAAAGATATTATTTCTAAACAGATTTTTAAGCGCATTTTAGTTGATGTGGCTACTTATCTGTTTGGATTAGAATTACAAAGTGCAGAATTATTGGAAACTGAACAGCAACGTATAGAGGATCGGCGTGCCGATTTATGCGCGCGCGTTGTGGATAAAAATCAACAAACCTTTATACTACACTTAGAAATACAAAATCAGAATCAGCGCATTATGCCTGAGCGTATGTTGCGTTATTTTACTGATTTACGATTGCAGTACCCAAATGAAACAATATTTCAATATTTGTTATATATTGGTCGCGAGCCATTAAATATGAACAATGGTATTGATACTGAGCAATTACAGTATCGTTATTCGGTTATAGATATGCACCGAAAGAATTACCATGAGTTTCTTAATCAGCAAACACCAGATGCTGTAGTCATGGCGATTTTATGTGATTTTAATGGTGTGGAAAAGCATGAAGTAGTCCATGAGGTATTACGCAATTTGATCGCTTTGACTCAGGGCAATCAACAGCAGTTACGCGAGTATATCAGTATGCTGGAGATTTTAGCTAGTAATCGAAATTTAGGTCTTGATATTCGGCAGGAGTTTGAAATGTTACATGTTGAAATAGAAAAATTACCCAGTTTTGTTATGGGGGTAGAAAAAGGGCTAGAGCAAGGGATGGAGCAAGGGCTAGAGCAAGGGATGGAGCTCGGAAAAATGGAACAAACTAAAATAATAGCAAAACAGTTGCTTGGTTTTCATATGCCTGTTGAGAAGGTAGCTCAAGTAACAGGGCTTAGTGTGGCTGAGTTAAATGTGCTCAATAAAAATTAATACATCCTGAATTCTTATTTCCATGCCTCATAAATATCTACAAAAAATCGTTTTGTAATTATGCCTTAGTACTGGCTGAGTTCGCAGAGTGAATTATGTGATTTTAATCAGATTGAGTTAATTAATATAGTATGACAGAACTGAACGTGGTGACTAAAAACTTGAAAATATTACATATCCTCGACCATTCTATTCCACTACACAGTGGCTATACTTTCCGTACTCGCGCCATTTTAGAGCAACAAAAAGAGCTGGGATGGAAAACTTTTCATGTAACGTCTGCAAAACATAGCGTTGCCGAACAAGATATTGAGGAGGTAGATGGACTACGTTTTTACCGTTCTCAACAACCTGCTGGATTATTAGCTAAACTTCCCGTGTTTAATCAATGGGCTATTGTTAAAAGCTTAACAACGCGTTTAGATGAAATTATTCCTGAAATAAAACCTGATATTTTACATGCCCATTCGCCGGCTTTAAATGGTCTCGCCGCTATAAAAGCCGGTAAAAAATACAATATCCCCGTGGTTTATGAATGTCGTGCCTTTTGGGAAGACGCGGCGGTTGATCATGGTACAACCAGTGAAGGTAGTTTACGATATCGGATTACTAAGGCTTTAGAAACCTATGTTTTTAAACAGGCACAAGCTGTAACTTGTATTTGCGAAGGCTTAAGGCAAGACATTATTAAGCGCGGTGTAGCAGAAAATAAAATTACCGTCATTCCTAATGCAGTGAATATAGAAAAATTCACCTTTGGACAAGAAGCTAAGCCTCAGCTTAAACAAGAATTAGGTTTACAGGCTAATACAGTGCTTGGTTTTATCGGTTCTTTTTATGCTTATGAAGGTATTCCATTAATTCTCGATGCATTGCCAGAAATCTTAAAACAACAACCCAATGTGCGTTTGCTATTAGTAGGAGGCGGTCCTCAAGAGCAAATAATTAAGGATAAGGTTAAGCAATTGCAGCTAGAATCTTTTGTTATTTTTACTGGGCGTGTCCCTCATGACCAAGTTCAAGATTATTACAATCTAGTGGATATATTTGTTTATCCACGTTTGGTAATGCGCCTAACGGAATTAGTTACGCCTTTAAAACCATTAGAAGCCATGGCGCAAGGACGGTTGGTTATTGCCTCTGATGTTGACGGACATAAAGAATTAATTAGAGATCAAGAAAATGGTATGCTTTTTAAGGCTAATGATGTCAGTTCATTAGTGGGCTGTGTGCTTAATTTATTAGCCCATTCTGAAAGTTGGCCAGCAATGCGACAAGCGGGTAGGCAGTATGTTGAACAAGAAAGAAATTGGCCGAATAGTGTCAGTAATTATGAGCAGGTTTATACTCGGTTATTAACGAAACTTAAATAAGAATTAATCTCTTATGACGCTAAATATTGGTCTTATTGGTCCATTACCACCGCCTTATGGCGGAATGGCAAATCAAGCAAATCAACTCTATCAACTATTGCAACAAGAAGCAGGTATCCAAGTTAGTTTTGTGCAAACTAATGCACCTTATGCCAATAAGTTGATTGGAGGAATGAAGGGAGTTAGAGCCATTGTCCGATTACTTTCTTATGTAAGGAGGGTCTATAGGCTGACGGGACAGGTTGATGTTATTCATGTTTTTGCAAATTCAGGATGGTCTTGGCAGTTATTTTCAGCTCCTGTAATTTGGATTGCTTGGTTAAGAAAAACCCCAATTATTATTAACTATCGGGGAGGGGAGGCTGAGACTTATTTTGAAAAGTCTATTAAATGGGTCAGGCCATCAATGGATAAGGCTACAGTAATTGTGGTTCCTTCTGGTTATTTACAGCATGTATTTGATAAGTTCCATTTTAAAACTCAAGTTATACCTAATATTATTAATTTGGAACGATTTAAATTAGTGCGAAAAGAAAGCATTAATATAAAGGCTCCACATTTAATTATAACTAGAAATTTGGAGACTATTTACGGAATAGCTACAGCTATCAAGGCAGTAGCGATAGTAAATAAGAAATTCCCTAATTTTAGCTTAAGTATTGCAGGTAGTGGCCCTCAAAAAAATGAGTTACTAGAGTTAGTAAAAAAATTAAAGCTGGAAAATAATATAAGATTTACAGGGAAGCTTAAACCTGATGAAGTGGCTACTTTATATCAAGAAGCTGATATTATGCTAAATCCTACAACAGTTGATAATATGCCTAATTCAGTACTTGAGGCGATGGCTAGTGGGGTGGCTATTGTAACGACAAATGTAGGCGGTATACCTTATATTGTAGAAGATAATAAAACGGCATTGTTTGTAGAAGTAAATAATGCAGAACTAATGGCAGAGAAAATTATAGAATTACTTCATGATAAACAGCTCTATACGCGTTTAGTTAGCAACGGAATCACTGAAGTTCAGCAATATTCTTGGACTCATATTAAAATACAATGGATGAATTTATATCAGTTATTAGGGTCTAATAAATTGGATATTTCTCAGTAATATGAGTTTAAATTAAGTTAAGCCTACATATTGTCAGTATTTAGAGACCCCTAAGGATTTTACCAATTTTCACCCCCGAAACGACTTATCAATAGTTTAGAATAGTTTTTGGGAAGAAGTTCCCATTTTGATGGGGGGCTCTAAATATTTACTGCATATTGGATATTTTTGTTAAAAAATAAAATTGCCCCCTAAATAAAGATAACGAAAGGACATATATTTAATGACATTACTAGCGGGTTGGGTAGAAACAATAATAAGAGCTAAAGATGCAGAACGATTATTAAAAAGACATATTAGTAATGCTCCAGGCTTTACAACAAAAGGTGTAAAAACTGATAGTTCTGTCTTTTATGCTTTGGCAGCAAACCAATACAAGATACATAATGTACAAGGTACGTTATTAGTTAACGCGGGTAATACCGAATTAACTACTTCGGCGGAAGAAATCATTGGCAATTATCAGCAAAAAGGTGATACCTTTTTGGAATTCAATCCCATTGAGCAAGCACTGGTCATTATCGATTCTGATCAAAAGAAACTGATCTTAGCAACAGACCCAATTGGCCTTACGCAGTTGTATTATGCCCAGACTGATAAGGGCTTAGTTTTTGGTGCAACCGCTGATAGTGTTATTGCTCACCCTGAAGTGAAATCTGATATTTCAGCGCAATCAGTTTACGATTATGTTTATTTTCATCATTGCCCTAGCCCCTGTACGATTTACCAACAGGTTAAAAAATTAGAAGGCGGGCAGACTCTTGTTTATCAAAATGGAAAAGTCCAGATAAAACATTACTGGATGCCTAAATTTCAAGAAACTATACCTAGCTCTACTGTGGAAATGGGTAAAGAGTTACAGCAAAAATTAATAGATTCAGTAGCGCGGTTATCTGTAGGTGAAAATGAAACAGGAGCATTTTTAAGTGGTGGACTAGACAGTTCTAGTGTCGCAGGTGCTTTATCCAAAGTTTACCCTAATAAAGCAAAAACATTTTCTATGGGGTTTCCGGTAGATGGCTATGATGAAATTGAATTTGCCAATATAGCGGCAGATCATTTTAAAACTCGGCAAACCGAATATTATTTAACCCCAGAAGATACTGTCAAGGCTATTCCTGATATTGCCGCGTACTATGATGAGCCCTTTGGCAATTCATCCGCATTAGCGGCCTATTATTGTGCCAAAGTAGCAAAAGATAATGGCATATCAGTTATTTTAGGTGGCGATGGTGGTGATGAAATATTTGCCGGTAATGAGCGCTATGCACAGCAACTAATTTTTGACTATTATCAACAAGTACCCAGTATCATCAGCAAGAGTATGGAAGGTGTACTAGACCACCTTCCTGCGTTATTAGCCAAACAAAAGTTATTTTTTAAAGCAAAGCGTTATATAGAGCAAGCCAAAATACCTTTGCCAGATCGTTTGCAGGATTATAATTTTTTACATCGTCATGCAGGCAGTGAAATATTCCAAGCTGATTTTTTACAACAGATTAATACAGAACAGCCATTAGATTTGCTCAGGGAAGCTTATCATCGACCAGAGCAAGCGAGTACTTTAAATCGCATGTTATACATGGACTGGAAAACGACTTTACATGATAATGACCTAGTTAAAGTGAATAAAATGTGTGAAATGGCCGGTGTAACGGTTAGATACCCTTTATTAAGTCAAGAAATTATAGATTTATCCTGTAAAATTCCATCAAGCGATAAACTACAAGCTAAACAGCTACGCAAATTTTACAAACAAGCGATGGCCGGTTTTCTACCAGAAAAAATTATTAATAAATCTAAGCATGGATTTGGTTTGCCGTTTGGTATTTGGTTAAAAGATTATCAGCCTTTAAAAGAATTGGCTTACGATAGTATTAATAGCTTAAAAAAACGTCCGTATTTTAAAGCAGAATTTCTCGACCATACGATTAAAATGCACCAAAGTATTCATGCGGCTTATTATGGTGAATTAATCTGGATATTGATGATGTTAGAGTTGTGGTTTCAAGGAAAGGAAATATAGGGCGGACTTTAATCCGCTCAGTTAAATTTTTCGGTTTTTAAAAAAAGACACTGATTTCGGGCTTATACTTAAAACGAAAAATTAAGGTAGGGTACGTATTGCATGCCTTTCGGTGCATACCCTACATAAATTGTACCGGCTTAAAATACTAGCCCTGATTTCGTAGAAGAGTTAAATATAGATGGATCATGATCAGAATTTCAAAAATTTAATACTCGAATACCCTAGGCAAGCATTGAAATTTTTTGCTCAAGAAGAAATTGGAGAGCATGACCTGGTTGATGCACGGATTATTCCAGTAAGAGAAGAGCAGTTGAAATCTAAACTTGGGGAGCGTTATCGTAAGTTAGATGTCCCATTATTAATTGAATGGCCTGATGGACAGCGGGAAGGTATACTCTTTATACTAGAAGAGGAAACTTTAATACGGCGTTTTTCTATTTATCGATTGGCTCATTATTGTTTAGACCTCTCTGAACTAATGGAAACAACTCGAGTTGTTCCTGTGGTCATTTTTTTGGGTACAGGAAATAAATGTTTGGCCCACTTGCAACTAGGCAGCGATCGGCAAACCTATTTAGATTTTAGGTATCTATTTTGTTATTTAAAAAAACTTAATGCGGCTGATTATATGGAGAGTAACAATATAGTTGCTCGCTTAAACTTACCCAATATGCATTATGCAGCGACTTCTCGATTATCGATTTATGCGGCAGCACAGAAAGGCTTGGCAATATTAGAAACTAACCCGCGAATGCAAATAAAATATGCTGATTTTATTGACGCTTATGCAGCGCTTAGTGAAGAAGAAATGCAACAATATCAAAAAAGTTATGTGGCAACAGATGAGGTTATTATGGGCTTAGCGCAAATTTTAAGACAAGAAGGACTGGATCAAGGAATTGAGCAAGGGCTTAAACAAGGCCGGCAGCAAGAATGTATAAACCTTATTTCGCGTTTACTCAGACGAAAATTAGGTATACACCCAGAGGTAGAGATAATCCTTGAAACATTGACTAACTTGTCACTTGAAACACTAGAATCAATGACTGATGTATTACTGGACTTTAATGAAGTTGCAGATCTTAAGGAGTGGATTAGTCAACAACAGAATTGAGTTCTTTTAATAGGCTTCCGTTGGAAGGGCTTTAGCCGCGACAGGTTACTCCACTATCGCGGCTAAAGTCCCCCTACTTAAGGTACTCGCAATAAATAAGCTACTCATTAAAACTAGACTGGATTACAACGCTTGTTCCTAGGCTCCTGTTTTACTGCCATTAAGTTAAGGTTTTATTGTTTAATAATCAATGGATTACACTGTAGGCTGGTAACTTCTCATTATTAAAGAGTACAGATAGTTTTTTCAGTTCGTTATTCCTGCATGCTGTTAGCAGGAATCTATTGTTGAGCATAGATTCCCGATAAAAAGACCTCGGGAATGACGGTACTCTATAAGCGATTACCTGTGAATAATCAGAAATGACGTAGGCTGGGTTACGTTATCTGCGCTTCGCTTGATAAGCTAACCCAGCCTTGTATCTTTCCAAACCATGATATATTGCTTAGCTAGCATTATATCAAAGTGCATGATCAGAGTTTGTACCCATCCTTAGATGAAAGTCTGTGACGTAGATAAAACCCATGCACTATATTCTTAATACTGAATGGTATCCAAGTCCTTCCAGCATGGAATGAGACTGAATGAACAAGGGGAGTATACAAGAAATGAATACAATAGGTATTGATGTTAGTAAAGCTAAAATAGACTGTGCATGGCTTAGAGAGGAAGGAAAACTAAAATTTAAAGTACTTCCCAATACTAAGGCTGGCTGTAATGAATTAATTGAATGGTCATTAAAAAGCACTTCTTTGGAAATCACGCAGCTACATTTTATTATGGAGGCAACAGGAGTTTATCACGAACAACTGGCAATTCAGCTTCATAACGCAGGAGCAATGGTGTCTGTCGTTAACCCTGCACAAGTGAAGTTTTATAGCCAAGGCCTAGGAGTAAGAACAAAAAATGATAAAAAAGATAGTGCTATATTAGCGCGATATGGATTGAAAGAAAGTCCTAAGGCTTGGCAGCCAGAGCCCGTAGAAATACGTACTTTGAAGGCTTTAATTGCTCGCTTTGATGGCATTGAAAAGGACTTGCAACGAGAAAAGAATCGTCAAGAAAAAGCTGTTATTAGTAAAGCACCTCAAGAAGTACTTAATTCAATAACACAAATGATTGAGCTTCTTGAAACTGAGCAAAAACGACTTGATAAACTGATTGAAGATCATATCAACAAACATGAAGAACTCAAAAAAAATAAAGAGCTGCTTAAGAGTATTCCTGGTGTTGGTAAGGTAATTGCCACTCGAATACTAATGGTTATAGGAAGTCGAGACTTTAAAAGTGCTAGCCAATGTTCTGCTTATTTAGGACTAGTTCCAGTAGAACATGAATCAGGAAGTAGCATAAGGGGGAGACCAAGGCTATCTAAAGCAGGCAACCCTATCATTCGTGCGAAGCTTTATATGGCGGCGGTAGTAGCAATACAGCATAACCCTGATATTAATGCTCAATACGAGCGTTTAACGGCAAGAGGAAAAAGCAAAATGTCTGCTTTAGGGGCAGCAATGCGAAAATTAGTACAGATTTGTTTTGGTGTTCTAAAACACCAACAAACCTATCAACCACAAGTGACTTAAATTAGCCCTTGTGATTGATTTGGAGAGATGGTATCTACTACTTGCCGTAGTACACGATCCGCCCATACCGTAGTCACTTTTGACATTGATGTTGCTCCACCTATCATTCCAACCAGAGTTAATAGAATCGCATCAGATAAATGATAGTCTGCATTATCACCCCGGGGGTGTGCGACCTTTTGCTTTACCGTTGTTTCAAACCCTATTCTGTCTAAATACTTTACGACTGGGATAAGTCCGGCCTGGCTCGTCAATCCGTGTGCAGTGGATGAAATTTTGACTGAGCGTGTATGATTTCGGACACGTGATGAGGTTTTTGATGCTTTTGAGGACTTCATTAAAACAATGAGATAGTAAAATCAGGAATATGATATTATATCATTGTTTAATAAGGATTTTTCTGGTTTGTTGGGTATAATGCGTGCAGGATTTAGGTGACACTTTCTCGCAATAAAGCCATTGACTTTCGTGTCAATACTTGTCCGACTTTATTTGGCGAAAAAGTAGTATTACGTATTTTAGACCCAACCAGTGCTCAGTTAGGTATTGAAAAGCTCGGATTTGAACCCGTACAACAAAAACTGTTCCTTGATGCCATTCAAAAACCCTATGGCATGATTCTAGTAACAGGCCCTACCGGTAGTGGTAAAACAGTATCACTGTACACTGGACTCAATATTCTTAATACCATAGAACGCAACATTTCTACTGCGGAAGATCCTGTCGAAATTACGGTAGAAGGTATCAACCAAGTCAATATGAATATCAAAGCAGGGCTGACTTTTGCTGTTGCATTAAGAGCTTTTTTGCGTCAAGATCCTGACATCATCATGGTCGGAGAAATTCGTGATCTTGAAACCGCAGAAATTGCTGTAAAAGCTGCACAAACCGGCCATCTAGTATTATCCACATTACATACCAACGATGCCCCACAAACATTGAATCGTTTACTACAAATGGGGATTCCAGCATTTAATATCGTCTCCTCAGTACTCCTAATTATGGCGCAACGATTAGCTAGGCGCTTATGCCCGCACTGTAAAATAGACTCTGAATATCCGGAAGCAATATTATTAGATGCTGGGTTTAAAAAAGAAGAGATAGGTACATTCACTGTTTTTAAAGCCGTAGGCTGTGATAAGTGTAATGATGGCTATAAAGGTCGAGTCGGTATTTATCAAGTTATGCCGATTACTGATGCAATGCGAGCACGTATTTTAGAGGGTTGTAACGCAATGCAACTAGGTGAACAAGCGCAAGCCGATGGCGTAAATGACTTGAGACGCTCAGGCTTATTAAAAATAATACAAGGCATCACTACTTTAGAAGAAATTGACCGCGTAACAAGAGAATAATTATGGCTGAAGATAAAGAACAAATAGATTTCACCTGGAAAGGCAAAGACAAAAACGGCAAAGTTATTAGTGGTGAAATAGCTGCTTTTAGTGATACTGTAGCGCGCGCTGAATTACGCAAGCAAAGTATACGAGTTATTTCTGTTAGAAAAAAGCCCAAACCATTATTTTCTAAAGCCAAAGCAAAAATCACCAGTAAAGATATTTCTATCTTTGCTCGACAACTTGCCACCATGCTTGAGTCAGGTGTTCCTTTGGTACAATCTTTTGATATTGTTGGTAAAGGCAATGAAAATCCCGCTATGGCTGAAATGCTACTGGCGATTAAAGCTGATATTGAAGGCGGGGATACATTAGCTCAGGCCTTAGGTAAACGGCCTATTTATTTTGATGAACTATTTTGTAACCTTGTTGAAGCCGGAGAGCAAGCTGGAGTATTAGAAGGCTTACTAGACAAAATTGCGACTTATAAAGAAAAATCTGAATCCATTAAAGCAAAAGTAAAAAAAGCCCTAACCTATCCGATTGCCGTTGTCGTTATCGCTTTTATTGTTACTGCTATTTTACTGATCTTTGTTGTCCCAGTCTTTAAAGAGTTATTTGACAGCTTTGGCGCAGAACTACCCGGTTTCACTTTATGGGTTATGGGGATGTCAGATTGGATGGTTGCCAATTGGTACTATGTTATTGGTGCTGTTGTTGCTGCCGTTTATACTTTTGGTTATTTTAAAAAGCGCTCTAAAGCTTTTAATCATTTCCTAGACCGCACTATGCTAAAGCTGCCTGTCGTTGGCATGATTTTACATAAATCAGCTATTGCCCGCTTTGCTAGAACATTGTCAACCATGTCTGCTGCAGGTGTTCCTTTAGTTGATGCATTAGAATCTGTTGCGGGTGCTACAGGTAATATCGTGTATTACAATGCAGTTATGCAAATGCGCGAAGATGTCTCTACAGGTCAGAACATGCAATATTCAATGCTGCAAACCAAATTGTTCCCGCATATGGTGGTACAAATGCTAGCAATTGGAGAGGAATCAGGCTCTATCGATAAAATGCTAGACAAAGTGGCTGATTTTTATGAAGAAGAAGTTGACAACCTCGTAGACAATCTAAGTAGCTTAATGGAGCCGTTTATCATGGTTATTTTAGGTACTTTAGTTGGGGGCTTGATCGTTGCTATGTACTTACCTATTTTCAAACTTGGTGCGGCTGTCGGTTGATTTAAAATGTTGACAACTGCGCTGTAGTTATATAATGTTGACAGCGTGATTGTATTTCGATCTCCATCGAGATCTAACTGACTCTATTAAAATATTATGAGTCTCTAAAAAGCTGAATTATTATCACAGCATTAGCATGTATTACTAGTACGCTAATGTATGGGTATGTAGCTAAACTGGTAGTTTACCTACATATAGTTGTTAATAATTTTAGCCTTAAGAGACCTACATGCTATCCCGTGACGGAACAATACCTAGTGAAGTTTCTGTGGAAATTGTACCCCAACTTTTCTTTACTTAAGTTGGGGTCTATGACTCAGATGACAAAGACACTAACCATTCATACTTTACTCTTTCAGATGATGACAGTTTAAAAGAAGCAAAGATCGACTCTTCTTTTGCAGACAAACCCACCCATTTTAGAAATATCTCAAACTATCATATAAGAGGTATTGACGAAGCTATTCATTTCCCCTTAATTGTATCAAAAGAAACATCACTTCCATTCCTAGTTGCATGTGATTTTTTATACAAGAGTTATACCCGTGATGCGCCTGCCAAAGAAACCGCCACCACTTCAACAATTAAGCCACATGCTCGCCAATTAGCACATATGCTAAATTTTTTTTATCGCAAGCGAGATGAGTTTAACTATTTAAATTTCAAATTTCCTATTGAGCGCCAGCGACCAGCATTCAAATATTGGCAACACTTGAGAAAAGAAATTATTGATGGGGAAATGAGTACAGCCACTGCTCGACTTCACCAATCAACTTCAACATCTTTTTTTAAATACCTTCAAAAAATTGAATTAATTGACCCTAAAGCCGAGCTGTGGCGTGAAGAAACAGTTAATGTTCAATTTAATAACACTCTTCGGGGAAAAGTAAATAAACAAATCTCAAGACCAGTTCAAGGCATAAAAAAAGCAAAAAATAACACGCCCCTATCTTTAGGTTATATTCAAGATGGCGAACCGCTAAGGCCACTCAATGATGCTGAACAGAAAATATTAGTTACGGCTTTAACAAATATAGCGACCCCTTGGTTTAAATATCTCACATTAGTCTGCTTACTGACAGGAGCTCGTCTCGGAACTATTGGTACTTTACGTGAAAAACATGTAGAAATTCTTAAAAAACAAATGGCCTCAGGTGTCCCACCAACTCCATTTTTAAATGCAGGGTACATACAAACAGGTATTCAAACTAAACATGACAAGACACTTCGAATATATTTCCCCCATATTGCTATTAAATATCTTGTCAGATACTTATCCTCAGAAGTTAGAAAAAAACACGTAAAAACAGCCGAGAAAAAGGGCTTAATTTTTAATGATAAAAGCGATCAACATGTGTTTATAAATCAACATGGTGCTCACGTCTACTGGTCAAAATTTAATATCCACTTAATTAAAGACTACATCTACCCCCTGACAGAGGCAGGCAATTGTGTATCTCATTTTACTAGCCAACACTTGAAACCAGCCATGCATTTACTTGGTTATAAAGGTGATTTTAGATTTCATTTCACTAGAGCGTCATTTGCTATGAATTTCTTTAAGAATCATTATCGAGCAAATATGTCAGGCCCTGAAATTAATGATCTACTAGAAAGGTTAAAAGAATTGATGGGGCATTCTGATATTAAAACTACTCAATCATATTTAAATCATTACAAGTCTGATTTAAATGACTCTCCCATTTCAATTGCAAATACTGAGTTCATTAATGATTTACTAAAAGGAATAATATAAATGTATACAGAAATAATATGGCAAGAAGGAGTACCTTGTGAATTACCTGATGTATTTAACCCATTCTTAATTCAAATTAACGGTGGTAGAGATTACCGTTCTCTTGGGAAACTAAGCGAGCCAAAGTCATATAAAAACAATGAATCAAAAATTGCTCTTGAATGGATTGCTCGCGAACTTTTATTTTTTATATTATTAGAACAAAATCAAGAATTATCAGAATCAAGGATAAGAAACTACATTAGCTCGGGAAACTGGATGATAAGATATTTAGCTGAACACAATCTAGATCTAATTGAAATTGAAAGCTACAAGGTAATAACTAAAATTTTTCAAAAAATTGCTTCAAAAACCAAAAGCAATACTATCAACCGATCCAGTAGCTCAGAGAATGGAAATAGAACTGATATTCATTACTTACAAAACCTCAACCTTTTTTTGTCTTATCTTTATCCAGATGATGTTCAAATTATTTCAGATCATCTTGATCATGGTAAAAAGATTGAATCTATTATTGAGCCACCCTCAGAATTTTGTGTCGTTGAATCTACAAGATACATAGCGCAACGTATTAAGCATGAAGAGAACAAACACAGTAATGCCTTATCAATTCTAAAAGGAAATCCCACATTAACTGAGAACGAAATTACATCATTTTTCAAATCAACTAAGGATTATAGAAATTGTTTTTTATATTTATTTATCGCCGTGACAGGTATAAATGGAACAAACTCAATGCTTATAACTCTAGAGGACTTGGATATTACAAATAATAAAAAAATATCTGGAAAGTCTATTTCTATTTATAAAAAAAGAGCAAATAAAATAGTTTTTTTTGAAATCCCAAAGGAAATATTAACTAAATTTATCGCCCCTTTTATTAGTCTATTTAATACATATAACACCCTGTGTGATAAATTTGGGGTCAACTCAAAATTACATTTTATGGGGCAGCAGGTTCTTTGTGAAAGAAACGAGTATAGACATATTTTGCAATATTATACCTTCCGCTCTTGGACAAAACCAATTAAACAAAAAGTAATTGACCACTTAGGAATGAGCACAAATTAATTTAGGCAAGTTCAATTTAAGAATTATAATGATGCAACTCATAAACTTTATTTAAACCTACCATGCCACCTCCCGACGTCCAAATAAAGCCTTCATTGTTACTAGTTCCGACTACAACGTTGCCATCCCCGCTCACAGCCCAAGCCATTGATGAAACACCACCCTTAGGATTAGGAAATTTTCCTGTGAGGTCCCCTAATCCTAAGAAATACCCTTCAGAAAATGATGGAATAGGGGTGAGGAGTAATATACAAAAAAAAGGTAATACTAAAATAGTATGCTTTTGATAGATATTGGTGTTAGTAGTATTAGTAAGCATTGTTATAGGATTTTTATTTAAAAAAATGTAACTACTCAGCGTAACTTAAAATTATAACACATTTATTTTGAATTATAATTACTAAAGTTTCGGGGTTCAAAAAAACCAAAAATACAACCGCAACCTATTGAAACTAAAACAAAAAAGACCTCAATAATGGTATAATATTGCCTGTACCACCAACCAATATTAACCAAAAAAGAGGTCTTAGTATGAATACTGCCACAAAAATTCCTGGGCTACCAGCCCTAACCGCAGATTTGCTTCAAAGCAGTGACTGTTTGGTGGACAACCTATTCGCCGATTTATGGAAATCAATGGGAATGAATGCCTTACTAAGCAAAGCGGGGTTTAACAAACGATCTGGAACGCCTATTACTGAACTGGTTTACGTCTTAACTCTTTGGGTTTGGTTGAAAAAAGGCACCATTGGCATGTTTGCTCGTGAATCCTTACACTATTTCACAACGGCTGAAAAAGATGCACTATACTCAACACTGAATCGAGAGGACTTAAATTGGCGGAAGTTGAACCTTCAAACTGCGGTGAAAACGATTAAGCAAATGCCCTCTCAATCAACAAAAGCCTTTGTTTTGGATGATTCCATTAAAATAAGGCATGGGAAAAAGATGGCTGGCGTCTCTAGTCATTTTGATCATACTTTAGGTCGGTCCGTCATGGGGCAGCAAGTTTTAACTTTAGGTTATAGCTGTGAACAGGGTTTTGTCCCCTTAGATAGTGAGATATTTATCAGCAAAGTGGTTCTGTCGCAAGCATAGGCTAATTGTGGGATTTCTGTCGCATTTATGGGTAAATTCTGATATAATCCCCCCTTATTTCCCAATGTGCATAAAATAAAATCATGATCAGCTTTAAAGGGACACACTTCCCCAAAGACGTTATTCTTTATGCGGTTTTCTTTTATGTCAGGTACGGCGTTTCATATCGCGACCTTGAAGAGATCATGGAAGAAAGAGGGGTTAATGTTGATCATGCTACGCTCAATCGTTGGGTTATCCGTAAGGAATTGGATTTATTTTATCACTGAATCCTAAATTGAGAATTGCTGCCAGCTCACTGTAGGTGAGGTTTTTAACTGGAAGTGATGTTGGCTATTATGTTTTCTATATTTTATAAGTAAATCATCAACAAAAGCTTCAGCTTGAGCCAAAATCTCAATATCTTGCTTGTCGTCATCATTGGTCAATAATTGAAACAATTGAGCTAATTGCATAACAGAGAAAAAATCTTCATAGCGAGATCCTTTCTGGTTGGAGTGACCGCCTGTTTGCTTGTTAGCAAAATACTTTTCAGCCTCTGAGCCAAATAAATTTTCTACCTGTTTATTTATTGTCATTTTAAAAGAAAATTTAGCCTATAAAATATTGAAGCCAATTAATAACTCAAGCCCAAGCGCGTCTCGTCTTACTCTGTTTATGTAAGCACTCGCTCAGTGCAACAGTCTACCATTATCTACACAATAAATTAACGGATATCAGTGAATTTACGCAACACTTCGCCCGTTTCTTCATTAGGCATTCTCATCATTCCGTTAATAAATTTATCGTCTTCGGCACCTAGAATGGATACCACAAGATTACCATTTTCTTTATGAGCCTCCGTTATTTTGACTATTGGATAGCTTTATAAGGGGAATTCATCGATATCATCACTTTTTATTTTCACATTATCTGGACTATGCTCATCGCAACGAGTACATAAATAAGCAGCCCTGTAAAGATATCAAGCTGCCAATACGTTAAACGTTAACCCACCGTTTAATGTACTCGACCAGAATTAAAATCATCTCACTTGAGGGGATTTTTTTATGCCTTATTATTGATTCTTATAACATCCCTATATTGAAGTGGTTCTACTTTAGAAGCCTAAAGTATAGATACTCTTTATATTCAGCGCATTCACATAAAGAGGACGGTTAGTTTATAATAGATTTATTATCTGCAAAAAGAGAAATTAACTTTCATTATGTTGACAAAAAATAAAAATGGCTAAAAGTATCGGAGTTATTGAGCTGAAGGCAGGTGCCAATATAGTAGAGCAGCACTTTAGTGACACTGTTGGCTAAAGTGAGCGAAGGGTGGGTGGGTAGATATGGATATTAGCTTGCAGGAGTATCATAATTTTCGGAGCTTTCTTAGTCGTTCGTGCGGTATTGAGGTGGGTGAAAATAAGCAATACTTGGTGAAAAATCGTTTGTCGAGTGTTTTGCGTGAATTTAACTTGGCTTCTTATGCTGAGTTGGTATCGCACTTGGAAGCTCATACTGTATTTTCTAATCGCTTAAAGTCTAAAGTGATTGATGCTATGACCACGAATGAAACTTTTTGGTTTCGAGATGACTCACAATTTTTAGCTTTAAAAAAAGAGGTTCTACCGGAGTTTTTTTTGAACATGCGAGGCGCGGTAAAAATTTGGTCAGCGGCTTGTTCTTCTGGGCAGGAGCCATATTCAATGAGTATGTGCGTCGAAGAAATGACGCACTCTTATAGTGAACCTCTCAATGTACAGATAGTAGGTACTGATATTTCCGAGGCTATTTTAAATGTAGCGCGTACTGCAGTTTATTCTGATATGGCAATTAATCGAGGGCTAGATAGTAAGGTTAATGCGCTTTATTTTCAAAAAGTAGAGGCAGGGTATCAGTTAAAACCAGAAATAGCGCGACGAGTTCGGTTTCAGCAATTAAATTTGTTGCAATCATTTTCTGATATGGGGCGTTTTGATATTATTTTTTGTCGTAATGTTTTGATTTACTTTTCGGACGAAGTAAAAAGGGAGATTTTGCATCGCTTGGTCAATGCGCTTGAGCCGGGCGGTTATTTATTTTTAAGTAGTACGGAATCAATACCTATGGATATGGCAAGCCTTGTACCCGTTAGGGGGGGGCTGGCGTGTTACTTTAAAAAGGTTGAGTGATACTTGGTAAGTATATTTAATAAAGTGGACTTTAGCCTATATTTTATTTATTAGGTGCATTAAGTTCGAGCCTAATAAGCTGGTAAAGCTTAACCCAGTCGAAAAAAATTCCCGGATCAGTTTTACGCAGTGGTGCAATGTCACTGTGTCCTGTGATATTTTCTAAGCACAGCTTAGGATAGGTATGTATTAGGCACTGAATCAGCGTGGCAAGTTGCTGATATTGTACCTTGGTATAGCTTGTGTTCACTGTCCCTTCTAGTTCAATGCCAATAGAAAAATCATTACATTTCTTGCGCCCTTTATAGCATGAGTCTCCTGCATGCCATGCGCGTTGATTAAAGGGGACGTATTGCGTGATTGCGCCGTTGCGTTTAATCAGTATGTGACTAGAAACTTCTAAATGACAAATATCAGGAAAACTAGAGTGCCCCTCAGCACTAAGCTGGTTGGTGAAGAGTTGATCAATATAAGGTGTATTAAACTGTCCCTCGGGTAAGCTAATGCAATGAATGACAATTAATGAAATATCAGCTGGATCGGTGCGTTGGTCGCAGTTTGGCGAAGCTATTTGTTGTGCCGGTGTTAGTAAGTGATTTTTAATGTGCATGCTAAGTCTGGTAGAGATTTTGTTGTTGGATTAGCAGTATTTGCCATTATTTAATAATGTCTGATAATTTGCTGTTAAGTGCTATATATTTCTAATTGTAAACTAATTTTTAGCGTTTTTTATTCTTTGCTTATTTTTAAAGAGGTAATGCCAAGGTATTACTTTATTTTTTGTGTTGGACTTCTTGAAAATAAAACTACGGTCTGAACTATCGCATCTTCTGTTTTTTATTATGGGGAGGGGAGTGCGTTAGGTATAAAAATATATCTATTATCAAGGGCTACTTTCTATGAAATAATGTGTACACAGAGTTATAGGCTTGTTACACGATCATATTGTTAGTTTTATTGGTATTGGTTTGTGTGCGTTTGTATTTCTAGTAAGACTTGATAGTCTGTTGGTGTATTAAACTAAAATAATTGGTGAGAGAATAAACGATGATTGAATTGGGAATAATTGTAGTAGCTTTTGTTTTTATATGGCTTTATGCAGGTAAAGGTGCATCAGAAACGACGAGTCAGCCAGAAGAATCTGCGGTAGAGCACAAAGAGGTCGCGGCAGAGACCACTGAAGTTACGCCAGAAGTAGAAAGCGTCGAGCCAGTTACTGAGGCGGTGGTTACTAATGAAACTGAGGAAAACTGTGTCGCTGTTAGTGTGGTGCCACAAGATTCAACGCTAAGACGTCATTATATGCAAAATTTGATGGCTAATAAGGAAGATGCTAGCAAAAAAATTCCTGAAGATTCTGCGTTAAGACGTCACTTTACTCAGCAGTTGTGTGTTGAAATTGCTGCTAATATGGTGGATAGGCCGACAGATTCAACTTTAAAGCGTCATTACGATGCTCAGTTATCTAGTGCTGTTGCTGATCGTTTAGAAGCATTGAAATAAAGGTTTGTATTTAATTTAACCTTAATCAAGGTAAGTGGCCATACTGAAACGATTCCTAGGTATGTATTGTTTAGGCGTAGATTTTTAGTGGTTTTGTTGGTGTTATGATGATTTACCTTGATTGCTTTTAGAGCAAATCACTTCTTGTTTTTACTGAAAATAGGCTGGCTAATTCTTAGTTTATGCTTATTTCTTGGTTTCTTAGTTTTCATTCTTTATTCTGGAATAGTACATGAATTATACAGCCCCTATAAATGTTAAACCTTTTCTGGATGAGGATATTGGTAGTGGTGATATTACTGTCGCCATTATTTCTGAAACTATGCAGGCAAGCGCAAAACTTATTACACGTGAGCCAATGGTTTGTTGTGGCCAGGATTGGTTTAATGCTGTTTTTAAAGAATTAAATGCAGATATAGAAATTGAATGGCTGGTTGCAGAGGGGCAGTGGGTTGAAGCGGGTATGCTTTTATGTACTTTGCGTGGTTTAGCCCGACCTTTATTAACAGGGGAGCGTACGGCACTGAATTTGTTACAAACTTTGGCGGCAACGGCAACTTATGCGCGTCAATATGCCAATGCGGTTGCTGGTACTGGGTGTAAGGTTTTAGATACACGAAAAACTATTCCAGGCTTACGTAATGCGCAAAAATACGCAGTTGTTTGTGGTGGCTGCCATAATCACAGAATGGGTTTATATGACGCTGTTTTGATTAAAGAAAATCATATTATGGCCGCGGGATCTATCGCTAAAGCAGTTGCTAAAGCAAGGCAAATTAGCGATAAATGGGTGGAGGTGGAAGTAGAAAACATGGATGAGTTACAGCAAGCGTTAGATGCTCGGCCGGATCGAATTATGTTAGATAATTTTTCTGTGCTGCAATTATTAGAGGCAGTAAAAAAAGTTGCAGGAACTGTTGCTTTAGAGGCTTCAGGTAATATTTCTTTGGCCAATATTCGTGAAATTGCAGAAACCGGTGTGGATTATATTTCTATTGGTGCTTTGACTAAAAATGTAACGGCGGTCGATTTGTCCATGCGTATTGATTTGGTGGCAGGATAATGCACAAGGTGAATGAGTTATTGCAGCAGATGTTGAGTCAGGGTGTTTATGTTGTCGGCGTAGTGGATGGTTCGGAAACAAATGCTTTTACTGCGGCTTGGGTAATGCAGGTTTCGTTTGCGCCGGTATTATTGGCTATTAGTATTAATCCTGAACATCACTCATACCGATTGTTGAAAAAAGGGGGCGTTTGTAGTGTTAATGTTTTAAGTCAGCAGCAAATGTTATTAGCTGAACATTTTGGGCGCTCAGGGCTTGAAGATAAAATGGCGCAGGGTACTTGGACGGCCACAGTAACAGGAGCGCCTGTGCTACAAGAAAGCTTGGCTTATTTTGATTGTAAGGTCAGACATGAGGTTGCCGCTGGAGATCATCAGTTGGTTATTTGTGAGGTAATTGATGCTCGGCAGCTAAATGCCGGTAGTCCGATGTTGTATAGTGATACCGGAACTATGGATAATAGCGCTGAATTTTATGAGTAGCTGGGTTGTTTGCTGCTTTACTGTTTATCTGGGTAAGCAATAAACTACACTCACCTAAAGCTTGGGTGAAAGTATGAGTTCAAATAGAAGGATATGTGTTCGCGTTACTGAGTGTTTGTCGGTAGAAATCGAGAATGATTTAGGTGAGCGGATACATGGGGTAACTTTAGATATATCTAATCAAGGGATTGGTTTGTATTGTAGTACAGATGATCGAGATCGAATAACGCCGCAAGGTATTTTTGTTAGGCAGGGGCGTCCAGTAGAGGTGCAGGTTTATTTGAGGTTTTCTGATGCGTTAGGGTGCGATGAGTTAATTAATGTGCGTTGTGGTGTCGTTTATTCGAGAAAACTCGCACAAGATCAGTGTCAAATTGGGTTGGGGTTTCTAGATTTAGATGCTGATGCTGAGGCTCGTTTGACTCAGTTTATTCAAAATAGAAAACGAGCGCATAAAAGTTAGGTGGGAAACCTTTGAGTGGAATAACGCACTATAATCAGAAAATATAAAAATCTTAATGACCGCACACTGATAATTCAGTAAAATCATAACGATTATCCGGTTTTCCGGGTATCTGATGTGATCAGACATAATTTATTCTATAACGGGAAGGCTGTAAGGTGCTTCCCGTTTTGTACATTTAAGGTGGCTTATTTTGAACAAACCTGCACTATTAATGTTAGAAGATGGGACGGTATTTCATGGGATATCGGTAGGCGCAGAAGGCTGTTCTGCTGGAGAAGTGGTGTTTAATACATCATTAACTGGGTATCAAGAAATCCTAAGTGATCCATCTTATGCAAAACAAATTGTAACCTTAACTTATCCACATATTGGCAATGTTGGGACAAATAATGAAGACAATGAATCAACGGGTGTTTTTGCTAGTGGCTTGGTGATTCGTGATTTACCTATTGTCGCTAGTAACTGGCGCTCAGAAAAAGGCTTGTCGGATTATTTGCAAGATAATAATGTGGTCGCGATTGCTGAGATTGATACACGTCAGTTGACGCGATTATTACGTGAGAAAGGTGCGCAACGTGGTTGTATTATCGCCGGCGATGTTTGTGATGAAGTTGTGGCAAAGGCAGCGATAAATGCATTTTCTGGTTTGAAAGGGATGGATTTGGCGAAAGAAGTCACTGTTTCTGAAGCTTATGAGTGGACGGAAAATACTTGGGATTTAGATGCAGGGTATACACAAGCTGAAAACCTGACTAAACATGTTGTCGCCTATGATTTTGGTGTAAAACGTAATATCTTACGTTTATTGGTCAATCGTGGTTGTCGCGTGACTGTTGTGCCTGCTACAACACCAGCGGTTGATGTATTAGCAATGAACCCAGATGGTGTGTTTTTGTCAAATGGCCCGGGGGATCCAGAGCCTTGTACCTATGCAATTGAAGCAGTTAAAGCCATTTTGGAGCAAAAAATCCCTGTTTTTGGTATTTGCTTAGGGCATCAAATACTGGCTTTAGCGTGTGGTGCTAAAACTGAAAAAATGGTTGTTGGGCATCATGGCGCTAACCATCCAGTGCAGCAAAAATCAACGGGGCGGGTGATGATTAGTAGTCAAAATCATGGTTTCGCTGTAGATGAAAAAACCTTACCAGATAATTTACAAGCAACTTTCCATTCTTTATTTGATGGTAGTTTGCAAGGAGTTGTACGTACTGATATTCCCGCGATGGGTTTTCAAGGTCACCCAGAAGCTAGCCCAGGCCCGCATGATGTAGAGTCTTTATTTGATGATTTTATAGTCATGATGAATCAAGCTAACTAATAAATATAGAGTTAACAGATATGCCAAAAAGAACCGACATAAAATCCATATTATTATTGGGCGCTGGCCCGATTGTTATTGGTCAGGCTTGTGAATTTGATTATTCAGGTACTCAGGCCTGTAAAGCGTTGCGTGAAGAAGGTTACCGAGTTATTTTGGTAAATTCAAACCCAGCAACGATTATGACTGACCCCGATATGGCAGATGCCATATATATCGAGCCAATTGATTGGCAGACGGTTGAAAAAATCATTGAAAAAGAGCGCCCTGATGCTGTATTACCAACGATGGGTGGGCAAACCGCATTAAATTGTGCTTTAGATTTAGATGAGCACGGCATATTGGAAAAATACGGCGTGGAAATGATTGGCGCGACTAAGGAAGCCATTAATATGGCTGAAGATCGTCAGTTATTTAATGATGCGATGGCTAGGCTTGGTTTTGAAGTTGCCAAATCTAAAACGGCGCATAGCATGGAAGAGGCGTTTGCTGCGCAAGCCGAAGTAGGTTATCCGACCGTTGTGCGCCCCTCATTCACGATGGGCGGTAGTGGTGGTGGTATTGCCTATAATAAAGAAGAGTTTATTGATATTTGTGAGCGCGGATTATATTTATCACCAACTAATGAGTTATTGATTGAAGAATCAGTTCTCGGTTGGAAAGAATATGAAATGGAAGTGGTGCGTGATACTAAAGATAATTGTATTATTATCTGCTCTATTGAAAATTTTGACCCGATGGGTGTGCATACAGGAGACTCTATTACCGTTGCTCCAGCGCAGACTTTAACGGATAAAGAATATCAGATTTTACGTAATGTTTCTTTAGCGGTGCTGCGTGAAATCGGTGTTGATACGGGAGGGTCTAATGTACAAGTGGCAATTAATCCAGCTGATGGCCGTATGGTTGTCATTGAGATGAATCCGCGCGTATCGCGTTCATCGGCATTAGCCTCTAAAGCAACGGGATTTCCGATTGCTAAAGTCGCGGCAAAATTGGCTGTTGGTTATACCTTGGATGAATTACAAAATGAAATTACTGGTGGAGCAACACCCGCTTCATTCGAGCCGACGATTGATTATGTGGTCACTAAAGTACCCCGTTTTACTTTTGAGAAATTTCCGCAAGCGGATGATCGTTTAACAACGCAAATGAAATCCGTGGGCGAAGTGATGGCGATTGGCCGTACTTTTCAAGAGTCTTTGCAGAAAGCTTTGCGTGGTCTTGAAGTCGGTGTTGATGGCTTGGATGAAATCATTGATTTTACTGAGTCTGGTGCGGAAGAAAAAATGCAGCGAGAGATGCGTCACCCAGGACCGGATCGTTTATGGTATGTGGCAGATGCTTTCCGCAGTGGTATGGCATTTGATGATGTGCATGAGGCGAGTAAAATTGATCCATGGTTTTTAGCGCAAATAGAAGATTTGGTGTTAACAGAGCAGTCATTGGTAACAAAAACTTTGGCAACTTTAGAAGAGGGACAATTATTCCGCTTAAAGCAAAAAGGTTTTTCTGATGCGCGTTTGGCTAAGTTACTAGGCACTAAAGAGCGTGATGTGCGAAAGTTACGTCATAAGCAGGCTATTCGTCCTGTGTATAAGCGTATTGATTCTTGTGCTGCTGAATTTTCATCGGATACGGCTTATCTGTATTCAACTTATGAACGTGAATGCGAAGCGCGTGTTTCAGATAAAGAAAAAATTATTATTTTAGGCGGTGGCCCAAATCGTATTGGTCAAGGGATTGAATTTGATTACTGTTGTGTGCATGCCGCTTTAGCTTTGCGTGAAGCCGGTTACGAAACTATTATGGTGAACTGTAACCCAGAAACCGTTTCGACTGATTTTGATACCTCTGATCGTTTATATTTTGAGTCTTTAACCTTTGAAGATGTGATGGAAATCATAGATTTAGAGAATCCTAAAGGTGTGATTGTGCAATATGGTGGGCAAACCCCACTTAAATTAGCGCGTGATTTAGAGGCTGCTGGTGCGCCGATTATTGGTACTTCACCTGATGCCATTGATTTGGCTGAGGATAGAGAACGTTTTCAGCAATTAATTGAAAAATTAAATTTAAAACAGCCACCGAATGGCACAGCATCTTCGACAGAGCAAGCGCTTAGTGCTGCAAAAGAGTTAGGTTTTCCTTTAGTGGTGCGTCCATCATATGTTCTTGGTGGCCGCGGCATGGAAATTGTTTATAACGAAGAGTCCTTGCAGCGCTATATGAAAGAGGCGATTAGCGTTTCCAATGAATCACCAGTGCTTTTAGATCGCTTTTTAGATGATGCGATTGAAATGGATGTGGATGCGATTTATGATGGTGAAACCTTATTGATCGGTGGCTTAATGCAGCATGTTGAGCAAGCGGGTGTACATTCTGGCGACTCGGCTTGTTCTTTGCCGCCGTATGATTTACCGGTACATTTCCAAGATCAATTACGCGTGCAAGTAAAGCAAATGGCTGAGGCATTAGGTGTGCGAGGCTTGATGAATACCCAGTTTGCGATTCAAGGTGAAAATATTTATGTATTAGAAGTTAATCCACGTGCTTCGCGTACTGCACCTTTTGTGTCTAAAGCAACAGGTTATCCATTGGCTAAAATTGCAGCACTTTGTATGGCAGGTATTTCATTAAAAGAACAGGGAATAACAGAAGAACGCATTCCTAATTACTTTTCGGTAAAAGAAGCGGTATTTCCTTTTGTTAAGTTTCCAAGTGTAGATCCTTTATTAGGGCCGGAAATGAAATCAACGGGCGAAGTCATGGGTGTGGGTAAAACCTTTGGTGAAGCTTTTGCTAAATCACAGCGCGCTGCTGGCGTGGACCTTAGTCATAGTGGTAAAGTGCTAATTAGTATTCGCGAGGCAGATAAGCCTAAAGTGGTTGAGGTAGCAAAAATGTTGATTGCAAAAAATTATCAAATTGTTGCTACACGTGGCACGGCGAAGGTTATTCAGGCAGCAGGCATTGAATGTGAGAAGGTCTGCAAGGTTAATGAAGGACGGCCTAATACCGTGGATATGATTAAAAATGACCAGATTCAGTTGATTATTAATACCACTGAAGGCATTAAAGCAATTTCTGATTCCTTTACTATGCGTAGAGAGGCTTTGCAGCATCGGGTTACTTATTATACGACCATGGCGGGTGCAAAAGCAGCTTGCTATGCATTAGGCGAGCTGGGTGCTGGAGATGTCAATTGTTTGCAGGAACTGCATCGTACTTTAAATTAAAATTCAATTTGAATTTTAATTTATTTATGGAAAGGCTGGCATTTGTCAGCCTTTCTTTTTAAATGAATATTGATTATTAAGTTTGTTGGAGTTTTAAATGGATAAAGTACCTCTTACTGTTGTTGGCGCAGAAAAATTAAAAGCTGAATTAGAGGAATTAAAAACGGTTACTCGGCCGCGAATTGTTGAAGCAATTGCCACAGCAAGAGAGCATGGTGACTTAAAGGAAAATGCTGAGTATCATGCAGCGCGGGAGCAACAAAGTTTTGCTGAAGGTCGAATAAACGAAATTGAAGGTAAGCTAGCAAATGCACAAATTATTGATGTGACAAAAATTGATGCACAAGGTAAAGTGATTTTTGGTGCAACGGTTGAAATAGAAGACTTAGAAACCGAGAAAAAAGTGACTTATCAAATTGTTGGTCAAGATGAGGCGGATATTAAGAAGGGGCGAATTTCGGTAGCTTCGCCTATTGCTAGAGCACTGATTGGTAAAGAGCTTGAAGATGTTGTTACGGTTAAAACACCGAACGGCGAAGTTGACTATGAGATTGTATCTATTCAATATATTTAAATAGCCTATACCCATTGTTGATGTATACACATTGGCAATGGGTATAGTGTTGCAGGAGATTTATAAAAAACCTGGTGTTAGAAATTTTTGTACAGTGCAGTTTTAATAATCTCTACGTCTACTGCCTTGTTTCTTTTTCTTTGGTTCTACCTCGGGTTTTTTTCGGTAAATAACGATAACCTGACCTATACTTTGAATTAGTTCCGCATTAGTTGCGGCGATTATGGCTTCTTGAATGAGTTTACGCGTATCTCTTTCAGCGCGGACTTTTATTTTAATTAACTCATGATTGTTGAGTGCCAGTTCAATTTCATTCAATACTGGGTCGGTTAAACCCGCTTGACCGATCATAATAACAGGCTGTAAGGAATGTGCTTTGCCTATCATTAGTTTTAATTCTTCAGAATTCACTCTATATTTCCTTCGATATAATAAAAATAAGACAATTTTACACTAAATAGATATGGCACGAAGTAAAAGCAGTAACCAATGGATGCAAGAGCATGTCAATGATGAGTATGTGAAAAGAGCGAAAGCTCTAGGCTATCGCTCTAGAGCAACCTTTAAGTTAGTTGAAGTTTTAGAGAAAGATAAGTTAATCCTGCCACATATGAATGTAGTTGATTTGGGTGCAGCTCCTGGTGGCTGGTCTGAATATGTACGTAAAATTATTGGCAAAAAGCAAAAAGTGATTGCTTTAGATATTTTAGATATTGAGCCTATTGAAGGTGTTGATTTTATTTGTGGTGATTTCCGTGAGAATGAAGTTTATGAGCAGCTGACTGATGTTTTAGATGGAGCGCCTATAGATGTTGTGCTATCAGATATGGCACCGAATATCAGTGGTAATAAAGCGATGGATCAGCCCAGCTCTATGTATCTATGTGAACTGGCATTGGAAACTGCACAGGCGATACTAGTTGAAGGTGGCTCATTTCTAGTGAAAGTCTTTCAAGGGGTGGGGTTTGAGGAATATAAAAAACAAATTGACGCTTCATTTGATAAGGTTTTGATTAGAAAGCCAAAAGCATCTAGGGCGCGTAGTAATGAAGTGTATATTTTAGGTAAGGGCTTTAAAAAATAAGTCTTAGCCCTTATTGTATTTAGATGAAGTATGACTTATAAGGTAACACGCAGTAAAAAAACTTCCCTTTTATCAAAAAGAAGATGGCCAAAAGGTGGAGTGAGTTATCGAAAGTTGGATCTTAGGTTAAATAAAGTTAGTGGTAAGTCAGGGTTTATTAATGCTGATATGATCGCTGTGTTTTTTAGGTTAAAGGCCTTTTAGGGCTAGGGCGTACAAATTGAACGATATGGTTAAGAATGTAATTTTATGGGTAGTCATTGCCGTTGTTTTGATGTCCGTATTTAATAATTTTGGTACGCGAGGAACTCAGCAGATATCAGTACTTTCCTATTCACAATTTATTGATGCGGTAAAAGCAGGACAAGTACAAGAGGTTATTTTAGACGATCACAATGGCATTAAAGGTAAGTTACAAGGGGGTAATCAATTTACTTCTTATGCCCCTAACGACCCCCATTTAGTCGATGATTTATTAGCTAATGGTGTGCAAATTAAGGCACGCCCAGCGGAAAATGAATCTATGCTGATGCAGATCTTTATTTCATGGTTTCCGATGGTATTACTGATTGGTGTCTGGATTTTCTTTATGCGCCAGATGCAAGGTGGCGGTGGTAAAGGGGGACCAATGGGCTTTGGCAAAAGCAAAGCGCGGTTGCTTGAGGAAGATCAGGTCAAGGTAACTTTTGCTGATGTGGCTGGTTGCGATGAAGCCAAAGAGGAAGTTGAAGAGATGGTGGATTTTTTAAAAGATCCGGCAAAATACCAAAAGCTAGGTGGTAAAATTCCACGTGGTGCGTTGTTGATTGGTCCACCAGGAACGGGTAAGACTTTGATAGCTAGAGCAATTGCCGGTGAAGCTAAAGTACCTTTCTTCACTATTTCAGGCTCTGATTTTGTGGAAATGTTTGTCGGTGTTGGCGCATCTCGTGTGCGTGATATGTTTGAACAAGCAAAACGCCATGCACCGTGCATTATCTTTATTGATGAGATTGATGCGGTGGGTCGTCAGCGTGGTGCTGGATTAGGTGGTGGTAATGATGAGCGTGAACAAACCTTAAATCAGTTATTAGTTGAAATGGATGGTTTTGAAGGTACAGAAGGTGTGATTGTTATTGCAGCAACTAACCGACCTGATGTTTTGGATGCGGCTTTATTACGCCCAGGGCGTTTTGATCGACAAGTAACTGTTGGTTTGCCTGATGTTAAAGGTCGTGAGCGTATTTTAAATGTCCATATGAGCAAAGTGCCAGCGGCTGATGATGTTGAAGTGAAATATATTGCTCAAGGTACACCTGGATTTTCAGGGGCTGATTTGGCTAATTTAGTTAATGAGGCGGCTTTATATGCAGCACGTATGAATAAACGTTTAGTAAGTATGATTGACCTTGAGAGGGCTAAAGATAAATTAATTATGGGTGCTGAAAAACGCTCTATGGTTATGGATGAAAAAGAAAAGAAAATGACCGCTTATCATGAAGCAGGTCATGCTATTGTAGGCAAGATTGTGCCAGAGCACGATCCTGTTTATAAAGTGAGTATTATGCCGCGTGGTCGTGCTTTAGGTGTCACTATGTTTTTGCCTGAAAAAGATCAGTATAGTGCAAGCAAATGTAAATTAGATAGCATGATCTCTAGCTTATATGGTGGCCGTGTTGCAGAAACACAGATTTTTGGTTGGGAACAGGTTTCTACAGGTGCGTCTAATGATATTGAACGTGCGACTGAATTAGCTAGGAATATGGTGACTAAATGGGGCTTATCGCAACGTTTAGGGCCTTTAGCCTATAGCGAAGAAGAAGGCGAGGTTTTTTTAGGGCGCTCAGTAACGCAGCATAAGAGTGTTGCTGATGAAACTTCACACACTATTGATGAAGAAATTCGTTCTATTATTGATAAAAACTATGCGCGAGCTGAACAGATATTAAAAGATAATGAAGATATCTTGCATGCAATGGCTGATGCTTTAATGAAGTATGAAACGATTGATAAAGAGCAAATTAGTGATTTAATGGCGCGCAAACCCGTAAGAGCCCCTAAAGGGTGGGATGATGATCCAACCCCACCTAATAAAAGTGTTAAAATCGATACCTCTGCTGATAAAAAAGGTGGTACTGATAAGTCTATTGGTAATACAGCAGAGCAAAATTAAGCCAAAAATCGGCTGGTACAGTGCTCTTGAAATATAAAAATGCTATAACTGTTTGTAACATTACTGGTCTCTGAACTTTATAACTTATTTCGAGACCGCTGTACTAGTATATTAAGCTGGAGGAGGGAGAATTTATATAATTCTCCCTTTTTTGTGAGATGAAAAAGGAAATAAAGCAATGACAAAAAAATACTTTGGAACAGATGGTATACGCGGTACGGTAGGCGAATATCCTATTACGCCCGATTTTTTTCTCAAACTTGGCTGGGCGGCTGGAAGAGTCTTTGCTCGTGAAGGTCAGGGTTTTGTTTTAGTGGGTAAAGATACGCGTATTTCTGGTTATATGTTTGAATCGGCTTTAGAGGCAGGTCTTGCGGCGGCGGGGGTAAATACACGTTTATTAGGGCCAATGCCTACGCCAGGAATTGCTTATTTAACTCGTACTCTACGAGCCCAGGCTGGGATTGTTATTAGTGCATCACATAATCCTTATTACGATAACGGTATTAAGTTTTTCTCTACTGAAGGAACTAAATTACCTGATGAACTAGAGCATAAGATTGAATATTATCTTGACCAGTCAATGACTACAGTTGAATCGGCACAGCTAGGTAAAGCTCAGCGCATTAGCGATGCTGCGGGGCGTTATATCGAATTCTGTAAGGCGAGCATTCCGGCAAGTATTGATTTTAGTGGGTTACGTATTGTTGTTGATTGCGCTAATGGAGCTACTTACCATATTGCTCCACATGTATTCAGAGAGGTCGGTGCGGAAGTTATTGAAATCGCCACTGAACCTGATGGTTTAAATATTAATGAAAAATGTGGTGCAACCAAGACTGATTTATTAAAAAATGCAGTCATTAATTATCGTGCTGATTTGGGAATTGCCTTAGATGGCGATGGTGATCGCCTTATTATGGTTGATGATACAGGTGAAGAAGTTGATGGTGATGAGTTAATTTTTATTATTGCTAAAGCACGTAAAGTAGCCGGAAAATTACAGGGGCCTGTGGTCGGTACTCAAATGACTAATTTGGGTATGGAACATGCATTAAAAAAACTTAAAATTGATTTATTGCGCGCTAATGTAGGTGATCGCTATGTAATGGAGTTAATGCAGCAGCATGGTAGTCTCTTGGGTGGCGAAGGTTCTGGGCATATTATTTGTTTGGATAGAACCACGACAGGTGATGGTGTCGTTGCTGCATTGCAGGTATTGGCAGAAGTGCATAGAACGGGTAAAAGTTTATACGCATTAAAATCTGAAATGAGTAAGTATCCACAAGTTTTAGTGAATGTAAAAGTGACCCAAAAGGTAGATCCAAATAGTAACGAAGTCATTCAAAAAGCAGTAAAAGTTGTTGAGAAAGAGCTAGGTGATAGTGGTCGAGTATTGCTCCGTGCATCAGGAACGGAGCCTTTAATTCGAGTGATGATTGAAGGGGTTAATGAAGATATAGTAAGAAAACATGCACATGAATTAGCTGATGTGGTTAAGAATGCAATCACTGCTTGAAATGAAGGGGTATAATCGCTTATTATATGTCGTTTAAATTCTGGGGATTGTGATGCGTCGAGGATTAGTCATCGGTAACTGGAAGATGAATATTAATTGGCACAGTGCTATTGCGCTCGTTGATGGAATTGTTGCTGATATGCCGGCTGTGAATGCTGATTTGGTTGTTTGTCCACCATACCTATACATTCCAGAAGTCAGTGCGCGTATTACTGATACGCGACTAATATGTGGCTCGCAGAATATTGCAGCGCATGCTGAAGGAGCTTATACTGGCGAGATTTCAGGTTCCATGTTGCGTGAGTTTGATTGTAAATATGCTATTGTAGGGCACTCGGAGCATAGAAAATACTATGCCGATGATAATGTCGTGGTTGCAAAAAGGTATAGACAAGCTATTGCTTCAGGCATTGTTCCTATTTTAAGTACCGGAGACTCTCTAGCTCAGAGAAAACAGGGGACTACTTTTGAAGTCGTTGCTAAGCAGATTGAGGACGTCATTGATATTGCTGGCATTGATAGTTTTCATCATGCGGTCATTTCCTACGAACCCTTATGGGCGATTGGGACAGGAAGAACAGCGACAGGCGAGCAAGCACAGGAAGTATTGGAGTTTATACGTCGACTGATTGACAGTAAAAGTCCTGAAATTGCTGAAAAAATTCAGATATTATATGGCGGTAGCGTAAAGCCTGAAAATGCAAAAAATTTATTAGCTATGCCCGATATTGATGGCGTATTGGTTGGTGGAGCTTCGTTAGATACGGACTCTTTTTTAAAGATTTACTCTTCATTTCAAAATTAAAAATGTATCAAATTATTATAATCGGTCATATGGTAGTAGGTTTAGCAGTTATTGGGCTAGTATTAATACAGCATGGAAAGGGCGCAGATGCAGGCGCTGCATTCGGTAGTGGCTCCTCGGGTACAGTTTTTGGTGCGCAAGGTTCAGCGTCTTTCTTATCTAGAACGACTGGAGTTTTGGCGACTGTTTTTTTCTCGACTAGCTTAGCTTTAGCTGTTCTAAGTGGTAATACAGGTAACGATGCAGATATTATGGATACACCTGTTATTGACCCAATAGCCGCAGAAGTGCCAATGATTGAAAGTGAGCAGCAAGTAGTTAATGAACCAGCTCTTACAGAAGATGAGCTACCCGTTATTGTAGATGAGCCTATTATACCTAAGTAATAAATTAGCCAATGTGCTTGTATTGGTAGACGGGCTGTATTGAGCAGTTTCGTTAAGGTTAAAAATGCGAATGTGGTGGAACGGTAGACACGTCAGCTTGAGGGGCTGGTGCTAGCAATGGCGTGGGGGTTCAAATCCCCCCATTCGCACCATTTTTAAAGGATTTATAACGATAGAAGGCATAATTGATATGCTTGATCAGTTTGTTTATACCTGTATTCAGGCTAGTACAATAGATAAATGATCGTATAAGTTTGCGAAAGTATATAGAGCCCATGCCAAATAAGGTATTGGGCTTTTTTTATGTCTGTTATTCTTATAAGTAAATATTTATAAATAAGATTATGAGGTAGGTATACTTTGTTTAAACCAACATTTTTTGTGATAATTTTTACTATTTTGTAAACTTTATAAGAGCTAAAAACTTGTTGGAATAATATGATTTATGTTTGAAATAAGTTAGCTGTTACAATCGAAGCCTGCTTTTTTATAGCTAAAAGGTTATCGAATTATGACGGTTCAACTAATAAGATCACTCCAAAATCCTGTACTGTATCCACATCCTGTCGATAGTTTTAAGCTGATTGAAACACATATTTCTTGGGTGCTTTTAACTGGCTCTTACGCCTATAAAATTAAAAAACCTCTAAACTTAGGTTTTCTGGATTTTTCCTCTCTTGCTAAACGTGAGTATTATTGCCAAGAAGAATTACGTTTAAATTCACGTTTGGCTCCTGAAATATACCTAGAAGTCATTGCTATTTCTGGGAATAAAGAACAACCTGAGCTTAATGGGCTGGGTAAAGTATTTGAATATGCGGTTAAAATGCGACAATTTTCACCAGAAAATACCTTTGATAATTTATTATTGAATGGTTTTTTAAGTAGTGTGTATATAAAACAAACGGCGATGATTATTGCTGATTTTCACGGGCAAGTACCCTCGGCTAGTGCTAATACCTTATTTGGAGATTCTGCTAGTATTTTAGTGCCGGTTCAAGAGAATTTTAGTCAAATTAAGCAGCTAGGTGATTTGGTACAGTCGAGTATTCTCGAATCATTAAATACTTGGTGTGCACAGCAGCACGCTGAACTTATGCCTATTTTTACGCAGCGTAAACAAAAAGGGTTTATTCGCGAATGTCATGGCGATTTACATTTGGGCAATCTCACTTTAATTGATAATCGAGTCGTGCCTTTCGATGGCATTGAGTTTAACCCTACTTTATATTGGATTGATGTTGTCAGTGAAGTGGCTTTTCTGGTGATGGATTTGCAGAGTAAACAGCGACATGATCTCGCCTATCAGTTTCTTAACGTTTATTTACAGAAAACGGGCGATTATTCAGGACTTAAATTATTACGTTTTTATTTGGTTTATCGAGCGATGGTTCGCGCTAAAGTCGAGGCGATTCGTGCGCATCAGGACGCGTCAGAGGAAGAACAGAAACAAGCCCTTAGTCGTTACCATAACTACCTACGATTAGCGCAGCGCTACACTCAGCCTACATTACAGCTGCTTGTTATTATGCAGGGTGTCTCGGGTTCAGGAAAAAGCTGGCTAGCTGAGCAAATAATTAATCATTACCAAATAATAAACTTACGTTCTGATGTCGAACGTAAGCGTGTACAGGTATGTGCTGAAAAAGCTAATGAGCAATATAGTGCTGAAAATCGCAATATAATTTACCAGCATTTATTAGGTCTTGCCAAAGATATTTTGCTGGAAAATTATAGTGTATTGATCGATGCTACGTTTTTAGAGCAGCAGCAGCGGGCACTTTTTTTGCAGTTATCTAGGCAGTGCGGAGTGCCATTTATTATTATCCATACCGAGGCTGACCAGGCTACTTTGCTTGAGCGTATTCAGAGTCGCAGTAAACAAACTGATAATGTCTCTGATGCTACGCCAGCTGTTTTAGAAAATCAACAAAATAGCCAGCAGGCATTAAGTGATGATGAATTGAAATATAGTATTTCAGTGGATACCGCTAGTTCTGATGATTTAGAGAGCTTGTGGGGGTTTATTAATTCTGTGTGGAAGAAGAGGGTGAAGTAAGTTTTAAAAAACGTTACTTGTAGGTTAGGTTAGATTTTTTTTGCGGAGCAATAAAAATCTAACCTAACACATAGTTAGCTGTGCGTAAAATGTTGGGTTACGTTATCTGCGCTTCGCTAGATAATCTAACCCAACCTATAAAACTATAGTCTTTACCACATCAAATCATCAGGAATTTGGAAGTCGGCGTAAGGGTCATCATTCGTGCTAGTTTCTTCTTGAATCTTATCATTCATTACCAATACATAACTATCATCACGCTGTTTAATTTTTTCGGCAACGATAGCAGGGACAAGTTCGTAAGTTGAGTCATACTTTACAATGGCTAATTTTCCGTTGCTGATATGTTTGAGTGTCTGTTCACTGACATAAATCTTTTTGACGATATTATTGTCTGAGAAATTATAAGCTACTCCATCATCACCTTTAGCTTTTGCCTGTGCATTTTCTTTGATCAGCTGTTTGATCTGAGCGAGAATTGCTTTCTCTTCTGCTAGCGCTTGTTTTTGTTGGTTTAATTCACGATCTTTCGCTTGCTTTTCAGTGCGGGCTTGTTGTGCAAGTAAGGTTGCCTCATCGGTTTGTGTGGTTTTACTGTTGCGTTGTTGCTTGGTTTGTTTATACTTTCCTTTTTTTACTTGATTCGCTTTGCTTTTATCAATAAGACCTGAGTTTAACAGTTGGTCTTGTAATGAAATTGCCATACTTAATGCCTTTTGCTGTTTGATAGAGAATTTGAGTAAATTATAGTGTAATCGCTTATATTTTTAAATAGTATCGGAGTTGTAGCATCTATGAGTCATTTGTCCAAGAAAATCATGTTGGTGTCTGGTGAATCCTCTGGCGACCAACATGCAGCAAATTTATTTCTTGAACTAAGAAAGCGCAACCCTGAAATTCAAGGTATCGGTATGGGCGGAAAGAAGATGGCCGCGGCGGGTATTGATATACATTATGATTCGTCCACTTTGGGTGTTATTGGTGTTATTGAGGTGATTAAGCGCTATGCTGAAATCAACCGTGCTTTAAAAGCTATGCAGCAGTTATTATTGGAACAACGGCCTGATTTATTAGTTTGTGTTGATTATAAAGAGTTTAATTTTAAACTAGCGACTTTTGCCAAGAAAAATGGCATTAAAGTACTGTTTTACGTTAGTCCGCAAATTTGGGCATGGCGGCCAGGGCGGGTAGTTAAATACGGAAAAGTGATTGATATGATGGCCGTTATTTTTCCTTTTGAAGTGCCTTTCTATGAAAAAGAAAATGTGCCAGTACGTTATGTCGGACATCCTTCTGTCGATAAAGTGCATGCTAAACGTAGCAAAGAAGCAGATTTTCAAGAATTTGGTTTAGCCACAGGCCAACCTGTAATAGGTATTTTGCCCGGTAGTCGTACTGATGAAATCAATCGTATGTTACCGATTATGTTGCAAGCAGCTGAGGAAATACAAAAATCGATACCGGATGTGCAGTTTGTGCTACCTCAAGCGGATTCAGTCAGTAATGAATTATTACAATCATCCTTTCAACACTCCAGTGTGCAAGTGAAAACCATTAAAAATCAGTTCTATGATGCGGTACAGTGCTGCGATGCTGTAATGACAGTATCAGGGACGGCAACATTAGAGATTGCGCTATTAACAGTGCCGATGTTAGTTGCTTATAAGTTGTCTACGATTACTTATTTATTAGCTAAAATTTTAGTGGATACTGAGTTTATTGGCCTGCCTAATATTGTTGCAGGTAAGTCTGTTGTACAGGAATTTATTCAGCATGAAGCAACGCCACAAAATTTAGCAGCAGAAATTTTACATATTTTGCGTAATAAAGACTATGCGGAGTCTATACGGGAAGGGTTAAGAGCTGTGCAAATTGAAATAGGCGAGGGTGGTGGTTCGGAGAATATGGCTAAATTAGCATTGGAGATGTTACAAGGAAAGACATGTTAAAAAATAGTGCTTTGAAATAGTGTGCGTAATGCACTAGCTATCAAGTTAAAATGTGGCTAAATTTTATATTTATCATAAATTTCAAGTTATAAACCGTTCTATGTGCTGGTAGGTAATTGAAGGCTCGTAGAGTATTTACTGTATGTTAGAGCGATTCTGATATGACAAACATTCAAAAAAGGTTTAATGATAGTGTCGCTGAAAAAGCAGATTGGCAAATGCTAAATACAGCGACTGCCAGCTTTAATACTAGAAAGCTGGTTATTGATAATAATGACCGCATTAAATATAAAATGACGTGGTTTTTTCGTGGATTTCTTGGTCTTTTCATTATAGTCGGTTTAAGCGGATTATTTGAACATAAAGCTTTTGTGCTTTTTATTTTTCTTGGGCTTGTAGGGTTTTGTTTTAGTTCATTTCCTATTGTGTTTGACAAAAAAAGAAACCTTTTTTTTAGAGGAAGATCCTCTGAGTTATTTATGGATTATGTCGAAATAAACCTTTCGGAAATCTATGCATTACAGCTTATTGGAGAATGGGTTAGTGGGAGTGATGGTGGCGCGTATAATAATTACCAGATTAACCTAATAAATAAGGAATCAAAGCGCCTACATGTCGCTTGTTATGCAAGCAACAAAAAAGCCAAAGAGGATGCGTTAATATTGAAAAATTTTTTAGGGGTTAAGCTATGGGACTTAACCTGAGTTACTTATAATTACCTCAGAAAAACAATACTTTATCCGTAACACAAGGCTGTTATTTAAAGTACTTCAACCTGAGGCATAAAAAAGCCCAGCAGAACTGGGCTTTTCACCGTAGCTTGATGATTAATTAATCATTACCACCAAAGACACCTAATAACTGTAATAAGCTTAGGAATAAGTTGTAGATAGAAACATATAAAGAAATTGTTGCTAAGATATAGTTCGTTTCGCCACCATGAATGATTTCGCTAGTTTGGTATAAGATCAAGCCTGACATTAACAAAATGAACATAGCAGAAACAGCTAATGACATTGCTGGAATAGCAAAAACCATGGCGCCGATACCTGCTAGAAATGCCACTAAAATACCGACCATTAAGAAGCCGCCTAAAAAGCTAAAATCTTTACGAGTCGTTAAAGCATAAGCAGATAAACCGATAAAAATAACGCCTGTACCGCCTAATGCGGTCATCACTAGCTCAGAGCCGTTACTGAAATTAGTTAAGTACATGCTAATGATTGGGCCTAAAGTTAAGCCCATAAAGCCTGTTAGTGCGAAAATAAACACCAATCCTAAGGCGCTGTTGCTAAATTTCGTGGTGGCAAACAGTAGCCCGAAATAACCAACCATCGTTACAATTAGTCCTAAAGGCGGCATATTGAACATCATGGCTAAGCCTGCTGTTAATGCACTGAATAGCAGTGTCATTGAAAGCAGCATGTAAGTGTTTCTTAAAACTTTATTAGTTGCCAGTGTACTTTCACTGGCTGGTGTAGCTGCAATATTTAATTTCATTATGGGTAACCTTTATTAATGAATGAAGAACAAGCTTAATCTTACAAGACTTTTGCTCGATAAGAAAATACTTTCAATTACCTTATGTGGGTAATTATTCCCTATTTCAAGGAAATGCACTTAATTTCTTTTTGTTATAGACTAAATTAGGGATAATAGCCGTTAGTGTTTACTGATTTTTATGGAGATTTTTATGATCAAATCCTGGCGTTTATTTACCCTGGCTCTCGTTGCTTTGTCGCTTCCTGCTTGTTCAAGTATGTATTACAGTGGCTTAGAGAAAATAGGTATTCCAAAGCGAGATATTATGGTGCATCGTGTGGAAAAAGCCCGCGATACCCAACAAGATGCCAAAGAACAGTTTAAAACGACGTTAGAACAGTTCAGTGCGGTAACACAGTTTAAAGGGGGCGATTTAGAGGCTGTTTATAATAAGTTAAATAGCGAATATGAAGCAAGTAAAGATGAGGCAGCAGCAGTGAGTAAACGCATTGCTGATATAGAAGATGTTTCAGCCGCTTTATTTGCAGAGTGGAAAGATGAAGCAGATGAGTTTAGCTCTGCTGCGTTACGTCGCAATAGCTTACATAAATTGGCTGCTACCAAACAGCAATATGATAAATTGATTAGTGCAATGCATCGTGCTGAAGCAAAAATGCCACCCGTTCTAGCCGTGTTTAAAGATCAAGTGCTGATTTTAAAACATAGTCTTAATGCGCAAGCGATTGCTTCTCTTAAAAATGATTTAGCGAGTGTTGAGTCTGATGTCAATACCTTGATTAAAGCGATGAATCAATCCATAAGTGAAGCAGATGACTTCATTAAAACGATGGAAAAAAATTAGGCATTTAATGCCTATAGTTCAAAAGTGTAAATTTTTATTAAAAGGAAAAAAGAATGATGACAAAACATATACTAGCACTAACCGCTTCAAGCTTATTAATACTGACGTTGACAGGCTGCGCAACGCAACAAGCCGATATTGCCGCTGTTGATCAGGGTTTGAATACTGCACAAGCGGTTAAAAGCGCTGACTTAACTGGCTTACTTACACAACAATTAGGTGTGACTCCTACGCAGGCGGCAGGGGGCGCGGGTGCATTATTTCAAGTTGCTCAGTCTAAAATGTCTGTGGGTGATTTTCAGCAGTTGACTCAGTCAGTACCAGAAGTAAATGGTTTAATAAAGAGTGTTACGCAGTCTAAACCGAGTGGATTATCGCAAATTGCGTCAGGTGCTTCTGCGTTAATAGGGGATGAAAGCAATACTTTAGGTGCTGCTGCAGATTTGTATAGTACTTTTGAATCTTTAGGGTTATCGGGTGATATGGTGAGTCAATTTGCTCCTGTTATCACGGATTATGTTTCTAAAAATGCAACACCTTACCTTACTAAAGCATTAACTTCCGCTCTAACTGGGCTGTAAGTTAAGTGGGTCAGGCTTGGTAGTTGGTACTAGGCCTGGTATTATACCCCCTCTCAACTAAGGCGGACGGTCACACATGCACTTTAATAAATTGCAAAAGTTGACTAACCCTCCAGTATTAACCTATTATCAGAAGCCTATCATTCTCTACTAACAATAATAAAAATATGAATAATAGCTTACAAAGTTTAACTAAATACCCCTCGCTATCATCAGTCCTAGCAATTTTTACCATTCTTCTAGTCAGTATTTTTAGCGTTAATTCTGCTAACGCCCATCGAGGAGCAAAAGGTGAAGGGGATGCATGCCGAATTTATGTGGGCACAGAAGTCGTACACTTCTCAGCCTATACACCTACTTTTACCAAAGGTGAGAGTTATTGCGAAGCAATCCCTAATATTGGTTTAACGCATATTGTTATTGATTATGAAGGCAAAAAATTACGAGGCTCCACGGTTGAGTTTGAAATTACAAAAGAACCAGAAGGAACGCGTATTTTTTATCAAAAACCTGAGAAAATAAAAACAGGCTCAATGGATGCTAAAGTTGATTTTAGCCAGTTTGGCGCGGGTGAATATTTAACACATGTTACTATTGTCAACCAAGGTGAAAAGTTAGATTCTCATTTACCTTTTACTGTAGGTATAGAGATTGATGAGGATAATATTCCTTATAAATTGATTATTCCCATTATTTTAGTCATTATTAGTTTGATTGCGATGAATATTGTGGTCAATAAAAAAGAAAAAGAGAAGCAGGCAAGTAGGGCTGACGATACTCACTAATAATAAGGAATTTACTTGAATGGTGGTATTTTTAGGCTTTATCGTATTCTGCAACTCTCACAGCCTATGGGGTTATCCGTAACCGCAGGCTTTGTGAGTTATTAAAAAACAGACAGTGAAAGTAATTGTAGGGTATAGAAAATTATGCTTACTACTTTAAGCCAGTACATATTTATGTAGGGTATGCACCCACCGCATACCTTATAAACGTAAGCGTCAATTAAACCACACATTCTAAACCGCCTAAAATAAGTGCAAACTAAGCTTTTCATTTCAAAATGGGAGGCTATATGCACCAATACCAAGATCACACACTTATCCAAGAGCATATCGCAAACTGGAAAGCGAGCGGATTAACTCAGGTGGCTTATTGTCAGCAGCACGCTATCAAGCCGCATATTTTCAGCTATTATAAAAAGAAGTTTTCTGCTGCACCGGCTGCTGCCAAAAAGGATAAGCTGATGCCGGATAAGCTGATGCCGGTTAAATTGATCCCTGAGGGGGTTGCTACGCTAAGCACATCCCCTGTTGTCCCCCTCATTAAAATCAGTCATGCCAATGGCTTTAGCCTGGAAATTTCGCTAAATTCAGAGATGTCTTCCTTAAAACCCGTGCTTGAGCTAGTGGGCTCCATTGCATGTTAGTGGGGCTTTCTGTTCATCAGGTGTATCTGGCAACGGGCTTTACCGATATGCGTAAATCCATTAATGGTCTGTCTTTAATTGTTTCCGAACAGCTTGGACAGGATCCTTTTGCCGGTAGTGTTTTTGTTTTTTGTAATCGCTCTCGCGATAAGCTTAAAATCCTGTATTGGGAGTGTAATGGATTTTGGTTGTATTATCGGCGCTTGGATAAGGGCAAGTTTCATTGGCCGATGGATGCGAGTGCTTCACCCTTATCTTTAACGCCGCGTGAGTTACAGTGGCTATTGGCAGGATTGGCGTATCAAAACGTGCAGGCACATCAGCCGGTTGTGGGCTTGCAAAACAATTAAGAGGTGATTTTGGCGTGCAGTTAAGCGGCCTTAATCCGGTGTGTTAAGGGCCGCTTAAATCGGACTGAAAATACGCAATAACCTGCTTATTTTATTACGCTAAAACTCAGTAAGTACGTGTGTTACAGCGGTTTTTTAGGTATAATAGTAACTATGAAATCAACGGCAAACACACTCCCTTATGAGACCGAAAACCTGCAAAAACAGTTGCTGGATTCTCGGTCAACGATTGTTCAGTTACAGGAAAAAATCCGTTGGTATGAAGAGCAGTTTCGCTTATTAAAACAAAAACGCTTTGGCGCTTCGAGTGAAAAAAATCCTGATCAAATGCAGTTGTTTAATGAAGCAGAATCGATTCTTGATAGTTTAAAGCCAGAAGAACAAGGTGAACAGGAAGAAACGGTCAGCTACACACGCAAAAAGCCAGGCCGTAAAGCGTTATCACCGGATATCCCACGTGAAGTGGTGCGTTATGAATTACCTGAGGCGGAACAAGTGTGTGCCTGTGGTCATGCTTTACATGAAGCCGGTGAAGATAAATCGGAGCAGCTGGAAATCATTCCAGCAACCCTTAAAGTCATTGAGCATGTGCAGGTAAAATACGCCTGCCGTGCTTGTGAAACGGGCATGACCAGTGCGCCAAAGCCCGCCCAACCGATTCCACGCAGTTTCGCCTCCGCGAGCCTACTGGCGTATATCATCGTGGCAAAATTTATGGATAGTTTACCGCTGTACCGCCAAGAAACTATTTTTAAACGCTTAAGTATCGATCTATCACGCGCAACACTATCAAACTGGATGTTAAAGTCCGCTGAGTTGCTGGAGCCCTTTTATGACCGACTGCATTTTTATCTCATTCAGCAGAAAATTGTGCAAGCCGATGAAACGACCCTGAATGTTATTCAGGATGGTCGAGAGACAAAATCTAAATCCTATCTGTGGCTGTACCAGAGTGGCGGCCATGATAACCAGCGCCCGGTTGTTTTGTATGACTACCAAGCCACGCGCGCAGGCACGCATGCGGCTAATTTCTTGCAGGGTTTTTCCGGCCATCTGCAAGTCGATGGTTATGCGGGGTATCATGCGCTGGCCTCCGAGCATTGTATTCTCGTCGGTTGTATGGCACATGCCCGACGTAAATTCGATGAAGCGTTAAAAGTACTGCCTAAAGCCAGTCGACAAAATAAACACGGACTGACTCAAACGGCTTTGCGCAAATTTGCACGACTGTATGCGATTGAAAAACAGATCAAAGCGTTGAGCACCGAGCAACGCTATGTCATCCGTCAGGAAAAAAGTAAACCGCTGATGTTGGAATTAAAGCAATGGTGCGAGGCTAATGTCACTAAAACCGCAAAAGAAGCCGCGATAGGTAAAGCCATTCGCTATACGCTCAATCAATGGGATTACTTAGTTCGTTATCTTGAAGACGGCAACTTGCAAATTGATAATAATGCCGCAGAACGACACATCAAACCGTTTGTTATTGGGCGCAAAAACTGGCTCTTTAATCAAACACCACGGGGCGCCAAAACCAGTGCATTGTTGTATAGTTTAGTGCAAACCGCTGTTGCTAATAACTTAGAGCCTTTTGCTTATATCAAATATCTGCTGACTGAATTGCCTAAACTGGGGCGACATTATGAACCAGAAGCATTAGATCAGTTTTTACCCTGGGTAATGACTGAAAAAATTCCGCCTTTAAAGTAAATGGAATGGTTTGGCTAGGTGGGTTTAATTGACGGTTACTTATAAACTGTATTCAAGCAGCGAAAACAGGCGCATAGCAAGCAAGTTACAAAACTGTTTCCACTGATGTTAGCAAAACACTTTAATATTCCACATCGTAGTAGATATTTTGTACATCATCCAAATCGTTAAGCATATCTAAAAATTTTTCAAACATTTCTAAATCTTCGCCGCTGATAGGTTTTGTGATTTGTGGTAAAAATTGAACCTCATCTATTTCAAAGTCAATTTCTCCCAAAGTGTCAATTAGCGCTTGTTTCGCTTTAAAATATTCAGCTTGAGGTGCGAATACAGTAATTTTTCCACCTTCACTTTCAATGTCAGAAACATCAATATCAGCCATTAGTAATGCCTCGAGAATGGCCTCTTCATCATCATGTGTAAATGAGAAAATGGCCGAATGGTCAAACATATGGCTAGCAACGCCTTGAGTACCAATTTTACATTTTGATTTAGTAAAACACTGGCGCACATCCCCAAAAGTACGATTAGGGTTGTCAGTCAGACATTCGATAATGACCATACTATTACCAGGACCAAAACCTTCATAGCGAGCAGGAGCATAATCTTCTCCACCGCCACCTTTAGCTTTGTCTATCGCTTTCTCAATAACATGGCTAGGTACTTGATCTTTTTTAGCACGCTCAATCAAGCCGCGTAATGCTAAGTTGCCATCCGGATCAAATCCGCCAGATTTGGCGCAAACATAAATTTCACGGCCATATTTACTATAGACTTTTGCTTTGGCATCTGATGTCTTTGCCATAGATTCTTTACGGTTTGCGTAGGCTCTACCCATGAGTTTGTTTCTCCACTAATGATGATGGTGTAATTCGATGAATTTTACAGGGAAATATTTTTTGATAAAATTATTAAAAATGACAGTTAAGGAATTCTAGTTTTTTGAGCAAAAAAAATGATAGGTACAAAAAAAGCCAGTCCATGCTGGCTTTATTTTAATAACTTCTAACGGGTGAGAGCCGTAATCATAAAGCCTTATTTAACAGGTCTTGTGATTATTGTAATTACTGAAAAAGTTATTACATTACTTTCAATGTGCTTATATTAATGCAGGCACTAAAAAAATCCCCCCCCAGCCCAAATAATTGCACTGTCGTCGGGTGATTATACGAATTTAACGATCATTAATCCACATAAAAAGCTTTACTACCTATTTTGCACTTCGCATGTTGCTACACTACGGTTTGACATTAATAATTAGTGGAGCGGAGGTATGAATTAAATCCTCCTAAATTATTAAACAATACTAATTGGCAGCTACGTTTGCATGTGGAAGGTGAGTTACTGGGTAAAATCCGATTGAGTGTGAATAAAGGCCCGACTTTTGGTTATGACCGATTTAAAAAAGAGATTGAAAAATTAATGGGCAGAAGGCTGAAAACCAAGAAAGTTGGGTGACCTACTAGGTGATGAAAGAAAATAGATGATATTTAAAGTGCATCTGGCTCTAATTATTTCTAATAAGTAAACCCCCAGCTTTGCTGGGGGACTCATAAAGTTTGACAATTACGGGAATCATCGTGATAAAGTAAATGGAATGGTTTGGCTAGGTGGGTTTAATTGACGGTTACTTACCTCCAGAATTTGAGCTGCATCCGCGCGTCTCTAAAATCATGGATAATCGACGTAAAATGGCAGCTGGAGCAACGCCTTTAGACTGGGGTTTTGCAGAGAATATGGCTTATGCTACTTTATTGATGGATAAGAAGAATGTACGTTTAGTCGGCCAGGATGTTGGCCGTGGTACTTTTTTTCATAGGCATATTATTTTGCACAACCAAATCAATGGTGACTCCTATATCCCTATCAAGCATTTGGATATAGATCAAGGTCGGGTACAAGTTTTTGATTCTATTTTATCTGAAGCAGGTGTCTTAGGATTTGAATATGGTTATAGTTCAACCGTTCCTGAAACACTCGTCATCTGGGAAGCACAATTTGGTGATTTTGCCAATGGTGCTCAAGTCGTTATCGATCAATTTATTAGCTCAGGCGAAAGTAAATGGGGACGTTTATCTGGTTTAGTCATGCTTTTACCACATGGGCTTGAAGGCCAAGGACCAGAACACTCATCAGCACGATTAGAACGATATTTACAACTAAGCGCCGATCAAAATATGCAAGTTTGCGTCCCTTCAACACCAGCACAAATTTTTCACTTATTACGTAGGCAAGCATTACGCACTTATCGTAAACCACTTATCGTTATGTCGCCCAAAAGCTTATTACGCCATAAGCATGCAGTTTCCACCTTAGAAGACTTGGTTGATGGGCACTTTAAGACAATTATTTCAGAAACAAATGTCTCAATCATTGCAGAAAAAGTAACTCGCTTAGTCTTATGTTCAGGCAAAGTTTATTATGATTTAATCGAAGCACGTGAACATAATAACCCTAATAATGTTGCTATTATTCGAATCGAACAACTTTACCCATTCCCAACGGCTAACTTTCAAGCAGAGTTTACAAAATATCCCAATCTCACGACTTTAGTTTGGTGTCAGGAAGAGGCTCAAAATCAAGGTGCTTGGTATCAATCGAGACATAATTTCACCCAATTTAAACCAGAACATATTGAGTTAACATACTGTGGTCGTCCTGCTTCATCTTCCCCTGCCGTTGGCAGTTTAGCCAAACATTTAGAACAACAAAAAGAAGTTGTAGAAAAAGCCTTATATGGCCACTCAGCCTAGGAAAATAATATGAGCATAGAAATACGCGTTCCTACTTTACCTGAATCTGTTGCTGATGCGACTCTCATCAGTTGGCATAAAGCAGTAGGAGATTTTATTCAAAAAGATGAAAACCTCGTTGACTTGGAAACTGATAAAGTAGTACTCGAAGTCCCCGCCCCTGAATCTGGCATACTAACTGAAATTATTAGCCAAGATGGCAGCACAGTAACGAGTGGCGACTTGCTGGCTATATTTACTGTGCAAGCAAGCCCAAGTACTAATAGCACTGAAAAAAGCCCCCCCACACAACAAGAACCTACTCACGTTAACGCAGAAATCCCACTAAGTCCTGCGGTAAGACGTATCATTTTTGAAAACAACCTTGACCCAAGTCTTATCAAAGGCACCGGTAAAGGTGGGCGAATTACAAAAGCGGATGTTCAAGATTATTTAGCTAATAACACTCAAGAGTCAACACCGTCAGTAACAGTAGATATGCCCAAAGCAGTCATTACTCAACCGGCAGTTTCCACTAAAGAGGAAGGTAGAGCTGTTAGTAACAATAGCCCTCGCCCCGAGCAACGCGTACCAATGACACGGTTACGTGCCAAAGTAGCTGAGCGTTTATTACAGGCACAACAAAACGCTGCCATGCTGACGACGTTTAACGAAGTCAATATGCAAAATGTCATAGACTTACGTAAACAATATCAGGATCGATTTACTGCAAAACACAATGTTAAATTAGGCTTTATGTCTTTTTTTATCAAAGCCTCAATAGAAGCACTTAAACACTTCCCTGCCATCAATGCCTCTATCGATGGTGAAGATATTATTTATCATGGCTATTACGATGTCGGCATTGCTGTTGCTTCACCACGCGGTTTAATTGTCCCTGTTTTACGTGATGCTGACCAACTCGACTTTGCCGGCATTGAAAAAAATATTGTTGATTTTAGTACCAAAGCTAAAGCTGGAACCCTGACTTATGATGAATTAAATGGGGGGACTTTTACCATTACTAATGGTGGTATTTTCGGCTCCATGCTGTCTACTCCTATTCTTAACCCGCCGCAGTGCGCAATTTTAGGTATGCATGCGATTACTGAGCGCGCTGTGGTAGAAAAAGGAGAAATTGTTATTCGCCCCATTATGTATTTAGCTCTCTCCTACGATCATCGCTTAGTCGATGGGCGTGATGCAGTACAATTTCTCGTGGCAATCAAGGAAGGCTTAGAATCCCCCGCGCATTTATTACTCAATATTTAATGAGGATAGCCTTATGTCAAATACAAAAAATGATTATGATGTCATTGTTATAGGTGCGGGACCTGCGGGTTATGTTGCAGCAACCCGTGCGGTACAGTTAGGTTTAAAAACAGCGTGCATTGATAACTTAGCTAATAAAAAAAAGCAGCATTGCTTAGGGGGTAACTATGTAAATAGCGGCTGTATTTCTGCCGTTGCCTTATTAGAATCTGCCAAATTATTTCATAAACTAAATCATAATATTGCTGATCATGGTATTAGTGCAAGTAACATTCAAGCTGATATTCCACGCATGCAACAACGTAAAGAAGCCATTGTTAATGCTTTAAATCAGCAGATTGAAAAGATTTTTATCGACAATAAAGTAGAGTCTATTTATGCGCATGCGCAATTAATCAACCCGAATCGAGTAGAAATCACACCTATTAACGGGGGTATACCTCAAGTTATTACAGCGAATAAAATAATTCTTGCCGCAGGTTCTAGCTCCACACAACTCAGTTTTGCACCAATAGATAATAAATTAATTATTGACCATCAAAGCGCATTAAATTTATCAAGCATACCTAAAACGCTAGGCATTATCGGCGCAGGCGCCATAGGCATAGGCTTAGCTGGCATTTGGAATAAACTGGGGGCAAAAGTTATCCTATTTGAAGCCCAAGATTCCTTTATGAGCATGGCCGACCATGAAATAGCAGATGAAGCATTTAAACTTTATACTCAGCAGGGGCTAGATATACGCTTAGCTTCTCGCGTTATTTCCACGCGCATCATTGAACAAGAAGTCATTGTAGAATATGAAGACAAACAAGGCCGCCATCAGTGTTCCTTTGATAAGTTAGTTGTGGCTTCAGGGCGCAAACCGAATACAGAAATATTAATTGCCCCCTCAGCTGATTTATTGTTAGATGAAGAAGGTTTTGTGCTCGTTGATAACAATTGTTGTTCAACATTACCGGGAGTTTATGCCATAGGTGATTTAACTTTATCTGGCCCGATGTTAGCGCACAAAGGTATTGAAGAAGGGATTTTCGTCGCAGAGCATATTGCTGGCCAGCACTCCCCTATTAATTATCATACCATTCCAAATGTTATCTATACGGATCCTGAAATTGCTTGGGTAGGGCAATCAGAACAAGATTTACTTGCTATAGGTGAAAATATAAAAATCAGTAGCTTCCCTTTTAGTGCCACAAGCCGCGCACAAATTATGGGTCGTACAGAGGGGATGGTAAAAGTCATTATGCACGCTGAAACTGAACTTATTTTAGGTGTACATATTATCGGCCATCTCGCTTCCGAACTGATTGCCGAAGCCGTGTTAGCAATGGAGTTCTCAGCCACAGCGGAAGATTTAGCACGCACTATACACGCACACCCAACTTTATCGGAAGCAATGCACGAAAGCGCCCTAGAATTAAATGCTCGATCTTTACATCTAACTATTTAAACCACGTATTGCCAAGCTATGAATAAAACCTCTACAGAAAGACCCGTACATCCTCTTAACCTTGGTAATATAGCTACACCGTTTAAACTGCTATTTACTGGTTATTTATCGGCTGTTGCCATAGGGTACATTATGGCTCTTATTCAGATATTATTTACGCATGGTATGGCGGATGGCAAAATAGGCCTATCAATAGAAGATATTGTTTACAGCTATTATGGTAATCGTTCAGGTACCGTTTTAGAAAAAAAACTAAATGGCTCAATGAAAATGAATGCCTCAGAGACTGACCGATTTAAAATTATCCAATGGGTACGTGATGATGCTCCAAAGGCAGAATTTGAACAAGAGATAAAACCTATTATCGAACAAGATTGCATTATGTGCCATAACGAACATGCAAGTTCTTTACCTAATTTCAAAGACTTTGCAGCTATCAAAAAACTAACGGTGCAGGATCATGGTATTTCATATGCTTCTTTAACGCGTATATCGCATATCCATCTTTTTGGTATCAGTTTTATTTTTATGTTTGTAGGTGGAATTTTTGCTTTAACAACCATAAACCATCATAAATCAATTAAATATGCAGCCATTATCATGCCATTCTTATTTTTACTGATGGATATTTCATCATGGTGGTTAACAAAGCTTAGTCCTCACTTTGCTTGGCTAGTCATTATAGGCGGAGCAGGATTAGGCATTTCATTTGCTTATATGTGGATGACATCAATATATCAAATGTGGTTTTTATCTAGAAAACTAGGCCATAGCGACCGTAGAAATGCGATGTTTAGGTAATGAAAGGAAAGTAATCAAGACCTGCGCTAGGTAACACAATGCACAAACGATGCACTCTATTCCTTATATACCTATTGCTAATAAAAGCCCCAAAGACCCTAAATAAGTTAATAGGAAATAAAGAATAGACAAGCTCGTACTTATTTGCCAACTAAATTCAAACAACTCTTTCAAAAGGTAAGCAATAATCGCTAGAGACCAAAAAACCAAAAAACCAGCAATATAAATAGGATAGGTTTCCACGGCTGAGCCTTTAGCAAAAATAAACCAAAAAGCTAAAGGCAGGCCTAAAACATAAATAAAATTTTCACAAACTAATATAGCCGTTAAAAATCGCTCAAAATTGTAAAACCCTTCATCTTTTTTAAGCACAATAACAGACATAAAAATCAGCGTAATCAATATTTCAAGAAAAACCTGTAAAAAAGCTTCAATAGGATCACTGATATTCGCTTGAATAAATAAGCCAAATAATAAGTATAAGCTTATGTTAATCCATAAAAACTTCCTATCAACTGGTAAATCATGTGGTTCACCTTTGAACCAACAAAGCTGTATATAATCTTTTAACATATGTTTTTATTCACTATTCTTTAAAAATTTAAAAATTATTAATCTTTATTCAAAACCCTTCGGCTACCATTACCTTCAGGTTCACTGATAATATTTTCCTCTTCCATTTGATCAATCATTCTAGCTGCGCGATTATAACCCACTTTAAATCGCCGTTGTACACTAGAAATAGAAGCTTTCCCAGAATCCATAACAAAGCTTACAGCATCAGCATATAAAGCATCTACTTCATCACCTGCGGCCTCATGATTACTTGTGGTCTCTACGGATTCATCTTTAGTGATTTCATCCAGGTAGTTTGCCCCCCCCAAAGATTTCAAGAAATCAACCACAGCATGTACTTCATGATCATCAACAAAAGCCCCATGAGAACGAGTCGGTACACTGGTACCTGAGGGTAAATAAAGCATATCACCATTCCCTAGCAGAGCTTCTGCCCCTCCTTGATCTAAAATAGTACGCGAATCTATGCGTGATGAAACCTGAAATGAAATACGCGTCGGCACATTGGCTTTAATTAAACCGGTTAAGACATCAACGGAAGGGCGCTGAGTTGCTAAAATCAAATGAATTCCTGCCGCACGTGCTTTTTGAGCCAAGCGTGCAATTAATTCCTCAACTTTTTTACCGACGATCATCATCATATCCGCTAATTCGTCAATAATAATAACGATACTTGGCAGGGTTGATAGTACTGGGAAGGTTTGCCCTTCTTCCAAAGGGTCAACTAATTGATATAAAGGGTCACGAATCGTTTCCCCCTTTGCTGCCGCCTCTTCAATCTTCTGATTAAACCCAGCTAGATTCCTAACGCCTACTTTCGCCATTAATTTATACCGACGCTCCATTTCCGCTACCGCCCAGCGTAAAGCATTTTGCGCCTCTTTCATATCCGTTACTACTGGCGTTAATAAATGTGGAATCCCCTCGTAAATAGACAGCTCTAACATCTTTGGGTCAACCATAATCATACGCACTTGCTCAGGCGTTGCCTTAAATAACATGCTTAAGATCATTGTATTAATCGCCACCGATTTACCTGAGCCAGTCGTCCCAGCCACCAATAAATGCGGCATTTTCGCCAAATCAGCAACCACAGCATCGCCTGAAACATCCTTACCTAAAGCCAGAGTTAAGGGGGATTTAGCCTGCTGAAATTCTTCTGAACTTAGGATTTCACGGAAAGAAACTAATTCTCTCTCTTGATTAGGGATTTCTAAGCCAATAAAAGGCGTACCTTCAATAATTTCTACGACCCGAACACTGGTTACAAGCATAGCGCGTGCTAAATCTTTTGCTAACCCGGTCACTCGACTCACTTTAATGCCCGGTGCTAAAGAAAGCTCAAAACGGGTAATAATAGGCCCTGGATAGGCACCAACGACTTCTACTGAAATTTTATAGTCGAGTAGTACCCGCTCCACTGAGTCTGACATTTCTTCGAGTTCATCTTTTGTATAGGAATGAATAGATTGCTGATGTTCATCTAATAACTCAAGATCCGGTAAAATATATTGGGGCTTATTAAAATCAGGCTTGGCAGCATTATTGGCGAAACTAGCAATCAAGCGCGCAGCTTCTTGTTTAGCTAAAGTATTTTTATTCTCTATACTCTCGGTTGCAAGATGTGTTGCAGTAGCCATAATTTCAGCAATAGAACGCTTTGGCTGCGCTTTAGTTATTTCATTTTCTATAGACTCCACATCTTCAGCTAATGGTTTATCTGGTGTTTGATTCGCTGGCGTATATGTCGATAGGTTTGCCATAATTTCAGCGATTGAAGGGCTTAACTCTGGTTTATTATCATGAGCCATGTTCTCAGCTAAAGAAATATCCTCTTCTTGTTCCTCTTCTGTAGCTTCAGTGTTTTCAAGCCCCGACCTATCAAATAACGCTTCAGCATCAGCCATAGGGACATTAACCAGTGGAGCCATATCTGCAGCCTCGCCCTGCTTATCTTGGAAAAACGACTTCAAATCACTATCAAAGTCGATCACTTCCGGAGTATCACTGAAATTAGTCGTTTCTCTTGCTTGCTTTTCAGTAGAAATTTTCGTCTCAGAATGAAGGTTGTCAGTTACAAGAGAGCTATCTACCTCTTTAACACTATCTTCCTGTTGATCCATTTGGTTTTTATTAGTCGCAGGATCAGCAGAATCCATAGCGATAGGGTTTTGCTGTTCTTCCGCTAGGGGATCTTGGGAATGAACCGGTTCAAAATTGAACACACGTTCATTATTTAAATCTTCTGCTAGCATAGCCTCAGAAAAAACAGGTTCAACTATTTCACTGGCAGTGCTTTTTATTACCGGCTTAACACGAGAAAACTTCTCTTGCCCCCCCTTTGTCTTTTTGGTGCCCTTACTAGGTCTATCAACGTGGCGATTTGTTTTTTTGACTTCTATACCGAACCAGCCTTGAACCGTTACATAAAGCCAATCTAAGCCCATTAAGGTATATTTACCAACCGCTTCAACACCTCTCAAACAAGAAATTCCAGCATATTTCTCCAGTGCTACCAGTACAGCAAAGACACTAACACAAGGAATCATTATTAAAGTAAGAACAGCAAAAATATCAGCAAGTTCTACCTCTTCAGCACTGCTACCTGCCGTTTGAACCAGTAAGACCAGCCCAACTAACACCAGCAATATAAGCCCAACGGCCATAATGCCACGCCAAGGCAATGTAGAAAAAAAGGAAAAGTAATTTTTAGGTGGAGTTATCTTTCTATTCACTGAGAATCACTATAAATTGAATTAAAAGGGTGTAAGAGTTTATATAATCTAAGGCTTCCACTCATGCATTTGTTTTATACATAGCTGATTTAATGCTTCCGCACGACTATCGCTATCAGCTTCAGTATAACAGCGTAATTCAGGCGCATTACCTGAACCTCGAAAATGCACTACCTCATCATTAGCTAAAGTGATACGTACGCCATCGGTGTAATCAAAAGCAACGGCTCGCTCTATTTTTCCCGCAAATAATTGTGTTAGCACAGCAGCATCTTGGGTCAATTCGCCAGTTTGCATTTGCCCTAAAATAGACTGGCTTAATTTACTTGGAAAATTTTTAATGCGGTCACTATAAGTAAATCGTGGTGGCAAGGTTTTCAGCAATGCCGAAATTGAGCACCCTAGTTGTTTCGCTTGCAACAATAAACATAACGGCACAATCACCGCATCGCGTGTTGGTAAAGCAGCGAGTGTTTTGTTATTTAATTGAATGGGGGTATTTTGTAAAAAGCCACCATTCGCTTCATAACCCACTACACTGGTTTGACTGGTCATCGCTTGCATAGCAGAAATAACAAAAGGGGAGCCTATTTTAGTACGCTTTACCAGTGCAAATTGAGCGCACTTTTCGACAGCGCTATTACTACTAACGGGGGTTACTACTGCCTCTGCTTGTAAAAAACGTGCAACTAAAATACCGGCAATATCACCGCGTAACCATTCGCCATGTTCGTCACTGACTAAAGGTCTATCGGCATCGCCATCGGTGGAAATAATACAATCAAGGCCAAACTCAGCCGACCATTGCTTAGCTAAAATGACATCTTCTGGACGAATGGCTTCGGTATCGACGGAAATAAAGGTATCAGAACGCCCTAAAGAGATGACTTCAGCACCTAATTCTGACAAAATCTTTGGTAAGAGATCACGGGCAACTGAAGAGTGCTGATAAACGCCTAATTTTAAGCCTGCCAAGCTATTTTCAGGGAAAAAGTCTAAATAGCGCGCAATATATTGTTGTTCTGCAGTCGTATTAACCGCCGGTAAATAATCACTCGCTAACAAGCTTTCTTTACCATCAAATAAAGCATCATTGAGTACTGGATTTTGAGCCAAAATTCCTTGCTCATCGTCTTTTAGTACTTCACCGTCAGGTTTGTTAAATTTAATACCATTACGATCTTCAGGAATATGACTACCCGTCACCATTACGGTCGCAATCTTATGCGCAATACCATACAGCGCTATAGCAGGCGTAGGTAAAAGACCGCAATTAACCACTGTATAACCGGCATCAACCACAGCAGCAGCAACCGCATTCATAATGCGTGGTGTACTCTTGCGTAAATCGCCACCGACACCCACTGCTTGCCCAACCTGAATAGCATCAATAGACTGTAAATAATGTAAAAAAGACAAAGTATAGGCATAACAGACTTTATCTGTCATATCACTGACTAAGCCACGAATACCGCTAGTACCAAACTTAACTTTATTTTTCATTTGCTTTCTTTTTCAAGTTTAGAGTTGCTAGGAAATAAAAACTGTAGGGCGTAGCTTTAGCCCGCTAAGCCACCTACTCTAAAGGCGGGCTGAAACCACGCCCTACAGATGTTTACAAACAAACATTGGGTTATTTTCCCTAACTTTTCTTTAGCTTTGCTTCAATTTCTAGCTTACGCTGAATTTGTGCAACTTTATCCAATACGCCATTGACATAGCGATGACTACCATCCGCACCAAAGTATTTTGCTAATTCCACACCTTCATTAATAATGACGCGATAAGGTGTTTCTGGCTTATGCAACAACTCATACACACCAATTCTTAAAATAGCGCGCTCTACCGGATCTATATCGTTTACTGCACGATCAATAAAATCTTTCATGGCAAAATCGATTTTATCCAGATCCTTAGGAATACCATGAAATAAATCCGTAAAATAACTTTTTTGCGCATTTTTTAAGCGTTGATCTTCAGCGAATTGACGCGCAATCGTGCTTAAATCTGTGCCAGTCATTTGCCATTGATACAAAGCTTGTACCGCACATTGTCTCGCTTTTGTTTTTGCAGAACTCATTAAGCGTCCAAATTTTTAAATAAAGTAACCATTTCAATCGCTGATAAGGCAGCTGAAGCACCATTGTTACCCGCCTTAGTCCCCGCACGTTCAATAGCTTGCTCAATACTATCAACCGTTAATACGCCAAAGCTAACGGGAATATCATACTGTAAAGAAATTTGCGCAATACCTTTAACGCACTCACCTGAAACATAATCAAAATGAGGTGTAGCACCCCGAATCACCGCACCGACAGTGATAATGGCATCATATTTCTTACTGGCAGCAATACGCTGCACAACCATAGGTAACTCATACGCACCAGGGGCTTTAACGACAGTAATATCTTCTTTGTTAACCCCATGGCGTACTAAAGCATCGATGGCACCATTTTCTAATTGCTCAACAATAAAGCTATTAAAACGTGACGCAACAATACAATATTTACCGCCTTGTGCTAAAAAATTACCTTCTACTGTTTTTACTGCTGACATAGTTGCCTCTTTTAAATGTATAAACTATAACGTAGAGCGAACTAAAGCCCGCCCTACTATTTGTTAATTTTATTCGCTACTTTCCACTAACTCTAAATTAAACCCAGAAAGCCCAAAATAAGTTTTTTGTTCACCTAAAACAGTGATTTTATGCACGCCTAAATCCGCAAGTATTTGCGAACCCGTTCCCGTCGTGCGCCATTCCCCTGTTTTTTCTGCTACAACAGGGTTAATCACCCCATTATCTTGCAATTGATATTGGTGTACGAGTTCAGCTAATGCTTTATTATTTTCTTCTTGACGAATCAATACCAAAACACCACGACCTTCCTCAGCAATATGCTTCATTGCATCACGCACTGGCATTTTACAGTCACTACGTGTTGAAGAAAAAATATCATCCATTAAATTACGTGCATGCACTCGAACTAAAACCGGTTCATCATTCGCAACATCTCCCATCACAATAGCCAAGTGAATATTGCCATCATTACGATCTTGATAGGCATATAAACGAAAATCACCAAATTCTGTTGGTAAAGCACATTCACTAATTCGCTCTAATGTAGCTTCATTCTTAGTACGATATTGAATCAAATCTGCAATCGTACCGATCTTAAGTTCATGCTCTTTAGCAAAAACTTCAAGATCAGGGCGTCTAGCCATCGAGCCATCTTCATTTAAGACCTCAACAATCACAGATGCAGGCTCTAGCCCAGCTAAACGCGCCAAATCACACCCTGCTTCAGTATGTCCAGCGCGATTTAAGACACCTCCATCACGTGCTCGTAACGGAAAAATATGCCCAGGCTGCACCACATCTTCTGCTTTAGCATCTTTAGCAACGGCACTTAATATCGTTTTTGCACGATCAGCTGCCGATATGCCTGTCGTAACCCCTTCAGCCGCTTCTATAGAAACGGTAAAATTAGTCGCAAAAGCGGCATTATTATCATTCACCATGAGAGGTAAACGTAATTGTTGACAACGTTCGCCTGTTAAAGTTAAACAAATCAAGCCACGGCCATAGCGCGCCATAAAATTAATATCAGCAGCGCGTACTAACCCAGCCGCCATAATTAAATCGCCTTCATTTTCACGGTCTTCATCATCCATGATCACGACCATTTTTCCCTGGCGTATATCTTCAATAATTTCCTCAGTTGTATTCATCTACTAAATAAACCCACTTTCTCTTAATAATTCTGTTGTCACACCCGCAGTACAAGTTGCTGCAGCCTCGCCTTTCATTAAACGTTCCATGTAACGTGCTAGTAAATCAACCTCTATATTCACCTTATCATTAACCTCAATATTACCCAAAGTTGTCTCTTTTAAAGTATGGGGCACAATATTGACGCTAAATACCGCCCCATCAACCTTATTTACGGTCAAGCTAATGCCATTAATACAAATAGACCCTTTCTCAGCAATATACTTTGCCAATTCATTAGGTGCTTTAAATTTAAAACGAATAGAACGACCATCCGGTTTTTTTTCTAATAGCACCGCTAAACCATCAACATGACCACTGACGATATGTCCACCTAATCGCGTTTGCGGTGTTAATGCCAATTCCAAATTAACCGGCGTGCCACTCGCTGCGAGTTTTAAGTTAGTACGGGCTAAAGTTTCATTAGACACATCAGCAACAAAGCCATGCGCACTTAACTCAATCGCTGTTAAACATACTCCATTTACAGCAATACTGTCACCTAAAGCCGCGTCCACTAAAGATAACTTGCCGGTATCAATAGATAGACGTACATCGCCTGCTTTTTGTTCAATCTGGGTTATTTTACCCACCGCTAAAATAATGCCTGTAAACATATTATGTTTGTACCTTATATTGAAGTCTTAAATCCACACCTACTTTACGTGCCTCTAATAGTGTTAAATTTTTCTTATCTGCCATAACGGTAATGTCTGGCATATCAAACAAACCGCGACCACTAGAACCGAGCAGACAGGGAGCCATATAAACGATACATTCATCAATTAAATTTTGCTCCATCAAAGCACCATTTAAGACACTGCCTGCCTCAATTAAGACCTGATTCACCTGCTGCTCTGCTAAAAACAATAAAACTGCATTCAAATCTAAACGCCCTTGCATTCCAGCATGAATTACGTAAACTTCTGCACCAGCCTGAGTCAGCGCCTCAATTTTATATTTCTCCTCAGAACTCGTTAAAATCAATGTACGACCCGCTAAAGTCAATAATTTCGCGCTAATTGGTGTGCGTAATTGAGAATCCAAAACAACGCGTAAAGGCTGCACGACATCAACACCCTCCAAGCGTACATTCATGCTCGGATCATCTGCTAAAACAGTATCCACGCCTGTTAGCACACAACAACTCGCTGCCCGTAACTTTTGCACATCGTGCCTAGCTTGTGGCGCAGTAATCCATTTACTTTCACCCGAAGCCATCGCCGTACGCCCGTCTAAACTCATTGCCATCTTACTGATAACATAGGGTTTAGCCATCGTCATACGTGTAATAAAGCCTCGATTAAGTGCTTGTGCCTCTGACTCTAATACACCACAAATAACATCAATACCTGCTTGCTTTAATAAAGCAACGCCCTTCCCTGCCACTAAAGGGTTAGGGTCTTGCATAGCAATCACGACACGCGCCACACCCGCTTTAATTAAAGCCTCAGCACAAGGTGGCGTGCGCCCATAATGACTACACGGCTCTAAAGTCACATACGCGGTAGCGCCTTGCCCCTCTTGAGTATTTTTTAATGCCTCAACTTCAGCATGCCCTTGCCCAGCACGCATATGCCAACCTTCAGCAATAATTTCATTACCTTTAACGATAACACAGCCAACACGAGGGTTTGGCTTGGTGGTATATCGCCCTTTTTTAGCTAAATACAACGCACGCGCCATAAATAAGCTATCTTGTTCTGCTTGTTGCTTAGCCATTATTTCTTTTGTAAATCAGCAATCATATCGGTAAATTCACTGACATCCTGAAAGCTTCTATAAACAGAAGCAAAACGCACAAAAGCCACATGATCTAAAGCAATTAATTCTTTCATAACTTGTTCGCCAATTTCTAAGGCAGCGACCTCTCGATCACCTTTAGCATTTAACTCTTTTTTAATTCGAATAACTGCTGCTTCAATCTGATCACTAGTAACAGGACGCTTTTCTAATGCCCTTAAAATACCAGCACGCAATTTACGTTCATTAAAAGGCTCACGCAGCCCATCGCGTTTAATGACTCTAGGCAAATTAAACTCAGTGACCTCATAAGTGGTAAAGCGCTCTTTACAGGCCACGCATTCACGCCTACGTCGCACTTGATCACCCTCATTCGCTAAGCGAGAGTCAATAACTCTAGTATCTTGGGCAGTACAAAAAGGACATCGCATAGTAACTTATTTTGCTAGAATCTAAAAAATGTGGCATAACTATTAGAAAACCGCCAATTTTACAATAAATTGCTGATTAAAGCTGGTTTTTATTAGGCTCTTTTGAATTTTAAGTGGGTAAGCAATTAGCATTTATTTTAGAAAAGTCTAATTTCCCCGTTAATAAATAAGCGATTGTTTTGAAGTGCTGCATTTTATATCCTCTCGCTTTTCTTTTTGCTGCCTGTAAAACCGAGTTTAACCCCTCCAAAATACCATTATTGATTTGGCTCTTTTTCCAGCTGACAATTCCATCCCAATGCCTCTTGATTGTCTTAGCTACTTTTACAATGGGAGCCAGCTGACTGTGAGTAGCCCAGTAATACCAGTTATTAAGTAAGCCTTCAAATTTCTCTGTGCTTTCGGCAACATAAATCTGTTGAAATGCTTCACGAATTTGTAGGGCTCGGACAGATTTTAAGTTAAGTTTTGCCATGCTTAACTCCTCTTTTATTATTTTTTGTTTTTCAGTTAAATTAGACTCGTTTTTCAAGAAAATATAACGATTTCCCTTAAGTATGGGTGTGTAACTCCCTTCTTCTCTACGCACCTGGTCAACGGCTTCATTGATAAGTTTTATGATATGAAACTTATCAAAGGTAATTTCTGCCTCGGGCATGTTTTCTTTAACACCTTTAATAAAGGCAGGAGACATATCGCAACTCACTTGTTTGATTGCACTCCTATCACCCTGTTTGGCTTCTAATACTTCCACAAAATCAACAACCGTTTTATGATCTTTGCCTGCACTAATGTGCAGTGTTTTTCTCTCTTCCAGGTCAACAAATAGAGTAATGTAGTCATGCCCTTTGGCAATGGAGGTTTCATCCATTCCTAGGAGGCTTATATCACTGTAGTCCTCATCCATCTTGGCTAGCTCAATGTAGGTATCCAATACCCGCCATATTTTATGATCGGAGACACCCGTCAGGTCACTCACATTGTGAACCGGCATGGCTTTGCATAATTGAATTAATAACGCTTCAAACAGTAGCGTAAATCCTGACACCTTGCCTTCCCAAGGGGTGGGTATGAGTCGAACCTTTCCATCATCACGTTTAATTCTGGGAACGCGTGCATGTAGATGACATTCATGTTCGAAAAAATTCAAATGCTGCCAGTTTTTTTGAACGGTATCGTATGCCTTATACTCTTTTACTTCATCATCACCGGCATCAGGGTCTTCAAAAGTACTTCCTCGCTTAAAGTCTATTTGTATATCAAGTCGCTTTTCTTCAGCATTAAAATCAATAGATTTAATCAACCAAGGTGAATTAATATGGAGTGCTTGTTGAAATAATTCTGTTATCATGAAAAACAAACTCAGGTGGCTTATTAGGATTGTTAATTATAATTTACCCACTCACTTTTCAAAAGAGCCTTTTATTAACTCTTTAATTTGTACCAGAATTTTCGTTACATTATTTGTACCTGCTTATGCAAGAAACTGAAGGTGTTATCAAATACCACTTAAACTACAAGCAAACAGCGGCAAATTCCGACTGGCCTCTTGCTACGATGAATAGTTGGCGCTGCCTCTTATATAAATTAGACTTAATTGGTCAAAATCCGGCACGTTATAAGGGCTATGGTTATGGCAATATTAGCCAGCGCTTAACAGGCGAGCAATTTATTATCAGCGGCACACAGACAGGCGGTATAAGTCACCTCCACGCGCAACATTACTGCCTTATAGAAAAAGTTGACTTAGCACGCAATCAGGTTGATTCCTCCGGCCCTTGCCAGCCATCATCAGAAGCATTAACTCATGCTAGCGTGTACGCTCAAAGTAAAAAGATTAACTGCGTCATTCACGCACATAGCACTGAGATATGGCAGGCAACTCAAGCCTTAGAACTGCCACATACGCTTGCGAATATTGCCTATGGCACACCCGAAATGGCTGAAGCTGTCAACCAACTATTTCAATCGGAACAACTTCAACAACACTCCCTATTTACCATGCTAGGCCACGAAGATGGTGTCATTGCTTTTGGTGATGACTTTGCACAGACCGCCTGCACACTCATTAATCTTTTAGCAAAAAGTAAACAGCTAAACTAAAGAACACAAAATACCAGCTAAAGACCTGCTACCCCTATCATGATATAAACAAGTATCGTACCTATTTTTAACTCCCTCACTTTATAAACCACACAAGAAATACACAACATGAAAAAAGTATCTCACTTACTACTATTATCAAGTTTAATCTGCCTCCCTCAAATCAGTTATGCCAAACAAGAAATCGCAGCTGCTAATAATATCGAATACCCTAAACACCTGACAAACTGGCGAATTATTGGTACTTCTCTACGTAATGACAACAATACCCAACGCGCTATTTTAGGTAATGCCATCGCAATCAAAGCGGCACGCGCAGGCATTAAAAAAATAAACTGGCCTAAAGGTGCTATTCTCGCAAAATTGGTCTGGAAAAACGAAACCTTACCCACATGGCAAGCAGCCACTGTACCTGGTGACTTTGTGCATGCAGAAATCATGGTCAGGGATGCAAAAAAATATGCAGCAACGGGTGGCTGGGGATTTGCACGCTGGACAGGTTTAGAGCTAACTCCACATGGCAAAGATAGCTCATCAGCTCAAGCTTGTTTTGATTGTCATCAAGCGGCTAGCGGCACGGATTATGTCTTTACTCAACCTGCAAAACTTCCTTAAACAACGCTATAATAGTCCAACATTTTCTTATAGGAATTCATAAAACCAACATGGCACAATATATATTTTCTATGAATCGAGTGGGCAAAATTGTCCCACCCAAAAAATTCATCTTAAAAGATATTTCTTTATCTTTTTTCCCTGGCGCAAAAATCGGTGTATTAGGTCTTAACGGCTCTGGTAAATCAACTCTACTCCGCATTATGGCAGGCGTTGACAAAGAAATTGAGGGTGAAGCCATTCCTATGAAAGGTATTAACATCGGCTATCTTGCGCAAGAACCCCAGCTTGACCCTACAAAAGATGTACGTGGTAATGTCGAAGAAGGATTAGGTGAAATACAACAAATTGTAAAACGCTATAATGCTGTCAATGATGCATTTGCAGAACCTGATGCTGACTTTGATGCGCTATTGGCTGAGCAAGCCGAATTACAAGAAAAAATTGAAGCCGCTAATGCTTGGGAATTAGAGCGCGAATTAGAAGTAGCCGCGGATGCTTTACGCCTTCCTCCTTGGGATGCGGATGTTGCCAAACTATCCGGCGGTGAAAAGCGTCGTGTCGCTCTTTGTCGCTTATTGCTATCAAAGCCCGATATGCTCTTACTCGATGAACCGACCAACCATTTAGATGCAGAATCAGTGGCATGGCTAGAGCGATTTTTACATGACTACCCTGGTACTGTCGTTGCTGTTACTCACGATAGATATTTTCTAGATAATGTTGCCGGCTGGATTTTAGAACTGGATCGTGGCCAAGGTATTCCTTGGGAAGGTAATTACTCTTCTTGGTTAGAGCAAAAACAAAACCGTTTAGCCCAAGAGGAAAAACAAGAAAGTTCACGCCAAAAAGCGATGCAAGCTGAATTGGAATGGGTACGCTCTAATACCAAAGGCCGTCATGCAAAAAGTAAAGCGCGTTTAGCGCGTTTTGATGAAATGTCGTCACAAGAAGCACAAAAACGTAACGAAACCCAGGAAATATTTATTCCACCTGGCCCTCGTTTAGGTGATGTCGTTATTGATGTGGAACACGTTAACAAAGGTTTCGGTGAGCGTTTATTAGTCAATGACTTAAGCTTTAAATTACCCCCTGGTGGCATTGTCGGCATTATCGGTCCTAACGGTGCTGGTAAAACCACCCTATTCCGTATGATGTCAGGCGTAGAACAAGCTGATTCAGGTGAGATTAAATTAGGTTCGACCGTACAACTTTCACACGTTGATCAATCTAGAGATGACCTTGATGATAACAAAACCGTCTGGGAGGAAATCTCTGATGGCTTAGATTTAATCACCGTAGGCACTTATGAAACGCCATCACGTTCCTATTGTGGCCGCTTTAATTTTAAAGGCGGTGACCAACAAAAACGTATTGGTGATTTATCGGGTGGTGAACGTAATCGTGTACATTTAGCCAAGCTATTACGTAGCGGTGGTAATGTTTTATTACTCGATGAGCCAACCAACGATTTAGATGTTGAAACCTTACGTGCTTTAGAAGAAGCCTTGCTAGCCTTTCCTGGTTGTGCCGTAGTTATTTCGCATGACCGCTGGTTTTTAGATCGAATCGCTACACACATGCTGGCATTTGAAGGTGATAGTCAAGTGGTCTGGTTTGAAGGTAACTATGAAGATTACGAAAAAGATCGTCATAAACGTCTAGGTACAGATGCCGACAACCCAACCCGTATTAAATACAAAAAAATCACGATTTAAAGGTATTTATCATATAGTGGCAGGGGCATAACTTGTATGCAACGCGCGTAAATTCTCATTTTAAGCGGGTATAAAAAATGTCGTAGGATGATAATATGGACTCCTCTAACTTCAGCGGTATCATATATACCCCCGAATAAGTAAAGGAACCAAGAGGAGTCCGATAGTCCCTACAAATCAATGCAGGCTGATTCTTATCAATGAGTTACCGGAATGATTGACACTACAAATAATAACCTCCAAGAGTGACTCTTGAGTCAACCTCATTGCCATAGCAGGCTATCGCCTTTCCAATAGATCTATTGAACGGACTTACACAGCAATAAACTTTGGTATTGGAAACCTTGAAGTGAAAAATAGAATTTTTCACTTCAATATTCTGTCTTTAATCGGTGACTAAAAAGATTTAGATAATGATAAATACAGACTTAATACCCTTCTTCATCATCGGACAATACCACTTTACCGCGAAATGAGCGGTACATATAAAGTGTGTAAACAACCGCTAGTGGCGCACCGATAGAAAACCAGATAATCCCTGTACGTAAAGCATATTCCGAAGTAGCTGTATTATAAATCGTCAGGTTATGCATCGAGTGGGTCGTTGCAATCAGCATATTAGGATAAATACTAAAGGCGACACTGAGTAACAATAGCACCATAAAGGCGGCAGAAGCGGCAAAGGCGTATAAATCATTTTCTTTGCTGCGTGTGACAAACATAGCGAGTAAAGCAGCCCCTGCCAGTATTGGCAATAATACCCCTATCGAATACACACTATAATTCTGAATAAAAAAGGGCTGCACGATATGCGTTGCCAACGGCAACACAAGCATGAACAAAGCAATTAAGTAGTTACCTTTACGCGCGATATGACGGGCGCGCTGTTGAATGGCTTGCTCAGTTTTTAAGGCAATAAAATTAGCACCATGTACGCTAAAAAGTACGATAGCAAATGCGCCAGTTAAGAGTGTATACCAGTCAAGAATACCTGGGTACTCGCCGGTCATAAAATCTGTCCATAAGGGCAAGAAGAAAAATCCATCTGCTTCCAGTGGAACGCCACGCAATACGTTACCTAATGCAACACCGAGCACCAGCGTAATAGAAACGCTGCCTATGACTAACAAAGCATCCCAAAAACTATGCCATAAAGGGTTAGGGAGCTGTGAGCGCAGCTCCATGGATAACCCACGAAACATCAATAACCATAATAACAGCATCAAGGCGAGGTAATAGCCACTAAATATAGATGCATAAGCTGTTGGGAAGGCAAAGAATAATACGCCACCGCCTATAATGAGCCATACTTCATTACCATCCCAGATAGGACCAATCGCGCTTAAAACCGTTCTACGCTCAGTATTGTTTTTAGCGACCCAAGGGTAAATAATGCCAGTACCAAAATCAAACCCATCCAGTACAACAAATAAGGTCAATAATACACCTATTATAATAAACCATAATGTTTCCATAACCATATCCTCTAAGAGTTATTCTCAATAGTCGCAGGGCCAATATTAATAAGCCGTAGAACCAGCATAAGAAAAAGCAGCCCCATCAGCATATATAAGAGTACGAAACCCAATAAGGTGAATAATACATTACCTGAGCTAACGTGGGGTGATGCCCCTTCAACTGTACGCATCAGGCCATAGACTAACCAAGGCTGCCGGCCAATTTCTGTTGTCATCCAGCCTGCTATCGTAGCAAAGTAGGGCAATGGCGCACTTAACATTAATACCCATAGCATCCAGCGCGATTCAAACAATTGTTTACGCCACAATAACCAAGCCGACAGTAGCATAATACTAGCAAATAACATGCCCAGAATAACCATAGCGTGAAAACTGTAAAAGACTAAGGGCACAGCATCTGGCCAGTCTTCTTTAGGGAAATCATCTAAACCTTGTAATTCCCCATCCAGTTTACCCGTCATCATCAGGCTATCTAGATAAGGAATCACCAGTGGATTATCTAAAGTCTCAGTGTGCATATTCGGTTGCCCCAAAATAATTAAAGGTGCACCTTTTTGGGTTTGGAAAATTCCCTCCATCGCTGCCGCTTTAATAGGTTGATGCAAAAAAACTTGCCTAGCCTCACCATGACCAAAGGGAAATATTTGTAAAATAGTGGCGATGGTAGCAACCATAACGCCATTGCGTATAAAGAGCCGTGCTGATTCAAGGTGTTTACCTGCTAATAGATAGTAAGCACCCACCGCCGTTACGACAAACGAAGCGGTAATCAGTGTGGCATTCATATTGTGCAGGTATTGCCAAAACAGCCAGGGATTAGTGAGTAACCCCCACAGACTGTTAAGCGAATACACCCCATCGCTAGATACAGTATAAGCAACGGGGTGTTGCATCCAGGCATTGGTAGCAAGAATAAAAAAGCCTGACAACCAAGTGCCAAAACACACCATAAACGCTGCAAACCAGTGTCCTCGTGGGCCAAGTCGTTGCTCTGCAAATAGTAACAAGCCTAGAAAGGCTGATTCCATAAGAAAAGCAAAAAGCCCCTCCATTGCCAGAAGGCTACCAATCACGCCACCCGTTCTACGTGAAAATTCTGCCCAATTAGTCCCGAATAGAAATTCCATGGGAATACCAGTAACCACACCGAAGACAAAGTTAATGGCAAATATCTTGATCCAGAAACGTGCTGCTCGGTTATATGCTTCATCATGCTTCCATAGAGCCATACTTTTAAAAAGCAGAATCAGAGCGGCCAAACCCATGGTCAATTGAGGGAACAGGTAATGAAATATGATGTTGAATGCAAAGTGTGCTCGGTCGAGCAGAATAATCGTGGTATCCATTATTTATCTCCGTTTATGATTGTGATAAGTATTTTATAACCATAATGTTCAAGTTATCCATTAACTGTGCATAGTCTAGTCTTAAACAAAAGACACTACATCACATAGAAATATCATATTACAAAAAGCTAATACCACCTAAATTCTGAATTGCTCTCTTAACATAAAACCAAACTAAAGTAATTTTGATTAAAGAGCCGTACACTTGGCAAGGTATTGATTACCTTGAACCGAGGAATATCCGGCACAATACAAAAAATCCGAGAATTGATAATTGAAATCTGGATAATTTAAAATGAGCACAAGAATGATTGAGAGCAGCTCATTAAGCATACCTATAATATAGGTAATAGGCGTAAAATATGGGCTTGCAGGGGTTAGTTTTTACAATGGTAAAAATCAGCCCCCTAACCGCAAAAAGATACATCATTTATTCAACTATTTAAAATTAATGCACTCTAACTCAGAAATAAGACCTCACTGAGTGCCGGCCCAATATTCATTCCTAATATAGAAAAAGATAATTTACTCATGTTTTTTAGTGAATTAAATGTAGCTATTTTAGGTGAGAGATTTTTTATCATCTATAAAAACCTTATAAATTAATATTATAAGGTTAAATAACCCAGTAAAATACTAAGTTATTCTTATATATCATAATGTTACAGAATTATTAAATCTCAATAACAACCGGATTTATTTAAAATTAAGGTGTAGTATTTATAAGATAATTTTCTAATTTGAGAGGTAACTACAATGGTTGATATTAAAAAATGGGATGTAGAGGACTCTGACTTCTGGGAGGCAGAAGGTAAGGTGATTGCTAATCGAAATTTATGGATATCTATTCCTAGTTTATTATGTGGCTTTGCTGTTTGGTTATATTGGGGAATTATCACTGTACAAATGCTGAACTTGGGTTTTCCCTATGAAAAATCTCAGTTATTTACATTAATGGCAATCGCTGGATTAACAGGCGCAACACTAAGAATCCCAAGTAGTTTTTTTATTCGCTTATGTGGTGGGCGTAATACTATTTTTTTTACCACAGCCCTATTAATGCTCCCAGCATTAGGCACGGGTATTGCGTTACAAGATCAAAATACTCCTTTTTGGGTATTTCAAGTATTAGCGCTATTATCTGGTTTTGGTGGCGGTAATTTTGCTTCATCAATGTCAAATATTAGTTTTTTCTTCCCGAAAAAAGTACAAGGTTTGGCGTTAGGCTTAAATGCAGGTTTAGGTAACTTTGGCGTTACTACGATGCAAATACTGATCCCTCTCTCTATGACCGTTGGTATATTTGGGGCATTGGGAGGCGATCCCATGACTTTACTCTCTAGCTCCGGGACCTTGATCGGAAAAATACCGGCTGGCACTGAAACCTATATTCAAAACGCAGGATTTATCTGGTTACTATTTTTAATTCCTTTAGCCTTTTTTAGCTGGTTTGGAATGCATAATATCCGTACTGAAGAAGTTTCTCCTAACGAACAGCACCCTTTTGTTAGTTTTGGTATTATGTCAGGCATGCTACTTATTGCTTTTGCTAGTTCAATTTTTGGCTTATGGCTTATGTTACCCGAATCAGTACATGGTTCTGGCTTTCATGTGCCTAAAGAAATTGCCTTATTTATTGTTATTGCTTTAACTGTTTCTTTGTTAAAAATTATTCCCGGACAGATTGGTCAAAGCTTAGATCGCCAATATAAAATTTTTGATAATAAGCATACTTGGGTGATGAGTATTATTTATACCATGACCTTTGGCTCTTTTATTGGTTTTGCCGCTTGTTTTCCATTAGCAATTAAAGTGATTTTTGGCTATCAGCATATTTTAGTCGATGGTGTTATGAATCATGATATAGCTAACCCAAATGGTCCAAGCGCCTTAATGTATGCATGGATGGGGCCTTTTATTGGGGCATTAATTCGCCCTGTCGGCGGCATGATTGCTGATAAGTTTGGTGGTGCTTGGGTTACTCATATAGTCTCTTTTATTATGGTTATCAGTGCTGTCGGTGTTGCATACTATATGAAGGCGGCTTATAACTCAGCAACACCAGAAGATTATTTTGTAGAATTCTTTATTTTATTTCTAGTTTTATTTGCAGCAACAGGCATTGGTAACGGCTCAACTTTCCGCTCCATTGCGATGATTTTCCCCAAAGAACAAGCAGGCCCTGTATTAGGCTGGACCTCAGCGGTTGCTGCCTATGGTGCATTTTATATTCCTAAAGTTTTTGGCGAACAAATCAAAGCGACCACACCTGAAATAGCACTCTATGGTTTTGCAGCCTTTTATATCGTTTGCATTATGATTAACTGGTGGTTTTACTTGCGTAAAGAGGGTGAGTTTTATAACCCATAAAAAGATTGGGGCGCAGGCCTTTAGCCTGCAGTTATTGAAAAATCAGGCTGAAGCCAGCCCCTCTATATTTTTTGAATTGCTTTGGTTAGGTCAATGACAAGAAAGGCTTTGCATCATTACAGTGAATTAAATACTTATCAGTTTGTTACTTTTCGGACACAAGACAGTGTTGATGCTTATTTACTGGGTATTCATGGAAATCCTAATTTAAGTGCTTCTGAAAAGCAGATGAAAATTGATGAATATTGTGATTTATCGAATAAAGGTTGTTATTTGAAGGGTGAAATTTTAACTTTGACGATGGGTTATATAAAAAAATTAGAACCAGAATATTACCAGTTATATGCAGTCAGTATTATGCCAAATCACGTGCATTTGTTATTTCAACAAAAACAAGCCTTAAGCGTGGTAATGCAAAAAATAAAAGGAGCCACTGCTTTTTATATTAATCAACATTTATCAAGAAAAGGGCATTTTTGGGAAAAGTCTTATTTTGATAAAGCTCTTCGGGATGAAAAACACTTTCATGTTGTTTATGAATATATTAAGAATAATGCAGTTAAAGCTAACTTGAGTGATGCAGATTTAAGGTTTTATGGGACATTAGAAAATCTAATATAAAGAATGGGGCGCAGGTCTTTAGCCTGCAGTTATTGCAAAAGCAGGCTAAAGACCTGCGCCCCAATGTTATAAAAATTAATAACAGGAGAAAAACACGATGAGTCATTTTTTAGACCGTCTTAACTTTTTCAAAAAAGTTCAAAGTAAATTTTCGGGTGATCATGGCGTTGTGACCAATGAAGATCGCCAATGGGAAGATGGATACCGTAATCGCTGGCGTTTTGATAAAGTCGTGCGTTCAACGCATGGCGTAAACTGTACTGGAAGCTGTTCATGGAATATCCATGTTAAAAATGGCTTGGTTGCTTTTGAAATGCAAGCCACCGATTATCCTCGCACTCGCCCCGATATGCCAAATCATGAGCCGCGCGGCTGTCCCCGTGGCGCAAGTTTTTCATGGTATTTGTACAGCCCTTTACGGGTTAAATATCCTCTGATTCGTGAACGTTTAGTTTCTTTATATAGGGATGAGCGAGCGACAGGTAAAGATCCCGTAGAAGCATGGGCAGCTATTCAAGAAGACCCAATAAAACGTGAAAAATATACCGCAGTTCGTGGTTTAGGTGGCTTTGTACGTGTCGATTGGGATGAGGTTTCAGAGATTATTGCGGCTTCTAATGTTTACACTATAAAAGCCCATGGTCCTGATCGCATTGCTGGATTTTCACCGATTCCTGCGATGTCGATGATTAGTTATGCGGCAGGGAGTCGCTATTTGTCATTAATCGGTGGCGCTTGTTTATCTTTTTATGATTGGTACTGCGATTTACCACCGGCTTCACCACAAACTTGGGGCGAACAAACTGATGTCCCTGAGTCGGCTGATTGGTATAACTCAACCTATCTAGTGGTTGCTGGCGCGAATTTACCGATGACGCGCTCACCTGACGCACATTTTTATTCAGAAGTGCGTTATAAGGGTGCAAAAGTTGTCGCGATTTCACCCGATTATGCAGAATATGTAAAGTTTGCGGATTTATGGATGCCCGCAAAACAAGGCACTGATGCTGCTATTTTCTTGGCAATGGGACATGTGGCTTTAAAAGAATTCCATGTTGACCAACAAGACCCTTATTTTGAAGAGTATGCACGTACTTATACCGATTTACCTATGTTGGTTATTTTAGATGAGTACGAAGGCAGCTATATTTCTGGACGATTTATACGTGCAGCTGATTTTGATGACAGTTTAGGGGAGAAAAATAACCCCGACTGGAAAACTGTTGTGATTGATGAAAAAACAGGCGATGTTTTTGCACCAAATGGTTCAGTTGGTTTTCGCTGGGGCGAAGAAGGCAAGTGGAATTTATTACCTAAAAAAGGTCGCCGTCATACAAAGCCACGTTTAAGTATGATTTTTGAGAATGATGGAATAGTTGATGTTTTGATGCCTGATTTTCAATCGGGTGCTGATGTCTCTATGCATCGCAATGTTCCTACTAAGAAAATCACTCTAAATGGTAAAGCCGTTTTAGTTGCCACCGTATTTGATTTGCAATTAGCACAGTATGGTATTGACCGTGGTTTAGGTGGCGAGGTAGCAAAAGGGTATGATGATGCGAGCATTCCAAACACACCCGCCTGGGCAGAGAAAATTACAGGTGTAAAACAGGCTGATATTATCCGCAGCGGTCGTGAATTTGCTGATAACGCATCGAAGACCATGGGTAAATCCATGGTCATTTTAGGTGCTGGTTTAAACCACTGGTACCACAATGATATGCATTACCGCGCCATTATGAATTTATTGCATATGTGCGGCTGTGTTGGTCAAAGTGGTGGTGGCTGGTGTCATTATGTAGGTCAAGAAAAATTACGACCTCAAGCTGGCTGGGCACCCATTGCCTTTGGCCTAGATTGGCAAAAACCCCCACGCCACATGAATGGCACAACCTACTTTTATTTTCATACGGATCAATGGCGTTATGAAAAATTATCAGCAGATGCCATGTTATCCGCAACCGCTCAGAGCCATTATAAAGGGCATAATTTAGCTGATTATAATGTCGTTTCACAACGTCTTGGTTGGTTGCCTTCAGCACCACATTTTAATAAAAACCCATTAGATATTGTCAGAGAGGCTGAAGCATCAGGTGCTAAAGATGAAAAAGGCGTGTCAGATTATTTGGTCGGCAAATTAAAATCAGGAGAAATTGCTTTTGCTGCTGAAGATATTGATGCACCTGAAAATCACCCACGTAATTTATTTGTCTGGCGTGCTAATTTAATTGGTTCCAGTGCGAAAGGACATGAGTATTTTCTAAAGCATTTATTAGGTGCACAAAATAGTGTGATGCAAGATGTGCTGCCTGAAGCCGAAGGTGTAGAAATTGCGTGGCATAAAGATGCACCGATTGCCAAATTGGATTTAATGGTGGATATTAACTTTCGTTTAAATTCAACGGGCGCTTTTTCGGATATTGTTTTGCCTACTGCAACTTGGTATGAGAAAAATGATTTAAATACAACGGATATGCATCCATTTATTCACCCGCTAACACAAGCAGTTGACCCCGGCTGGGAGTCACGTTCAGATTGGCAAATTTTTAAAACCATTGCAAAAAGCTTTTCAGTCTTGGCAGAAAAACATTTAGGTACACAAAAAGACCTTGTTGCTTTACCTATATTACATGATACACCTGCTGAATTAGCGCAAGCCATGGACGTTAAAGATTGGAAGCGTGGCGAATGTGAGCCTATTCCAGGTAAAACCATGCCTTTACTTAAGGTAGTACAGCGTGATTTTGCTGATACTTATAAGAAATTTACAGCATTAGGGCCTTTATTAAATAAACAAGGCAATAATATCAAAGGGATAGACTGGAATACTGAAAAAGAGTACGAATCTTTAAAAGCTATTTGCTATCCCATTAAAGAAGCAGGTATTTCTAAAGGAATGCTCTCTTTAGAAGAAGATATTAATGTCTGTGAAGCTATTTTAGCCTTAGCACCCGAAACAAATGGTGAAGTTGCTGTTAAATCTTGGGCAGCATTAAGTACAAAAACAGGTGTAGATCATACGCATTTAGCCAAGTCACGCGAAGATGACAAAATCACTTTCCGTGATATTAAAGCGCAACCACGTAAAATCATCACCGCACCAACGTGGAGTGGCATTGAGTCAGAAAAAGTCAGCTATAACGCAGGGTATACTAATATTCATGAGCATATTCCATTCCGTACCTTAACGGGGCGAGCTCATTTTTATCAAGATCATCAATGGATGCGTGATTTTGGTGAAGAGTTTTGTACATACAAACCTGCTGTAGATATGCAAACCACCGCTGAAATGATCGAGAAAATTGGTGATAAACCGCATTTAAAATTAAACTGGATTACACCCCATAGCAAATGGGGGATACACAGTACTTACCAAGACAATTTACGTATGTTAACGCTGTCACGCGGTGGACCTCATGTATGGATTTCAGAAACAGATGCAGAAAAAGCTAATATTGAAGATAACGATTGGGTTGAAGCTTTAAATATTAACGGGGCGACTGTAGCGCGAGTAGTGGTCAGTCAGCGTATTCCTGATGGTATGGCGATGATGTATCACGCACAAGAGAAAAACGTTAATGTTCCTGGGTCAAATACAACGGGTAAACGCGGCGGTATTTTAAATAGTGTCACACGGATTACCGTTAAACCCACGCATATGATTGGTGGTTATGCACAACTGAGTTACGGTTTTAATTATTACGGCACAATTGGTTCGCAGCGTGATGAATATGTTATTTTGCATAAAATTGAAGATGCAGATATCAAGTGGCTAGAAGAGCCATTAACAGAAACACGCGAAAAAGCATTGAACCCAGAAGGTGTACATCAAGCAAAGTACGCTTGCACAGACGAGTCGGAGAAATAACATGAAAGTAAGAGCAAATTTTTCACTGGTCTTTAACTTGGATAAGTGTATTGGCTGCCATACCTGTTCTGTCACATGTAAAAATGTTTGGACCAATCGTAAAGGGGTCGAATATGCTTGGTTTAACAACGTTGAATCTAAGCCAGGGGTAGGCTATCCAAAAAATTGGGAAGATCAAGAACAATGGAATGGTGGATGGGAGTTAGTTAAAGGTGAATTACGCTTAAAATCAGGGCAGCGTAGTAGCATTTTACGTAATATATTTATGAATCCGAATATGCCAACCATAGATGATTATTACGAGCCATTCACTTATGACTATGCAGTTTTGCAGAATAGTGAATTAGTAGAAGCTACGCCAACTGCAAGACCACGCTCTTTGATTGATGGTCGGCGTATGGAAAAAATTGAATGGGGCCCTAATTGGGAAGATGATCTCGGCGGTAAATTTAAAATGCGTAGCCAAGATACAAATTTTGGCGAGATGGAAAAGCAAGTATATGCCGAATTTGAGCAAACTTTCCTTATGTATTTACCACGTATGTGTAACCACTGCGTTAACCCAGCGTGTGTTGCCGCTTGCCCTTCTGGCTCACTATATAAACGTGAAGAAGATGGCATCGTCTTAGTAGATCAAGACAAATGTCGTAGCTGGCGCATGTGTATCAGTGCTTGCCCGTATAAAAAAATGTTTTATAACTGGGAATCAGGAAAAGCAGAAAAATGTACAGGCTGTTACCCACGCGTAGAATCTGGCTTACCAACGGTCTGCTCTGAATCTTGTGTAGGACGTATTCGTTACAATGGTGTGATGCTTTACGATGCAGATCGTATTGAAGAATTAGCATCAACACCTGATGATCAAGATTTATACCAAGCACAATTGGACTTATTTTTAGATCCTAATGACCCTGAAGTCATCAAACAAGCCAAAATTGATGGAATCCCTGAATCATGGATGGAAGCGGCACGTGAATCTCCCATTTACAAATTAATAGTCGATTGGAAAGTCGCTTTTCCATTGCATCCAGAGTATCGCACTTTGCCCATGGTTTGGTATGTGCCGCCACTCTCTCCAGTGCAGTCACAAATTGACCAAGGTAATATCGAATCATCACCTGATGGCATGATCCCTAAGATAGAAAACTTACGTATGCCCATTAAATATTTGGCTAATATGCTAACAGCCGGTAAAGAAGAGCCGGTTATTCTAGCCCTTAAACGTATGATTGCCATGCGTAGTTTTTATCGTTCCTTAAATGTGGAAGGTAAAACAGATTTAGCTGTATTAGAAGAAGTCGGTTTAAATGAAGAGCAAGTGCGTGATATGTATCGTTATATGGCGATTGCCAATTACGAAGATCGCTTTGTGATTCCGACCAGTCATGAAGAATTACGTCAGGAAGACTTTCATACTTTCCAAGGTCAAAATGGTTTTACCTTTGGTAATGACGGTTGTAGCATTAGTAGCAATGCTTCGCTATTCCCTGATAAACGTAAAAAAACCGAAGATAATTTAGAGTTTGTACGTTATCACCCTGCCGCTAAACGCTCGGATGGAGAAAAAGTATGACCCAGGTATACAAAGTGCTTTCAGTGCTCTTAGAGTACCCGACTAAAGATTTAGTCAGGCATTGGCACGAGCTAACCGAAGCGGTTAATGAGCTACCCAATCTCAGCACTAAGGACAGAAGTGCATTAACCAACTTTATTAACTGGGCTTCAGACTTGTCATTAACTCAATTCCAAGCTGAATATGTCAATGTATTTGATATGACCGCGGAAAATTCGCTATATCTAACTTATCACTTATTTGATAACGGTGTCCGACATTTTATTACAGATATGCCATCAAAACAGGTCGGAGCTTGCGCTCAAAGAGCCATGTGGCGCTTTTCTTTAGGAAATTGTTTTTTAAGAACCGCCAAGCTTGTTTGGTAATCTTAGATAGTTTTCTAAAAAAAGCACGATTATAATTGCCTTCCCAGTCAATACAGTATGCGGTTTCTTTTGCTTCATGGCGTTTTTGTTGTGTTTGATGGTCTTCTTCCAAGCCCATCTCCTGTCCCTTTTTATTTAGAAATAAGCGCATGAGTATATGTGTAACCAATGCCAATAAAGCTTGTTGCTCAATAGCAATAGGTGATTTCCCCCATGCTTTGGCATTAGCCATATCTGTTTTGTAATTATCAAAATATTTTTCTTCATCCCAGCGTCGGTGATAAAGAAAAGCAATCATACCAGGTGACAATGTAAAATCATTACTGAGATATTCATAAACTTTGCCGTCAGGCGATACGAATTGTATTAATCGCCAAACTTGTTTTGAGCTATTAAGTTGAATTTTCCTATCAGACACAATATTCTCATTAACTGCCGACTGTTCAACATGACTTTCCTCAAGAATTTGATATTTGAAAGTCGATTTCATTCGTGTAATCACTGTCACATCGTATTTTGTTTTACGTAAATCCCAATAACGCGCTTCAATAAAGGCGCGGTCAACCACAAAAAGTGCATTTTTTTTGCAAGTCCAGTGAGAACCTTCCCAGCTTTCTTTGATAAAGCGCATTTCATCAATAGAGCGAGTTTCTGTCTGACTATCAATGGCAATCCCTGCTCGCATATCATAGGTCGTCATATTCATGTGCCCTTTCTTATTATCAGTCCCACCCTGGCCTGGATAAATCGGTTGATAATGACTTGATTCATTTTGATAACTCGCATCTATGGCAAAAATAGAGCGCATCCCCAACTCTTCTTTTCCCGAAAACCTGTCGGGCAGTTCATTTCTTGCAGAAGTCACCAAGACTTGGACAGCCTGTTTCAATATTTTGCTGCGTGATGAATTGGCTAATGCATCTGACCATGTTGAGCGGGCTAAGGGGGCTTTTTCAGCGGTGTCATCAATGTCGAATAAAGATTGAATTTGTTCTCGTAGTATCTTTGTTCCCTGAAATTGACGTAAGCAGCCTAATAAAATAAAAAACTCAGCAGAGAGTACAGAATATTTTTGGCGTGAAAAGCGAACTTTATCTAGGGCTTTTTGCATGGGCAAGAACCATTCTCCCAAAACGGTGTTATCCATCAGTGTGGATTGCAAGCTATCTAATCTTTTTGACATTATTTAAGCGTAAGTGACTGATTATAAATGGTAATACGCAAACAAATCCTATTCGACCTGTCAAGCCTTTTTTTGCATTATTTTCAATCAATTAGAACGCCTGTCCTTCCCTCTGAGCGCCACTTTTTCGTGCAATTGAATTCCGTAAAAGTTGGTTTTTACACCTTAGGAAACTTATTATCACCCATAGATTTGATGTATGTCTACCATCTTATGTATTGTTGCGGACACCGTTATCTAATTGTTGTAATAAAAATTCATTCTCATAGGGAATAAATTGAATAGCAGCTTGCAAGTCTTCGGCAAGATGAAGCATTAACTCTATGTCAAAACCGACCATTTGTCCTTGTGTATTATAAAAAGAGAAAGGGAGGCTGTCTTCATTAATACCAATGCGAATAATACCTGTTTGGCGTATTCTATCTATTAAGTGCTGCCCTGGTTTAAGAGGTATTGGGTTAGGTTGTGATAGGCTGGAGACTGTATAGGGCGCGCGGTCATTTAATAACTGCATATTTAATATTTGTGGATTCTGATTCTCACTGAAAGTGGACTGTTCAAGAACGGTGCGAATGGTTAAGCCGACACAAAAAAATAGCAGTAAACTGATCAGGCCGTTACGTATCAATAAACGCCATTTAATTTTAAACACGCCTGTCATTAAGGCTGTAGTGAGAACGGTAAAGGTCATTAAGTGCATCGCACCAGCAACATCGGCAACTCGACCACAAATGACTCCAACCGTCATAAACAGATTAAAAACATCTTCGGGTATATGGTAAAGGTTAAGTAAAAATGGTAATGCGGTAATCAGTTTGCCGAAACTTAAAAATAACCCAATGGTGAGCATCACTGGATAATCAAGAAATGTCAGCGGGTTGTCATAAAACCAAGCTGCAAAAACAATAAATACAAGGCTAAGTAGTTTGCCCATATCAGGAAATGGGTAGGCTAGCGGAAGTACTAAGTCGGGTATACGCGCTTGTTCATGTTCGGTTGTTACATGCGAGTGAAATAAACGGTTTATCACTTTAATCAGTAAGGGAATGACCACAAATACACTGCCTACGACAAAAACTGTCAGTAGCACATTTCTCGATTCGCGAGCAATTTGTCGGTAGCTGAAGGGGGTGCAGCTGGTAATCAGTAACGGCAGAACGATAAGAGTCACTAATAATACTGCGCCGATAAGCATTAATACATACGCTTGAACACGCCCGAATTCATTTAGGCTAAGTGTGCCAGCAGCACTAGCAGCAATGCCAAAGACTCCGATAGGCGTTAACATTACGACAAAGCTATTGACCCGTAATAGTATCTTTGTAATATGACTGAAATTATTTAATAAAGATTTATGATCTTTATAGCCAATGCAAGCACTGCCAAAAAGCATGCTAAATAAAACCACGGCAGGTACGGCATTCTGAGCTAATGATTGAAAAGGATTGGCGGGAATAAAAAGTTGTAGAAAATTAATTTGCGGTGCATTGGTTACTAATAAGGAGCTAAAAAAAGCACCTTGTTCCATACTGGGTAAGGTGAGAGACATGGCCCAAACGCTAAATCCTCCTATTAGCCATAGTACTAATAGCACCAACAAGCCTTGCCGAGTAAGCAAGCTAGCCTCAAAATAACTGAGTCGCCCTATATTGCCGATTAAAGAAAATACAATATAAGGGAGTACTGTCATTTGCAGCAGGCCGATATAAATATCACCTAAGGAATGAGCACAAATTAATTTAGGCAAGTTCAATTTAAGAATTATAATGATGCAACTCATAAACTTTATTTATTTGATGTATGTCTACCATCTTATGTATTGTTGCGGACACCGTTACTTATTTGATGAGCAAGACCGTGATCGAGGACCCGCTCTAATTGAGTTGGCTGAGCTATATAAGTCAACAGGATTTGAGATTGGTGATGGTGAGCTACCGGATTATTTGCCGCTTATTCTGGAGTATGTATCAACCATGGATGATAAACAAAGTGCACATACGTTTTTACAGCAAACAGCTCAAGCGGTAGGTATTATTTCCGCTAATCTTGAAAAGCATGCGAGCCCATATGCACCACTAGTCAGAATAGTGGAGCGGCATGGGCATTTAGAAGAATTAGTAGCCTAGGAGCTTATTATGAATTTAAGCAATTTATTATTTGGGGTATATCCCTATATCGCATTAACTACTTTTTTTGTCGGTAGTTTGATCCGTTTTGATAGAGAGCAATACACTTGGAAAGCCGATTCTAGCCAATTGTTTGAAAAAGAACAATTACGCAAAGGCAGCCTTTTATTCCACATTGGTGTACTCGCTTTATTTATGGGGCATTTTGCCGGTTTAGTCACACCACATAGTTGGTTTTTAGCTTTAGGCGTATCAGATATGATGCACCAAGTCGTAGCAATTTCAGCAGGTGCGGCCTTTGGTTCTGTATGCATGATAGGCGGCGTGATTTTATGGAAACGCCGTATGTATAATTCGCGCGTTCGAGCTAATAGCCGTTTTATGGATATTTTTATTCTTAACTGGATATTGGTGACTTTGGCAGTGGGCTTAATCACTATTCCCTTTTCTATTGTCCACGCACAGGATAATGATGCCTCGGCAATGATTGCTTTAGCAGAGTGGATACAAGCAACATTAACACTTAACCCAAACCCCGCCATGTTAGATAATGTTAGTTTTATTTACAAACTACATTTGTTTTTAGGTATGACGATATTCTTTTTATTTCCCTTTAGTCGTTTGGTTCATGTCTGGAGCGTGCCTTTAGGGTATTTATTTAGACCGTATCAAATTGTTAGAACTAAATTTGTTAAGCAACGTTAATGATCGACTCATTGTGGGAGCGACTTTAGTCGCGCTCTCGTGGCTAAAGCCACTCCCACAAAACAGTTAACATTTCTGTGGAATGGGTTGCCTGCTATTTAGGCGCGTAACAACCCTCATCAATCTTATGAAAAATGGTGGGGTACAGACTCAAAGTCTGCGCCCCACTGTCAAAGCACTAAAAAGGATTGCCAATATGCAGTTTAAATATACCGACCCCGTTACCGACTTTAGTGATGGTTTAGTCGCCTTAAAAGCCTACCACGAAGATTTTTTAGGTCGTGGCAAACCGTTATTACAATTAGTTTTTGATCTCAAAACTAAGGGTATGAATGAAGCCTATGCTAATCAATGTATGAATACCTATTGTCATTATGAACACGCCAATCATTTGCATCATCAAGACGAAGAACTCGCCTTATTTCCTTTGTTGGTCAATCATTCGGCTTTAATTGATGGCATGATTGAGCGCTTAATGTTGGATCATGAAGAAATTGAAAAAGCATGGAACTTATTAGCTGCACAATTAAAACAACCTGAAGCTATCAAAGACTTTGATCGATTACAGGTATTAGCTGTTGAGTTTGAAAAGCTACAGCGTGAACATTTAAACCGTGAAGATGAGGATTTCTCACCGCTGGTCAAAGCCGTTTTAAACAATGAACAACGCGAACAAGTCGGTGCAAAAATGGCTGAATTAAGGCATTTAGAAATAAATTAAAATGAGGGCAAATCCTTAGATCGCTTGGATAATAGACAGAATATAGCGACAGGATACGCATTACCTACCTTTCAGAACAATCAATATGTGATGCGTACCCTACCCTACATAAATAGATACTGGCTTAAACAACTTGAAGCACATACATCTCATTATATTAACTAAAAATTTCAAGTTCAGTTTTATCCAAATATCTAATTCAATTGAGAATCGGTATGAAAATAACAACTATAAAAATCAATAAAACATATCATTGCAATCGTAATACACTGATTGCCAATACCTTAGCAATACTTCTACTTGCTTCCCCCCTTTCTGCAAATGAAAAGAATGAACATCATTCGTCATCAAAAACAATAAGCAATTTTGGTCCAGGGGATCATTATTTACATCGCATGAATGTTAACCCTGCTAATTATAAAAAAGTACATGATATTAGTCATTCAGCAACTGACTTACCTAAACCTTTGGACAGAAAACAAACTAAAAAAGTCGTCATTAATTTAAATACTGAAGAAGTGATTGCCAATATCGCCCCTGGTATTTCTTACCATTACTGGACCTTCAATAAAACAGTTCCAGGGCCTTTTTTAAGAGTACGCGCAGGCGATCGCGTTGAGCTTAATTTACATAATGATAAAAGCAGTAGCCATAGCCATGCAATCGACTTACATGCGGTAACAGGCCCAGGCGGTGGTCAAGCCGTAACGAGTGCCGAGCCAGGGGAAACGAAAACCTTAGAGTTTAAAGCGACGACACCGGGCTTATATATTTATCACTGCGCAAATGGTAATGCGGCAACACATATTGCCAATGGTATGTATGGTTTAATCTTAGTTGAACCTAAGCAGGGTTTGAGTAAAGTCGATCATGAGTTTTATGTCATGCAAGGAGAGCTTTATACGCATGGTCGGATAGGTAAAAAAGGTTATCAAGCTTTTGACGCGCGAAAAATGATTGATGAGCGTCCCGAATATATTGTTTTTAATGGTCGTACTGGTGCATTAGTAGGTGATAGTCAGTTAAACGCAAAAGTGGGCGATAAGGTTCGACTATTTATCGGTAATGCAGGTGTAAGCAAAATATCGTCTTTTCATGTGATTGGAGAAATATTTGACTACGTTTATCCTGAAGCCGCTTTAAATAATGCATTAGAAAATGTACAAACCACTCTAATTCCTGCGGGTGGTGCAAGTCTTGTCGAATTTCAAGTAGATTACCCAGGCAATTATGTCTTAGTTGATCACGCTTTAACACGTATCGACAGAGGCGCATGGGGTATTTTAAATGTCACAGGCACTAAAGATGATGCACTGTACTCTGGGCATACTGGCACAACTAAAGCGCATAGCAACAAACACTAAGGAGAATACCTTGAGTAACATTAGGATGGTCTCTTTGTTCACCTTATAAGCGTTAGAGTGAACACCACCATCCCTCAATGAAAGTGCTTAATGTATTTTATCGCTATTCCTATTAAAAAATTTATAACTTTCTAGAGGTAATTTTATGCACGACCTGACGGGTATCAATAGCAGCCAACAAACTAAAAGTCTAGTGATCAGCACACTAGCTTTTACCATTTGTTTTGCCGTGTGGACTATTTTTTCCATTATCGGAATTAAAATTAAACAAAACTTAGGGCTAAATGACTCTCAATTTGGCTTATTGGTTGCAACACCGATATTGACGGGCTCATTAAGTCGCATCTTTTTAGGTATCTGGACGGACCAATATGGTGGACGTATTGTTTATTTTTGTTTAATGCTAACCACCTCACTTGCAGTATGGATGCTATCCACAGTTTCAACTTACGAAATGTATTTGGTCGCTGCACTTGGTGTTGGTCTAGCAGGAGGCTCTTTTGCCGTTGGCATTGCCTATGTATCTCGTTGGTATGACAGCGCCCACCAAGGAACGGCATTAGGCATTTTTGGCATGGGCAATGTGGGGGCCGCAGTCACCAATTTTGGCGCGCCTTTTTTATTAGTCGCTTATGGTTGGGAAAATGTCGCTAAGATATATGCCGTTATTCTATTGACGATGGCATTTATTTTCTGGTTTAGCACCGAAGAAGACCCGTCAACTAAAGCGCGTAAGGCGAGTGGCGAAAAAGTAAGACCTACATTAATGCAACTAGAACCTTTAAAACATTTACGGGTTTGGCGTTTTGCAACTTATTACTTCTTTGTGTTTGGTGCTTATGTTGCGCTCGCTCTTTGGTTGCCGCGTTACTATATGGGTGTTTATGGTTTAGAAATTCAAACAGCGGGTATGCTAGCGGCAGCTTATGCCTTACCGGGAAGTCTGTTTAGAGCTTTAGGTGGTTGGATGTCAGATAAATTAGGTGCTAGGCGTGTCATGTACCTTACCTTTATAAGTTGTTTAATTTGTTTGTTTTTCCTATCCTACCCAGCAACTGATTACAGTATCCATGGTATTAATGGCCCAATTGAATTCACTATTGATATCGGTTTAGTCCCTTTTGTTATATTGACCATTATCCTTGGTTTTTTTATGTCTTTGGGCAAAGCAGCTGTATATAAACATATTCCCGTTTATTACCCTGGTCATGTTGGTTCAGTGGGTGGCTTAGTTGGCATGATTGGAGGTTTAGGTGGCTTTGTTTTGCCTATTTGCTTTGGCCTAATGAATGATTTTATTGGTATTTGGACTAGCTGCTTTATGTTACTTTTTGTTATCGTTAGCATTTCTTTAGTTTGGATGCATACTGCTATTGTACTGTCTGATAGAAAGCTACACCCAGAACTAAAAGGTCCAAAGTCTTTACCGGAAATGTTACACCAATCCAAATAATCGCAAGGCTTTAAACGTCTAACCCTTATGCCTTATAATTAATACCAAATGTGTTTATAGCAAAAAATAGAAACGATATAAAAGCGCATCCTACTTGTTATCTTAATACCTAAAATATCTATAAATAATAATACCTTACATTAAAAATTCTCCATCATTTATTAACTACTATTTCAATAAATTAGCTATGCTGTCTAAAAGAACATCTAAACATTTTTTACTCACCCCCCTCTCTTCTGCCGTATTAGCATCAATTTTTATGCAGCCTGTAGCCGCTTATGAATTTGATAAACCGATTGAGAATGCCTTCAAATTAGGCCAAGACGATGCCAAATATGGCCGATTTAAAATAAATTTACGCTACCGTTATGAACTGGCAGATGCCGCAGATAACGGCAAAGAAACGGCACATGCTAATACCTTACGTTTACGTTTAGGTTATTTAACACCTAAGTTTCATGGTTTACAGGGTTTTGCTGAATATGAAGGCAACCTGGCAATGCAAAAAGATTATTTTGCACCTAAAGCACACTGGACAGGCGATCCAACACGCGATGTGATTGCTGACCCACAAACCAGTGAATTAAACCAATTGTGGGTAAGCTATACAGGCATTCCTGATACCGAGATCAAAGGGGGTAGACAACGTATTATTTTTGATGATTCTCGTTTTATTGGTAATGTTGGCTGGCGTCAAATGGAACAAACCTATGACGGTGTTCTTGTTACCAACACCTCAGTGGAAAATTTAATCTTAAAAGCGGGTTATATTGGAAATGTACAAAATGTCTGGTCTCAAGAAGATTCTGTGCAGTTACCTTTTTTAAATATTAACTATCAGTATCAAGACCTTGTTAAGGTAATCGCTTACGGCTATTGGTATTCAGATTATGATAAAGGACAAGCAGGAAAATCTACCCAAACCTATGGTTTAGCTCTTAACGGTTCACCTAAATTAGCGAAAAATATTACCCTGCATTATACCGCTGAATACAGTTACCAAGGCGCTTACGCTAACAACCCTAATAGTATTAGTCTAAATCGTTACAATCTTATGGGGGGGGTTAGCTTTATGGGTATAACCTTAAAAGGAGCGGTAGAAGAATTAGGTGCTAATGGCTCACAAGCTTTCCAAACACCTTTTGGAACCAATCATAAATTCCAAGGTTGGGCTGATAAGTTCCTAGTAACCCCTGTCAATGGTGTGCGTGATATTAATGCAACCTTAGGTGCAAAGCCATTAGGTATTAAAATGGCATTTGTTTATCATAACTTTCAAAGTGTTACTAATAGCATCAACTATGGCAATGAATATGATTTCTTAATCACCAAAAAATTTGGCAAACATTATAAAGTTTTAGCTAAATATGCTTATTATGATGCAGATAGCGTTAATGGCAATGCAGCATATAATCCAGCATTAACAAAAGATACCAATAAGTTTTGGTTACAAGGCAGTGTAAGTTTCTAAAAGAGAAATAAGTTCAAGCGCCTTTAGAAATAGAACTGAAATCACTTGCTAAGGGGGCGGGGAGATTACCCCTTCCCGCCCTCCAGTCGAGAATTGTAATGATCAAGTAAAACAGAACACTTTCTTAGACTTATTTCTTAAGGCGATTTATAACCTAATTTAGAGTGTGTCTGCTTACCGTTATAAAACGTTACACACCAATAATGCTATTTTCCAATACTCTAGATTAATGAATTACAGTCACCCATTAATGCAAAATACATACAATAAATTATAATGAACCCTTAGCTTAATTTTTAATCAATAATACTCTTTAATATACCCATAAGCCCGCTCAAACAAAGCCTGATCCTTATGCAACTTATACTTCAATAAAGCCTTACGCAAAGATTTCTGAACTTCACGCTCACCAGAAACTGACTGCTGCCAGCCAGGAAAACGTACAATTCTTACAATGGCATCAATATCAGTCACAATACGTTCAACAACCGCAGGTGTTTGATCTGTTTTCAATTCCAAAAACAACTCGGTTAACGCAGCCTTCGGGGTTTTATCTTGCATAGACTGCTCTAGCTCTTTCTCAGCTAAAATCGTTTCTTTTGCTAGCTTGCAGAGTTCTTTAATAAACTCAATCGAGCTAATTAAGCCCTTTTCTGCTTTATCGCGCAATTCTTCTAATCGCTCACTGAGTTTCTTAAATTTTAGATCACCCGCATGTTTCTGAAAACGCTTAATCAGAATCTTTTCCAGTTCCTTGGTTTTTTTCGGGTCAGGGTTATTGAAAATATCCTCAATCACATCGGCATCTAGTACAAATTCTTCTAACTGATGCACTTCGCCGACATGAACATTGTCATGAATCAATTGTGTCGTTTGCGCGCCCAAGGTTAGCCATGTGAATGTCATGTGCGCCATCTAACCAGCTAACCGAAGGACGTATCGGTGTTTTCGCTTCACCGACTACCACGGGAATGCCATTAATCAGCAACACTACACCCGGTATTTTGGTTTCTCGATGATGAATGCGGAATTGATTAGTGGCAACGTAGCGGTTATTGGTCAGATCATCAAAATCCAGAAAGCGCACCGGCATATGGCGATTATTCTCGCCAAAAGGCATGGTCTTGTCACCGCTCAACCACTTAAAAAACTCTTCATTGACTTTCACCAAGCCGATTTGATTTACCGAAATCAAAATAGCGCGTAGTTTGTAAATGACTTCCCCGGCTAATTCAGGGCGTTGTTTAATCTCAGGATTTAAACGCAACTGAAGTTTCCCAGTTTTTTTACACGAAGAAACATTAGTAGGTGCTAATTTTGAAAACATTAGCATTACCTAATATACTCCTCCGTAAAATCACAATTATCTCTTTAAAAACAACCATTTACTGGTGAATGAGGCCTTAAAATACGGTATAATATATTATTCTAAGCAATTGATTATACAAATAAAAAGACCTTATTCATGTTCATTTTACGCGATCTTCTACTCCCCCTACAAACTCATTTTTCCAACACCAAACTCGGCAAGGAACGTGCGTCGTTATTTGTCTACACGCTCTTGGCGATTATTGTGCCATTTACGTCATCAATGAACTCTAATTTATGGCGTGGTTTAGGCGTTTTATTTGGGATCGACATCAAAAAGAAACGATTCTATACCTTTATGGCCTCGTCAAGACTACCGTGGAAAAGCCTATGGCGCTCCACTTGGGGGCTTGATGATTCCATCAATACTAAAGTAGGGAAGAAAATTTTTGGCTGTGAACAGGTCTTTGATCATGCCGCGAAAGCCAACCAAAGCGACTACCCGTGGGCGCAAAATATTGTTTCGGTTGGGCTGCTGAAACGAGTCCATGCGCGCTGGGCCTGTTTGTTTTTAGATTTCCGTTTTTACTTGCCAAAGAAAACCATTGAGGCCAAATCCGATAGAGCGAAGATGAATGGAAAAATACTTCCCTTTCAAACCAAGCTATCTCAAGCCGCTGACATGATCGTTGATATTGGCGAGTATTTCTCAGAATCTCCCCTACTTGCCGTAACGGATAGTTGGTTTGGCAATGCTGGTCTGTTAAAGCCAGTACGTAAAGTGTTAGGTGAGCGTTTTGATATTCTATCGCGTCTACGCTGCAATAATATATTGTATGATTTTCCAGAGCCAAGTAAGCCAGGACAACGCGGACGACGTAAAAAATACGGCCAACGGCTGGGTTCGGCAACGGAAATGGCCTGCACCTTTCAGGCAGAAGCGGCTGAATATTCTGTCAACCTCTATGGTAAGCAACGCACTGCTCGCGCTTATGATCGTGTTGTCATGTCGAAGAGCTTGAAATGTCCAATCCGTGTCGTTTGGGTTTTTCGTCGGACACAATGGATTGCTTTATTTTCTACTGACTTGGAGTTAACGGTCATCCAGATGATTGAATTTTATGGTGCGCGCTGGAAGATAGAGTCGGGGTTCAAGGAATTAAAGCAGGATATGGGAAGCCAGAAAAGCCAGTGCCGAACCGCTCAATCGGTGACCAATCATTTGAACTTCTGCATGATGGCAACAACTATTACTTGGATTTATGCAGACCGATTAAAAACCAATCCCGAACGCAGACATAAAGTGAAAGGTCGAACCAGTTTTGCCTTTTCAGATGTTCGACGTATTATTGCGGAAGCAGGATTAGATCTGGATTTTAGTAGGCTTTGCCCCAAACCCAGCAACTCCCCAGTTAATTCTCTCGTCGCCACGCTATTACGCATGGTGGCTTGATGAATTTCTGGGAAACTTCAGTAAACGCAATAAAGCCGCGGTTAAATCGACCTCAACCAAGACTTCATTAACACCCCGATTAAGTTCCTCTGCTGATTGGTAATGCCACTGTGCGCCATAACTGCTTTTAGGTGTGGCAACCTTATCAATATTAAGATTAACACCGCTGATTTGGTGAATAATGTAATGTTCTACGCTGTTGAGTTCAGTAAAAGCCATGCCATCAATTTACCTTGTTTAATTCCATTAGAAGTTTGGGCATATCGGATTTGATGATGCTCCATAAAACATCATTATCAATGCCTAAATACCCATGTATTAAGCGATTTCGGGTAGCAATTATTTTACGCCAAGGGACTTCTGGGTAGGCAACGCGAATTGATTCAGGAATATGAGTGGCGGCTTCGCCGATTAATTCTAAATTACGTAATGTAGCATCGTAATTTAGTCCCGTTTTGATGAATTCTTCTTGAGTCAGCCCCTCAGTGTAAGCCAATACATTTTCAGCAAATTGCAGCATATCATCTTTATAAAACCGCCATTCGCGTTCAGACATTCACCGCCTCCTGTTCGATAAAGGGCCGCAGTTCTTTTCTGAGTGCTTTTTCTGTCACTAAATCTACCATCACCCCCAGATGATCTTCCAGAAAGAATTGCAGACCAAAATAGCGGTCAGAACTTGCAGGTCCATTGAAGTCAACTAAAATATCAATATCGCTGTTAGGGGTTGCTTCATTACGTACGGTCGATCCAAACAGCGCTAGGCTGGAAACCCCAAAGCGCTCAATTAATTCTGGCTTGAGTTGCGTTAACCTGATTAAGGCTTGCTCACGGGTCATCTTAGTTACCTTTTTCTGGTCGCTGATGGGTTTGGTGAAGGGCATAGTTAGAAGATTTGGTTGATTAGGGATTTTTGGAGAAACTTTGAATTTACAACTTTATCTTCAATAGATTTTATTGTTTCAGTAAATTCCCATAACTCTTTTTCGATTTTCTCCATACTTTCACTATCAGGCAATACAATCTTGAAAATCCGAATTGCAGATTTTGAGATTTCCAAAAATGTACTTCCACCAGCTAACCTAGTTAATTCCGGTGTTAAATGTTGGAGCAGAAAGTAAAGAAAATAGTTGCGTACTAATTTGTTACAAATGAAATTTGAGAACCCTTGGTTTGTTGCCATAGTTTTTTCATTAATTACTGCAACACCTATTGTTGCACGGGAACAAAATAAAATTGAACCCGGTGGGTAAAGGCGATTGGATATGTTTTTTAATCCATTTACTGTAATGTACTCTTTAGTTTCTGATATACAAATCTTATTATGTCTAGTTACATCAGTAGGCGTTAGCCATGGTATTTCTCCACCCCAATATTCTGCTTTACCCCTTGATGGAGTGGAGCCTCCTGAAATATCAGCAATATCCATTAGTCGTTTAACAGTGTAGCCTGCGGGTAAATTTTTCTCTATTCCCACTTTATACTTATACAAAAACTGTTTCTCATAACAACGCTTTGCTCTTCTTATTTTTTCAAGCACTATAGATTCTTTCTCAACCACCTCATCCATAGCCCAAAGCAATTCAGCCAGTTTAGCTTGTTGTTCTTTGGGTGGCAGCTTAAATTCTTGATGTTTAAGCGTCCCCCAATTAATAGTAGGCGACAAAGAACCAACCGAAATATCAACCGCACGGTGCATAAACAAATCAGAATGCAGAAAAAAGGGAAATAGCTTTGGATCAATCACCTCAGGAATCGCCCTCAATACCAAAGAATGTGCAGAACAAAAACCATCTACCGTCGCTATGGCCGCCTTACGTTGATACGCGCGCCGCCTACCAAAAATAACATCCCCAGGATAACACCTTAACTTTTGACCATTAACATCATCTCGCGAACCAAAACGCTTAATATGTAGCGACTCAGCATTAATATGCTCCAAGCCGATATAAACTTCTAACTCGGTATTATTAGGGTCAATACGTTCCGATATACTTTTTTCTATTTGATCAAAGCGGTAAGTTTGCCAGTTGGATTTATCCAGATTTTTTAAATTGATATGTTGTGTTTCCATTTTTTAACTTACATCCTGAAAGGCTTTGGTGTATCAAAAAGACAACTCACTTAACAAACAAATATTCCCCAATATTTGAGTTTTAGCATAATGATGTTTATCCGCAGTTACAAAAACAGCCTTATTGCACAAGGCCATCGCATGAAAAAGCGCATCATAAATTGAGGGATAACCGCTTTTGATATGCCCAGTAGCAATAATCTCAATGGCCTTTTTTCGTTCACTATCCGATACCGCTCTTATTTGTAGTAAATATTTTTGCGCCTCAAGCAATTCAACTACGCTATCAATAGGAACACCGCAACGTTGCGCGGTATTCACGACTTCCAGATAAAGCAAATCGGGTGCAATTAAAATAACCTTACCTGCCGCCGCTTGAATAAAAAGCTGCTTTGCTTTATCTCTATCTATCTCATCCAGATACAGTTTATTAAACACCGAGCTGTCAATCACATACTTTTGCATGCTTAATCTCTACTTGCATCAAGTACTTGTTGAGCTCGGCCATCTCTGACTTCTCGCAAAACCTCGACTGAATACCGGTTAATTTTATAAGGCTTAAAATTTAAAATTTTCTTTAATGCCTGTTGTTTGTGCCAGTCATCAATGGCTTTTTGTATCGCTTGGTTAATAAAGGCAGCCCTTTCCCCTTTGACAGCAATATTATCCAACTCAGCCTTTAAATCATCTTCAATAGTAATACTTATTCTTTGCATTTTTAGCACCTCATTTTTGCATACGGGTAATACTACAGCAGAATAGCCTAGCTTAATACCTTAAATAAGTCCTCCATACTTTTCTTTAGCTCAGTCGATGATTATGTCCAGTTAACCAAGGCTTCATCCAATGACACCTTTGCCTCTTGGTTATTTACATTACTGACATACAGCGCCATATTTAAACTGGCGTTATGGTTTAAAACCTCGTCAATACTGACCACTTTGCAAAAGCCACTTTGATCTTGAAACGCTTTATAAGCCTGATAAATGCGTTCTATATGTTGCAGTTCCAGAAAGGCAATATTTTTATCCTGCCTGACTTCTTTAACGGCGTTGATAATTAACACTTTGCCTTTTTTATTCACTTCTTTATTGGTTTTGGTCATCAGCAAACACGCTTCCATAGGCGAGTTGTAAAACAAATTTGGCCCTAAACCAATGACACATTCAACTAAATCCTGTTCAATCATTTTACGGCGCATGGCGTTTTCAGCATCACGAAATAAAATGCCATGCGGCCACAATGAAATTGAGCGACCATTTTTGTTATCTAAACTTTTCTGAATATGTTGCTGAAAAGCATAATCCGCACAGCCTTGTGGCAGCGTACCCCAAAGATTACGCCCATAAGGGTCACTTTCAAAGGCTTTACGATCCCAGGCTTTAATCGAGTACTGCGGGTTAGCCAAAATGACATTAAAAGTCTTGAGCTGATCATTTTCTAACAAGCTAGGATTCGCTAGCGTATCGCCGCGAATAATGCTAAATTCTTCTATGCTGTGCAAAAACATGTTCATACGTGCAATGGCCGAGGTGAGCAAGTTAATCTCTTGGCCATACAGCTTGAGCGTGCGGTATTCCTTGCCTTCATCTTTTAAATGCAGGGCGCACAATTTAATAACAAGCCCCCTGAGCCGCAGGTCGGATCATAAACACTTTCACCGGGTTGCGGGTCCATGATCATGGCCATCAATTTGACCACGGTACGATTGGTATAAAATTCCGCTGCGGTATGGCCGCTATCATCTGCAAACTCTTTAATCAGGTATTCATAAGCATCACCCAATTTATCATCAGGGACAGTGCTTATATTAAGCTTGTGCTGTGAATAATGCTCGACCAGATTGGTTAATATTTCATCCGATAGCCGGTCTTTATTCGTCCAACTGGCATCACCAAAAATCCCGAATAAAGTATCAGGATTGGCTTTTTCAATCGCGCGCATGGCACCTTGTAAAGCCGCGCCAATATTTACTGTGGTTTCACGCACATCATTCCAATGCGCCCCTGCTGGAATTTGAAAGTGATGATTTTCAGCAAAAGCGGCGTATTCCATATCATTCTCGCTTTCTACTAAGGCATTGGCGAATTCTTCATCATAAACATCAGATATGCGTTTAAAGAATAATAAGGGAAAGATATATTGCTTATAATCACCTGCATCAATGGTGCCACGTAATGCTGTTGCTGCGCCCCAGAGGTATTTTTCGAGTTCTTGTTGGGTCATCTAGTTGAATCCTTTTAAGGAGGAAGTATCAACAACACGCGTGTTTTCTAAAAAAATCATGTACTCAAAGTGCATAGGTAAGGATTGGTCAGACACTGTTTGACTTATTATCTGATAGCAAAAATAAAACAGCTGCTTCATTGTATAAATCCTTTTAAAATCGCTTTAAATTTTTCTTCAGCTTTTAAACTATCTTGCCAGGCTTCTTTTAAATCACTCATAGCCTCTTCTACACTGGGTAAATTATCTTCAATAATTTTTTCTACGTACAGTGGAATATTCAGGTTGTAATCGTTTTCTTTTAATTCATCAATACTAGCGACTTTGACGTAATTTTCTACATCAGCATAATTGTGGTACCAATCGTAAATCTGCTTAACATGGACTGGCTCTAAGAAGTTCTGTGCTCTGCCAACACGAATTTGATCAGAAGCATCAATAAACAGTACTTTTTGTTTTTTCTCTACAGCTTTGTTTTGCTTAAATATCATGACACAGGCAGCTAATTGTGTACCATAGAAAACATTAGGGCCTAGACCAATCACTGCCTCCAATAAATCTTGTTCTAATAATGCTTTTCTAATTTTGCCTTCTGCCCCTTTACGGAATAATGCGCCATGCGGTAAAACCACGGTCATGCGTCCAGTGCTGTTCATGGATTTAACCATATGTTGCACCCAGGCCATATCACCATTGCCTTTAGGCGGTACACCGGCGATATTCCTACCGAATGGATCATTAGCCCAGTTTTCTGCGCCCCAGTCTTTAAGCGGGAATGGAGGGTTAGCAATAACACAATCAAAGGTTTTTAAGCCATCCGCTTCAAAGTAAGCAGGGTTGCGTAAAGTGTCGCCTCTTAGCACTTCAAAATCTTCAATACCATGCAGAAACATGTTCATTCTGGCAATCGAACTTGAAGTCAGGTTCTTCTCTTGGCCATACAATTTTAAGGTACGAGAGTCTTCTTGATTATGTTTTAGGTGATCCACACATTCCAATAGCATGCCTCCTGTACCGCAAGCGGGATCGTAGATGCTTTCAGCCTCATGTGGGTCTAAAATCAACCCTAGCAAATGTACTACTGAACGTGGAGTATAAAACTCACCCGCTTTTTTATTGGTGAGATCGGCAAAATGTTTAATCAAGTACTCATACGCTTGACCCAGCATATCAGGATCAACATTTTCATTACCTAATGTGTATTGAGAAAAATGTTCAACTAGATCAATCAACAATTTATCAGTGAGTTTGTTTTTATTACTCCACTGCGCATCACCAAATATACCGTAAAGAAATTCCTGGTTGGCTTGCTCTATGCCTCGTAAGGCTTTTTCAATCGCCAAGCCTACATTGGTCGCTGTTTCTCGTACGTCATTCCAGTGACAGCCTTCAGGGATTTCAAAACGATGAAATTCAGGTAAAGCGGCGTACTCTTCATCACCTTCTGATTCTTCAAGTGCAATACGAAACTCTTCGTTATAAACATCAGAGATACGTTTAAAAAATAGTAGTGGAAATATATAAACTTTAAAGTCCGAGGCATCAACGGGGCCTTTTAAGATCCATGCGGCTTTGGAGAGGTATTGTTCTAGTTGGGAGAGTAAAAGGGTATTTTTATTCATTTAGGCTGGAGTCTGAATAGCGAGTGTTAACTAAAATCACTTACCAATATAGTAAGAAAGGTGATTTTGATCCAGTTTTTTACGCGCTTTTAAAATTAGGAGTCGGTAATATTTATCAGTTTTGCTCCACTTCTTACAATAATAACAAGAAATTGGGCTACCGTTTTAACACGAGACATATTAAGGCGACATAAAATACGGGGCGCAGTGCTTTAGCCTGTTTTCAATAGCGGAAAATAGCAGGCTAAAGCACTGCGCCCCAATGAGCTAACCCACTGAAATGACAGAGTGTCCCATCTTAAAATAATAGCCAGAAATTGAATACCTTATTATTTTATAACAGCCTGATGAATGCGTTAAAAACAAGCGTTTTTATACTTTAATGGCCTTGATCAAGCTGAGTAATGGCTATAGAGCAACGTACTTTATTAATTCAATCCCGCTGAGGCAAAGAAATTTGCACATGCTGTGCGTAGTTACTGGCGTATAGAAAATAAGTTGCATTGGCATTTGGATGTCGTTTTTCGTGAAGATGACAGTCGAATTCGCTAAGGAGAAGCATCCGCTATCATGACAGCCATTCGACATATTTGTTTAAACCTGTTTAAAAATGAGCCATCTAAACTCAGTAGTAAGAAAAAATGAACAAAGCGGCTTGGAATGATGACTTTAGAGTTAAGTTATTGTTAGGCTAATGATTTCAATACGTTTTTCTTGATTGGAGAAGGCTTCTTGTTGACAGAATTGGGGGGTTAGAGTAGAACAATAGAAGGCCGAAACAATACTTGTCAGGCAATGCACTGGAGAAGTCATGAATACTTTATTTAAATTAGCGATATCATTAATTTTACTCATTAACATGGGGGTAGCAAATGCAAGTTTTGCAGAAAAATTAGATGGAGTTTGGGAGGGTCTTGGTCAGCAAACATCAGGTTTCCAATGGACTATACGATTTACAGCTTTAAGGGGTGTCTATCTAGTAGAGTACCCTTCACTATCATGTAACGGTCATTGGGTTTTACAATCAGAAACAAGTGGAAGTGCTACCTTCACTGAAACTATTGTTACAGGCACGAATAACTGTATAAATGAAGGGTCTGTCGAAGTACTAATGATTGAAAATAATAAACTCAGATACACATATTACCTTCCTAATGGAAATATTTTTGCATTTGGCGAGTTAAAATGTTCAAGTTGTAATATTAATACGACTCAAGACAATGCTTCATTCAAAAATGGTATATTGAATATCCCCAATATTGATGTATTAGATCCTTTTGGTGGCCTTGTAACATATGAAGTAGAGTTATCTCTTGTTCCACTATCAACCCCTTTGGCATTTGAATTAATTAGGGCTGATCAAAAATAGTCTCCTCAAATACTGCTAATAGCAGAATCTGGCGTGCCAAAAATGAACATTGACGTTTATATTTTTGGTTCGTTATGTTCTCTATAAAATACCCCACCTCTCCACAGTTACATATTTCGCACAATATTGAAACCCTACAACAACGGGGCGGCAGTAAAATTTGCGTGTAATAAGGTCGATTGTGGTGCTTTTTTGATGCAGAATTTTTTATCGTAGAATAGATAGCATCAAAGCTCCGACACATACTGATCGTTATCAGCCATAAGCGCCCAGTAAAAAAATAATTTAGAAAACTACAAAGAAGGATACTATTTAGTCTTAACTCCTATTCTTGACATAAATACGTAGTTGAAAAACGAACTTAATAAGTGCGCATATACTAGGTGAATAACAATGGAAAGTCAGTTCTTCTGGAATTTATCTTTCAGATAAGCGGGCCTAGGCTATAAGTTAGTTTTACTCGAAGAAAGGAGATATGAAAACTAGCAATTCGCTACCAAAAGTAGGATGGCGCGCAGTTGCTGTGATATTTTATACTTGAATGTCCACAGCGTCATGCAGACATAAAAAAAGCACTTGGATTGCTCCTAAGTACTTAATTTAGATGGTGGCGATAGGTAGATTTGAACTGCCGACCCCGGGGTTATGAATCCCGTGCTCTAACCAACTGAGCTATATCGCCGTATCTAGTTGAGCCACTCAAGAAAGCGACATCAATAAAGAACGGAAATTATAGCCGTTCTCTATCTTTTCGTCAAACGTTTTTAGACATTAAATCGAAAATGCACGACATCCCCATCTTTTACAATATAGTCTTTACCTTCTAACCGCCATTTTCCTGCATCTTTTGCACCCTGCTCGCCTTTGCATTGTACATAATCATCGTACGCAATAATTTCAGCACGAATAAAACCTTTCTCAAAATCCGTATGAATAACCCCGGCTGCTTGAGGAGCCGTTGCACCAGTAGGAATAGTCCAAGCTCTTACCTCTAAGACTCCAGCGGTAAAGTAAGTGGACAGGTTAAGCAATTTATAGGCTGCACGAATAACTCGGTTTAAGCCTGGCTCTTCCAAACCTAGGTCATCCATAAATTCTTGCTTTTCATCATCATCTAGCTGAATAATTTCAGCTTCTATTGCCGCACAGACAGATACAACTGCGGAACCTTCTTTAGTAGCAAAATCTTGCACAGCATCCAATAAAGGGTTATTTTCAAACCCATCATCTTGTACATTAGCAACATACATAGCCGGTTTAATCGTCAGTAGAAATAAGTCTTTAATAATAGCAAGTTCATCTTCTGATAAGTCCAAAGACCTTAATTGCCCACCACCATCTAAATGCTTTATTAATTTTTCATATAGTACTTTTTTAGCAAGCTCTTCTTTGTTCCCTGTTCTTGCGGCTTTACTGGTTTTTAGCAGTGCTTTTTCGATGCTTGCTATATCTGCAAGTGCTAACTCAGTATTAATAACTTCTATATCGCCTAATGGGTCTACTTTTCCGGCAACATGGACAACGTTATCATCTTCAAAACAGCGCACTACATGAACTATGGCATCTGTTTCGCGAATATTTCCTAAAAACTTATTGCCTAAGCCCTCACCTTTTGAAGCGCCAGCCACCAGACCTGCAATATCAACAAATTCAATCGTTGTTGGTAATATACGTTCAGGCTTTACAAATTCTGCCAAAGCATCCATACGTGCATCTGGTACTGGAACAACGCCGACATTGGGGTCAATAGTGCAAAACGGATAGTTTTCAGCTGCAATTTTTGCATTTGTTAATGCATTGAATAAGGTTGATTTACCTACGTTAGGTAAACCGACAATTCCACAATAAAGTGCCATAATCTCTCTTGATTAATAAAAGTTAAGTTGGCTCAATCTAATTGAACCGAGTAAAAAGTATTCAGGAATGCATATTAAATAAAACCCGAAATTTTAGATTATGCACCGCCAGTCCTCGAAGGACTAGCGGTGCTTTTGGGTATTATTAAATTTTTATCCTTAGCCTGCTTTGCCGTCAATTCTTGCGCTAGTTAAAATAGGCGCATAAACAAAGGCAAACAGTGAAAAGGCAGCCAACCATAAAATAGTTGCTGCGTAAATAATATCAGCATACCAATGAGGCAATAACATAGGTAAAAATACCCTGACTAAAGCGGCTAAATTAATTAAAGCAAAGGCAATCGCCATAGCTTGCGATGCTTTTAATGGTCGCCCTGTATGGCCCAACGATACACGCGCCATCATCCCTAAGGTAATTATACCAATACCGCCCATAGTGAAGGCATGTAATGCTAGCGTAGGCAATACAATATTATAGGCGCTGAGTGCAGTGAGTATAAAGCCTAAAATAATCCATGCATAACCGAGATAAAGCACCCATAACAAGGGTACGAACCAAATCCTAAACACAAACCAGTTATTTACGCGTAAACTATTGGCAATAACTGCCGCACTAGCAGCAAGCGCTAAATAAATCCCTGAAATTTGCATAATAGATAAGGCAAATACAAGCAATGCAAAGCCAACCGATAAACCATCCAATAATGGACTACGAATAGGCATTACGCCTTTCAAGCCGCGCTCAGTAAAAAAGGGAAATACGCGCCCTGCTATCACTAATATCATAACAATAATCAGCCCTATAACCAGTTGAAATCCTATCCATGCGGTTGCTTCAGTCCAACCTAAAATATCTGTGTGAATAAGGCCATTGCCCAGCGCCATTAGCCCCAACATAGCAATAAAGACGTAGCCTCGCGTGTAATTGGTTTTGATAATAGGCAGGCTAATAGAAAAAGCTAAAACAGGTAAAAAGGCAAAATCAACTAAAGCAATTAGCTCATCCGGGAGGAGTTCGGAATAAAAGGGCAAAATACGTCCATAAACCCATAATAAAGCTAAACCAGCCAAGTTAGCTCCAGTTGCTGTTGCTTCCCCCGTCCAGTTACGCACTGCCGTTAATAAAAAACCAGCAATAACAGCAACGGTATAACCGAGAAGCATTTCATGTGCATGCCAGTAAGTATTGGAAAAATAATTATCCATCACTAAACTACCGTCATAAACAGAGCGCCATAACACCATGAGCACTAAAGCGGATAGGCCGGATAAAGCAAAAAAGGCTCTAAAGCCAAGGGCAAAAAACGGGATATTAAAGTTATTATTCATTTATTGATTCTCTAGCCAGGCAAGTTCATTTTCGCTAAAGCCTACTTTTAAGCGGACTTGTTTATTGAAAGGTCCTTTAGGCTTGCTTTTATAGTATTTTAAAATTAATTCTTGAAATGTTTGGTCAGAATTAAGCTGCTGTTTTTGACATTGATAATAAAACCAGTCTGAACCAAACTGTACATGCTGCTGTTCATCATGATAAATACGTTCAAGGATATTTACACCTTGCTGATCGTTGATATGACGAAACTTTTCTATCATCGTCGGCGTAACATCTAAGCCCCTTGCTTCCATGCAACGTGGGATAATGGCTAGTCGCGCCAAAATATCACCTGCAGTATCTTGCGCATGCTCCCATAAACCTTGGTGTGCTGGTAAATCACCATAATCAATATTATATTTACGTAAGTGATCGCGTATTAAAGCAAAATGTACGGCCTCTTCTTGTGCAACTTGTAGCCAATCTTGATAAAATTTTAGCGGCATACCTCGAAACCGATATAACATATCCCAAGCCAAATAGATGGCAACAAATTCAATATGTGCTAGTGCATGATAAAAGGCTTGTATCCCTTCTGGCGACCCTAGCTTGCGACGTGCCATATATTTAGGGGCAAGCAATTCTGGCTTTTCAGGGAAACAAACCTGTTTTATATCATGCGGCTTAGAAATAGCACCAAACTGCAATTCACCTTGTTGGTATAATTGCCACGCTTGTGCCGTTAGTTGTAGCTTTTCATTTATATCGACTCGATGCAAGCAGGCTTCAGCAAAATCAAAAATATTATTCATTCACTCACGAAAATATAGAATATGAGCAAGTATTATAACAAAGCATTAGATGCAACACAGTTTATACTCTACTGTGCTTTTATTTATTGGCTTTCCGACCAGCCTTCTCTACCTGCGCCAATATTATTTATACATCAAGATAAAGTCATGCATGCCGGTGCATATTTTATATTATCATTTTTTACTGTACGCGCTTTTAGATACCTATCAACATCATTATCTACACTGATGATAAGTAGCCTTATTTTTACCAGTTTATATGGTGCATCTGATGAATGGCATCAATCCTTTGTACCAGGGCGTATGAGTGATACACAGGATTGGCTCGCTGATACATTAGGAGGAGTGCTTTTTCTTAGTATTTACTATTATTATCGACAAAATATTGAGCCAACCTAATTAGTCGACCTCAATTCAGCTTACTTTTTCGCTAAACCAATTCGTAAAGCGCTTAGGTTGAGCGCTTGTTCTCGTTAATCCATTCAGTGCAATGAAACTGCTTGTCAGTAACGCCTGTTCAGGCCTACCCAAAATATAGCCTTGCGCCATATCGATACCCAACTCTTTTAGTTTAGCAATCACTTCAGGGGTTTCAACAAACTCTGCAATCGTTTTTTTACCCAAATTGGAAGCAATCTCCGCCATAGACTTCACTAAAACCTGGTCAGTTTCATCATTAATTAGATTACGAATAAACTGACCATCAATTTTCACAAAGTCCACCGGGAAGGTTTTTAAGTAATTAAAAGAACAAAAACCAGCACCAAAATCATCTAAAGCAAATTGACAGCCTAAGGAACGAATTTCTGCAATCATCTTGCGTGTTTGCTCAAAATTTTCAACAGCCGCTGTTTCAGTGATCTCAAACGTCAATCGACTCGCATCTACCCAGGTAAGTGATAGCTTTTCTTTTAAAGTAGGTAATAAGGAATCATCCTGAAAGGCAACACTGGAAAGATTAATCGCGAGGGATATTTTTGATGTTTCAGGCAGCTTAGCTAGAAAATCAATCGCGCTTTCCACTACCCACTGATCTATACTATGAATTAAACCCATACGCTCTGCAACTGGAATAAAATCACTCGGACTAATCACTTCATTTTGCAAGCCACGCATACGAATTAAAACTTCATAATGAGAAATTTTACCATTATCTAAATAAACAACTGGCTGAAATACTAGAAAAAACTTTTTCTCCAAAAGCGCTTTTTTAATCAATGGAACCCAATATAGGTCTTTATTTCTCTCTTGCACCTTAGTATCTGTCTCATTGTAAGACCATACCATATTTCGGCCATGCTCCTTAGCCATACGACAAGCTTGCCTTGCCTTGGAAATAATTTCATTAGGATGGTAATCAGCCGTCACCGTATTAACCGAGGCAATACCAATGGATAAAGATGTACTGTAGCACACACCGCCACTAGAAAACTTGAATTCATCAACAGATGCTCTCACTCGCTCTGCAAATTGCTTGACTTCTTTTGCCGTTTTATTATCCAAAAAAAGGCAAAACTCATCAGAACCGATCCGAGCAAATAAATCATCTTTAAATATTATCTTTCTAATAATTGCCACTATTTCAATAAGCAATCTATCACCAACATCAAAACCTTCCAGCTCATTAACCAAACTAAACCGGTCAAGATTAATGAAAATTAACGCTCCCTCTTGTTGCCGTATGCGACTACGCATAAGAACTAAACGCAGTTGACTCTCAAAATTATGTCGATTTATTAAGCCAGTTAATTCGTCATGTACAACTAAATATTTCAGCTTAGCGTCAACAATTTTTCTTTCCGCCAATTCATTAATTAACCGCTCTTCCTGCTTATGCCGCAAGTAACGCTCCTGCATCATAATTAGCTGAAAACCGATAGTATCCATCAGTACAGAATAATTAATAGGGTAAGACATTTGATGAATGAGCGCTTGAGAATTAAACTCGCTATTTTCTATGTTATGTTTATTCTCATCTGCACTGAGAATAATAAAAGGGATTAATGACGCATCATGACTTGATAGCTGCTGACACATGGCCAATACATCGCATTGAGGCAGTTGCTCATTAACAATAAGTAAGCCAATTTTCTCAGCGATCCCATAATATGACCTAAGAATTTCATAGATTTGCTTACCATCTAAGGCAGTTTTGATATTTAAAAAACCTTGCTTATTAAGGTTTAACTTTATCTCTGCAAGCAACTGCTGATCACTTTCAGCAATAATGATGACTTTTTCTTTTAATTTTTTAGAAATAAGCATAAGTACGTCATTTTCGACTTTAATTTTCAGGTACAACACCCGTTAAAAGCATAGAAGGTCTTGTATATAGTTATTTTTTAAAGCAAAGTAACTAATGATAAGACATCATACCAGCAAAAGACTTTACCGTTGACGCATATTGCTGTGTAGAAGGTATTTTTCTCACCTAGTAAAAATACTTTTACCTTATTGCAATTTCCAGTCAAAATTTACCCATAGTTACCCGCTAAAGTTCGAGCGAACACACTTATTCACTCAAAACACCTTCAAAGTATTATTCCTATCTCGACTTGCACGAATTAACTCATTACTTTCAATTCTTTGGGTCGATTTTGCCATCCTATCATAAAGCACTACATTGACTGTTGCCGCTAGATTCATACAACCAACAGTAGGCACATAAACCACCGCATCAGCCTTATCTATTATATCTTGGCTAATAGTCCCATCTTCTGAACCAAAAATATAAAGCGCCTGCTCAGGGTGTTGGTATTTCGGCAAAGAAATGGCATTCTCTGCAAATTCAATACACACTATTTTCATATTTTCAGGCGCTTCATTGAGCAAGCAGTCTGCTTTTGAAATGGGGATACCCCGCCCCACCTGTCGGCCAGTATTCACCGCCTGCACTTGAAACTCTAAGGCCCGTAAGTAACGTTCCCCAGTAAAGAAAACACGGTCAACACGATAATTACCTGCTGCACGCATTACTGAACCAACATTATCAGGGCTTTTGGGGTTAACCAAGCCAATACTAACTTTTGATTTCATGTATTAGGAAAAAAGAATCGTCGTCTATTTATATTTAAAACTCACGTATAAGCGGTACCAGCTTAGGTTAAACCCTAGCTCCTAGGCAAAAGTTGAGCCATTCCAGCCCCAATATTCTGCCGGGCAATTGCTAAACTCTATGTAAATACGCTCAGCACCAAGTTGTAATTGCGCACCCAATAACTCACTGATGGACTTTGATAATGACTTAGCTTGTGCAGTCGATAAGCCAATACTTTTGCATTCAATATAAGCCAAAGGTTCAGAACTACCGCCAAACATCATATTCCTGTCACCTTTTACATCTATCATGACATAACGCTCTGGCTTAGCTGTTTCATTGGCAAGTAATTTAGACATCTCACTCATTAAACTGGATGCTTTAGCACTGTCAATAACAAGATTGGTGCGTAATTTCATAAAAGGCATAATTATTTCCTCCCTAAGGTAAATACACTCATGCAAAGATAAAAATTAATTTTTAGTCTAGCATAAATTGGCCTAATGACGGCAATTCTAGCAAAGACTAAAATCCCCTAATTATTTTGCCCTATATAGTATATTAGTGTATCCTTAATTTGTTATTAGTAATATATCCCCTCCTATTTTTAATCTATCTCCAATAACCAAAGAGGTTTAATATGAATAAAATAAGTGATGAAGAACGTAAAAAAATACTCGAAAGCCCGCCTATAGGTACTTGGGTACTGATGCTAAGCGTTGGAGGCGGCATGGTTGTCGCTTGGTTATTTCTTTATTACGGGGTATTTTTATCTCGTGGCATGATTAATTAAGGTGAAATATGCATATTGATCCCTTAGAAAAAAAATGGGTACAAATTGCCCTCGGCATGTGTACCTTATTTATCTCCATTATTATGATAGATGCGCTATTTCATGGCGTTAATGCGCCCAGCAATGTAGAGACCATTGATTCTCGAAAAATTCATTTGAGTGAAGAATTTGCTGAAGATAATCTAGGCGTACAAGTCGCTGAAAATGGTGATATTACCGTGCGTATGGTTGCCGGCCGTTACGCATTTTTTCCTAAACAAATTACCTTACCAGCAGAAACTAAAGTGACCTTTCGCTGGGTGAGTATGGACGTATTACATGGGGTGCATATGCCCATGACTAACATGAGTACTATGATTGTTCCTGGCTACGTCGCGCAAGTGGAAAGCTCTTTTCCTCGCCCTGGCGAATATCCAATGCTATGTAATGAATATTGTGGTTTAGGTCATGACCATATGTGGAGCAAAGCATTCGTGATTGATAAAGAAGAGTGGGAAGCGAACAGAGCAGCGATGCTAAACTCGACTGCGACAGAAAATGAGGCAAGTGACAATGAATGATACAACAGCAAAAAATCTAGCCCTTAGCCACATGTGGGTGGCATTTTCAGCGTTTATCGTTGCGTGTTTTATGGGGGAATTTCAAGTTTTAGAACGCAGCGGACTATTTGAGTCACTCACTTCTATTAGTGTATATTTCGCTTCTGTGAGTACCCATGGTGTCTTAATGGCCTTTGTTTTAACCACCTTTTTTATTATGGGCTTTGGGTATTACACGGCGAGTAGCTCTTTAAAAGTCCCTGTATGGAATCCTAAGTTAGCTTGGGCTGGTTTTGCCATAGCTCTATCAGGTGTTGTCATAGCAGCAGTTCCACTCCTCAGTGGTCTAGCTTCAGTGCTGTATACTTTTTATCCGCCTGTGACAGCGCATGCAGCCTTTTATATTGGTGTGACTTTACTCGTTGTAGGCTCTTGGGTTTGGTGTGCCATTATGGTCGTCATGTTTTACCAGTGGAAGAAAGCAAACCCAGGTAAAACGGTGCCATTAGCCATGTTTGCAACGACAGCCAATGCGCTTTTATGGTTATGGACCAGTGCTGGGGTGGCTGCAGAAGTTTTATTTCAATTAATCCCCTTAGCTTTAGGACTAATGGATACGCTTGATCCGGGACTAGCCAGAACCTTGTTTGCTTGGACGTTACATCCAATCGTTTATTTCTGGTTAATTCCTGCTTATATTGCGTTTTATGTCTTTGTCCCCAAACAAGCAGGTGGCTATCTCTTCAGTGATGAAGCAGCACGTATGGCATTTATCGTCTTAGTGGTCTTTTCTTTACCCATTGGCTTCCATCACCTATATATGGATCCTGAGCAAGCAAAAGGCTGGAAACTACTGCATGGTGTAGGTACTTTTATTGTTGCCCTACCCACCTTAGTGACGGGGTTTACCGTGATTGCTTCTTTAGAAATTGCTGGTCGTTTACGCGGTGGTAAAGGTCTATTCGGTTGGATTGGCAGCTTGCCATGGACTAACCCAATGACATTAGCCGTTATCCTATCGCTATTAATGCTGATATTTGGTGGTTTTGGTGGTATTGTCAATGCCAGTTATGCTATGAATGCGATGATTCATAATACCGCATGGGTACCTGGCCATTTTCACCTGATCTTTGCAGGTACTACTGTCATTATGTATTTTGCGATTGCCTATTATTTATGGCCAATTTTATGCAAGAAACCCTTAGTTTCGAATTCACTCGCCTTAGTGCAGCTTTGGACTTGGTTTATCGGCATGAGTATCATGACTACACCTTGGCATGTTCTCGGTTTATTAGGTCAGCCTAGGCGTATTTCTAGCGTGCAATACAATAATGTACTCACGATGACATGGGAACCTTATGAGATCTTAATGATTCTAGGCGGCTTAGTTTTATTAGGTTCAGCTTGTTTGTTTTTTTACATCTTAGTAAAAACACAATTCGGCACAACGACAGAAGTTTTTGTCGGCGAAGTGGAATACGCTGAACCTTTGCATGAAGTAAAAGACTTGCCGGAGTATTTAAACGATTTCACATTATGGAATAAAGTCATTGCGGTCTTAATGCTTATTAGCTTTGGCATACCCATTTTACAATTCTTTTTTATGGACACTTATGGTTCAAGCGCATGGGGATATTAAACATGAAACGCATACTACCTTTAATTTTATGTATCATACCTGCTTTTGCCGTAGCCGAACCTGCGTCTAATATGGTTTGGATGCCAGAAACACTTAATTTCGTTAAAGATGGAAATATAAAAAAAGGCGAGCAACTTGCTCAATCTTGTGCTGGCTGTCATGGTGAAAAAGGCATTAGCCCAATGGGTATGTTCCCTTCTTTAGCGGGACAAACTGCAAACTACACTTATAAGCAATTACGTGATTATGCGGATGGCAAACGAGAGAACCCAATGATGTCTTCTATCGCTGCCGGACTAAGCGAACAAGACAGTGCGGATTTAGCCGCATGGTTTCAATCCTTACCTGCTGCGCAAAATAAAGCATCACAAGAAGATCTTAGTAAAGCCATAAGCTTGGTAGACAAAGGCAATGGTAAAAAAATCTTACCCCCTTGCTTTGTCTGCCATGAGTCTTCAGGTAAAGGCCAGAAAATGGACACCCCTGCTCTCGCTGGGCAACAAGCTGAATATACTGAAGCGACGCTATTAGAGTACAAAAATGGCACACGCCACAATGATCTTTATAGCCGTATGCGAGTCATAGCTAAACAACTTAGTGATGCTGAAATTAAGCAGTTAGCTAAATATTATCAACAATTGAAGTAAGCATAAGAAAGCCCTGCTGTTGTACATCAACGCAGGGCTTTGCCTAGAAACGAGTTAGAAAATTATTACGATCTAAGCGAAATCCAAAAAGCTTTATTGTAGCTCAAGAGCAATAACTACAAATACGAAAAAACACACGAATACCATTTTCATTAACCTATAAAATGACTTCTTGCTCACATAGTCAGCTTATTTTTCAAAATACTGCACCCAGCGTTTAATATTAGGGTGATATTGCGTTTGTTGGTACATCTGCCTTAAGCTAACCCGCATCGTTGCGCGGGCTTCTCTTTGCTCTGGCTGTGGGTAGTCTTCAGGGGCTACGCCTGATAACACAGCCTGCATCACCGCTTGTTTTTGTTGCCTGCAATGCGTCAACCCGAATTGCTCAAACAGGCTTAAAAATTGCTCAAGACGTGTGCTATTGAAAGGAATTTCTTGCCCTAATGCATCGAATAATGGATTGGCAGGGTGTAAGCTTAAGCAAGGCACAAGCGGCTCAGGGATGGGCGTATTGGCAGAATGTGTGGCTTTTTTGGCCAATAATTTAGGTAATAAATGCGTATGCGGCCCGTGTGGGGTTTTCTCTTTGCCGATGGGCTGATAAATTTCAATACGCCCTAATTTAGATAAAATCACGCGCGTTGGGCTAAGCTGCATCAGCCGATTGGTCAACTCGCTATCTAATGCCGCATAAGGCTGGCCTTCTGCTTGTCTCAGTAATCTAATCAAGTCTGCATCTGCGGTGCGAATGCAAAAATCAATATTATAAGCATCGACTCCCATATCAAATAGGATGGCATTTTGTTCCGCCGCCAGCATACAATGCTGGTCTGTCCCTACTTCGGTCAGCGTATTGCGTTGGTGCATTTTGGCTACAGATTTGGGCAAACAAAAAGCAACGCCCTGTTGCCAGCGTTGTTTGTGTTGGCTCAATGCTTCATAGGCAATGGGCTGTACTTGTTCGGCAAGGTTGAATTGTAGCGCACCCCGCGCGGTCATCAGCGTGAGTTGATCGGCTTTATCAATGATGAGCTTTTCATCCGCATCGCGGTGAAATTCGGCAATCGCGCCAAATGATCCGATGCTAAAACTGTGACTGGCGGAGGCTAAATATTGCACCAATAAGCGTGTGATATGCGAGTGTTGAGACATAAGTTTACTGATAAAATTTGATGTTATTAAAAGAAAGATAGCTAAAAATAGGGAGCTTAATGCTTTAGGGTTGCCAGCGGAATTAGGTAATCAATCTCCTCAATCGCCCCCATATGGGCGGTAATATGAAAGCACTGCGCCAAATTTTCAGCCGTCAGCACTTGTTTAGGGATGCCTTCGGCGATAATTCTGTGTCCGCCTAGCATCACTAATTTGTCGCAATAGCGCATTGCCAGCGTTAAATCATGAATCACCGTCACAATGCCCATTCCTGCATTAGATAGACTGCGAAATTTTTCCATTACGTCCAATTGATGCCCTAAATCAAGCCCTGCAATCGGCTCATCGGCTAATAATAAGGCAGGTTGTACGGCTAAGGCGCGTGCCAAAAAGACGCGGGCGCGTTCGCCGCCTGATAAAGTATCCACCGTGCGTGTGGCAAATTGAGCCACATCACAGGCTTGTAAGGCCTGTTGCACAATGTCTTTATCTGTCTGCGAGCGCGCTGCCCACGCCTTCCTGTGCGGCAAACGTCCCAGCATCACCAAGGTTTCAACGCTGACCGCCCAGTGGCTGGTATTGCCCTGCGGTAAGTAGGCGAGTTTTTGAGCAAGATGCTGAGGGTTCCAGGCGGCTAAATCCTGACCGAGAATGGCTAACTGTTGCGCCTTTGTCGGCAGTAGTCCCGCTAAGGTTCTTAAGAGACTGGTTTTGCCGCAACCATTAGGGCCAATCAATCCGATTAGCTCGCCTTTGCCTAGATTAAAATGGATGTCATTTAATATCTCGCGCTCACCAAATCGAATGCTGATGCCACGCGCTTCCAGTAATTTCATTGTAACTCTTTTTGCGTTTTCATAATCAGTAGTAAAAAGAATGGCGCACCAATTAAAGCGGTGACCACGCCGAGTTTTAATTCTGTGCCCGTACTGAGAATACGCACTGCAATATCAGCCAATAAAGTTAAACACGCGCCCCCCAAACCACTGGCAAGCAATAAACTACTGGGTTTATGTGCCACCCAACGGCGCAATAAATGCGGTACTACCAAGCCAATAAAACCAATCGCACCGGCCACGGCCGTTGCCGCCCCAACCGATAAGGCTATGCCAATGACGATGTAGGTACGTATATGATTTAGATTAAAGCCTAAGCTCTGCGCCGCTTCTTCTCCAAGGGTCAAAGCATCGAGTGCTTTGCCTTGCAGCAGTAATAAACACCAGCCCAATAGCATAAAAGGAGCCGATAGCCAGACATGTTCAAAACTACGATCTGCCAGAGAACCCATTAACCAAAACATGATTTCCAGCGCAATAAAGGGGTTAGAGGCAAGATTTAAGACCAGTGATGTCAAAGCAGAGGCAAAACTGGTTACGGCGACCCCTGCTAGAATTAAACGCAAAGTACTGCTATTGTTGCCCGCAAGTAACTGAATCAGCAATACGGCAAGCAATGCGCCGGTGATTCCCCCAATTGGTAAAGCCAAGGCAAATAAGGCGGACAGGCCGGAATAAATCGTGAGTACCGCGCCTAATGAGGCGGCGGATGTCACACCGATTAAGCCGGGCTCTGCCAATGGGTTGCGTAAAAAACCCTGTAATACTGCGCCACCTAGCCCTAAGGTCATGCCAATCATTAAACCTAAGAGGGCGCGAGGTAAGCGAATTTCCAGCAAAATTAAGCGTGTCGTCTGATCGGCTGTACCGCTTAAAACAGTTAATAATTCACGTCCGCCAACATAAGAACTACCAACCACCACCGAGCCTAAAAAAGCCAGTAAGGTACTGATAAATAATATAGAAAATAAACCAGGGCGTGCCATTTTTATCATGGTGTGGGCTGTCCTGTCGTCTGTTGTGTTGCGGCCAATTGCAAGCGTACCTTGAGCAGATTTTCCACGGCATCAAGCACGAGCGGCGTACCGCAAATCCATAGTGGGTCAGAGATTGTTACCATTGTCGTTTGCGTTTTAAAAGCTTGAAAAGCAGGATGCTGAAAAGCGGCGGTTGCCACGCTGCCATGAGGGCTACGTTTGCGTCCGCTAATAATAATGTCAGGGTGTTGAGTGATTAAGGCTTCCAGTGGCAAATGGCCACTTCCCGAAATGCCCATTTCGGCGGCTAAATTACGAAAACCTGCTGCCTCCAATATCGTATGTGCCAAGGTATTGCCTCCCGTGGTATAGCTGTTTTCACGATAAAAAACGGCAACAGGCGGTTGTGGCACTTGCGTTGCTAAGGCGAGTGCCAGCCGAGTATCGAATGCCTGAATCAGTTGCTCACCGCGTTGCTCTTCATGCAGTGCTTTGGCAATCATGGCGATATTATGACGAATATCTGCAAAACTGCGGGCAACCGGTACTTCAATGATGTTAAAATCCAAGCGTTTGAGTAAAAAAACGGTGGGGCGTGATGTAAAAGTGCCTGCCAAAATCAGGTCCGGTTGCATCAGCATGATTTCTTCCGCCAGACCATGATTTTTGCGGATGCCCACGGCTTCGTGCGCCAATGCAGAAATATCGTCCCGGCTCGCTAGATAACTTAGCGATTGGATAACAGGCTTATCCGCCAATAACAATAATAACTGGTCGGTACATAGGTTGATGGACACCACTTTTTGCGGTTTTGCCTGCGCTGTACAGCTCAGCAATACGCCTATTAATACTAGATAAGAGGGGGAGCACTGCACAACCACTTTTTTAGCTGCGCAGAGAACCCCATCAAGCCATTGAAAAAAGGCAGGCACTATTTTAGAAAAGGTCCTAATGCCACACGCACACCACCGTATCCGGCAACCCCTCGGGAGGCGTAGGAATACACTTCTTGATAGCTATCGTTAAGCATATTTTCTACCCGTGCAAAGATTTCGACATGATCGAAAATCTCATAAGAAGCGGCAATATTAACCAGCGTGTAATCGCTTAATACAACGGTAGAACGGTTAAATGCCGCATCAAATGCATAGTCGGTCTGTTGGCCATTATATTTAACACCGAGATTAATATTAGCCTTTCTATCCAAGACGCTAAATCCATAGTTAAGGTTTGCGCTGGCAATATGCTTGGGACGGCGTACTAATGCGATATTTTTAGCATCTTTGGTACTGGTCCAAGTATAACTCCCCACAAAATCTAGCCCCTGCATGAGATTGGCAGTGATACCTACTTCAATGCCTTCTATTTTATTGATGCCTGGTGCATTGCCGTAGGTAAAGTAGCGTGAGCCATCGGCATTAATATCCGTTGTACGCTGAATAAAGTTTTTAATCTGATTATTGTAGTAAGTCACATCCAGCGACACGCGCTCATCAAAGAGAAATTGCTGGATACCTATATCCCAGCTATTACTTTTTTCCGCTTGTAAATTCGGGTTGCCACGATATTCACGTCCTGAAAAATTACCATCAATATATAACTCAGACAGCGTAGGATTTTTTGCCCCCGTGCCGTAACTGGCATGTAATTTAGTATTGGTTTCAATATGCCGATAGGCGGCAGTGGTACGAAAGGTGGTCACATCTTGAAATTGCCGCACATTATCATCATGGCGCACACTGGCCGTCAGCGATACACGGTCAAATAATGCCAATTGATATTCCCCCACATAACTATTAACGATTAAACGCGTCTGATTTTTGCTGGAAAAGGTGCTATCGGCACTATCTTCTTCATGCTCATATAAAAAGGTCAACGCATGCCGAGACTGAGCAAACTGCGATGTATCCAGCAATAAATTCGTCTGATAAGCGTATTTAATTTTATTGCCATTAAAATGGCTTGCAAAAGCTTGGTCACGAAAACTTTTACGTTGACTATCCGAGTAAAAAAAGCTGGCCTGATGCTCCCATTGCAACCAATCCGTTATTTCTGGTACGGTCAATTTAAGATAGGCTTTCGTATAGCCTTGGCGCGTTTCTGAGCGATTATCAGCATCTACCGCACCGATTCCACCCTGAAAACCATCGGTATCCGTATCTGCACGCACCATTCTACCGCTAACACCTAATTCCAACGCCTCTAGGGGACGAATATTGACATTACCATCAAGCGTTAAGTTTTGACTGGCATCCCTTTCAGTACCACTAGCCGCAATGGAAATCCCTTCACTTGCAAACTGATTAACATTTAAGGAAAAATCAACTTTGTCTTTCCAGCCACCGCTGAAGCCGCCGCCCACTTTATAGGTTCCAAACGAGCCGCCTTCAGCATTCGCATTGACTTGCAAGCCTTTGCTACCTTTTTTGGTGATGATGTTAATCACCCCACCGACAGCATCACTCCCATACAAAGCACTTTGTGCACCGCGGATAATTTCGATACGTTCGATATTATCGGCCAGCATATTGCCAAAATTATATTCTGAGCCGCCCGCCGGATCGTTTAACTCAATGCCATCGAGCCTAACCAATGTTTGATTGCCTTCCGCGCCGCGCATACGCACCTGCGTTAGCGTACCAAAACTACCGCCCGTTTGATTCACGGCAAGCCCCGGCACCGTGCGTAAAATATCCGCAACATAGGTGATTTGTTGCCGTGCAATGTCCTCGGCTGTAATCACCGTGACGGCACTACCGACCTGTGCGGCAGGGGTTGGCGTTAAACTTGAGGTAACCACCATTTTGGTGAGTGCTTTAGGTGATTCATCGGCCGCAAAAAGAGCAATAGGCGTAAGACAGGTGGCAGTAAAAAGACTGGATAAAAAGGCATTAGCTGGCCTTTTAATAGGGGTAAACATACGAAAAAAAACTCCACGTTTTCAGAAAGTAAACGCCGAGAGGAGCTTGTATTAAAAAAGAAAATAGTCCCATCGGCAAACGTGTGCCAGAACCATTAGAGCATTACTATGGAATACAGATAACTCTGTCCATATAAGACAAGCAGGATATGACACGATAATGCGCATCACAGAAAACGGACTTCCGTCGCCATAAACAAATCCCGATTTATGACTAGGTGATACTAGCTTAGGCAGGTATCCTGGCTCACGGGTCAATATATACCTCTCGCCTTCCCAGTTTCCCAGTGGCATTAATAGAGGCATACTCGCCGTATACAGTTGCGGGTCAGCCAAGGCTTATGATGTATTAAACGATACATCAGCACCTTGTTCCCTGAATGACTTCTCTTGAAAGAGAACCTAAACTGTCGTTATTGTAACAGAAGAGTAAATGCTGTTGCTAGCCTGAGATAACGGTATTTTTGCGATAGGGTTTGATCTTGCGACTTAAGCGAGCGGTGATTGCAAATCAGGGGGCTGATTTTTTTGCATGCTCAACAGCATTATAGTTAAAAAAACAAGTGCAAAATTGTTCTTCTGGAAGTATTAATTACCCTAGTTGACAAAGCAAAGCAAAGCCAACCCTACAATAATCAATCGTAAGTTTGACTTCAGCCGACAAGAGCTTGATTTATGACAAGCGAATCCCAATACCCCGCTAAATCAATCTGCTCTTGCTCCATGACCATTTGCCTTATGCGCTGTTTTATCTTGCTATCTTGCAAGCCTTGTAAGGGCAAGATACCCCCTAATTTTTTTTCTATGATCACACTCAGCACCATTTCTACGGAAACGTTTTTTTTACCTTCACCATAGGTAAAAACCAATGACAAATCACAAATATTATTGATAAGCCTTGGAACTCCACTGGTGAAATAGTAAATTGTAGCGCATGCTGTTTTCGAAAAGATATTTGGTTCGCCCCCAGCAACATGCAGTCTATGATAGATATAGGAAATGGATTGTTTAAAATCAAGCGGTGCTAGGTAAAAGTCCACCGATATTCTTTGTGTAAACTGCACTAATTCGGGACTATTTAATTTACTTACCAATTCTGGTTGCCCCAATAGCACTATTTGTAACAAAATATCGTTACCAGCATTGATATTGGATAACAGGCGCAATTCCTCCAGTGTTCGCAAATCCATATTTTGTGCTTCATCGATGATAAGAACTGCCCGATGATGCGCTGCAAACTGCTTCTGCAAAAAAAGTACTAGACATTGGTAACGCTGGGCTTGATCAGTAATGGACTCTTTAATACCAAAAGCCGCAAGAATTAGTGTTAATAAGTCTCCATAGCTAAAATGTGTATTAGTAATCAACCCTACCGTCCGTTCTTGTCGCATCCCCCTATACAAATAATTTACAAGTGTTGTTTTCCCAGTACCGATTTCACCCGTTACCACCGTAAAGCCTGCCTGACTCATCAAGCCATATCGCAAAATTGTTATGGCTTTCCTGTGGTTAGGACTTAAATATAGAAAACCTGGATCAGGAATCAGTGAAAATGGTTTTTTAGTGAACCCAAAATATTCAGTATACATATAGATATTTAATAAAAATTAACACCATCGGTGTAGCTAATTGGCTTTATTCAGCACAGTTCCCTGTCGTTTTTTTTCGATAATAGCTGTTATGTAAATTAAGAGCTCATATACAAATAATTCCAAAAAATATAGCAGAGACCAATTTTCCGAGTACAAGACACCTTAGACCCATTATAAAAATGAATCTTAACTGTACAGTCCCTATCTTTTCTTCAAAAGTTTCAATCAGCTAACGCACACGAGAAATAGCGATAGATAAGCATTGATCCAGCGACTCTAAGTATTTTTCCCTTTTTCTAATTTAACTTCCCTGAAATAGTCATAAGCTTACACTGTAAGTACAAGCAGAACCTATGCCAGATATTAATTTTGAATAATATTAGTGAGCAAAAGTAAGTAATATCACCCTGATTGTCTATAGTTCACTGCAAAATTACGGGGATGACGATCTTTTTTATGTTTACTAAGAGGTATAAATAATTAGGATTATTTATACCTCTTAGTTGCTAAGTGTACTGTAATTTTTATATGACCTGACAATAGTATCAGGTCTTTATGACAGTTTTGTCATGTCTTGACAATAATGTCAGTTTTAATAGAATCTAGGCGTCCTAAGTATTTCAGGCTCTATGTGATTTGTAGTGGGTAATCAAATTTCAGCTTTCCACATAGGAAGTAAATCATGTTGATAAAATTATCAATATTACGGTAGCCTCTTGCACGTCGTTTGGCCAATTGAACTTTACTATTAATACCTTCAAGAATGCCATTTGTAATCTGTGTTTCGACAAAATGAATGATCCCGACCCAATGGCTCCGAACGGTCTTCGCGAACTTCATAAAAGCAGGAATTTTTGACGCATCTACTTCTGCGCACCATTGCTTCAGAAAGGCTTCTGCAGAGCGCTTATCAGGCATTGTCCATAAGTTACTGAAGAGCTCAATCGGTAGGCTTGTCCCAGAGTGGGGTATAGGTCTATCATTTCAGCTAATGAAGCCTCTTGTTTGTTTGTCAGATTATCTCGGTTTCTCAAGAAAGTATATTTGTGCCCTTTGAGTGCGTCATGTTCTTTACGTTCATCAATCCGCACTTGATTCATCGCTTCATTTAAGAGTTTGACGACATGGAATTTATCAAAGCATCCGGAAAGGCTTCTGATGCCCCCGCTATAAATGACGGTGATAAATCCATACTTATTTGCTCTACCTGTTCTTTCTCTACACCTTTGTCTTCAAAGTGCTTCTGAATATTATGCAAGGTTGCCTTGCCTTTCCCCTCCGTGACAAAAATAACCCGGGATTCTTCCAAATCTACACCTAAAGTGACATATTTATGGCCTTTTTTTGATGACGTTTCATCGATACCAAGCTGGGTAATTGATGAGACATCATCGGCTGCTTTCGCCTTGCCAATCCAGTGATTAAAAACAGTCCAAATACGTTGTGGATTCACCTTCAGCATTTCAGCGACACGATTAACTGGCATTTCTCTTTCTATCATTGCGAGTGCCATTGCCTCAAATAATAAGGTAAATCCACTACCAGGGCGAGCCCAAGGGACTTCCACTGTACGCACCTTACCATCGGTCGTTTTGATGCGTGGAACAGCACAATGTAAAAGACAAGAATGCTCAAAGAAATTCAAGTGTTGCCACTTTCGATCCACGGTATCATGAACTGGGCATAAGGCTCCCGATTCATCGATAAATTGTTCACCCGATTCAAAACCAAGGTAAATATGTAGTTCGCTTTCGGCTGAAATATTGTCATTTGAAAAACGGATATCTTCCACTTGCCAAGGCGAGGGCAGCCCTAAGGCTTGGCTAAATAAAATTTCACTATTCATACCAGCAATTCTCAATTTAAAGAAATTCAATAACTTATGCTTGGACATAGCTTAAATACAGGCTTCTGAGATTTTAAATTATTAAGTAATTTCAATAAAAATCACACAAACTGGAATTAAAATTGAAAAAAGTGCCTTTTTTTCATAGAAAAAGCGCTGAGTGCTGAAAAATCACTCAGGATCGAAATATAAAAGAACTGTAACTAATTGATTTATATTGATACTCCTAAATTGAGAATTGCTGTATTCATACTACAAATCACATAGAGCCTTTAAAA
>NZ_FQTQ01000207.1 GCF_900128525.1 methanotrophic endosymbiont of Bathymodiolus puteoserpentis (Logatchev)
TAAATAAAGTTTATGAGTTGCATCATTATAATTCTTAAATTGAACTTGCCTAAATTAATTTGTGCTCATTCCTTAGACACCACGCCACTCCCCCATTTAAAACGCATTTTATTTGCTGGCGAAGTTTTCCCTACGCAACATTTAATCACACTGGCAAACTTACTCCCTAAAACTGAACTGTATAATTTATACGGCCCGACAGAAACTAATGTTTGCTGTTATTGGCCAGTAGATAGAGCGCGTTTAAATATTGAACAAACTATTCCCATTGGCCAACCTGCTTGCAATGCACAGCTGACAATAGATACGGATTCTGGGGAATTGCAGGTCAACAGCTTGAATAATTTTTCCGGCTATTGGCAACAAGGCAAACTACAAGCCCGTAACCCAGTAACGTATCCAACTGGCGATAAAGTATCACTGAATCAATACGGTGAATACGATTATCATGGGCGCTTGGATCGCATGTTAAAATGCTCTGGTTATCGTGTTGAACCCGCTGAAATTGAACAATGCATTAATCAACTAATGCATATTGAAAGCTGTGCAGTGATTGGCATTAAAGACACCACTAGCGGACAAAGACCAGCCGCAGTTGTTACATTAATAAAAGAAGCCTCTTTAGCAGAAGCGATAAAACCTTTACGCCAGTTACTCCCACCGTATATGCAACCTTGTAAATTTATGGTGGTAGATAACTTACCCGTCTTATCTAATGGAAAAACTGATTATCAAGCGGTAGAAGGCTTGTTTAATAGCTGATGTTACACGTAAAGATAACTATAGTCCGCGTTACATAGCCATACACATATCACTTGCGGGCTAAAGTCCGCCCTAGCAGCAAAATAATTTTATGATTGATTACCAACAACTCCCTCCTAGTGGCGATCTGAACGCATCAAAACTTCGCCTTAATTATTGCGCCAAAAACGAATTATTAAAACATGCTGTTGCCGCTGAACATAATGGGCACGGTGATGGTTTTCAAGAGCTGGTCAAAGCACATATCAATTTAGGTAAACACTGCCAAGATACGGGATTAATACTCTCCCTGAATGCGCATATCTGGGGTTCGATTTTCCCATTAATACTTTATGGTAGCGAAGTACAAAAACAAGTTTGGCTGCCTGCGCTATTATCTGGTGAGATTATTGCAGGTCATGCGATTACCGAACCTCAATCGGGGTCAGATATTAATGCGCTAACAGCAACGGCTACTGCAACTGAATCTAGTTTTATCTTAAACGGTCATAAACGTTTTATCACTAATACCCCCATGGCTGATGCTTTGCTGATTTACGCAAAATTAGATGGAAAACTCTCTGGTTTTTTAGTAAAAAAACAAGATATTGGCGCGAATTTCAGTGACCAACCTAGTGTAACTGGCTGCACTAGTGCCACAATGGGCGATGTTATCCTGCAAGATTGTGTCATACCCTTAGATCGTCAATTAGGCAAAACAGGTGCTGGCGGCATGATGATACAAAATGCATTAGAGCTAGAACGCGCCTTTATTTTTGCAGGCATTATTGGCATTATGCAATGGCAACTAAAACAAGTCGTAAAATACAGTCGTGAACGTAAACTCAATGGCGTACACTTAGGTAGCAATCAAGCCATTAGCCATAAAATTGCCGAGATGCAATGCCGCTTAGATACTTGTTTGCTGTGGGTTAATGAATGTGCACGCTTAAAAGACACCGGCAAACGCATTAGCTTAGCCAGCGCACAAACCAAATTAATCGCTAGCGAAGCTTTTTTACAGTCGAGCTTAGATGCTGTACAAATATTCGGGGCGACTGGATTACTCGAAGCAAATAAAATGATCGGGTTAGTGCAAGACGCCATGGCCAGTCGTTTATTTTCTGGCTCATCAGAAATTCAAAAAAATATCATTGCTGCCTTACTCGGTACTGGCTCAGGCTATAGAAGTAAAGCATAATATAACTTCTCACCTGACTACTTCTGACTTATGTTTCTACGCGCCCTTTTAGCTTTCTTAATGGTTCCGGTTGTTGTCACAGGAATCATGCCTTTTATACTTTCTCTTTATGACCCTTACAAAGGGCAAGGCAACCTATCAGGATTAATCCCTCTTGCTGTTGGCTTGGTTATACTGCTTTGGTGTGTACGCGATTTTTACGTCTCCGGCAAAGGTACTTTAGCGCCTTGGGACCCTCCTAAGCACTTGGTCACTGTTGGGCTATACAGGTATGTCAGAAACCCCATGTATGTCGGAGTTCTCTTTATTCTATTAGGCTGGACGATTAGCACAGCCTCCCCGCTCATTTTCGGTTTTACCCTTTTCTTGTTTATTGCATTTTATCTGCGAGTAAAAACCCATGAAGAACCTTGGGCAGAGAAAATGTTTGGTACTGAATGGGAAAAATATAAGAATAATGTACCGAGATGGCTGCCACAGACTAAAGGCTATTATCCAACGAATAGGCGGTAAAGGTACGCGGTACGTACCCTACAAATTAAAACCCTCATTTTTATACTCAAACTGTAGGGTACGCATTGCGTACCTATTTTTACCCCCCCCTTACGAGGCTTTTATGTCTAATTATCGCCGGAACTACATTAAAGGTGGATCGTATTTCTTTACCGTAGTGACAGAAAAGCGGCGGCCTATTTTAAATAACCCTTTAGCCCGGCAGTGTTTGCGTGAGGCTTTTCGTCACTGCATGCAAAATCAGCCTTTTTCAATTGATACAACCTGAAGGCGATGCTGACTATTCAAAACGATGGGGAATCATCAAAAAAATTTCACTCAATCCTGGCTTGAACAGGGTGGCTCAGAAGTCAGTATTTCTAAGTCAAAACAACGCTATTATCGTCGTGGCGTATGGCAACGACGCTTTTGGGAGCATACCCTAAGCTGCCAAGCTGATTATAGCCAGCATTTTGATTATTTGCATTACAACCCAATTAAACATGGCATAGTAAAACATTTATCAGCCTATCCTTATTCGTTGTGCGTTATAAATTTTTTAACCGCCCCATGCAGTCTTTTCTATAAGAGGCATTATTTAACTTAACCCAAAGATTAGTCACAAAATATCCATATTTCATTATTGGGCCAGAATTTGAATAGTTAGTTTGATAAAAAGGGGTTTTTGCATTCTTATGATGCTCTATATGATTAGATATTCCTAATAATGCATACTCAGTTACCTGAGACTTATTGACCCAAGCCAAATTATTCTGTGATTTACCCTGTTGTAAGCCCCAATGTTGATAATAATTAATGGTTTCTAATAAGCGAACAGCCGAATATGCTTGGTATAAAAAAATAACAACCGCTACCCAACCAAAAAATATTATTATCAAAACAAGGATTATACA
>NZ_FQTQ01000208.1 GCF_900128525.1 methanotrophic endosymbiont of Bathymodiolus puteoserpentis (Logatchev)
TGTCTTGTCTCAATTCAACCAGTGTATTGCTATCCGTTACTTTCAGAGGTTATGCACTTATTATACGAATTCAGGTATGTTAAATGTTTTAATCAAATATCGCGGCTTATTTGTCGTCCTATTTGTATTACCGACATCCTTGATTTTTAAAGCCTATATGAGCACCCGAAATCGCTTAGTTTTTTGGCTAAACAGTGCGCCAGATAAACATGCTGATAAAATTAAAAAAGTACAACAACAAGTACTAGCTTGGCAACAAAAAACCGGCGGTAAAATCCCGATGTGTACTGCTAGACCCGGCTGGCAAGCAATGTCACACAAACAAGGAAATTATAAAAAAACCCATTATCAAGTTGATGTTAACTTAATGGACATTTTAGATATTGATGAGAAAAAAGGTACGGTACGCCTTGAGCCTATGGCTAATATGGGACAAATCTCCGCTCTGTTAAAACCCTTAGGCTGGTCTTTAGCTGTTATTCCTGAATTAGATGCCTTAACCGTTGGCGGTTTAATTAATGGCTTTGGTATTGAGTCTAGTTCTCATAAATACGGCCTATTTCAGTCTATTTGCGAAAGCCTAGAGATTGTCACTGCTGATGGTGAATTAGTTAAATGTTCAAAAGAAGAAAATAGTGAACTATTTTATGCAATTCCTTGGTCTTACGGCTCACTAGGTTTTCTAGTCTGTGCAGAAATTAAGATCATCCCTAGCAAAGATTATGTACAGCTGACTTATATCCCCTTTAAGAGTAAGCACGCCTTTATAAAGCGCTTTACTGAAGAATCCTTAAAACCCACTAATGAGGCGTATGATTTCATTGAAGGAATCATGTACTCAGAGCAAGAAGCCGTTTTAATGCTGGGCAATTTTGCAGATAAAGTACCTTCAAGAAAAACTAAAAATGCCATCAATAATTTCTGGAAACCTTGGTTTTATAAATATGTCCATGCCATCTTAAAACAAGACAAAGAGCAAGAAGAATGGATTCCTTTACGTCATTATTATCACCGCCACACGCGCGCCCTATTCTGGGAAATGGCGCTTATCATCCCCTTCGGTAACAGCCCTTGGTTTCGCTATCTATTAGGCTGGATGTCACCACCCGAGGTCTCTTTATTAAAACTCACGGATGCTGAAGCAGTACACAAACTCTATGATACTCACCACATGGATCAAGACCTCTTATTGCCTCTTTCTAATTTGGATAAAACTCTCTCCTATCTTAAACAAAAAGTGGACTTTCATCCTTTATGGCTTTGCCCTATGCGCGTCTTCGATACGCCGATACGCGGCATGGTTAACCCACAACCTAATGAACAAATGTTTGTTGATGTGGGTATTTACGGCGAACCCAATGTAGAGAATTACAACTCTAAAGAGACCACTCGTAAGTTAGAAGCTTTGATGCGCAAGATGGGTGGCTTTCAAGCTCTATATGCTGATACCTTTCAGACCCGTGAAGAATTCCGTGAGATGTTTGATCATACCTTGCTCGATCAATTACGCGTGCAAACGAACGCTACAAAAGCCTTTCCAGAACCATACGACAAAGTCTCACGTGCAGCAAGAACTTAATTTTCGCAGCAACACATTAAATCAAACCTTTAATCCGATACTCTCCTTTGGTTTTCAATGTCACAATAGCGGGTTTTGAACTTTCATTTTTCCAGTACCAGCCATGTGTTCCAGTAAATGGCGCAACTAGTACACCTTCTGCTTTATTGGCTATATTTTCTTCGTAGCTTTTAAAATACCCCGTTTTATTACCGGCTGGTTCGCCATGAAAATCAAAATATAATTGAGCACCCTCACTTACCCATGCATACGCCATTTCAGCCTGCTGATTCAGGTAGAGCTTATATTCCAGGTCTGAAGCTGCTGGAATCGTAATCATCACTATACCTTGCCAATCTAGCAGTGCATTACCCGTCGGACAGGCAAGCACAGATTTCTGATTTTGTTCTATTGGTTTAGCCAATACAGTCAAGCCTAGAGCCTTACCTAATCCTGTTGGGTCAATCGCATATTCAGCGGGCCCAACAATCGCTATTAAAACAAAAAATGCAAGGAAGGCAGCACTTATTATACTGATAACCAGCGTTTTTAAAGGTTGCACAGAAATTTTTGTTTCACTCATAAATATTACACTGCCATGATAAAGCCAGCCATTTGATAGCCAAATAAAATTAAACCACTGCTCATTAACAAAGTATTGGTGATGACAGAAAAACTGTAATAACTGTCAAAACGCCGCCAAATATTCAAAACCAATAAAATAAACAATAAGGCAAAAATTTGCCCTAGCTCAACCCCGACATTAAAAGCCAGTAGGTTTTTCCATAGATCTTGCTGTGGTAAGGCAAAATCTTGTAATTTTGTCGCCAGCCCCAAGCCATGAAACAAGCCAAAAATCAAAACGGCCGCCTGAGTATTGGGCTGAAAACTCAATAGTCGCTGAAAACCGCCTAGATTATCAAAACCTTTATAAACAACCGATAAGCCAATAATGGCATCAATTAAATAAGCATTAACAGCCACATCACCTAGCACGCCTAAAAACAGCGTGAGGCTATGACCTAAAGTAACCAGCAATTCTCAATTTAGGATTTCTCATATTTCTGGTATCGGAATTTCTAGCCCTCTCAGCATAAATTCCAGTAATGATTGCCAGCTATCAAAGTGCATGTAACGAGTAAGCGCCCTTATATCATCA